>CAZAVU010000022.1:22192-59335 GCA_964488805.1 uncultured Odoribacter sp. | reverse complement strand
TTTCAACAAAGATTCAAATTAATACCATTCCCCACAATAATGTCAAGTGATCCCTGTAAATCCGTCGTAAACCCGGAATCTTACCATTTTATTACTTGCCGGGTTTCTGAAGCTGTAAAAAATGAACCATTGCTTTTTGGCGTTGCCGCCGCAATCGTAAAGTTTTGGGAGGATGCAAATTTTATTTCTTTTCATTTTTTGTCTGTAATTTGTCTGTTCTGAGATTTAGAACCTCAAAACAGACAAAATTAAATTTCAATCAATTGATTACCAGACACTTACAAAACACCGTGGAGCTGGCGGGAGTCGAACCCGCGTCCAAACGAGGAAGCAATATGCTTTCTACATGCTTATCCCCAGACTTGATTTTAGTGCAAAAGCTGGATCAGGGCTACCGACTTTTACCTTAGCTTCTTAATTTTTGCAGAAGTCCCGAAGCCTGCCTCCTGCTATCCCCGATTTACTTGCACCACCTGATCGGGCCGCTTCAGGGAAATAGCACCCGGGTGATGTCTCGTTCCAGCACCTGGTGCCGGAATAAAGTGTAATCTACTTAGTTCGATTACGCAGCAAGAGCGTAGTTATTTTCGCCAATTATATTTTGAACGCCATGATTAACGGGCTGTGCGATCAAGGCCCGACATGCTTACATACCTCTTCTACCCGCTGTCAAAACCAGTCAGCCCCGGTAACGAGGGAATGCAAAGATACTGCTTTTTCAGCCATTTCAGCCTGATTTGCTGATTTCTTTTTCTTATTCATACTCTCCAATTAGCACTCCTGAAACATTCCACGAACTAAAACTACCACCTTCATTTTTGCCCATCGGGATAGCCACGGTTATTTTGTGTTTCCCCGGAGTCATTCCAGAAAAGGGATAAAATACCGGAATGGTTGCTGTTCCGGGACACCAACCAGAGCGACTGTAATCGCTGGAAGTAGTGCCGTTCCATGAATTACCAGATGCCGGATTGAATTTACGGAACGTTGCACAGTCGCTTCGCCAGGGAGTGAATTGAAACAGCACCCGATTGTCAAGCAAAACCGTGTTTGGTTTTTGATTAAACTCATCACCACCATCCCAGCCTCCGTGTCCGGTTGTAATGTAGCGCATTCGGATATTCTTCAGTCCTTCAGGAACAGTTACCTCAACCTTTAGCGAATCGTCACCAAACATGGTTCCATATTCCTGTCCCGACATTTCCATCACATTCAGAGTATTAAAAACCGGCATGGTCCAGTATTTCTTTGCTGGCTTGTCCGAGACTTCCATGTTCCCGGGATAATATTTCAATTTCAGGCTTACACGATGACCGCCTTTATCGTAATTACCAATAAAAACGCCAATCCATTGCTCGCCCTGAAGCATCGGCAGCAACTCGGACACTTCCTGCTTGTAAAATGTTGAATCTTCCCATTGCATTCCGTAAACTTTCGATTTCTCATTAAACTGCCCGATGCCGAAGGGCGTAAAGAAACGCATGATTTCAACCAGGGGCGAATAATTTTCGGTAACGGCCACACCGTAATACGATTTCCCGTTTTTTACTGAGAGTGCAGGTAAATTTTTCACTCCTGTTCGCAAACCGTCAAGGAACGACAATTCTTTGTCCTGCGGGATCATAAAAACACTGCCAGTACGGTCGTAAGCATCACCGGCAGAATGTTGATACAACTCTACAAAAAGCTGCGTATCATCAGGCACAATGGGTAGTTTTACCTTTTTCAGGATAACTGTTCCTGCTGAATATTTAAATGTTTTCTGGGATTCGGTATCGGCAGGATTCACAAATTCATTTCCGAAGCTGATTTGTTCGTTGGTAAACACATCTACAGTTGTAATCAGGTTGTCTGTAATCCGATGTTTATAAAGCGGCAGTTCAAGACTCTCGCCCATTTCAGCCGGAAGGATCGTTGCAGTTTCATTTTGCTTCAACAGCTTTATGGAGGTAGCAACGATTTCAAAATTGTTGTTTCTGACAATTTTTAACACCAATCCATCAGGTAAGCCATAGCTCATTGCAGGGGTTCCTTTCACACCCAATTCGGTAGTGTACCAAATATCGATGGAGTTGGAACGAAGCGAGGTTTTGGCATGTTTGCAGGTGTAACCAAGAATATTAACAGTTTCACCGGTTTCTGTCAATTGAGGATATTCGTCAAATACCTGGGGCGTATTGATGACAGTTCCGTCTTGAAAGCGAGCTACCTGATATGTCTTTCTTTCGGAATAATCAACGTAACCAGACTCCCGTGCAACCGAAGGAAGTAATCGGCGAGAGCCAGCGTCAACCGACGAACGACAGGCTACGAATGTGCATAAAACGTTGCTGCGGGGGCTATCTGGCCTCAATTCGCCGTTAATGACAGTCTGATAAGAAACCTCGACCTGTTGTGGTAAATCCTTCTGAAAAGCAAATCCCGATAAGGGAAAAGCATTCAATAACACGATCACAAATAGTTTGTTCATACCTGAAAATATCTGACAAGACATAAAGAAGAGGATGGTTTTAACCATCCTCTTCAAGTATAGAAAATTGACTTCGGTTGTTTCTAATCGATATCCCAGAAAATCTTCTGAGTTACCTTGTCTTTAGCTTTTACTGTATTGTAATTATCAGTATTGTAAATCTTTTCATTGTCAGGATAGAACCAACGGACTGGTGGCAAAGTTGTAATCTGCGATGAATTATCCGGACGGAAATTAAAGGCCGGTAAATTAGTTCTTCTTACTTCAGCCCAACCTTCAAGAGGTTCCAGAATACTGTAATTTATCCATTTCTGAGTTGCAATAAATTCATTTTTCTTGGCTGTTGTAGTTGCATTCGACCAGGCGATACTACTTGCCAGATAAGCTGTTTTTTCGCTGTCCTTTACCGGTGTAACGGCTACTTCATTGTTATCGCTTAACGTTCTCAACCAGAAATAATAATCAATTGAACATTTTATCGCGTTTTCGTAAGCGGCTTTTGCACCAGCATCGTTATTGGCTACATTCAGATAATAATCAGCAAGCATAAATTGAGTTGATGCTGATGACATTAGGAGCCCTGGCAACTTTTTATTTTTACTTAAGGTAGAAAAGTTATACCTGGCCAATAGGTCATTCTGCAGGAACGCATCTTGTTCTGATGGAGTCAGGGTTGGATCCAGACCTGCATAAGGTACATTGGTTATGGTAGCATCATTCCTTGGTTGAAACATAGCTCTGATCCGAGGATCGGAAGTACTGTTCATCAAATCGATCATTCCCTTATTGGCAGTATCATTATTTCCCCAACCTATAATTCCACTATAAAGGTCTGAAGTAATGCTGGTACTTAAATCGTGAACAAGGATAACAATATTATCACTAAGAGAAGAACAAAGTGGATAAGCAGAAGGATTACCTATGATGGAAGCTATTTCACTACTGACTCTTGATTTAAATTCCGAGACTTTGGATACACGCATTAGCATCCTTAAGCGCAATGAGTTACAGTATTTTTTCCATAAAGTAATATCCCCATGATTAATATAATCCTGTGTTTTTAGAATTCCGGCAACCGGTGAAGGAATTGAAATTGAATTCAGTTCATCAGCAAATACCTTCAGATCATCCAACATTTTGGTATAGATCGATGAAGCATTGTCGTATTTCGCATACGATGCCTTATAATTTCCATCGTTTGTACTGAGCAAACCCGCCTCGCTCCACGGAATATCGCCCCATATATCAACCATTTGCTGTGTCTGATCATAAAAGAAGATGGTGGATAAGATCTTATATATCTTTTTATCGGCCTGTTCTTCTTTTGAGGCAGCATTATAGACTTTCTCAAATTCACGGAATTGCGCTAGGTATCCATAGTACCAGCCCCATCTGTCTCCTACGCCTCCAGCGCCTGGTTCATATTGTTTTTCGAAATTTTGCCAACCAACCACTTGGGTATAGTGCAAGGCAGTATTTTGTAAAACAACAAAATAATTCCAGTATCTGTACATGGTCCAATCTAACGTGGACGAAAATGCTCCTGCAAATTGTTTCTCAATTGTTGATGTATTGATTGTTGAAGGTTGAACGTAGTAGTCTTCAAATTTTGAATCATTACATGCAGTAATACCAAGGAGCATAAAAAGCGAAATAAACAATATCTTGTTTTTCATAATGGTATATTCTTAATGGTTATTAAAAATTAGCTCTTAACATGAAACCTAAAGTCCGGGAAGATGGGTTCGTTCCCGCATTGCTAACATTACTTCCCCAGTATGAACCGGTTGATAATTGTTCTGAGTCCATATTTTTAATTGACCGGTAGAAATAGAACAAATTTCGTCCGAAAACAGATATCTGCAATTTCTTTGCTCCAATCTTTGATGCGATTCTTTCTGGCAGCATATAGGCCAATGAGATTTCACGCATTTTCAAATAGTTATTTTTATTGATGTATTTATAATACAGCGAATTACCATATTGAGGTCCTCCCCAGTTATATCCATACCAATAATAGATAGCCGGTGAAATTACATTTGTGTTTGGAGATCCGTCTGCAGTTACTCCATCCAGAATAATACCATCATGCATTACAGGTTCGTTATGAGGACCTGAAGTAGATGTAGTTTCATGACCAACCCAATCATCATCAATATAATAAGTAAGATTTGTTTTACTTGCACCTTCTGGAGTTTTTAATGCATCAGTAGTCAAACCCCTGCCTGTCAGCCAATATAACCCGGTAGGCATAACATAACCGCCGTAAGTGAAATCAGTTGTCATATCCAGAGTAAAATCTTTATAAGTGAAGGTATTTATGATACCGCCAGCACCTTTAGGCATTGAGTTTCCGTATTTTTCCCATTTATCGCCATCTAGCACATAAGTTCCATCACCACCAACAATTTTTCTTCCCTGTCCGTCGGTTTTAATTGGATGTGCATACCAGTCTCCCATTGGTTGACCCACTGTTGAAACACGTTTTGCTGCATCTCCATCATAGTTGGCGTGTAATAATTCATTCGATCCAGTAGTAAGTTTGACAACCTTGTTACTATTTTTCGAGAAATTAAAGGTTGCTTCCCATCTGAAATTATCAGTTAAAACAGGAGTTCCCCTCAACATCAATTCGATACCAGTATTTTTTAACGAACCAATATTGGTCAAGATACTGCCTGCGCCCATACTTTGCGGCAACGAAAGATTCAACAACTGATCGTTAATTTTAGCATGATAATAGGTAAAATCCATGTATAGACGATCTTTGAAAAATTTGGTCTCTAAACCTATTTCGTATTCATTTTTCATTTCAGGTTTAATATCGCTGTTCCCGAACGGGCTGGTCCTTATCTTTGTAGTTAAAACTGAACCTGAGCCCTGATCACCTAAGTTGCCTTGATCATAAGCGGGATTTGCCAGATACTGAGCGGGATAGTTACCCACAATCCCCCAAGATGCCCTTAATTTTCCATAGGTAATGTAAGAAGGCAATTTAAATGCATCGGAGAACACAAAACCGGTGTTAACTGAAGGATATACAAACGAGTTATTATCTGGGTTCATGGTTGATGTACGGTCTCTCCTGACGGTAGCTTCAGCAAATAAATAATTTTTATATGATGCGTTTATAATACCAAACATAGCATCTTTGATAAGATATGACTGACTACCACCTGCTGAGATTGTATTTCTCGAGGCGCTTAAGTCAAATTTATTTTCAGCAACCAGCCCACCATTGGTCGAAGCTGATGAATAGAACGCTTTATCTGTTTCGGTATTATAACCTGCTGTAGCCGTTAATATATAGTCATCATTCAATTTCTTCATGTAAGTCAGAATGGCATCACCGTAATTGAGGGATTGTACTGAATGGGAAATTGAGAAACTGCCTGAATATCCAAAAGCTAATGGCACTTCAGTCGAGTTCTTATTGATTGTGTTAACAGAGGTAAAATCGGTAGAAGCCCTAAATTGCAACTTTAATCCAGAAATAATTTCCCAACTGATCTTGGCAACTGCATTCAAGCGGTTTTGGTCTTCATCCGAATTATATTCCTTCATTCTCCACATAAAGTCTCCAATATCGCCCCTGAAATTACCATACTTGATGTTTTCATCAGGAGTTAAACTTTGTCCGGTGCCGGTCACATATCGATAACCAAGACTGGTTTTGTAATGTGATTTATACCAATTTCCGTTATCGAATGCCGGGAACATACCGGTAAAATTATTGATCAACCGGTCAATCATGTATGGTCTGTTATGAATATTCCAGTTCATATAATTAATGACAACATCCGAAGTGATTTTTTTGCCGATAGCATACGTGTTTTTAAAATTAAAATTGTGCTTGTTATTTGACGAGTTCAAACTCAATCCTTCAGTATGTTGGAAAGTATAGGAGAACCTTGATTGCATTTTCTCGCTACTTGTTGACAAGGAAACATTAGTTTGTTCATTGTTAGCTGTTTGAAACAAATTAGCAAACCCATTTTCCTGATAAGAATAAGGAACAACATCACCGGTCCATGCCAATATTGGTTTCCCATCAAAAGCAGGTCCAAAGCTTACGCTAGTCTGCAGACTGTGACGGTAATCTGTTCCGTTAATAGTTGCATGTCTGAATCCCTGGTCATCGATTGATGATCCCCAATTTGCTTTGGCGTATCCTATCGGCAACCCAGGGCCGTAGGTCTTTTGCCATTTGGGCAAATAGGCAACCTTATCAAATGAATAGGTAGTACTGCAATCGATTGACAGTCCTTTCCCCTTTCCGCTTTTTGTTGTAATAACCAGTACCCCGTTTACAGCTTCTGATCCGTAAAGTGCAGCAGCAGCAGCACCTTTTAATACCGAAATACTTTCAATATCTTCAGGGTTAAAATCGATCAACCCGTTGGAACGAATTCGCTGATCATTCCAATAATTACCATTATCAAATGTACCATCACGCACAGGGACTCCATCCATAATAACCAAGGGGGTTGACTTAAAATTGATGGAGTTTACTCCGCGAACCTGGATAGCCACACCACTGGTTGCTCCTCCGGGGGTAGCAGCTATTCTAAGACCCGGTGCTTTCCCGTATAAAGCAGTAGCGACGTTCGGTGTACCTTTTTGAACAAGCCTCTCAGAGGTAATCGTGTTTTGAGCATAACCAATTGCCCGTTCTGATTTGGTGATACCCATTGCAGTAACCACAACTTCATTTAAACCAATATCTTCCGAACCCATTTTTACATTAATCACCGAACGGCTGTTTACTGGCTCTTGAATAGTTTTCATTCCAACGAATGAAAATACCAAAGTACTTTTTCCTGAAGCTACCTTGATCCTGAACTTCCCGCTAGCATCAGTAATGACGCCATTGGTCGTTCCTTTCTCTGATACAGTAACCCCTGGTAATCCGATCCCGTCAGCGACGGAAACAACGGTTCCGGATACCGATAGCTGTGCCATTGCACTTCCTAACAGAGCCAGGCACATCATGGTCAATAATAAAACCTTTCGCATAAGTTTAAATTTAAGTTAATAATAAGTAATACACACTTTTATCTTATTTACAGGGTAAGCCCTGTAAAATCAATTTCTGTAAAAACCTTTTGAAAAACCATTTCCGAAGTCCCCAGCAAAGCTGACTGGTCGCCCATATCCGAAACAATAATGGCTGTATTCCTCGAAATTTTTTCAAGACACAACCTATTGAGTGACTGCTGAATAGGCAACAACACATATTGCTTAGCCTTGGAAAGCGGACCACTCAGTACAATCACTTCCGGATTCAGCAATTGAATAATATACGAAAGTCCTTTCCCCATTGCCGTCCCGATTTCATCCAGAATCGAAATGCAAAATTCATCACCCTGCCGGGCCGAGTTGATCACATCTTCCGGAGTGACTTTTTCCGGATGATCCTTAAACTGATTGATCAATGTCGAAATCTCCTGATTGACAAAACCGTCCTGAACGCGTTTCATAATGGTATTCGATGAAGCTATGGTTTCCAGGCAGCCCCGTTTTCCACAGATACACAAATCTCCGTTCTCGACCATAGGAATATGGGAGAACTCACCAGCATAACCATTGTTTCCACTGTAAAGCTGTCCATTGATATAAATTCCCAGTCCAAGCCCCCAGCTCCAGTGCAATATGATAGCTTCTTTAAATTCACGGGCTGCCCCAAAATGAAACTCCCCATGCGCATGCATCCTGGCATCATTGTCAATATACACCAGTTTATTAAACCGTTGTTTCAGGTCACGACGAATATTCTGCCGTTTTTTATCTTTAATGGTATAGTTTATTCCGGTTTTAGAATCAACCAAACCAGGCATATCAACACCCAAACCATAGACTTTTTCATTGGGAATCTGATTGGAGACCATCAGGTTCTGAGCAGCATCAAATAATTTATCAACAAGCAGGGGATCGTCAATATGCGTGTCGATTTCGACAATAGGAGTAACAAATTTATTGTGGCAATCGAGTATAGCCATACTAGCCGAGAAACGCGCCAGGTCACAGGATATGACATAAAAGACATCTTCAGGCAAGCCATACAATGTAGGTTTACGGCCTCCACTCGATTCTCCGATTCCAATATTTTTCACATATCCAAGCGAAATCAGGTCGTTGAGCAAGACAATACAGGTAGGCAAACTAATTTTTAAACATTTGCTTAGTTCCGGAGCAGAAATATATCCTTGAACGTGAAGCAAACTTAGAATACGCTTCTTCTGCCTAATCTTATTCAAATCTGCAACTGAAATATTTCTTGACTGACTGAGATCGTGCATCGACATAGTTTTGAAATTTTTTAACCAACTAAGTAAACGCTACACAAAACAAAAGCTAAGTTATTAAAATATTTTATGAAGTACTCATTTTTTTATAACATTTTAATATACTTTTTAACACATTTTAACAAGAACACTTCTAAAACTTGGAATAGCAGACGGCAAAATCCCAATAAAACATTGATTAGAGGAACATTACATATCTATTTGCAAATTTTGTTATCAAGGGAATTAAGACTTTTAAAATCGGAAGGTCTTAAAAACAAAGAAATGAATTCTCAAACACAATCTGATAGACAATACTGAGCTTATTAAGTCGGGAAAAGCCCACATGAACAGGCGTCCAGGAGAATGAGGCTGATATCTGGTCAGACTCACGTAAATTATTAAATTCAGTTGTAATTCAAGAATTGTGAAAGAATAGCGAAGTACTGAAAATCTGCCTAAATCAGGCCTGGAAAATCGATTTCAGTGAAAACCTTTTGAAAAACCATTTCTGATGTACCTAATAAAGCCGACTGATCGCCCATATCCGATACAACGATAATTGTATTCCTAGAGATCTTTTCTAAACATAACCTATTGAGTGACTGTTGTATAGGCGACAACACATATTGTCTTGCCTTCGAAAGCGGGCCACTCAAAACAATTACTTCAGGATTCAGTAATTGAATAATGTACGAAAGCCCCTTCCCCATTGCAGTTCCTATTTCATTCAGAATCGAAATACAGAATTCGTCACCCCGTCGGGCCCAATTAATAACATCATCTGGCGTCACCTTTTCCGGATGATCAGCGAACTGATTGATCAGCGAGGATACCTCATGATCATCAAATCCTTGCTGTACCCGCCTCATAATGGTATTCGACGAAGCAATAGTTTCCAGACAACCTCGTTTTCCACAGATACATAAATCACCATTCTCAACCATCGGGATGTGTGAAAATTCACCGGCAAAGCCGCTGTTCCCGCTGTAAAGCTGGCCATTGACATAAATACCAAGGCCAAGCCCCCAGCTCCAGTGAAGGATAATTGCTTCCTTATATTCGCGGGCTGCTCCAAAACGAAATTCACCATGCGCATGCATCCGGGCGTCATTGTCGACATAAACCAATCTATTAAAGCGTTGCTTCAGGTCGCGACGTATGTTCTGGCGCTTTTTATCTTTTATCGTGTAATTTATGCCGCTTTTTGAATCAATCAGACCGGGCATATCCACTCCCAATCCGTATATTCTTTGATCAGGAATGTTGTTTTCAGTCATCATTTTTTTTGCCGCAGCATGTAATTTATCAACAAGTTGTGGATCATCCATGTGCGTATCAATCACCACAATCGGGGTAACAAACTTATTGTGGCAGTCGAGTATTGCCATACTTGCCGAGAAACGGGCAAAATCGCACGAAATAACATAAAACCCATCGTCAGGCAGTGCATATAAATTGGGTTTGCGGCCTCCGCTTGATTCTCCTATCCCAACATTTACGACGTATCCAAGTGCAATCAAATCATTGAGCAAAGCGATACAGGTAGGAAGACTGATCTTTAGCCATTTGCATAGTTCTGGCGCCGAAACTTCACCATAAATATGCAGCAAGTTCAGAATACGCTTCTTCTGCCTGATTTTCTTTAAATCGGAAGCAGAAATATTCCTGATATCATTATCACTGTCCAAAGGCATGACTATTGGCTATAACACAACTGATTTTAAGTTACAAATATGAAAAAGCAAAAGTAGGAATATGCTAAAAATAAGGAAGTATGGATAAAACAATTAACATTTTTTAATAGAACCCACGTTTATTTCACCCAAAAATCGAACTTTTTCTGACCTTCCAGATATCCTTCCAGCCGGTCGCCGACAGATACCGGCCCAACACCTGCAGGGGTTCCTGTATATATCAGATCTCCAATTTTCAAAGTAAAATACTTCGAAATATGCTCAATAATTTCATCAATCGAAAAAATCATCTGAGCCGAATTTCCTTCCTGAACCGTCTGGCCATTTTTATCAAGCCTGAAATGAATGGCATTCCGATCGGGCAAAGACTCTACCGGCACAAAATCCTGACATATTACTGCCGAATGATCGAAAGCCTTGCACTTTTCCCACGGCAAACCTTTGCTTATCAACAAATTCTGTAGATCGCGGGCTGTAAAATCTATTCCCAGGCCGATTTCACTGTAATACCGGTGTGCAAACTTTCTTTCGATATTTTTCCCGAGCCGGTTGATCCTGATTATCAATTCAACTTCGTGGTGCAGGTTATCCGACCAATCCGGAATATAAAACGGATCGTTGTTGCGAAGCAAAGCCGTATCGGGTTTCATAAACAAAACAGGTTCATCCGGCACCTCACTGTTCAACTCTTTGGCATGGGCCAGATAATTACGGCCAACACAAATTATTTTCATTTCATCCTCAACTTAATGGCTGTCAATACTTTCTTGGTATATAATGGAAATTCGTTGTTCAGGATCCAGCCGTAATACCCCGGTTGTTCACGCAAAACCTTTTCTACAGGAATACCTTTATTTTTCCCGAAGTTGATGATTTCCACACCGTTTTCGTCATACACAATGCGTCCCACAAAATCAACATTGGTATCATACGAGGAGAATTCGCTCAATGCCTGAACATCGTTCACAATAGGCTTTGAAACTTTGCCATGAGCATCCTCATAGTCTTCGTCCTTGTACACATCAAGCTGTGATTTAAGCACTTCGTATGTTGCCCTAGTATCAGCCATGGCTGTATGTGCATCTTCAAGTGTTTTCTGACAATAGAATTTATAAGCTGCGGCCAGGGTACGTTTTTCCATCTTGTGAAAAATTGCCTGAACATCGATAAACTTGCGCTTTTTCAGATCGAGATCAACGTCGGCACGCAAGAACTCCTCAGCTAATAGGGGAATATCAAACCGGTTCGAGTTAAAACCGGCAAAATCACAACCTTCCATGAACTGCGCAATGGTTTTGGCAACTTCTTTAAAAGTTGGTTTATCTTTTACATCCTCATCGTAGATTCCATGAATTTTACTCGATGCCTCTGGAATAGGCATTTCAGGATTAATCCGATATTCCTTTTCTTCTTCTCTTCCATCGGGATAAATCTTGATCAGAGCAATTTCAACAATGCGGTCGGTTACAATATTCATTCCGGTTGTTTCCAGATCAAGAAAAATCAACGGATTCTTTAGGTTCAGATTCATTTGAAATATTTAAAGTGATAACTACACAAAAGCCCAACAACTTTTTCAACAAACTACTTTTCAATCATTTACAAAACACTGATCAAAGCGTCTTAGGATCAGAAAATATTAAACAACTCATTTAATGATCAAGCATCAAAGTAGTAAAAAATAAATCAATTGATAAAACCTAAATTTCCTTATTTGGCTCATCTTTTAACTCAATGCCACCTTTATCTTATAAAAAATGGCAACAAGCTACTTAATTAAAAACTACCAAAAGCTCATTTAAAACAGATTATCAAACACTTAAAGAATATGAATTTTAAGAATATAGTGCAGAAAAAAATAGGTAGCATCCAAATAACTATATAAATGGATACTACCTATTTTAAAAATGACATTTCTTAGAATCAGAGAACGGATTGATTATCTTAACTGAGCTTGTTTATTGTCTTTGAAATCATCATACAGAAGTTGAAGTGGGGCAACATCTTCGTTTTGCTTATGGGCAACAGTAATGGCAAAGATTTTAATATCGCTGTTTTTCGGAAGAGTGATGCTTTTTGCTCCTTGTGGCAGATTAATCTCATATTTAAAGATATAGCTATATTGGTAAGCTTCATTTGCATTTGCAGAATGGCAATGAGAGGCATACCATGCGATGTTATCTCGCTTGGTAAATGCATTTGTTATTTGAGTTACAACAGTTCCTTTTTCAGCCAGAATGCGACCGTAATGTTGTCCGACAAAACCAGTCCATTGTTGTATATTTAATGAAATCGGTTTACCGTTAATGCTAAATGTTCCCTGAGTATCTTTCGCTGCTGAAGCTAAAATGTAAACTTTATTGAAATTCCCCTGAGGGAGCATGATCTTTTGTCCGTTAGCACTTACTGCATTGTTGGCTTTGTCTGTAGTTTTTCCCATTTTAAAATGAATGTCTTCACTGATAACTTCTGAAGGGATTAATTCTGCCGGGATGGTTAATCCATCGGCCAGGTTCCCGTCTGTACGTTTACTATCGGCACTTATAACATCTGTATTAAATGGTAATTCAATGCTTTTTTGCTCTGGTTTAGATGAAGTTGTCGGAGCTTGTGCAAACTTGACAGCAAAACTTCTCATCATGAATTTCGTCATATCAAAGTTTAATGTACCATTGGTAAAGTTTGCATTTCCGATTTTTTGTTCTTGCCCGTTTACTTCATAAGCATCAACGATTTTACCAGGGAAACTAACAGAAACGCCATTTGCATCTTTCCCATAGAGTTCATTGAAACGGACAATATAATAGTCACTTTCTTCAGCTTTCTTGAAAGCCATTACATCAACTTTGTCGGTATTGATTTTGATGAGTGAAAATTCTTTTCCCAGCGAACCATCATGTTTACTTGTTTCGAAGGCCTGAAGAGGGGCGTTTACAAAGTTTCCCTGCCATGGAGTTTTTGCACGAACCCAATCTCCAACGTGTGCATAAATGGCATATTTGAAATCATGAATACCCCAATCCTGAGATCCCTGGTATTTATACGATTTTGCGTTTGGAGTATACATTAAGGTTAATCTGAGTGTATTGTTGTCTGGTTTGTCTGAACCATATTTACAATCTTCGAGGATAGACACTCCATAATTGTTGGGACGATCGGTTATGTCGATCCACTGACGTCCAGGCACTTCAAATTTAACATCGTTATTTGTTGTGCGTTGAATAGCCGCAGTATTCAACCCATACGTTGCAAATTCATTAACAGCAGTGGTTGGAAAGGATGCTTTTAAACTGACCCCTTTAGATTGCCAGTCGAGTTTATTATTGACCTCGATTCGTTTCCCTGCATCTCCTGCAGCAAGACTAATAACCTGTGTAATTTCGGAATTCTGTCCTTTTTTATTAATTTCCAGAGCAACTCGTGCTGGGCCTTGTTCTGCTATCCGGATATGAACATCATTATTCAACGAATCAATGGCTGAATTCTTTCGATCACTCCAATCCATATTCCAGGCAGGCCATTCTTTTGGATCTTCTTTCAAGAATTCCAGGGAGGCCGGTTTTGACAAGACTTCTTTTTGTGCTGTTTTATCAAAAATGCTTAAGATATCCCCGTTTTTGTCAATCTGAACTTTGAAATAATTGTTTTCGAGAGATTGATCTGTAACGCTCAGTTCAGAGGATTGCGTTTGTTCTTTTGATTCGCGAATATCAAAAACAGAGAGTCCTGCTGGTGGTAGTTTGGCCAGGAAAATGACAGTTAGTTTATTCCCGTTTTTTGCGACTATTTGAGCAGGTACTTCTTTGCCGTTTTTATCGAATACCCTGAGGTTTGCAGGGAGTTGGGTGTATGATAGTTCCGCAGAAACAATATCTTCTCTATCAATGGCAACTGGATTGTATACGACAATTGATTTTCCTTCTGTTTGGGTGTTTAGATGATGCGCAAGAGCAGCAACCGAGTTCTTGATTACTTCCGAAAATCCGTTCGCAGCGATAAACTCATCATTCCATGCATAAGTATATGCTTTTACGGTACTGGTCCCCGGAAGAATATCATGGAACTGACTGCCGAGAACAAGATCCCAGGAATTGTTTAGTTTAGTCATTGGATAGGTTGCGCTGTTCATCCAGTCGGCTACAGCGGCCAATTGTTCTGCCGATTTTGCCAACTGCTCATTTTTGCGATTCGCTCTTTTCATATAAGATTGAGAAGTCATTGAGCCGGCACTGTGTTCGGTAAGAAGTAAATCTCCGGCAAATGTTGGAAGTTTATCTTTTAATTCAGGTGTGATATCTTTAAAAATCTGATCAGAAGGAGTAAGGATAACTTTGAAGTTGCTGTCTTCATGTTTCAAACTGTTGACGGCATTATTGACATCTTTTTCTCGTGGGGCACCACCAGTATCTCCAACACCGTAATACCGATAGTCAAAAGAGATTCCATATTTCCGGATATTGCTTTCCATCCGGTTTGTCCAGTATTTATCTTTATCAAGCCGTTCTCCAACGTTACTGGTGTAGGCCGTTGCGTTTAACGCAGCCAGTAATCCTTTTCCATCAGGACCTTCCCATACCCCCACGTTGAAAGGAACTCCATTGGTGGAGTGCCAGGTAAGTTTTTGGGTTGAAAATCCTAATAAACCAGCGTGATTCCAAACAGAAGGAAGAGTTGCAACGAAGCCGAAGCAGTCAGGTAACATGTAATCAACACTAACTTTATTGAATTCTCTTTTAAAATAGAGGTTCCCATACAAAACCTGACGGATAACAGACTCAGAAGAAGATATATTTACTTCCCCCTCATCGACCGAAGAACCGGAGACGAACCAGCGTCCTTGTTTTATGTAATCGCATACTTTCTTATAGGATTCCGGATAATATTCCTTCATCATGTTATAGCGCCGGGAACCAGTGAAATTGAATACATAATCCGGATATTTTTCAAAAAGTTTGAAATTATCCTCCATTGTTTTGCGGATGAATTCATTGATTGTTTGCGGATATTCCCAGTTCCACTCAGTATCCAGGTGGGCATATCCAATGGTGTATAAAACTTTGTCTTTGGAGATGTCGTACTTTTCTCGTTTGTCTATTTGCTGGGCAAACAGGACACTGGGGAAAAGTAGTCCTCCGATAATTAATCGGGAAAAACTCTTTCTCATTGGTGTAAATTATTGTTTATAAGGATTTTGGTTTTGCGAAATAAGCTTTCGTGGAGTACCGCAAAAAACGACACTTGTTATTTAGAATATCAGGTTTTAGTTGGTAAAGGATGAATCGGCCGTAATCAGTACAAAGTAGGCTGTATCAAAAGCCCGAATATTATATCCAGAGTTTATCTCCGGGTATGTACATTCTTCATTTCTTACTTTTGATACAACCTTCTTGTTTACATTATTACCAGTTTGGACTCTGGATCAATGAAGGACAATTCGTTAATTCACTAGTAATCAATGGCCAGTAATAGTTTTTAGAAGTAAAAACCCGGTCTTCCAATTTGAAGCGTTGCATTCTGTATGCAACTCCACCAACCACACATTTACCTGCCGGGTCAGCAACTGGCATCATACCATGAACGGTGCGTTGAGTTCTTGGATATGGCCAAAAACTATCAGGGGTTGCAGATGCTTTAGAGGCAGCTTCCTGGGCAAGTTCGCTTGGTGAATCTGGCTCCAGGTTCCAGCGAGAATAAAAGTATCGTTTGTTTTCATAGAACAATTCAACACGGCGCTCTCTTTGGATGTATTTATGAAGTTCATCCTGTGCTAATCCTGGAGGAACTGGAACCATGAACGAACGTGCTCTTAAGTTGTTCAGTATACTGTATACTTCAGTGCTTGGGCCAGAATATTTGTTCATCGCTTCAGCATAAATCAACTGAATTTCGGGAAGACGAATCATTGGGAAATGCAATGGCCATGATCCACTTCGTTTCCAGTCCTCGTGAAAGAATTTGCGGAGGTAATATCCAGTAAATGTTGCATTACTAGCACCAAGTTTGTCGACACCGGTTGCGATATTGATCACTTTGTTTTGATAAGTACAACCGTGGTACATTACGTCTGAATAGAAGCGAGGATCGCGGTTTACATAAGGTGTATTTTCGTCAAATCCTTTAGCTTTTGCTTTAGGATCGTATGTTGCATATCCAAATCCGTCGTTGCCTACAAATTCGTATTCGTCAACTTGTTCCTGCAATGGTTGCAGGCGGGCAGCTCCACCGCAGGATGGTGGAATGTGATCTCCCTGCCATGATTCAGCTTTGCAGTTTGGCATTACAAGAATCCATTCATTCTGGATAGCACTGGCATCAATGTAAATTTGTTTAATACGAGCATAAACCATGTTGTTACTTTCAGCCTGGTAAGTATTTCCGTTCCCTGCATAAAGTGAATAGCGCACTACACCATTGTCGTCTTTTAGATCCATTACAGCTTTAGCGGCATCAGCTGCCAATTTCCATTTTTCCTTGTCGTAAGTAGCATAAGCATCTTTTCCAACACGGGTATCATTTCCCGGAAGTTTTCCACCATTGTACATAGGACTGGCATTCATGTAAAGAATAATCGCCTTCAATGCAAGAGCTGCTCCTTTATCGGCACGGCCGAATTCAATGTCGCGATGGCGAGCAGGTAGGTTTGCCGCAGCGTAATCAAGGTCTTCGATGATCTTTTTAACAAACTCTGGCCAGGAGATTCGAACAAAATTCAGGTCACCAGAAAGGTCAGCAACGTGATCCATATACACCACATCACCATACCATCTGGCAACCAGAAAGTGTAGATAGGCACGGATAAAATGTGCTTCAGCAATACGAATTGCTAAATCCCCTGGTTGTAACGGGTTGTCTGGAGATTTATATTTTTCAACGCCTGTTAAGAAAACGTTTGTTCTACGAATGGATGCATAAAAATCACCCCAATAAATTCCTAATGTTTTTCCAGGGCCAACCATTCCAATTGATGGGCCAAAAGAACCGAAGTTAAACTGGTCAGGGATAGCTGTTTCTACTTTTGTTCCTTTACATTCATCGGTAATCCCGGATATTGAAAAGTCGCTTAATCCAACAATCCCTTTATCACGGTCTCTCATATCCCGATACAACTTGTTGCCCATACTATTTACTTTATCCCATGTAGCAAAAGCAACCTCTTCCGTTACCTGGCTGTCAGGTACCCGGTCCAAAACCTCACTGCAAGAAAAGAATAATAGAATGGAACAGAGTACTGCTGTGGTAATTAAATATTTTTTGTTATTCATAATATTAATCAATTAAAAGGTTACTTCAACACCAATGTTATAGACCCGCTGGATAGGATACCAGTCACCACCTGTGTTTGTTTCAGGGTCAACATCGTATTTGTCTAATTTATCCCAGGTAAGCAGGTTTAAACCTTGCAGATAAAAACGTGCTTTTGAGAAACCAACTTTTCTCATAATGTTTTCTTTTAACGTATATCCCAATTCAACACTTTTTAAGCGGATGTAGGATGCATCAGAGAAAAACAGCGAGTTCTGAGTGTTCTTGTTATTTGGATGAGGCCCATAGTGCAATACCGGATATTTAGCTGTTGCAGCGGTTTGCGGTGTCCATCTTTCCATGTGCAATGGTTTAACACGGCCGATGATATCCTGACCATAAGTTGGGAAGTCCCAGGCAGCGGCATCTGTTAATTGAATGTTTACAGACGTAGCCCCTTGGAACAAGCCGCTAAGATCAAAGTTTTTGTAGGAAACACCTACCGGAATACCGAACTGGATTTCAGGAGTGCGTGGATTTCCCATTGGGATACGATCTTCCTGGTCTGTGATTTTTCCATCCCCATTTTGGTCTTTGTACACAACATCCCCTGGGATTAGTTTTCCCCATGGCTGATAAACTGCTGCATTTAATGTAGCTGCTTCTGCCTGATCTTTTACGAAATGGTCAAATTGGTACAGGAACTGTTCCCCAATGCGTCTTCCGGTTCTGTATGCAGTCGGAACTGGGTTTCCGTCCGGAGCAATATGTTTAACTTCATTCAGGAATACAATTTTGTTGCGGGCAAAGGAGAAGTTAGGTCTGATGTAATAGCTAAAGTCGCTACCAATTTTGTCATTCCATCCAATTTCAAATTCAATACCATGGTTTTTAACGACACCAATGTTAAGCTGAGGGGCACTCATACCTACTACCGCCGAAACGTTTTTAGAATAATTTGTTCCAGGAACATTTAAGATATCACTTCTTCTTTCAAAGAATACGTCTGCAGTAATACTTAAGCGGTCTTTAAACATTCGGGTGTCGATACCGAGGTTTGTTTTTCTTGATTTTTCCCAGGTAAGTTTTGGATTAGCAAGGGTTCCTTCAAATACGCCGGCCGGAACGCCTGAATTTAGTCCTGTACCTAAGTTATAGGTGTCACTGTTTACAGTATAGAATTGCATATATCCAAAGCGTGCGCCTGGTAATTGATCATTACCAACAAGACCCATAGAGGCACGCAACTTCAGATAATTAATAATTTTTGAATTTTTAAGGAAGTTTTCGTTGCTAGCTAACCAGCCAATAGCACCAGCCGGGAAGAACCCGTATTTGCGGCCTTTGGCAAAGTTTTCAGAGCCATTGTAGGCAGCATTTACTTCTAAAAGGTATTTCTCAGCGTAGTTGTAAGTTGCACGAAATGCCTGACCCTGGGTTGCAGTAGGTATACTATTTCCACTCGTATATACAGACTGACGGATCAATAATAAACCGGTTACTGCATGAGCCCCAAAGGTTCTGGAATAGTTCAAGGTTGCCTGCATATCATTTTTGTGATATGGCGTATAAAGTGTAGAACCATTGTTCATTGTGTTGTTCTCAGTCCTTCTGGGTGAAGCATATGCACCTGCATAATGGCCACCTTTCATCAGAACATCCACCCCATCTTTCGGATAAAACGTTGCATAACCACCGTATTCGCGGTAACCTTCAGTTTCGTGAGGAATGGAGCGGTCAACCATGTTCCCAGCATATATATCATAAGAGTATTGTCCTTCAAAAGTTAAGCCCTGTGTAATAAAGTCAAGCTTGTGACCCATCGCAAAACTACCTTCCATAAAGGTGTCATAATAATTCTGGAATCCTGAATAAGCTAATTCCCCTAAAATATTGTAACGATACAGGGCCGTACCAAATAACAATCCTTCCGGATGTTTGGAATAATAATATGCATTGGCTGCATTGTCATTTTTCTCATTGACTACCGGATAAATGGATGGTTGGGTATTGGCAATGGTAATAAGCCTTGCAGCGGTTGTTCCCGGAGCAATCCTGTTTTGGATTCGGCCCCCCAGGTTTAATTTCACATAGAAATCTTTGGTAATGTTGATGTCAATGTTTGACCTGAAATTATAGCGGTTGAACTCGGCATTTGTATTTTTTGGACCTTCATCTGTATGTTTATAGTTGCCGGTTTGTTTCATATAACCCACCAAAACAAAATACCGGGCAACTTTAGTACCACCCTGGATATTGAGGCTGTAATCCTGCTGCCAGCTTGGTTTGAATGCGTAGTCGAATAAATTGATGTCATAACCTAAACCATCAGAGTTATCGCCTTTGGCTTTACGGTAATTTTCAATTTGCTCCGGAGAGAAAAGTGTTTGAGATGGCAATGGTTTTGTGTCAGTTGGTGTAAAATCGTTCCAGATAGCTTCATTGTAAAGTGTTGCATAATCAGCAGAACCTAGGTATTTCGGAAATTTTATTGGTGCCGAAAGACCACTGGATGCTTTAAATGAAACATTTGTACGTTCTGTGGCTTTACCTCTTTTTGTGGTTACCAGAATAACCCCATTTGCTCCTCGTACCCCATAAATTGCTGTTGCAGAGGCATCCTTTAAAACTGTAAGGGTTTCAACCTCATCCGGATTAAGGTATTGGAAGTCGCGTTCAATTCCATCCACAATTACAATAGGGCTTTGTGTTCCAAGGGTAGACATACCGCGAACCAAAATACTACTTTTGTCAACTCCAGGTTCACCACCGCTGTACTGAGTTACAATCATACCTGACAACCTTCCTGCCAGAGCATTGGATAAGTTTGTTGTAGGACTCTGTTTGAGGTCTTTTGTGGTAACTGTCGTAACAGAACCAACAATAGTTGCCTTCTTTTGCGTTCCATAACCTACGACAACTACTTCATCAACGCCAAAATTTTCCTCCACCATGATCACGTCAACTTTCGTTTTCTTGGTTACATCAACTTCCTTGGTTTTTAAACCGACAAAAGAAAATGTCAGGGTTTGAGTGTTTGCTGGCAGTGTTAGTTTAAATTCACCAAATGCATCAGTAATTGTAGCAATAGTTGTTCCTTTTACCACAACTGAAACACCAGGGATTGGTTTACCATCATTATCAGTAACAGCACCGGAGACATCCTTCTGTTTGGATTGGTCAATTCCGGTTCCACTTCTTAGAGCTTCGAGCTCGGCAATGTCATTCTTTTTATAAAGAAACACTTGCCGATCATCAATATAATACGTGATGTCGCTGTTCCGAAACAATTCGTCAAGAATCGTTTCAATTTTTGCCTCGTGAAGTGAGATGGTTTTTTCAATGGTAGTATTAATCAAATCCGTTTGATAAACGAAAATGAAATCACTACTCTGTTCTATTGACTTCAGAATAGCACCAACCGTTGAGTTGTGAAGCTGAAGGTCAATCTTTGTTTTCTGAGAATAAGCACTGGCTGAAACAGACAGTGTTCCTGCTAAAACTAGAGCGGTTAATAACTTCATAGTTAACAAAAAAACTCTGCAAACCCTCTTTTTCCCGGAGGATTCGTCAATTAGACATTTTTTCATAAATTTGAATTGGAAATTAGACATGTTGCCTTGCGGCATGTTTATACTCAACCGGTAGATGTTAGGACCACCTGCCGGTTTTTTTTATTTATTCATAGACAAATATTTTTTCTCCTTTCTGCTCATATTTTACATTAAAAATTCTTGATAATCCATCCAAAATTCGTTTGGGGTCTTCTTTTAAATCAAGTTTCCCGGAAAGAGTGGATCTTGAAACTGAAGCCTGAATTTCGATATCCAGATTATAATAGCGTGAAATCCGGTTTACTAAACTTTGAAAGCTCTCTCCCTCCAGATTCAAATAACCATAAATCCAATCAATACAGTTTTGAGCGTCCTTTATATCTGAAATGTTGAATTCATCCTGACCTGCCAGGGAAATAGCCTTTTGATTGGGTAATAATTCATATTCTTTTCGAAAAAGTCCCTGATTTTTTGAAAGACTTACCTTCCCCTCAAGAAGAACGGTATTGTGATATTCTTCATCGTTGTAAGCCTGAACTTCGAATTTTGTGCCCAATACTTTTATTTGAAATCTTTCTGTTCTTACAAAGAATGGTTTGCTTTTATTTTTAGAAACTTCAAAATAAGCTTCTCCTTCCAAAAAAACTTCCCGCTTATCACCATAGAATTCTGAAGGATAAACAAGCCTTGATCCCGAATTGACCCAAACCTGGGTTCCATCTGACAACAGTAATCTGGAACGTTTGCCGTATGGCACAATTATCTGGTTGAAACATTTCGAAGGAGTTATTTGTGATTGTGTAATTTTCGATGAGTCATTCAATAATAAAGATTTACCATTCCCTAAATATTCGATCTTTGATTGTTTGCTTTCGATTTTAATTCGTTTCCCGTCAGCTAAAATTAATTCAGCATCTTTGGCCTGCACGCTTGATAAATGTGCAAATTGTTCAAGCTCAGAACATGTGTTCAAATAATAGTATATTGAAAGAGCACTTCCGACAATTAAAAGAATTGATGCTGCATATTTCAGAAATATCAGTCCAATTCTGGGTTTTGCCCGACACAGGATCTCCTGCAACATTTCGGCTTTCCTTTCCTGTACGGTAGTAATTTGTGAATTTTTAAGCCCTTTTATGATCTTTTCAGCAAGCGTAATTTCTTTGGCTTTTTCTGGGATCTGATCTTTGAGCCAATCAATTGTTTTACCATCAATAGTATTCCCTCGTGCGAGTTTTTTTATATCCTCGTCGAGAATAAAATCTTCTGTGGTAAACGATCGGTAATGTTCTGGATTCATTAATTCTCTCATTTTATAGTATGGAGAGATCGAAATATCGAATCTGGACAAAAAAGAAGATCTTTTTTTAAAATTTTATTCCGTCAACTTAGAATCCTTTATTTGTGAAAGTAAATTTTCCAGTGATTTTCGGGAGGATAGAATGATCGATAACAGAAGTAATTTACAGCCATTCTTGAGATAGATTTCAATATCTGATTTGACTATTTTTATAGCTCTGTATACAGATTTGTAACAGGAATCAACCGAAATTTCAAGTATTGTTGAAATTTCTTCATAACTAAGGTCACAGTCGAACCTGAGGTAGATTATTTCTTGCTGTTTAGCTGATAAGTTTTTTATACTTTTCCTTAATGCAGACAAGATCTCATCCGTTTCCTCTTGTTTTGAAATAGAATACTCTATACTATTAAAATATTCAAACTTATTCTCTGGCAGGTTTTCCAGAAAAGAAAGTTTTTTCTGCTTCTTTAGATCAAGAAATAATTGATGGCGGAATGACTTAATTAAATACCCCTGGACTTTTGTGACCTTTTTTATTTTGGTCCGGTTTTTCAGCAAATAAATAAATATATTCTGAATGGAATCTTCAATTATTTGTACATCTGAGGTATATCTTAGCCCAACGGTAAAAAGCATATCGTAGAATTCAAAATAAATGGCAGAAAAGTAAGTTTCGTCTCCGGTTGAGATAAACAATTGCCAAATATCAGAGGGGTCAACGCTGTAAGGTTCTTTCATATTTGTTGAAAATGGCCTCTTAAAAGATATATTCACCCGAAAAACATAGCTCCAACTAATAAATACCCGAATCAGTTATGAACTACAACATCAAAATCACTAAATGATACATTCAAATTATCGTTTCTTTTTTCTAAACATTGACAAAGCGAAGTAAATCAAAATAAATTAAAATAACGGATTCGTATAAGTTCTATTTTTGATTTTCACCATCCAATAATATGATATGTAATTTACACTAGAATATAAAAAAAACCTAACAGCGTGAAGCTGTTAGGTTCGTTTGGATGAGCCTGTTGTCTGTCAGGCATTTATCATCATTGGCATTAAAAGCATCAACACATTTTCTTCTTCATTCTCATTATCAGCCGGAAGAAGCAAGCCTGCACGGGTCGGATCCGAAAGTTCAACTTTCACATCGGTGGCCGACAGGTTGGTCAATATCTCCTGAAGGAAGGTTGATTTGAAGCCAATTTCCATGTCTTCACCTTCATATTGACAATTCAGACGTTCAACAGCCGAAATTGAGAAATCAACATCCTGAGCTGAAACGACCAACTGGTTTTCAGCTAATTTCAATCGAATTAAATTACTTGCCTGATTTGAGAATACCGACACGCGACGAACAGTGTTGTAAAACTCAACACGGTCGATAATCAATTTATTTGGGTTATTGACCGGAATAACCGAGTTGTAACTCGGATAGTTTCCCTCAACCAACCTGCAAATCAACTTAAAATTACTCAGGGTGAAGAAGGCGTTTTTATCGTCGAATTCGAGTTTTACATCAAATTCTTCCTTGGGAAGAAGGCTTTTTAACAAAGCTGCCGGTTTTTTCGGAAGAATGAACGAAGCATTCTTGTCAGCTTTGGCATCGA
Organism: uncultured Odoribacter sp.; assembly: GCA_964488805.1. Classification (GTDB taxonomy): domain Bacteria; phylum Bacteroidota; class Bacteroidia; order Bacteroidales; family Prolixibacteraceae; genus Aquipluma. The sequence continues at coordinate 35,169 of CAZAVU010000022.1, read as the reverse complement.
ACCTTTTGTAGCGAACCAGTTTGTGAGCATCAGAAGCTACAAACTTCATGTCTTCGGTCGACAATTCAACAAAAATACCGTTCATTACCGGACGTAGCTCATCGTCGGCGGTTGCAAAAAGTGTTTTGTTGATTCCGCTCAACAATACGCTGTGATTGACATTGACCGTTGAGGCTGCACTTTCGTTCAGGAGTGGCTGCTGGGGAAAATCTTCACCATTCTGGCCAACAATACTGAATTTACCATTCTGTGAGAATATATCAATGGCAAATGTTTCAGGATCGATCTGGAATGTTAAAGGTTGCTCCGGAAACTCTTTTAGCGTTTCGTTCATCAGCTTGGCAGGAACGGCAATGGTACCGGTACCGCTGGTGTTCTCTAATTCAAGACTGGTAATCAACGTTGATTCCAGGTCAGAAGCCGTAACCGTTAAGTGATTGTCTTCCAACACAAACAAATAATTATCCAGGATCGGGAGGGTGTTCTTTGAATTGATCACTTTGCTGATAGCAGCCAAATGACTCAATAATTCGGTACTTGAAACAACAAATTTCATACGTATAATTTTTTTTAATGTCGTCTTACAATTTTCGTATCAAAGTTGATCTTCACTCCAACTTTTCAACGATATGAAATAGTCATCTATACAATTTTCAGTCTGCATGAGCTTCTGCTCTTATGGCTATTTCACCGGTACTTTTAGAGTTTTATATTTTACTTGCCTTGAAATCACTTTCGTAGATACTTCACGGGAAGAACACGAATATACAAACTTTGGAATTTTTCACCTATTTATCTCTTAATATTTTATCCAAAAGAAACAAACAAATTCCATTGGGGAAATCGGGAAATACAACAGCGAAATCAGCTCGCATAACGTCGTCTGCGAACATACACATACACAGCCCCAAATGCAGAAATCAACATTACCGGGAGCAACACATTGATCATCTGCCAGGTCAGTTTTCCTTCTTTCACGCGCACTTTATCGAGTAACCTGATCTTAAAAGCCTTCGACCGAAGCTCCATTAAACCATTATCGTCGCTCAAATAACTTACAGTATTGAGCAGCAACTCTTTATTAGCAAATGTTTGTTTCGAATACTGATCGTATCCCAATTCCAGAAATTCAGGAACTCCATTTCGCAGGCGATATTTATTGGCGACCAGATTCCCGTCGGCAAAAACAATCATCTTGGCGGGCTGACTTTCAGTTTTCACATCTGAGGTTTTTCCCCATGATGAATCGACCATCCTGTTTTTAAACACTGAGGTAAACGTACCTTCAAGCAAGACTCCGACAGTTTGAGCCGGTTCTCTGAAAAGACGACTGTCGGGAGGGTTATTGATGCTTGCCAGACTAATTTCAACAGGCGTTTGAGCAACCAGCGAATGCCCCGAACTCGTCAGGAGCATGGTCTTGCTCACCTTTTCATCTTTGCCAACCAAATCGACGGTGCTAACAAATTCAGCTTTCACGCGACCCAAATTTTTACTGATAACATGTTCGGGTGAAGGAATTAACAGCGGCGAATAATACCACGGCGCCGGGGTAAATTTTGCAGGTGTGCCTGCCGGAGCTGTATTGACCGGTATCAGCAAACATTCGGCATCCTGAACCAGATTGTTGTTCAGCCTGACCCCATAGCGGAAGAGCTGATCATCCAAATTCAGATTTTGTGGAAAAGCCAGTGTCATATAACCGTTACTCAGGCTATCGAGGCTCACCGACACCGGATCGATCAGCCAAAGGATACGACCGCCGTTCATCAGGTATTGGTCAACCTGAAACTTATCGGCTTCGGTGAATTTCTGTGACGGATTGGCTATAACCAGCGTTTTTATGCGTTGTCCGTTAGTGCCAAGCTCCTGCGCCGAAACATTGAAAACATTGTATTTCTCGGCTAAAGTCGTTGCAAAATCATGAATCTCATGCTCGTTCAATTCGCCCTGCCCCGTTAAAAAAGCTACCGACAGCTTATCATCACTCATCAGTTCTGTAAAAGCCGACGAAAACTCATACTCCAGACTTTCAACCGAATTGTTCAGGTTTACCTCAGCAGGAGCATTCTGATTGTTTTTCAGCAGATTAACACTCAACTGTTTATTCCCATAGTCAATAATTGCGCCCGGGAAAATTCGCCTGGTAACCGTTCCCTGCTCGGTATTCTGACGAATATCAGTGGGTTGCAGCCCTTTCCCTGCAAGTTCGGCAAAAAGCTGGTCGCGACGTTTTACATCGGTAATTTCATACGGATCAACCACGATCAGATTGATCAGTTTGGACGAATAGGCGTTGTAATCGGCAATTTTTTCCTGAATCGATTTTTTCAGTTTGCGAAATCCGGCCGGCAGTTCGCCATCCAGGTAAAGCGTAATATTTACGGGCTCTTTCAGGTTTTTAACCAGATTGATGGAAACATCGGTAATCGAATAACGCTTCTCGGCAGTCAGGTCGAGGCGAAAAAATACCTGACCGGAAACAATGCTCACCAAAATAAGCGCAACCAAAGCAATACTACCTGATTTGATTTCCTTCTGTAAATTGGCCTTATGAAGATGAATGATCCTGCTGGTTAGCCACAAAAAGAGGAATACGACTGCAACAAAATACATTAAATCGCGCGAATCGACCACCCCGCGGCTAATTGAATTGTAGTGCTCGTTGATTCCCAAACTGGTTATAAACTGCTGAATAGCTGATGGAAATTGCATTGACCCCACCAGATCGAATCCCAGGTAAGCAACAAACGACAGGAACAAAGCCAGTATGAATGCAAAAACCGGATTGTCGGTCAATGCCGAAGCCAACAGGCCAATGGCTACATAAATGGCTGCCAGGAAAAACAAACCGAGGTAGGCTCCCCATGTTCCGCCGGTATCGATGCACCCAACAGGGTTTCCCAACGCATAAACCGAATAGAAATAAACCATGGTTGGAATCAGTGAGATTGATACCAGTAACACCCCGGCCAGAAACTTTGCCAACACAATCTGCATCGTTGAGAGCGGACGGGTCAACAAAATCTCCATTGTCCCTAATCGCTTTTCCTCAGAAAAAAGCCGCATCGTTATAGCCGGCACCAAAAACAGGTAAACCCAGGGAGCCAGCGAAAACAAACCATCGAGCGAAGCATAGCCGCCTTCAGGAATATTGTAGTTTCCGGGAAAGACCCATAAAAACAGGCTGGTTGCCAGCAGAAACACGAAAACAACCACATATCCGGTTAGCGATCCGAAAAAACTGGTTATTTCTTTTTTTAGCAAACTGAACATATCTTAACTGACTGAAGGATTGAAGGAAGATTTATTGATTTTCCTTTTTTAACTTACTTACCATCAAACTCGCCGCCCGTTTCGATGCGCCAGGTTCCCCCAGCTTCACCATCATCTCTTTGTAGTCGTTGAGCATTCGTTTTTCGTTTTCAGGGTCATGAATTATCCGTTCTAGCTCATGTACTACCTTTTTCAAGGTAAAGTCGGCCTGAATCAATTCCACAACAGCCTCCCGTCCCAAAATGATATTGACCAAAGTCACGAAGCGGGTTTTCAGGAAAAACTTTTTCAGGAATACGAAAAGCCAGTTGGGCGTTAACTGGTAAACCACGACCTGCGGAACGTTCAGGATGGCCGTTTCGAGTACGGCTGTGCCTGATGAGACTATGGCCGCACGACTATGGGTTAAAATCTCGTAAGTCTTTCCCCATAAAATCGGCACCGGACTCGCATTCATAAATGGCTGGTAAAATTCCGGTCCCATGTTGGGCGCTCCGGCAATAACACACTGGAATTCCGGGAACTTCTCTGCTGCTTTGATCATTGTAGGCAGCAATACACTGATTTCACCTTTCCGGCTTCCGGGCAAAAGCGCCAAAATTGGTTTCTCCGGCAGTTTATTTTCCTTCCAGAAGCGCTGAAAATCAGGTTCCTTTTTACTTTCGAGAATGGCATCAAGCAGTGGATTGCCAACGTAATTGATCGGATAACGATATTTGGCAAAGAATTCGGTTTCGAAGGGCAAAATGGTAAACATTTCGTCCACGTACTTCAAAATCCGGTGAACACGCTTTTCTTTCCAGGCCCAAACCTTGGGCGAGATGTAATAGAAAGTCCGGATTCCGTGAGCTTTGGCAAATTTGGCCATCCGAAGGTTAAATCCAGGATAGTCGACCAAAATCAGCACATCTGGTTTGAAGGCCAGCAAATCCTGCTCGCAAAACTGGAAATTCTTTTTGATGGTACGGATATTCATAATCACCGGCACAATGCCCATGAAAGCCATGTCGCGGTAGTGTTTTAGCACGGTCATCCCGGCTTTTTCCATCAAATCGCCGCCAAATCCGCGAAACTGGGCTTCGGGATCAATCTGGTGAATCTCTTTAATCAGGTTCGAAGCATGTAAATCACCGGATGCCTCTCCGGCCAGAACGTAGTATCTCATGCAATGGTTGTTACGGGTTGCGGGTTGCGGGATTCGAGTTGTGGTATATTCACGTAGCTCGTATCCCGTAACTCGTACCATTATTAATTTCTAGTCTTCGCTCATATTAATTTGGCAATCAGCACAGCAAATGCGTAAATAAAAGTTGCCAGTATAACGCCACGTGCAGCCATATCGTATTTGCTCCGGTAAAAAAGCAGGAAAAAAGCCAGGTTCGGAAACACACAAAGACTCAGCAACTTCAACAGGATTCTCATTTGCCAAAGGTTACGAATATAAGCTGAGAATTCCATTTCACTGAATTTCACCCAATAAGTAATCACAAAGAGAACCAATGGAATTACGGTTCCGATCAGCCAACCGGTTAATATCCGGTCATAGAGCTTTCGCCTTTGCCGGGTCATCATTAAAACCTCCACTGTTTCATCTGCTCGAAAGTCTGGTAGCAAGTCATGTCGGCATTTACCGGCACAACCGACACGAAACCGTTTTCCAGGGCATGAATATCTGTTTCGGCCACATCTTCCTCGTGGTTTTCAAAATAGCCCGACATCCAGAAATAGTCGCGTTTATGCGGATCAGTGCGTTTGTCGAACTCTTCCACCCATTTGCCGGTTGTTTGACGACAAACCTGAATTCCTTTTATATCTCCCTTAGGAATATTCACATTCAGGCAAACATACGGAGGCAGACCATTTTCGGCCACCTGCTGAAAAACCCTCGCCACATATATCTTGGCCCTCGAAAAATCGGCCTCGTGATCGTAGTCATTCAGCGAAAAACCGATGGATGGAATGCCATTGATACAACCTTCGATGGCAGCGCCCATCGTGCCCGAGTAAACCACACTGATGGAAGTATTTGATCCATGGTTAATTCCGGAAACAATGAAATCGGGACGCTGTTCCAGCAACTGGTTCAGCCCAAGTTTCACACAATCGACAGGTGTTCCTGAGCATTTATACACCTGAAATCCAAATTCATCAACTTTTTTGGAAACCCGGATCGGATGATCAACAGTAATGGCATTCGACATTCCTGAACGATGGCTGTCGGGAGCCACTACCACAACATCGCCAAAAAGGCGCATAACTTCAATCAGTTCCTTTAAACCTTTGGCTTTGATACCATCATCATTGGTTATTAAAATCAGTGGACGATCACTCATATCTCGTATTTTTCAGTGCACACAAAGATAAATGAATGTAACTGACAAAAGCTTTTTCCGCAGAAAATAATGGATCAACAGTTCCAATTTAAACCAGATCAATCTATCGCTTGTTTTAATTATAAACTATTAAAAATCAGACCATGGAAAAGATGACAAATTCAATCAACTGGGTTGAAATTCCGGTACTTAATTTTGAAAGGGCCAAGCATTTTTACTCGAAAATCTACAATTACGAAATGTATGAGGAAACAATTGCAGGCTGCCGCATGGGATTTCTTCCCATGGAAAGAGATTCGAATGGCGTTGGCGGAGCTATTGTTCAGGGACAAGGTTACGTTCCTTCATCGCTTGGCGCTAAAGTTTATTTGAACGGAGGCCAGAATTTGCTCACCGTCCTCAACCGGGTTGAGGGTGCCGGCGGCGAGGTGATTGTCCACAAAACGAAGATCAGCGACGAGATTGGCTATTTTGCTGTTTTTGAAGATACGGAAGGAAACCACATCGCATTGCACTCGCGCGAATAAAAATGGATCAGGATCAACTCATGTTTCATAAATGGTAAGGAATGTCACCTCTGGAATCTGACCTTCTTTACCATTTATCTTTTGAAATCATCTCAATCGGATCATTGAAATCAGTACATTTAGCCAAACATTAAAGAAATCGACATGGGCACACTTGGCAACCTGATCTGGCTGATCTTCGGTGGATTTTTAGTTTTTCTGGAATACCTGATTGCCGGCATACTGCTGTGCCTCACTGTTATTGGAATACCCTTTGGACTTCAGGCTTTTAAACTGGCCACGCTTGCCTTATGGCCTTTCGGAAAAACCATTGGCTACAAACCTTCGGCTCCGGGTTGTCTGTCGACTATTATGAACCTGCTTTGGCTGATTTTCGGTGGCATCTGGATTGCCCTGACACATCTTATTTTCGGGATCCTGCTGGGGATCACAATTATTGGAATTCCCTGGGCCAAACAACATTTCAAGCTGGTTTCGCTGGCATTGACTCCGTTTGGACGCGAAATTTTAGATAAGTGAAATCCTGCGCCTTTGTTTTTTTATCTCAATCCCTTTACTTTGCCGGCAAATTATAAGGAAATCCAAGCAACCATCGAAAAGACATCCGAAATATTACCAGCCGCATTCCAGGAACGAATAAAAACCCAGTTCCCGGATGATTTTGATCGTTTTGTACAGGCTATCGATCAGGATCCGGCTATCAGCCTGCGGATTAATCCCCGCAAATTCAAGATGCCCGTTCCGTCAGACCGTGTTCCCTGGTGCGAAACCGGTATCTTTCTGAATAACCGTCCGTCGTTCACCCTCGATCCGATTTTTCATTCCGGAGCTTACTATGTACAGGAAGCCAGTTCGATGTTTCTGGAACAGGCATTCAGGCAAACTAACCACGCCGGAAGCCGGATTGTCCTGGATTTATGCGCTGCTCCCGGCGGAAAGTCGACTCACCTGCTGAGTCTGCTCAATCAGGATGACTTACTGGTATCCAACGAGGTTATTCGGTCGCGCGTGTCAGTGCTCGACGAAAATATCCGCAAATGGGGCCATCAGAATGTGGTGATCTGCAACAACGATCCAGCCGATTTTAGCCAACTGGAAGGATTGTTCGATGTGATTGTGGTCGATGCGCCTTGTTCGGGCGAAGGACTCTTCCGGCGCGATGCCTCGGCTATCCAGCAATGGTCGGTCGAGAACACGAACCTTTGTGCCACCCGTCAGCGACGCATACTGGCCGACATCTGGCCTGCCCTGAAAAACAATGGTTACCTGATTTACAGCACCTGCACATTCAATCCGGCTGAAAACGAAGAAAACCTGAAATGGCTGGCCGAAAACAATTCGATCGAAAGTATCCGCATCCCGATTCGGGATGAATGGGGCGTTGAAGAATATGAAGTCAATGGTTTGTTTGGGTATCGGTTTCTCCCGCACCGGGTAAAAGGCGAAGGTTTTTTCCTGACGTTGATCCGAAAAAAGGAAGGCTCCGATACTTTTGCTGTGCCGAAAAAAGCCAAAGCAAAGCTCGAAAAAATGCCAAAGCAGTTTTCGGAAGTCCACAACTGGCTGAACACCACCGATTCGGAATTCTTTGTAAAAGCCGAATTTTTGATTGCTTTTCCTGAAAGCAAAATTGCAGTATTGAATGCACTGACCGGGCAACTCCGGGTGATCAGTTTCGGCTTGCCGGTGGCTCAATTCAAGAAAAATGACCTGCTTCCCGAGCATACTTTTGCCCTTTCGATCGACCGCAATCCAGCCATTTTCGAATCTGTTGAACTGGATTTGCGCGATGCCTTGCTTTTTCAAAAGAAAGATGAAATCAGGATAAGTTCTGCTACAAAAGGATGGCTGCTGGTTCAGTACCGGGGCGTACCGCTGGGGTTTGTCAAAAACCTGGGAACCCGCGCCAACAACTACTTTCCGAAGGAATGGCGAATAAGAATGGCTTTGCCGGAATTAACGGAGCCCTGGTATTTGTAAGTTTCAGTTTTCAGGTTACAAATTCCAGGTTCCGGGATGCGAGTTACATAACTGATGGATTGAAGGACTAAATTATTGCTTCATCCGTTCTGTCTATTCCATTTTACCGACTCTTTTTCTGTCAACTGCAACTGCTTACTGAACATTATTTCCCTATTCGGTACAAAAACTTATCAGTCCGTAAAATCACATTATTGCGCACAATGGCCGGAGTTGCCTTGATCACCCCGGTCAATTGATTTTCGGCGATCAACTGGAAACTCAATCTGGGTTTGATTACATACGTTTTCCCTTTCAGGCTGAACAGATAAATATTTCCGGAGGCATACAAAACAGAGGCATTAAACTGATCGCTTAACTTTTCTTTCCAGACAACTGTTCCATTTTTGGCATTCAGGCAGGTTAGCATTCCTCGCTCGTGAACCATATAAATCAGGCTATCCACAATAACCGGCGTCGAAATCTGGGGAACATCGGTTCCTGTTTCCCACGGAACGTGTGTTTTGGTCACATCGCCGGTTCCGGTGGGATCGACAGCCAGTAAACGGGCATAAGCAGCGCCGCCTTTGGGAAACATCCAGCCCGAATTGACGAAGACCAAACCATTATAACTCAATGGCATGCTTACCGTCGAATCGTCGCCATAGAAAACCTGCCAGATTTCCTTCCCGGTTTCGGGTTCATAGGCAATAGCCAGTTGCGAGCCGTTGCTGATCAACTGGTCTTTACCGTTCACCCGAACTACAATGGGTGTGCAGTAAGCTTTCCGGTAAACCGGCTCCACATCCTTGTAAAAATCGTATGGCCGATTGGTTTTCCAAACAGTTTTGCCGGTGTGCTTATCAAGAGCAATCAGATACTGAACGTCAGTTCCTTCAATGTGCAAAATCAGTAAATTCTTATAAATAAATGGCGAAGAGGCCGCCCCCTGCATGTGGTCGCAATTCAAATCGGTGCGTGTCCAAACCACTTGAAAGGTTTTCGTATCGACACAAGCTGTTCCGTAAGTTCCGAAATGGACATAAACTGAACCATCTTCGATACATGAGGTTGGCGTGGCATAACTGTTTGTCGGATGAATATGCTGAACCGTATCGGGCTTAAAAAGCATCACCTCTTTCAGTATCTTTCCTGAATTGAAATCGGTACAAACGGCAAACATCTCCTCTCCATTTTGAGTGGCCGAGCTGGTCCAGATCTGATCTCCAAACACCACGGGAGACGACCAGCCCACTCCACGAATGGCAGTTTTCCAAACAATATTGCTGGTTTCGCTCCAGGATACCGGAGCATTCGTGCTGACAGAATGCCCATCGAGCTGACTTCCACGCAGGTGAGTCCAGTTTTCCTGGGCCTGGGAAAACAGTCCGAATGAAAAACAAGTTGCAACAACAAGGAACGTGGATAGTTGTCGGTTCATGGGTTAGGTTTTAGAATATGTGAAGATGCAATTTTTAGCTAAATACTGAAATACAAAAAATAATCCGAAGAACCTGAATTCTCCGGATCACATGATATCCAACTATCTTATATTTTCAAGCACCTCAACCAGCAATTTCCAGAATTTTTCGACGGATTCAATGTTAATCTGTTCATCGGGAGAATGAGCTCCACGAATGGTCGGGCCAAAGGAAACCATGTCTAGTTCGGGATATTTTTCGAGGAATAAACCGCATTCGAGCCCGGCATGAATGGATTTGATAACAGGTGCTTTCCCGAACAATTTTTTGTAGGATTGAGCAGTAATTTTGACCACATCTGAATCTGGATTTGGCGTCCATCCGGGATAGCCTTCGGAGTGTTCTACCAAGGCTCCGGCCAGCATCATTACCGATTCAACCATTTCGGCAGCCATATATTTGCGGCTTTCGATCTCGCTCCGCTGACTGGTTGTCAGGACAATCTCATCATTTCCTTTAAATTTCACCGACGCCAGGTTGGTCGAAGTTTCCACCATTCCAGCCATCCGGCTACTCATTTCAAGCACCCCATGCGGGCAAGCGGCAATCAACTTCAGCAAACGCTGCTGTGTTTCCCTGTCGATGACAAACTCAGGCAAGCTAACTGATTGATGCAGCATCTTCAGTCTGGGCTCGGCGAACTCAAATTCGAACTCCATTTCAGAGGAAAAAACATTCCACTCAACAATCAGGTTTTCCTTTTGCGCATGCGGAACCACCACCACTGCAAAAGCCTCACGGGCAATGGCATTCCGAAGATTTCCACCATCAAAGAGGGCAATTCTCAGGTCAAAGATTTTCGAAGCATTAATTAAAAAACGATTCAGGATTTTATTGGCGTTGCCCCTGTTTTTGTTGATATCGTCGCCCGAATGACCACCCAGCAAACCTTTCACTTCCAGCTTGACAGCAAAAGATCCCGCCGGCAATATTTCCGGAATATATTTTAAAGTCCCAACCGTGTCGATCCCTCCGGCGCAACCGATAAACAGTTCACCTTCGTCTTCCGAATCGAGATTTATCAGAGTCTGGCCAGACAAGAAACCTGATTGCAAAGCAAAAGCTCCTGAAAGACCGGTTTCTTCGTCAACAGTAAACAGGCATTCGATTGGCCCGTGCGACAGATTGGTCGCTGTTAGAACAGCCATCTGCGCAGCCATTCCAATACCATCGTCAGACCCCAGCGTGGTTCCCTCTGCCCTCACCCATCCTTTCTCAACCAAAGGGGTGATGGCATCGGTATCGAAATCGTGCTCCGTTTCGCTGTTTTTTTCGCAAACCATATCCACATGCGACTGCAAAACAACCACCTGATCGTCTTCACGTCCGGGAGTGGCACGTTTCCTGATCAGCACGTTTCCTGCATTATCCTTTGCAGCATCAAGACCATGTTTTTCAGCAAAATCAAGCAAAAAACGAATGATCTTTTCTTCTTTTTTCGATGGCCGCGGCACCTGGCAAATTTCTTCGAAATAACTCCACAAAGGTTGTGGTGATAGGTTTTTTAAGTGTTTCATGGTTTCTGATATTTGGAATGATAAAATTATGAATATTCGCGGACAATTCAGGCATCATGCAAATTAAACCTGGACTGTTCGCCATTTATTGTTTCTCCGACGACAACAAAATGATGAACAAGAAAAAACAGAAATGTGACAAATGTTACCTTTAGCCTGAAATACCCCGCTTATTTTGCAGCAAAATCTAAACTATGGAATCGATCAGGGAAATCTATAAAATAGGACACGGACCATCGAGCAGTCACACTATGGGACCGGCCAAAGCAGCCTCACGTTTTCTGAACAAGCTACCCAATGCGGCAAACTACAAGGTTCTTCTTTACGGGAGTCTTGCTGCAACCGGAAAAGGACACCTGACCGATGTGGCGATCAGCGAAATTTTCAGGGAAAGAACGATGGAAATCATCTGGAAACCCGAAGTGTTCTTGCCCAAGCACCCGAACGCGCTTAAGTTTGAAGCCTACAACGAACAGCAACAGATCATCGGCGAATGGACTGTTTACAGCATTGGCGGCGGGGCTATCATTGATGACCAGACCGAACTGGAAACCAAAAATGTTTACCCACTCAATAAACTTGACGATATTCTAAACTGGTGCCACGAAAACGGCAAACAACTTTGGGAATTTGTCGAAGATCATGAAGGCCTGGACATCTGGAATTTCCTGGCAGAAGTGTGGCATGTTATGGACAATGCCATTTCACGCGGATTAAAGCGGGAAGGTACTTTGCCTGGAGGACTGATGCTTCCCCGCAAAGCAAGCTCGTTCAACCTCAAAGCCCAGAATTTCAGCGGTCCGTTCAAAAAACGATCGAAACTGTTTGCCTATGCGCTGGCTGTTTCCGAAGAAAATGCGGCCGGAGGGTTGATCGTCACCGCACCCACCTGCGGCGCCTGTGGGGTTGTTCCTGCGGTATTGAAACATTATCAGAAAGTTTACGAGGTCGACTTGCAGCAACTGTACAAAGCGCTGGCAACGGCAGGATTGATTGGAACGCTCGTCAAGCAAAACGCCTCTATTTCGGGCGCCGAAGTGGGGTGTCAGGGGGAAGTGGGCACTGCCTGTGCCATGGCTTCAGCCGCCGCAAACCAAATGATGGGCGGAACCATTTACCAGATTGAATATGCTGCCGAAATGGGTATTGAGCATCACCTGGGGCTGACCTGCGACCCGGTAGCAGGGCTGGTACAAATACCCTGTATCGAGCGAAATGCTTTTGCCGCTGAGCGTGCACTGGCACACAACACCTACGCACTGATGTCGGACGGACGCCATCGCATCAGCTTCGACCAGGTGGTTGAAACGATGTACAAAACCGGTAAAGACTTGTCGAACTATTACAAGGAAACCAGCCGGGCAGGACTGGCGCTTTTTACGGCATTGCCCAAATGCTAAAGGATTATAAAAACGCTCAAAAACCATAAAAGAATGGTTGATACCTTTATATTTCAACCAGGCTGTTTCTCAAAGCAAACACAATGACCTCGATCATATTGTTTGCCCCTGATTTCTCCATGAGACTTGCCCGGTGTTTTTCCACCGTGCGGTCAGAAATAGCAAGCCGGTCGGCAATCGCTTTGATTGGCAACCCTTCCATAGTCATACAAAGGATCTGGCTTTCCCTTTTGGTAAAGAATGGATTACACTGAACGCTGATATTCAGTTTTCTTTGTTTGAAAATCTCGGTAATCTTCTCGCCTAAAGCATCCGAGATTTTAATATTTTCCCGGTTAAGAAGATTTCGTACTTTCTCGGCATACCCATCGATTTCGGAATGGTTAAACTGATTCGCCGGTGGGGTTATCATTCCAAGAAAGACTGTATAATTTGAAAATTTATCAAATTCAGAAACGACCATCTTCATTCGCAATTCGCTTCC
>CAZAVU010000022.1:0-22092 GCA_964488805.1 uncultured Odoribacter sp. | reverse complement strand
GTAGCGAATTTGTCCAATCGTTTCTCGATGGTTTTTATCAAATCCACATTAAGGAAAGGCTTCACCAAATAGTCGTCAGCACCGAGCGACATCCCATACCGCATATCCTCAATGTCGGAACTTCCGGTTAAGAAAATGAACGGCACCCGTTTGAGGATCGACGATTCTTCCAACAATTTATACACCTGGTATCCATCGATCGGATCCATGTTGATGTCGCACAAAATCAGGTCCGGATTGTATTCAAATGCTTTCTGTATCCCCGAAGCTCCGTTGTTGGCAAAGCATACGTCAAAGTGATGATGCTTAAGGACGTTCTGAATAGTGTTACCTAACATCAGGTCATCTTCAATAACAAGAACCTTTTTCTGGAAATTCATATTTAAGATTTAGATGCTTGATTTCTTTCTCAAAAAGAGGCAATCCAACTCATTTCAACACCGCTCCGGTATATACCCCACATATAAATATATCACAAAACATTGAATTTTTTGTCATTAGAAACAATAAAATTATAATAACCCAAAAAGCACCTGTGATAAACCTGATGTTGAAAGCTGATTAGGGCCCAGATATTTGTAATATCGGGAAACCGTTGTGTGGATAAACGCGAAGCTAATTATCGCGCCATGAACTCTGTTTGGAAATTTTGAGGTCGCGCAACATGGACGAACTGGCAGCCAGATTAAAGCTGTAGCTTTTCCGGTCGCCAAAAGGAACAAAACTGAACGACATGGTGAAGCAATGCAAAGTACGACTCACATTAAAGGTAGTAAATGAAAATTTCATGGCCTGAACATCAAAGTTTGTAGTCATGTCCATCTGCCACTTATCGGTTAAGCTAAGTCGTCCGCCCATATTTAAGCTTTGATTAATGGTCGGTTTCTTTCCTTTGATAAACGGATTCGTGTAATAAAATGAATAATCGAACCTGAAACTCCAGGGCATATCGAAATCGGAATACAAAATCTCATCTTTTCGAACTGGTTTTTCTTTTTCCGGCTTCTTATTTTTATCCGCCTCCTGTTCCTGTTTGGCTTTTTTCGATTCGAAATTCATTCCAAAAGATAAACCAGCATTGGTCAGACGCCCCAATTTCCTCATCCCGTTCATGTGGTTCCACACATATTCATCATATCGATGTCCCAAAGTGTCAACCATATAAGGGTCTAGCGTCGCGTTTAAATTGACATTGATACCTTTGACAGTTGTCCTCATTGAAATGGGGATTGTACTAAGCTTCATCGAATCGGCAATCATGTTGTAAGAAGCGTTCATTCCCAGGTTATCGATAATCTTTACCTTTTTATATTTGAGTTTATCGTCCTTTGTGGCCGTGCTATCCTTCAAATCCAGCACTTTTGCTTCCAGGTTGTTGGTAAGCGAGAAATTGATTGAACCACTCCTATCCTTAGGTGCCGATCCAAAGATCGCATTGGCAAAATGGTCATAAAACTGTTCGTTACCGTTACCATCAATATATGATCCCCAAAAACCGTATTTCTTTTTACCAAATTCGGGCATGTAACTGAAACTAACCGATGGCGTAATCTTATGCCTTATTGCCTTGATCCTTGAATTAGGATTCCGCATAATATACATCCCATAAATGTTGGTCGAAGCGCTCAAACTGTAGGAATACTGGTAATTTCTCCGGAAAGCATAAACCGTATCGACCAAAAGGTGATCCTCGTGTGGGGGCGTAAAGGCTGTTTGAGGAATGTAGCTCTTATTTATGTAACTGGTGTACCATCGCTCCGAATAGCTGAAACTCGGACTCATGTTGATGTACTTCATCAAATTAAACGATGGCAATGAAATCGGGATTGAATGTTGCCAGCCGTTCTGCCAGTCACGGATAATTGATTTCTTGAGCAGCTCATTTTCCTTCACATTAGAAATGGAATTTCGGATATTTCCCGAATAACTGAAACTGATCTTTTCGTACCAGCGAACCGGCCCGACCCTGTTTTTTACCCGAAATGGATTGATCTTAGCCACGTTAAAGGTCATCTCCGGCAACCCCAATGTAATAGTCGAGTCGCGTGAGTTTTGCGAATGACGAAGGCTCAACGACATATTGAATGGCGAATTTTCAAATTTTTGGGAATAGGAAATGCTCGACGACTTTTGAGTCTGCAAATAATTCTGAATCGATTGGGTATTATTCACATACGAGTTTTCCTTATCGAAGGAGCTGGTCGACAGGTTCACACTTGCTGAGAATGTCCGGTTCGGGTTTGCCTTTGCATCCTGCGAGTGCGACCAGTTTAAACTAAAGCCCCTGGAAATTGAGGCATCAGGCAGTGGTTTCTCCGAATATTTATTCAGGTTATAACTAAAATCGAAGCTCCCGTTGTATTTGTATCGAACCCGATAATTGGAATGCAATTTGGTAGCCCACGATCCTTTGGAATAAATATCGCCCCGCAAGGCCAGATCAAAATGATCGTTGGCAGCCCAGTAATAGCCCCCTTCGCGAAGGAAAAATCCACGGCTTTGTTCTTCACCATAAGTTGGGATCAATATGCCTGACGTGTAAGTCGTTGAATTGGGGAAATACCCAAACGGAATCATGGGGAAATAAATCGGAAAATCTTCCAGAACCATATAAGCCGGGCCCGTGATGATTTTTTTATTCGAAATAACCTTTGCCTTGGTCATTCTCAGATAAAAATGCGGGTGCTCTGCATCACAGGTGGTATATTTCCCTTTTTTCAGCAGAAATTCATCTTTACTGATTTTCTTCGTCAGGTCGCTATGAACAAAGCCGTCACCCTGAGTGGTTTTCACGTCGGTGATAATGGCTTTCTGCGTTTCAAAATTGTAATTCATCGACTTTGACTCAAACTCTTCGTCTCCCATTTTAAAAACAGGACTCCCCACAATCGCACCGGTCGAATCGGGTAAACCTTCGGCATAAACTTCCTTCTTGGCCATATCGAGCATGATGTAATCGGCTTTTAGCTCGATATTCTGATAATTGACAACCCCGCTTTTGTAGAGGTACATTTTCTGATTTTCAAGGTCCGGGATAATCGAATCTTGCGCCGAATAAGAAATGGTAGCTTCAAGCACCGGATTGTCTTTGATTGAGTCGTTGGGTGCTGGAACTGTAATTGTATCCGCCTGAGCTATAGCTTTAGTCGTAGAAATCGTATCAGATTTCACGTTCAACTGGCCAAACGACGATAGCGCAATTAAGAATAATATATTTGTAAGAAGATTCTTTATCAAAGCCACGATTTATGAGATAATCACCTGCATCTTGTCCGGTGCAAAAATATAAATAAGGCCTAAACCTAAATGTAAATAGATGTAAAATAATTTTAATAAACTGTTTTAAAATCTTAATTCATTGATTTCTGCATCCGTAATGGATGAAATTTAAGGAATCAGCGAGCTTTGCATGACCTGAAATATTCCATGAAACGATTTTAAAACAACATCTAATTTCTATTTTTGCAACAAAATACAATATGACAACAATGAACCATTCATATTTCAAGTCCTTTATCCTGCTATTTCTCTGCTTTTGTATCCAGGAACTCTCCGCCACAACTACGGCCAATAAAAACAGCAAATCAATGGTTGTTATTATTGATCCGGGGCATGGAGGCAAGGATCCCGGAGCCGTTAATAAACAAGGGATTCGCGAAAAGGACGTGGTTCTGGGTATCGGACTAAAACTGGGAAATTACATCAACGAAAACTTTCCTGATGTGAAAGTCGTTTTCACCCGTAACACCGATGTTTTTGTCCCCCTGATTGACCGATCGAGAATTGCCAATAAACACAAAGCCGATTTGTTTATCTCTTTACATGCCAATTTTTGCGGAGTTTCGGCCACCAAAGGAACTGAAACATTTGTATTAGGGCTTGACCGTAAAAACGAAAATTTCGATGTAGTCAAAAAGGAAAACTCAGTAATTCTTTTGGAAGATAATTACAAGACTACTTACGAAAACTTCGACCCAAATTCCTCGGAATCGTACATCTTGTTCGAATTAATTCAGAATACATATCTTGATCAAAGTTTAGCGTTTGCCGGTGATATCCAGCAACAGTTAACAACTAAAGTTTCAAGTTCAAACCGGGGAGTAAAACAAGCCGGATTCCTGGTTTTAAGACAATCGTCAATGCCAAGTGTACTGGTCGAAACAGGTTTTTTGAGCAACCCATCAGAAGCCGGTTACCTGAGCAGCGAGGAAGGACAAAAGAAAATAGCTCAATCCATTCTGGAAGCTTTCAACAGGTTTAAATCCAGAAATTCCGGGCATAGACCGGATGCAATTGTCGAAGCACAACCAACTCACAACAAGCAGGATACGGCTATTCAAAAGGCTGAAACAGAGAAAAAACAGGAATCTGCTACTATTGAAAAACCTGAAATAAAGAACAATAAGACTTCCGACACGGCATCGTCCCAGGCTGCGCCAGAAAAAAAGGATGTCAAACCTGAAGAAGAAACCACAGCTAAGGCTGAAGAAAAACACACTCCTGAAATTACAGGACCCAGTTCGGAGAAACATGCCAATGTCAAATCAGCCGATACATTATCCCGTCAGTCAACAGTTGCAAACAGCACTTATTACAGCGTGCAAATCGGAGCAAACACAACTCCGGTAGAGCCTGTTGCATCAAATTTCAAAGGTTTAAAAAATGTCAGAAGGGAGAAGACCGATAAATACTACCGCTATTACATCGGGAAAGAATCTTCGGTTGAAACGATCTCTCCTGTTCTGAAAAAAATTAAACTGAAATATCCACAGGCTTTTATCGTCTCTTTTGTTGACGGCAAGCGAATTATCTACAAACCCGACACTAAGTAACAGATAGATACTAACTTAAAACGGCAGATCAATTTGCTTTCTTCGTTAATGCTGCGTAGCTTTGAGTCCTGAAAACAGAAACAACCGGAAATATGATCAAAGTTTCAAAATACACCAAACTTGGTTTTTTAGTGATTGCCTGTTTAGCCATACTGATATGGGGAATAAACTACCTGAAAGGCATTGACCTGTTGAAAAGAAGCTCCAACTATTTTGTTGTGTACGAAAAAATAGACGGCTTACTCAAATCAAGTTCGGTAACGATCAACGGTTACCAGGTTGGGCAGGTTACTGACATTGAATTTCTTAGCGATTATTCCGGAAGGCTTTTGGTAACCATGTCGCTTGAGGAAGACTTTAAAATTGCCAAAGGATCAACAGCCAAAATTATTTCCAGCGACATCATGGGAACCAAATCCATCAAACTGGAAGTTGTCCATTCGGGAGAATATTACCAGCCCGACGACACCATTCCCGGAACCATTGAGGGCGATTTAAAGGAACAGGTCAGCATGCAGGTCCTTCCTTTAAAGAAAAAAGCCGAAGAACTGATTGCCTCACTCGACTCGGCTCTCACTGTAGTCACATCGGTTTTCAATCCCAAAACCAGGGATAACCTTTCAAAAAGCTTCGAAAACATTAACTACACGATCGCCAATATCGAATCGGTGTCGGGCGAACTGAAAAAGATAATGAACAGCGGACAAGTAAACTCTATCGTTTCAAATATCGACAGCATAAGCTCGACGCTCAAACAAAATTCAGGACAAATCTCCAACATTATCGGGAACATGTCATCTCTGTCCGATTCACTTTCAAAACTGAATATCAGCCCGGTATTTACCGAAATCAGCTCTTCTGTGGCCGGATTAAACGCTATCATCCAGAAACTGAATTCCACGGAAAGTTCGGCAGGATTGTTAATTAACGATCCGATGTTGTATCAAAACCTGAACAATCTGGCAGGGAGCCTTGATTTGCTGCTAAAAGATGTCCGAAACAATCCGAAAAGATACGTTCATTTCTCAGCCTTTAACATCGGGAAAGACGTGTATATCACCAACCGTCCTGCTGCACCCGGTCAGAAAGATCAGATTATTTACAAAGTACACCTGATTTCAAGTCCGGCAAAATTATCAACTGAATCAGCATTTTTTAAAGGATTGGGCCCAATTGAAGAAATGAAGCTTAGTGAAACCTACAATTACATGGCTGGTAAGTCGACCAGTTTTGAAGAAATATCCAAGCTGCTGGAAACTGCCCGGATCAATTTTCCGGATGCAAGTCTGGTTGCTTTCAGGAATGGAAGGAAGATAAAACTGGA
Organism: uncultured Odoribacter sp.; assembly: GCA_964488805.1. Taxonomy (GTDB): domain Bacteria; phylum Bacteroidota; class Bacteroidia; order Bacteroidales; family Prolixibacteraceae; genus Aquipluma. The sequence goes on along the minus strand of CAZAVU010000022.1, from coordinate 15,936 downwards.
AAAAGCGATCAAAAAACTAACAAACTAATTAATAAACAGTATTAAAATTTATCGTAAAATATCTACACGCCTTTACTGACAGGCAATTAGCATTCAAATATATCTAAGCGATTGATATAAAAGCACTTAACTCCAACGAAAAAAATATATTTTTTTTTCATTTTTTAAATGCCTGAGTTTTAACAGCCTTACCCTTTTTTGATAAAAGTCAAGAGCAAATCCATTTTTTTTGTATCATTTTTTTGATAAAATTTGTTCCTAGGGAAAATTTAGGGAATATAGTTTTGTCAAATTTTTTTAATAGCCTGTTCCAAAATGATTAATGATCATCGTTTGGTTTGGGATCGTTGTCTGACAATTATTCGAGACAATGTTCCAAGCATTAGTTTTAAAACCTGGTTTGAACCAATCGTTCCGGTTAACCTGGAAGAAGAAGTTCTCACCATTCAGGTTCCGAGTCCATTTTTCTACGAATACCTCGAAGAACAGTACATCGACTTACTCCGGAAAACTTTGCGAAAAGAACTTGGTTTGGGGGCCAAGCTCGAATACGTGGTGGTTATGGGCAACAACCAAAGCAACTCACAACCTTACACGGTAAAATACCCAACCAGCAATAACAGCAAAATACAAAACAAACCGATGAGCATTCCTCTGAAAGCAGAAGGAAAGCCATCAATCAAAAATCCCTTTATTATTCCCGGGATCCAGAAGATTCAAATTGATCCTCAATTGCGTCTGGACAATACCTTCGAAAACTTTGTTGAAGGGGAATGCAACCGGCTGGCCCGAAGCGCTGGCTTTGCCGTTGCCCAAAATCCGGGAGGAACAGCATTCAATCCCTTGATGATCTATGGAAATTCAGGACTTGGAAAAACACACCTGGCCCACGCCATTGGTATCGAAGTAAAAGAACGCCACCCCGATAAGGTGGTACTATACGTTAATGCCAATAAATTTCAGACTCAATTCACCGAAGCTACCCGAAATAACAACCGGAACGATTTTCTGAATTTCTATCAAATGATCGATGTCCTGATTTTGGATGATGTTCAGGAGTTTGCCGGCAAAGAAAAAACACAGGAAACATTCTTCCACATATTCAATCATTTGCATCAGAGCGGGAAACAATTGATCCTGACTTCAGATAAACCGCCAATTGAACTGAAAGGACTGGAACAACGGCTTCTTTCCAGATTTAAATGGGGACTGACAGCCGACCTTCAACAACCCAGCTTCGAAACCCGGATGGATATCCTGCGGCGCAAAATCTATAAGGACGGCATCGACATTTCGGAAGAAGTACTTGAATATATTGCATCTCACATTACAAACAACATCAGGGAACTCGAAGGTGCATTGGTGTCATTGCTGGCCCAATCGACCCTTAACCGGAAAGAAATTACCATCGAACTAGCCAGCGAGATGATCAATAAGCTGGTAAAGAATTCGAAACGGGAATTATCGATCGACTATATTGCCAAAGTAGTCTGCGATTACTTCAATATGCCGGTTGACTCACTTCTGACAAAAACCCGAAAACGCGAAGTCGTACAGGCACGCCAACTGGCCATGTATTTTTCTAAAAACATGACCAAATCATCGCTTGCCTCAATCGGCTCACAGATTGGAAATAAAGACCATGCCACTGTCCTGCACGCCTGCAAAACAGTGAGCAACCTAAAAGAAACCGACAAAGCATTTAAGCTTTGTGTCGATGAGATTGAGAAGAAATTAAAAATGTAACCGATAAAAGCAGGTCATCTTGATCTGCTTTTTTATTGCAGACAAAATTGAACTATGGTTTATCTTTTGCTGAGCATTCTTTCTTCATCGGTAATTTTCTTCACCTTTAAGGTTACTGAACGGTTTAAAGCCAGTCTGATCAAACTGATTACAGTAAATTACCTGGTGGCGGCCCTGCTTGGTTTCAGCTTCAACCATCACAAAATTTCCATATCCGAAGCCATTTCGTCGCATTGGATGTTATTTGCCTGGATAATAGGCCTCTCGTTCATACTGATGTTCTTCCTGATTGGACATTCTGTCCGGATTTCAGGAGTCGTGGTTACTACCATTGCCGGAAAAATGTCAATGGTTATTCCCATCCTGTTTTCCATCCTTTACTTTTCCGAAAAGACAGTTCTTCTGAAATCAGCAGGATTGATACTTGCGACCCTTTCAGTCTTTCTGACCTGTTATCGTCCGTTAGACAAGAAAAACGGCATTTGGCCGGTTTTACTTCCTGCCATCATTTTCCTTGGATCAGGAATCACCGACTCGATCGTGAAATATGCTCAAACCTATTTTGTAACCAACAGTTTAGGCTTACTCTTCTCTGCCACAGTATTTCTTAGCTCCCTTGTTTTTGGGCTGATATTCATTATCTTAACGCAAAATACAGCATCCAGGAGCATCACCATTGCTGAATTGGTTGGGGGAACAGTTCTCGGGATAGCCAACTTTGGCTCACTGTATTTTTTCATTCTAGCCCTGAACAACAGCAAACTCGAAAGTTCGGTTGTTTTTGGCCTGAATAGCATTGGCATCGTTTTGTTTTCAATCCTGGTAGGCTCATTAATATTTAAAGAAAAGCTTTCAAAGGTTAATTTTGCAGGAATAATAATGGCACTGACAGCCATTCTGATTTTAACTAATTACTGATGGAAGATACTTACAAGACCATATCAAAACCTTCAGAAGGCCTTTTTAAAGATAAAGGAAGCAAATTCATTGCCTATGTCTGGCCGGTAAATACCGAAGACGAAATCAGGGATATTATTCAAACAATAAAAAAAGAACATCATTCGGCGCGGCATCACTGTTATGCCTGGCGATTGGGCCATGAAAAATTGTTGTTCAGGGCCAATGACGACGGCGAACCCTCCTCCACTGCCGGGAAGCCTATTCTGGGACAAATACAAAGTTTCGACCTGACCAATATTCTGATTGTCGTGGTGCGTTACTTCGGGGGAACGTTGCTTGGTGTAAGCGGACTGATCAATGCTTACCGGAATGCTGCTCTGGATGCCCTGAATCAGGCCGAAATAGTCGAGAAACTGGTTGAACAACAACTATCCGTCGAGTTTGAATACGGGGTGATGAATGAAGTAATGAAGATATTCAAAGATGAAAAACTACCCCAGATCGACCCCCAGTTTGATCTTCGGTGTAAAATAAAAACACAGATAAGAATAAGTGAATCTGCTAATTTGATAAACAGTCTTTCAAAAATCGAAGGGGTTCTGGTTTCCCCGATCGGCTAATTGTACGAATGTTAATAACCTTTTAATAACTAATTTCACCAAACCATTATATAAACCTGAAAACAACGTAAATTTGAACTTTGATGGAACACCTGATAAAACAATATTTCCGCTTTTTGGGTGAAAAGCTTCACCTGGAAAGATTTTTCCCAAACCCGATGTTTATCATCCATCATTTTAACCATTTGACACAACATTACTTTTACCCGGAAATCCCGGTCTTTTATGAAAACCAACAGGAGAAATGCCTGTTGGTTTTTTTTTGCCTCACAATCCATAAAAACAACACATAAAATGAAGAAGAGAGATTTAATTTCGATCACTGATTATTCAAAAGAAGACTACCTGCGAATATTGGAACTCGCAGCCGATTTTGAGAAAAATCCAAACCAGAGACTGCTTGAAGGAAAAGTAGTCGCTTCTTTGTTTTTTGAACCATCAACCCGTACGCGGCTTAGTTTCGAAACCGCTATCAATCGTCTGGGCGGGCGAATAATTGGATTCTCCGACGCCGGATCGTCCAGCGTTTCGAAAGGCGAAACGTTGCACGACACCACCCGGATGGTAAGTAACTATGTCGATCTGATTGTCATGCGCCACCCCATGGAAGGCAGCGCCCGTTATGCCGCCGAAGTCGCCGATGTTCCGGTAATCAATGCCGGCGACGGCGCCAACCAGCACCCGACACAAACACTGCTCGACATGTATTCGATCCTGAAAACACAGGGCACACTCGACAACATCAACATATTCATGATTGGCGACCTGAAATATGGCCGGACGGTCCATTCCCTGCTGATGGCCCTGTCTGAATTCGAAAATCCTGTGTTCAACTTTATCGCTCCCGAAGAGTTGGCCATGCCCGAAGAATACAAGCTATTTCTGAAGGAAAAGGGAATCCAATATTTCGAACACTCCGAAATCAACGAAAACATCAATCAGGCCGACATTATTTACATGACCCGTGTTCAAAAGGAACGCTTCATGGACCCAATTGAATACGAAAAAGTAAAAAATGTGTACATCCTTCGAAACAGCATGTTGAAAAACACCAAGCCCAATGTGCGAATCCTGCATCCACTACCCCGTGTCAACGAAATACATCCCGATGTTGACAGCAATGAAAAAGCCTATTATTTCACCCAGGCCAAAAACGGGATGTATGTACGCCAGGCCATAATTGCCCATATCCTCAACCTTAAATAACAACAGTCATGAGCGATAATTTAAAAAAGAAGCTGAAACTGAAAGTCAGCGCCATCAACAACGGAACTGTAATCGACCATATTCCATCCGAAAACCTGTTCAAGGTTATTTCCATTCTGGGACTGCAAAAAGTAAAATCACAAATAACCTTTGGAGCCAATTTTGAAAGCGAGAAACTGGGGAGTAAAGCCATCATCAAAGTGTCGGATGTATTTTTTGAAGACGATGAAATCAATAAAATAGCGCTGATTGCCCCGAATGCCAAACTAAACATCATACGCGACTACGAAGTAGTTGAAAAAAGGGTGGTTGAAGTCCCCGACAAGGTTATTGGCATCGTGAAATGTTTTAATCCAAAGTGCATTACAAACAACGAAGAAATAACCACTCACTTCAATGTTATCTCCAAAAGCCCGATTGTTCTGAAATGCAAGTACTGTGAAAAAATGACTTACGAAGATCAAATCGTAATCAAAGAGCCCAAACGATAAAAAGAGAGAAAATGAGCTCCACAAATTTCGAAGATTTATATCAGTCAATTGCTGAACTTGTTTCTCAAAATCCGGAGGATTTATTGCTCCGGATTTGCGAATTGCTAAAGCAGAATGTTTACCATTACGACTGGGTCGGCTTTTACATACTTGATCAGGAGCAAAACGAACTTGTGCTGGGGCCCTTTGTTGGAAAACCGACTCAACATACGCATATTGCAGTAGGGAAAGGTATTTGCGGACAGGTGGCCGAAAGCGCCCGGACAATGGTGGTACAGGATGTCACTCAGGTGGAGAACTACATCTCGTGCGGGCTTGAAGTCCAATCCGAAATTGTGGTGCCGATATTAAAAAACGGCAAGTTTGTGGCCGAGTTGGATATCGACAGCCACTCTCCGGCCCCCTTCACCAATAAAGACAACGAGTTCCTGTCAGCAATCTGCGAGTTGCTTGCGAATAGTTTTTAAACAGAAACCGGTCCGGATTTTACATCGGGTTGAATAATTCAGATGGCTTAATTTGTAGTATCTTGCATGTCTGCAAATTAGGCCATTTTATTTTTGCGCTGCCAGACTATATTTGAGCTGAATTATGTTTATCATGCTATGAATGAGATTTTTGAGATACTATTTCACACCAACGAGGCAATTTTTGCAATTGTTTCTGAAAATGTTCTGGAAGCATACCTGGTTCTTTTCCTGATCATTTTTCTGGAAACTGGCCTGATTGTCTTCCCATTCTTACCAGGCGACGGCTTGCTTTTTTCGGCCGGAGTCATTGCTGCCTCGTCTCAACTGAATGTTCTTCTCCTTGTACCGCTCCTGATCCTGGCCGCTATCCTTGGTAATTATTTCAATTTCCATGTTGGCCGGCTGGTTGGGCACAAGATTGAATACAGTAGAAATAAAATAGCACAGAAGTATTTGGTAAAATCAATTGTAGAGACTCGGAAATTCTACCATAAACACGGGAAAAAGTCAATTATCATTGGCCGTTTCTTCCCGGTAATCCGCACCTATATTCCTTTCCTGGCAGGAACAGTGAACTTCAGCTATCCGGTTTTTGGAACGTACACGGTTATTGGATCAGTAATCTGGGTCCCTTTTTTCACCCTGACTGGCTATTTCCTGGGCGAATTGACATGGATAAAAGATAACTTCGAACTTATCTTTTTGGGGCTTATTCTGGTAACCCTTGTTCCATTTTTCTATGCAGCCATCCGGTCCTTATTTTTCCGAAGGAAACCGTCAGAATATCAATAATACAAAATTGTTCGATTTATCAACAAAAGGCGATACTTCTGTCATTCAAAAGTTTGATTTATCAGCAAAAAAGCTATTTTTGATTTCTGAAAAATAACTTTTATGTCAAAATTATTTCTTACAAAATCAATTGCGGCGCTGCTTTCCGAATCCAAAACTGATCAGGGATTACGAAGGTCGTTAAGTGCATTAAATCTGACGACACTTGGCATTGGCGCTGTAATTGGGGCCGGGATATTCGTTTTAACAGGTCAGGCCGCAGCCCAATACGCCGGGCCTGCAATTGTTATTTCATTTATAGTTTCAGGATTTGCCTGCTTGTTTGCAGGCTTGTGCTATGCCGAGTTTGCTTCAATGATCCCTATTTCGGGAAGCGCCTATACCTATGCTTATGCCACCATGGGCGAATTTGTAGCCTGGATCATCGGCTGGGATTTAATACTGGAATACCTTTTTGCTGCTTCAACAGTCGCGGTTGGGTGGTCGGGCTATGTTGTCAGCTTCCTGAAAGATTTTGGCATTATTATTCCTGCCCAGTTTACTGCAGCCTGGGGATCGGTACTGGTCGAAATTCCGCAGGCCGGATGGAAGCTGCTCACACCTGAACTGGTTAAAAACATGGCAGATTCGGGAATTGCCATCGATAGCCTTCCCCACTTGTCAGCCATTTTAAATTTGCCGGCAATGTTTATTGTGGCATCCATTTCCTTTCTACTGTTGATTGGCATTCGTGAATCGGCAAAGTTCAACAATGCAATGGTAATCATTAAAGTTTTCGTGATTTTGCTCTTCATCGGCATTGGATTTATGTTTGTAAATAAAGCCAACTGGCATCCTTTTATCCCGAAGAACACTGGGGAGTGGGGCCATTACGGATGGAGTGGTATTTTCCGTGGAGCTGCCGTCATATTTTTTGCCTACATCGGGTTTGATGCTGTTTCTACTGCTGCACAGGAAGCTAAAAACCCCCAGCGCGACATGCCCGTCGGGATTTTAGGATCGCTCGGGATATCAACTATGCTTTATATATTGGTTGCTATTGTTCTAACCGGAATCGTTTGTTATACTTTTCTGAATGTGGCCGACCCGATTGCCGTTGGTGTTGATGCCATGGGGAAAGGACTATTCTGGCTGCGCCCGGTAATCAAAGTTGCAGCCATTGCCGGATTAAGTTCTGTTATTTTGGTGATGCTCATGGGACAGCCCCGAATCTTCTTTTCAATGGCAAAAGATGGACTTTTACCTCCCTTATTTTCGAAAGTTCATCCTCGGTTTAAAACCCCGTATGTTAGCACGCTGATAACAGGCCTGATCGCTTTAATTCTTGCTGGAATACTGCCAATTAACATTCTTGGAGAACTGGTTTCAATCGGAACTCTTCTTGCTTTCACCATCGTTTGCATTGGCATTATCATTCTCCGTATCAAAAAACCAGATATACCACGGTCATTTAAAACGCCTTTTGTTCCGCTAGTTCCGATCCTTGGCGCTGGTATTTGTATCATTCAGATGGTTTCGCTGCCATGGCAAACCTGGGTCCGGTTGGTCGTATGGATGGCTCTTGGCTTCATCATCTATTTTTCGTACGGAATACGCAAAAGCAAAATACAAAACGGGAAACATTTGTAAATAAAGGATTTTATACACTTCATTGGCGGAGTCAGACATAAAATATTGCCTGGCTCCGCTAATGTTTTTTTTAGGTACCCGATATCTGTGGTCAATGTCATTTATTCAGAACCATTTTGAGGGAGAAAAAAATCCCACTACTAAAACAGAACCCTGATTCTCAATATTCTTTTTGTTTGGGTGTTAATTTTAAAGCGATCGTCAAGGCGTTTCCCAACGATCCACACCAACTGATCGCCGCTGGCCAAAATCCATGCGTTTTCCTTATCCGGGATAGAATATTTTTCATCGATAAAAAAATCACTAAGTTTTTTCAATCCTTTCATTCCCAACGGCTGAAAATACTCACCTTCATGCCAGTGTCTCAAAATCAACGGGAACGAAAGTTTGTCAAAATCCAGGTCAACGACATTGGGATTAATTGAGAACCGAAAATCATAAGGCCGGTCAAATTTTTCAATCGAGAGACGAATCGGGAAACTCAATTTCGCTGAATCCTCGTTCAAATAAAACACCCTATTTTGCGTTGCCTGTACAGGAGATATAAGCAAATAATCGCGATCTTTCACCAACCTGTAGGAATCAGAAAAAAATTTACGCCCCGACCCTTTGTTTAACGAATCGATGATATCATCAATCTGTTCTGCCTGAAAACCAAACTCCCGGATCAGTTCAAAAAGGATCGTTCGCAGAGGAGTCAAGGTTAGCAGCTTGTCGATATGAATCATGATACCCTGTTCATCTTCGGAGTAAACCGATGCTTTAATCTCACCAATCCGTTGCTGGAAGAGGGAGCCTGTTTCCTGAAGGTTCCCGATGGTTTTTAGCGCATTTTTCCGAAAAGCCGGATTCACCTGTTCAAGCATCGGAAGAATTCGCTGACGGATCAAATTTCGCTTAAAAATGACATCTGAATTACTCGAATCGGTACGGTAAGTTATTCCTATCCGCAAACAATAATCCAGTATCTCGGCCCGGTTTGTAAAAAGCATAGGACGAATAATATGGCCCGATTTGGGCTGAATGCCGCTCAACCCTTTTATTCCGGTGCCACGCGAAAGGTTGATCAGGAACGTTTCAATCACATCATCCTGATGATGTGCAGTTGCCAAAAAATCGAATCCCTTTTGTTCAAGCAATTCCTCAAACCAATGGTAGCGCAGTTCCCTTGCAGCCATTTCTATTGAAATGCCTTCCTGCACGGCATAATCCTCAGTATTAAAATGTTTGATATAACAGGCCAGATTATGCTGGTCGCAATATTCAGCAACGAACTGTTCATCTCCATCCGACTCAGCCCCACGCAATTCAAAATTACAATGAGCAACAGCCACCGGGAAGCCAGTGTTGGCAAATAGGTGCAGCATCAGCATCGAATCGGCTCCGCCGCTCACAGCCAAAAGAATACGTTGTGATGAATGAAACAGCCTTTCGTCGTGAATATATTTCAGAAATTGCTCAACCATATTTGTAATTTCGTTTTTATCAATCAAATGAGGCATTTCACATGGTTCGCCAGATATGAAAGATACAAAAAAAAGTTGTCAGATTACGTCCGGGCTTCCAATGCTTTCAGCCGTTGCAACAAGGTAGGATGCGAATAATGAAAAAAAACATAAACCGGGTGAGGTCTTAGATTACTCAAGTTTTTAACCGATAGTTTTTTAAGTGCCGAGGCCAGTTCTTCAGCATCAAAATGTTCAGCTGCAAACCGATCAGCCTGATATTCATTCTTTCGCGATAGCACATTCATTGCCAGCCCAATAATTAAAGATATTGGCGAATACAAAATTCCAAAAGCCACCAAGCCAATATGAAAACTGGGCGTTTCAACCCCCAATGCTGCCGAAAGATCAGCACTGCCCACCATCAGCGAAAAAACGAACAACATGATCCCGGTTTGTAAAATGCCTAGCAAAAGACTCCAAAATACATGATTCTTTTTGTAATGACCAATCTCATGAGCCAAAACAGCCACCAGTTCCCGGGTTGTCATGTCGTTTATCAATGTATCGTAAAGAACGATTCGTTTTTTAGCTCCAAATCCAGCAAAATAAGCATTCGCTTTGGTCGAACGTTTCGAACCATCAATCACATAAATGTTATCGAGTTTGAAGCCAACCTTAGCCGCAAAGTCTTCAATAGCTGATTTAAGCTCTCCTTCGGGTAACGGCGTTTGTTTGTTAAACAATGGCACAATCAGTGAAGAATAAAAAAGAACCATAAAAACCGAGAAGCCACTGATCAGAAGCCACGAATAGAGCCAGAAACTGGATGTAGTGAGTTGATAAATATAAACAATAAGTGCCAACAACCCTCCGCCAATAATTGCCCCTAAAAACCATCCTTTAACTTTATCCAGTATGAAAGTTTTAGGACTGGTTTTGTTAAAACCGAATTTTGCTTCAATAACAAAGGTATCGTAAACAGAAAAAGGAATCATCAGCAGGTCGGATGCCCATAAAAGTATTCCGAAGAAAACAAGAGCCACAATTATTGGATGACCAGAAACTGACATTGCTAGATCATTTACCCAGGAAAAACCTAACAGCAAAACCATTAGCAATAAAATTATAAAGCTAAACGATGAGCTTACCAGGGAAAAATGATAATTGCTTTTCTCATAAGCCTGTTGTTTACAATATCTATCTTCGTCATAAATACCTTTAACTTCTTCAGGAAGTTGGTCGCTCCATCTGGTTGAATTGAGATATTCCAGAAACCGCTCCAGAATAAAATCGGCCAACAAGAGGCCAACCATAAGAAAATGTAAAAGTTGTGACATTGGAATCAATTTTTTCAAAGGCAAAAATATGCCTAATTAGATATTGAAAAGCCCGAAAATAAACATTTTCATGAAAAGCCAGGCAATAAAAACACATTAGTTACCAATTCAATAAAACACGTCTAAATAGCAGTAAAAGAATCACATCAAGCTTATCTTAAAGAACGCATCTTAACAGATTGCATGACCTTGTTTATATGTTTGTTTTGGGGCTCTCTATTTTGTAGGTTGACAATTGTAGCATCTGGAGGAAACATCTCTCTCAAAAGAAAAGGACACTAGAGAAAGCTACAGAAAAAAACCGGGAAAATCATTGATTCAATGCTTTTTCCCGGTTCCTTATTTCAAAGCCCCAAAGTAAAACCTAAATACGTACAGTAACCAAGGCTTTAGTTTTAGGTAATGCCCTCAATATTGCCTTTGCCTCATTCTCCGGAATACTGATTAATATTTCAGGAGTATAATCAGGTTTTGTAAATTTCAGAATATGCTGAAATGAACTTGTAATATTCTTCAGATTGCGTTCAAATTCAAATCCTTTACCAAATTCATATTTTTTCTGAGCTTCAGCGATTGAATCGATTCCCTGGATATCAAGGTCAAATCCTCGATCAAGCTTTACAGTCCAGAATACATTTTCATTTTTACGTTCTTCCTGTTCCTTTTTAGCAGCTTCATCAGCAGCAGCCTGTGCCGCGATGGTGTCTTTAGGAGCTTCAACAACTTTAAATGGATTCTTAGCAATCGACGATTTGAATTGTTGGATAGTCAGTGGTGTTCCAAACATGGCAAAATATACATTACCATCCAATTTGCGAAAGAATCCGGATGTTGAATAATCCCTGATTTTGGAAGTCATCACAACAACCCCTTTTAATTCAAGTTGAATACGATGCTGTTCCAGATCAATGGATAAACCAATAGAATCGGCATCGGCCATTTTTAAACGAGATTCGAGCCAGGCTTTTTCTTTTAGCTGGGTAAATATCTCAGGATTGACTTCCGGTGTACCTTGCGCCTGGTCCTGTGCCAACTTCATCCGATCACGGACAGCACTAACTGATAAATAGGTATAGATGGAAGTTAATGCCAATACCGACAATACAATAATAAGAGCAACAAATTTCAAGCTGCTTCGCTTCTTTTCAACAAACAGACTATCGAAGTCTTCAACTGAATTTTCTTTCATAGATTAATAAATATAAACTTTTGAACCTACTTCCATTGTCTTATATACAGCTTCCAAATCATCATCAAGTAACCGGATGCAACCATGGGTAACACTCATACCCATTCTTCGTTTATAAATTGTTCCGTGGATCATATATCCATCGCCAATTTCCAGCTTGTACGCACCAAGTGTTCCAGTTTCCCATCTCGATGGATCGTTTGGTCCGGGAATTGGCAAACCATCTTCAATATAAGCCCAGTCGGGTTTCTTCCATACAGGATTTGGCGATTTGCGCAACACTTTACGTACACCAAAAGGAGTATAAAAGATATGTTCATATTTTCGCTCTGCAGATACTAATTTCTCATTTTTACCTGTCGAACATACACCATCCCGAAGCAACTGTTTACCCTTATAAAGATAAAAATGATTGTCGGAGGTATTAACAACCATATACCCATTCGTAGGGGTGCATGCATCAAGCTTTTTTTGAAGTTTACTAATCTCTTCTTCAATTACACCTCTATCAGCCCCACCCTGAGATCCAGAATAACTAGACGACAATCCAGTTAAAGCAAATGTAGATTCCTGAAACTTGGGAATGACAAAAAGAACCATCGCTGCAAAAAAAACGACGCCCAAAATAAATATAACGACAGAAATTAAGAAAGTGCGAATCATAGTTCTGGTATTAAAAATACAACTGTTATATTAAACAATCTTTACAAATTCAAACTATTATTTTCAAAAAATGTTTCAGTTTTTTTTTAAAAATTAATCCCCTGTGTTACAACAGACAATGGTTCAATCGATCCAACAATGGTAACGCGAGTTCCCGGTCCAACCAAACGGCACAGATCATCAATATCACGATCTCTTAACCCTACGCACCCGCTTGTCCAATCAAATCCTCTTCCTCCGTTCCCATGTATTTCAATTAAATTACCCATTCCTGCTCTTCGGGAGATCAATCCTTGTTTCTTCATCATCGCAAAAGTTCGGCGATCATCAGCATTCGGATAATCGATCAAAAGTGCTTTATGGTATGCCGAGTTTCCATGAGATTTTTCACTGGAAACATGATAATTGCCTTCAGGGGTTGCCTTATCTCCATTATATAGTTTACGAGCCATCCAATTAGGCCCAAATTCAGCAGGATAACTTCTTAAAACCTTACCCGATTGGTAAACATACAATATATGTGCAACCTTATCAACAAGAATAACTTTACCTCCCCCTCGCGATGCCGCAATTGCATCATTGGCCAGACTTTTCCAACGACCATATCCATTAAAATAATCGCGCAGCATTTTACCGGCAGCATTATTGGCATGATTGGTATAAATTTCGGCCTTTTTGAATAACACTTCAGCATCCTTAAGTTTACCATTCTGTTGAGCAATTTTTGATTCGCTTAAAAGCATCTTCGATTTATTATGCGCATCAAAAACAGATCTGGGTAATGGCAAACTTTTAAATAACTTGTTATAAAGCTCGATCTTTTGACCTAAACTTACAAAAGCAGCATTCACATCTTTACTTAGATTAGCCGCTTTTTGTACTGAAACTTCCTTCGACTCGTCGGCAAGCTTTTTACATTTCTTGGCAAAGTTAATTACTCTGGTATAATCGCGAAAAAGAATAAATCGGGAGTTCTCTCTTGACCAGTTTACCATTGCTGATTCATACATCTGCAACGATTCTTTATAGTTTTTTTCTGAATAAACATTAGCTTCAGCCTCCTTGGCTTCACTCAGAGCCTCACGGGCAAGCTTTAAGTCCTCATTGGGCAATTTCTTTTGAGAAACAATAACCACACAAACGGTTATTGTTACAAACATAACCGACAAAAAAATTATAACAAACCACTTAATTTTCTTCTTCTTACCTGGAACCATCATTGTTGTATTAAAAAAATACCCGGGGGATAAAGCCCCGGGTATTTTAAATTATTTACTCCTAAGAGTTATTATTTACCACCTTTTTTAGCGATAGCTTCTTCCAATTCAGCTTTGATTGAAGTAGCTTTTTCTTTAGCAGCTTTGATTTTGTTGTTTGAACCGATCAAGTCACCATTAGCCAAAAGACCTTCAACTTCAGTAACAGTAGTTTCAGCAACAGTTAAATCACTCTTGATAGCTTCCAATGCTTCTCTTCCTTCTTTACCTTTAGGGGCTTTAGCGATCAAAGCTTTGTTTTCTTCTACCAATGTTTTTACTTCGCCAATCATTGTTTCAGTTTCCTGTTTCAATTCAACTTTGCGAGCTTCAGTTTTAGCTTTTGCGTCAACAGCAGCCTGGCTAACATAGGCTAAAGTAGCTTTAGCTTTAGTATAGCTTGGGAACCATTTTGCTTTAGCAGTTTCAACTTTTTCGTTAGCTGATTTCATAGAATCAACCAAAGCTTGGTAAACTTCTGGAACATACAAATCTGCACCAGCATCTTTTACTTCCTGAATAGCTGCAGTTGCTGCATCAATTTCAGCTTGTGGAACTTTCTGACAAGAACTAAATAACACTGTAACACCCATTGCTGCAATAGCAAGAACTAATTTACTTTTCATAACTCAATTAATTTTGGTTTTCTCTAAAAATTATTAACTTATAATTATAACTAAAAACTTCTATAAATTTCTATTTTTGCATCGACTTACAAAAGGACTTTCAGTCAAATTTATCATTGTGACGAAGGTTTTTTGAGAAGTAACACATCTGGCTTTAATTTTTTTGTTTTTTTTTTGACATTTTTCATTTTCCAAGGCTTTTAAATGGCATTAAAAACTAAATATCAACATAAAACTGACGAGGAAATCGTTCATTTACTGATGGATTCCGGCAATCAGCAACTCTTCGAAGTTCTCTATTCCAGGTATTTCAAAAAAGTAAAAGACAAATGCTTCAGTTTTCTAAAAGACAGTAAGCAATCTGAAGAATTTGCCAACGATATCCTGACCAAAGCTTATGAAAAAATTCCAGGGTTCAAAGGAAACTCTTCTTTTTCATCCTGGCTTTATTCAATTACCTACAATTACTGTATCGATTATTTAAGGGTAAAGAAAAAACTTCACTATCCGAACTGGAACAGCAGCAACGAAATTCCTGAAATCATTGATGAATCGGAAACCGACTTTGAAGAAGCAAACTACGAAAACCTGCTTACAATTCTGGAATTGGTTCACCCCGAAGAAAAAGTTCTGTTACTTATGAAATATCAGGACAATCTTCCAATCAAACATATCGCTGAAACGTTACGAATTAGTGAAGATGCAGTAAAGATGAGATTAAAAAGAGCCAGGACACGGGTTATATATATGTACAAGCAAAAATTTGACTCAAATAATTAAATCCGAACCAAAGCGTTACTATTTGCCATTTTTGCCGTCTACACTAAAAAAGGTTTAGATTCTTAATTTACAATTCATTTATCTATCCTTAAAAATGATAACTCAACCTGAACCAGAATTATAATTTCAGCACTGATGAAAAACATCCTAAACAAAATATTTAAGTTTTCCACAGTTTCTTTGCCCGAACAAGTGAAAGTATCCTTTTTGGAAAAGTTTGGAGATTCCATCAATGTTGAATGGCTTGAAACAGACGATTTTTATGAGGCAATCTTTTACCTTGGCGAAATTGAACACATTGCTCATTACGATTCAACCGGGAAATTGCTTAATCTGAAAAAAAATCTGCCCATCCATACTGCTCCGGAGCACATTAAAGAAAAAGCGGCTCAACATGGAGAATTAATGAATGTCATTGAAATCAGCGAAGATGAAATTGTAGGATACGAACTCATCGTCCGGGACGAAACTTTAATCAGATTTTCATTACTGTTGAACGAAAAAGGTGGGCTAATCCATAAGAGTAAACTATAGATTCCTCTGACAAAACATTCCATTCAAACACAAAAACCATATAAATCACTGGTAGTCAGCAGTAATCTGTTTTTATAAAATCCGCAACAAGAAAAATTATAAAAAAACTCAGTTCTGCTATTGCACAACTAAGAAATTAAGTACTATATTTGCAACCGCAAAATCAAACATGGTGGTTGTAGCTCAGTAGGTTAGAGCGCTGGATTGTGGTTCCAGAGGTCGTGGGTTCGAGCCCCATCTACCACCCGT
>CAZAVU010000021.1:34291-59914 GCA_964488805.1 uncultured Odoribacter sp. | reverse complement strand
GTTTCGAAGGTTCTCTCCGACAGAAACCAGAATAGGGATTCTCTGAAATAATATACATGCTGTTTTCTTCATTTAGTAGTTATTAATTTCCCAGGACTCCCAAAAATCAGGAGCCTCTGCTATTATGTGTCCTCTATCCGAAATCTCTGGATATCTATTGATTTGTCTTGCAAATACATCATCAGATTCCTGATGACCCAATTTAATAGCATACCGGGAATGCCGGTATGAACACAACTCAAAAAAACCAAGCACCAACTTCTTGTTGTCAGACTTACAATGAATATTCCCATATACTTGTGTGATTACAGGATCAAATAAACTTCCTTCTGAGGTGAATTGTTCTTTTAACTTTTCATGAAAATCGTATGATTCTTTCGTGATGCCGTATTGTTCAATAAATACAATCCACCCCTGTGGATACTGTGGAACCGAGTCAAGATAAGCCTTTGTATCGTACTGAAGAAAAAGAACAGGATGGCTTTGTATCTTATCTGAAAAACTGAATGGTTTGGTTCCGGCAAAGTTGAAATTTTCCTTGTCGTAAAAAGAAACCCAACCATAAACCGGGGGGCGTGTAGATGTTGGATCTGGATCTGACCATTTCCATTGAATAACAGCTCTCCAACTAAATCGGTAGTATCCGAGGGCTGGGGTAACAGAAGCGTCAATGCAAATATTACGACCCATAGTTTCAGTTTGCACGAGGCTGCCATCTATATCGGTCTTGTAAGTTTTCTTTACTTCATGCCTGGTGTATAGCGAATCGATGCTTGGCAAAGGAGGCATTACCACTGGGTCTGACTCAAATTCTTCTGTATTGGTTTTTATTCGTAATATGTATTTTTTACCCGGAACCGGAGCTTTAGTAAAAGTATAATATCCTGCTGACGATTCCTCTCCGGTCATAACCGAACTTCCGATTTCAATCAAATATACTTTGGCTCCTGTAACTTTTTCCCCGGGGTCAGTGTCATATAAACTGCATGCCTTTGATAGTTTTATGTAGTTTTGTTTTAAGTCGTTGGTTATGTGCGATTCAACTACCATCAGATCCGAAGCGGCGTCCAGATCGGGTTTGTAATACTCCTCACATGAGGCCAATAGTATTACGAGAAAAATGGTATATATAAATCGTTCTTTCATTAGAATTTGAAATTATAGGCGATGTTTCGAAGGTTCTCTCCGACAGAAACCAGAATAGGGATTCTCTGAAATAATATACATGCTGTTTTCTTCATTTAGTAGTTATTAATTTCCCAGGACTCCCAAAAATCAGGAGCCTCTGCTATTATGTGTCCTCTATCCGAAATCTCTGGATATCTATTGATTTGTCTTGCAAATACATCATCAGATTCCTGATGACCCAATTTAATAGCATACCGGGAATGCCGGTATGAACACAACTCAAAAAAACCAAGCACCAACTTCTTGTTGTCAGACTTACAATGAATATTCCCATATACTTGTGTGATTACAGGATCAAATAAACTTCCTTCTGAGGTGAATTGTTCTTTTAACTTTTCATGAAAATCGTATGATTCTTTCGTGATGCCGTATTGTTCAATAAATACAATCCACCCCTGTGGATACTGTGGAATCGAGTCGAGATAGGTTTTTGTATCGTACTGAAGAAAAAGAATTGGATGGTTTTGTATCTTATCTGAAACACTGAATGGTTTTGGCCCGGCAAAGTTGAAATTTTCCTTGTCGTAAAAAGAAATCCAACCATAAACCGAGGGGAGGGCAGGCCGAGGTGGGTCTTTTGTCGGCTCTGGATCTGACCATTTCCATTGAATGATAGCTCTCCAACTGAATCGGTAGTATCCGAGGGTTGGGGTAACAGAAGCATCGATACAAATATTACGGCCGAGAGTTTCTGTTTGCATGAGGCTGCCATCTATATCGGTCTTGTAAGTTTTCTTTACTTCATGCCTGGTGTATAGCGAATCGATGCTTGGCAATGAAGGCATTACCACCGGGTCTGACTCAAATTCTTCTGTATTGGTTTTTATTCGTAATATGTATTTTTTGCCCGGAACCGGTGCTTTAGTAAAAGTATAATAGCCTGTTGATGATTCTATCCCGGTTATAACCAAATTCCCGACTTCAATCAAATACACTTCAGCTCCAGTGACTTTTTTATCGGCGTCAGTGTCGTATAAACTGCTGGCCTTTGTTAGTTTTATATAGCTTTGTTTTAAGTCGTTGGTTATGTGAGATTCAACTACCATCAGGTCTGAAGCGTCGTCCAGGTCGGGTTTGTAATACTCCTCACATGAGGCCAATAGTATTACGAGAAAAATGGCATATATAAATCGTTCTTTCATTAAAATTTGAAATTATAGGCGATGTTTCGAAGGTTCTCTCCGACAGAAACCAGAATAGGGATTCTCTGAAATAATATAAATGCTGTTTCCTTCATTTAATAGTTATTAATTTCCCAGGACTCCCAAAAATCGGGAGGTACATCTATTGTATGCCCTCTATCTAAAATCTCTGGGTATCTATCGATTTGTCGTTCAAATACATGGTCAGATTCCTGATGACCCAATTTAATAGCATACCGGTAATGCTGGTATGAACTCAAATCAAAAAAGCCAAATACTAACTTCTTGTTGTCTGATTTACAATGAATATTCCCATATACTTGTGTGATTACCGGATCGAATAAACTTCCTTCTGCGGTGAATTGTTCTTTTAACTTCTGATGAAAATCGTAAGATTCTTTCGTGATGCCGTATTGTTCAATAAATACAATCCATCCTTGTGGATACTGTGGAATCGAGTCAAGATAAATCTTAGTATCGTACTGAAGAAAAAGAACAGGATGGTTTTGTATCTTATCTGAAACACTGAATGGTTTAGGCCCGGCAAAGTTGAAATTTTCCTTGTCGTAAAAAGAAATCCAACCATAAAGTGAGGGGAGGGGAGAGTGAGGAGGGGCCCCCGGATTTGGATCTGACCATTTCCATTGAATAATAGCTCTCCAACTGAATCGGTAGTATCCGAGGGCAGGAGTAATGGGGGCATCTATACAAATATTACGACCCAGAGTTTCTCTTTGCACGAGGCGGCCATCTAAATTGGTCTTGTAAGTTTTCTTTACTTCATGCCTGGTGTATAGCGAATCGATGCTTGGCAATGAAGGCATTACCACCGGGTCTGACTCAAATTCTTCTGTATTGGTTTTTATTCGTAATATGTATTTTTTGCCCGGAACCGGAGCTTTAGTAAACGTATAATAGCCGGCTGATGATTCTATCCCGGTTATTACCAAATTTCCGACTTCAATCAAAAAAACTTCGGCTCCGGTAATTTTTTCATCGGTATCAGTGTCGTATAAACTGCTGGCTCTTGTTAGTTTTATATAGTTTTGTTTTAAGTCGTTGGTTATATGAGATTCAACTACCATCAGGCCTGAAGCTTCATCCAGATCAGGTTTGTAATACTCCTCACATGAGGTCAATAGTATTACTAGGGAAATGGTATATAGAAATCGTTCTTTCATCAGAATTTGAAATTATAGGTGATCGATGGCACAGGAACACCTATTACCGAAAATTTATAAATAGCATTCGAAATTCTTTCACGGATTTGTTCCGAAGGCTCTCTCCGATAGAAAACGGAATATGGATTTTTTCGTCCGTACAAATTGTATATAGAAAGAGTCCAGCTCCCTTTCCACATTCGCTTTTTGCGCAGGTTTTCATCCAGCGTGATGCTTACATCCATGCGGTGATAGGGCGGTATGCGATATTCGTTCCGGTCGGAAAACACAACCACTTGTTTGCCCTCGAAAGTGTATTTCTGTTCGGGTAAGGTGACAGGCCTGCCGGAGATAAACACAAAATTACCAGACGCTCTCAAACGACGACTGATCTGATAGTTCAAAACTGTCGAAAAATCATGGGGCCTGTCATATACCGAAGGATAATATTTCCCCGCGTTAATTATTTCTTCTGAGAATTCATTGTTTGTTTTTCGGAAGGTGCGTGAGTAGGTATAACTGGCCCAGCCATTCAGTCTGCCGGAATTCTTCTTTGCGAACACTTCCAGTCCATACGAATATCCGTTGGCCTTGATGATATCGGCTTCTACATGAGGATTCATCACCAGGACTGCGCCGTTTTTATATTCCATCAGATTTTGCAGGTTCTTATAGTAAATCTCCACCGACGTTTCGAACATTCCTTTTTTAGGATTTTTGAACAACCCCACTGCAAACTGGTCGCTGATTAATGGTTTAATATGCGAATCGCTCAATTTCCAAAAATCGGCAGGCGAAATAACAGAAGTGTTCGATACCTGATTTACAAATTGATGAATGCGCTGGTAGCTTAAGCGAAATGATCCTTCGTTTTGAAGATCGAATTTTAATGATAGGCGTGGCTCAATACCATGGTACATCTTAGCTGTTTCCCAAGAGCCAAAAAAGGTGGAATCAACTACCGACCTGGAACTAATGGTTTGTTGTGGATCATAGTTCAAAACAGTCGTCGGTCCCATATTCATAAAACGAGCATACCGAATGCCAACATTGAGAGCAGTATTCGTCGACAAATCAAAATCATCGTCAACAAAAAGGCCAAGTTCCATAGACTGTTCATTGGCAATCTTTTCGGGTTTTATATTCGAATTAATCTGTGAGGGAACAACC
Organism: uncultured Odoribacter sp.; assembly: GCA_964488805.1. Lineage (GTDB taxonomy): Bacteria > Bacteroidota > Bacteroidia > Bacteroidales > Prolixibacteraceae > Aquipluma. Next base: position 55,254 of record CAZAVU010000021.1, on the reverse strand, counting down.
TTTCCGGGGAAAACTTTATTTCCAATAGCCTGAAATCCGGTATTAACGCGATGTCGTTCGTTCGGCAGCCACGAAAGGATATACTTCATACTTCCGTATTCGAATCCTGTAGATAGCGTGTAGTCATATTCCGGAAGGTCAGGATCTTCCTGATCAAGCCCGAAGTCATATTTGCTGTAAGCTAAAGTAAGGTTAGATATCAGCCTTTTGGAGATATTCATCTTCCAATTGGCCGAACCGATAATATTTCCGTAGTTGTATAGCGAATTCGAGTTTAAATTAAAAACATCATGGCTGAAATACCCCATTAATCTTAGATTGTTGTTTTCACCCAATGCAAGATTTAAAGTCCCGTTTATGTCATAAAAATGGGCTACGCTGTTCCTAAACTGTGAGTTTCGTGTTTGGCGTAATATCCAGTCGGAATAAGTTGAACGTCCGCCAATAAGGAAAGTGCTCTTCTTTTTCTTTGCCAACGGGCCATCAAGGGTAAAACGACTATTGATAAGTCCAATCCCGCCATAAAACTGTATTTTTTCAGGATCACCTTCTTTTAGCTGAACATCCATGATTGACGAAACGCGTTCGCCATAGGAAGCAGGAACCCCTCCCTTAAAAAGTGTCACATCTTTTATTGCATCAGGATTGATCGTTGAAAAGAACCCAAACAGATGCGATGTATTGAAAATCGGAGCTCCGTCCATCAGTATTAAATTCTGATCGTTGTTCCCCCCTCGTACATTAAAACCGGAAGACATTTCGCCAACACTTTGGACACCAGGCATCATGGTTACACTTTTGATCACATCCGCTTCCCCCATCAGTACCGGAAGTTCTTTGATAATCCGGGAATTGACCTTAATCATACTCATTTGAGCTTTGGAGATTTTGGTGTCTTCACCTAAAACAGTAACTTCTTCCAGACTATGGCTTTTTTCAAACAATTCAAAGTCAACACTTCCAGTCTCAATCAATTTAATTTGCTGTTTGAGCACTTCATATCCCATGTATGAAATCTGAAGGACAGACTCCCCGGTTGGCAATTCCAGTTCAAATTTTCCGGCAGCATTTGTGGTGGTTCCAGCGCCTGTCTGAGGTTCAAAGATCAATGCTCCTGGAAGAGGCGTTCCGTTCTTCCCGTCAAGCACTTTGCCCTTTAATTTGGCTATGGTGTACCTTCCTTCATTCAGAGGGTTTCCAATTATTAATATTTGTGGTTTGTCAGCCCCGTTTTTAACTATTCCATCGCTACCTTTGGGAAATATGACTATCGAGTTATTTTGAAAAAAACGAAATGAAAGAGGTTGCCGGTCAAAAAGCTGATTAAGAACCTGGATCAATGGCATTGCCTTGAATTCCTGATTTACGAAGTATGGCTTAACCCATTCTGGCCGATAAAAAAAACGGATGCCATGTTCTTTTTCGATGACACTAAAAAAATCCTGAAGACTGATCTTTTGAAAATTACCGTTTATGATTTTCTCCTGGATGTTCTGGGCGAATAGTGAAGAATTCAGAAAGAGAAAAAAAGTAATTTTCAGGCAGGCAATGGTAAGAGTTTTTTTCACGGAATAGTTAATTCTGAGTACTTGTTTTTTTTTGTTTTGCGACTTCGTGAGAAAATAATTAATTCAACATTATAAAATAACAAATTCATTTTCTTGAAGTTACGATGTTGTAAAAATAATTATTTTTTAAAAAGAAGTACATTAAAATGATTTATTGTTTGTGCGAATGAAAAAAAATATTTTTATTCATTTTCAACCAATCAAATTAGATCGCTGTATGGGACGAATCGGAGAAAATGCCAGGGAGAAAATTAAAGATAAAGCCAGGGAACTTGGATTCCTGGATTGCGGAATTTCCCAGGCCGGTGAGCTGAGCGAAGAAAAAGAACATTTGCAACACTGGCTTCGGGAAGAAATGAACGGCGAAATGCGTTACATGGCCAATCACCAGGAGAAACGGCTCGATCCGCGTCTGCTGGTTGATAATGCCCGATCTGTGATTTCTGTTCTGCTGAATTATTTCACTGACGAACAACAAACAGACACCGAAGCTCCGATACTCTCGAAATATGCCTATGGCGCCGATTACCACGAGGTAATGAAAGAAAAGCTGGGCCATTTGCTCCGTTTTGTCCAGTCAGAGATCGCCCCCTGCCAGGGAAGGTGCTTTGTCGATTCGGCTCCCGTTCTCGACAGGGCTTGGGCCGCACGTGCCGGATTAGGCTGGATCGGGAAAAACACCAACCTGATTTCGGTCAGGCACGGCAGTTTCTTCTTTATCGGAGAATTAATCATCGACCTGGAACTGCCTGCTGACGATAAGATCGTCTCTAACCACTGTGGAAACTGCACCCGTTGCCTGGATGCCTGCCCGACACAGGCGTTGGTCGCGCCGTTTGTGCTGGATGCCTGCCGCTGCATTTCGTACCAAACCATCGAAAACCGCGGAGAGATTGATCCCGAATTGACAGGTAAATTTGAGAACCGGGTATTTGGTTGCGACATCTGTCAGGATGTGTGCCCATGGAACTCGAAGTCAGTGGCACATCGGGAACCGGCTTTTAATCCATCTCCCCAATTGATGGGTTTGACGAAAAATGAATGGCTCGATATGGATAAGCCGTTGTTTGACTCCCTTTTTAAAAAATCACCGGTCAAACGTAGCAAATATGAGGGATTGAAACGAAATCTGAAGTTTCTGGAGTAAACAGGCAAGCTACTTTAGCCGGTACATTTTCCCCGGAAGACTAACGACCAGTCCTTTAAATTCAAGATTGAACAGCAGCGCCGATACTTTGCTCATCGGAAGTTTGGTCTCAATGGTAATTTCATCGATAAAACGATCGCCTGCTTTAAGCAGGTCAACCAGCGTTTGTTCTTCCGGAATTAAATCAACAAACAAAGAGGTCTGCACTGCTTTTGCTGAGGCTGTTTTTACGTCCCAGTTCATAGCTTTTTCGATGTCGGCCTGATTCTCGATCAAAACGGCCTCGTTGAATTTAATCAGCTTATTGCAGCCCCGCGAGTACAAGTCGGTACTTCTTCCGGGGAAAGCAAAAACATCGCGGTTGTATGAATTGGCGATGTCGGCAGTAACCAATGCCCCGCCTTTTTCGGCGCTTTCAACAATGATAGTGGCATCGGCCAGTCCGGCAATAATGCGGTTCCGGCGCAAAAAATTATTCCGGTCGATTTTGGTTTCACTTGGGAAATCGCTGAGCAAACCTCCGTTTTCAATCATCTTGGCTGCAACCGACGCATGAAGCGATGGATAAACAACATCCAGTCCGTGGGCAAGGACACCGATTGTCGGGACATTGTATTTCAGGCAGGATTTGTGCGCCTGAACGTCGATGCCATAAGCCAAACCGGAAACCACCAGGATACTGTAGTTTCGTTCGGAGAAATTTCGGATCAGCTCATCGCAAACTTCTTTGCCGTAACCGGTGGCATTCCGTGTTCCGACAACTGAAACAACCCGGCTTTCGTTCAGGTTCGCATTCCCTTTGTAATAAAGGATGATCGGGGCGTCGGTGCAGTTTTTCAACCGGAAGGGGTAATTTTCATCCAGATAAAAATAAGTCCGGATTTGATGTTTCTGAATGAATTCAAGCTCACGTTGAGCCTGGTCCATCACCGTTTGATTGGCCACCCGTTGAGCATTGATTTCCCCGATTCCAGGTATCTTCAGGAGATTTTTTTCTTTTTCCCTAAAAACGCCCTCCACACTGCCAATGTAAGCAATCAGGTTGCGGGCAGTCACCGAGCCAATTCCGGGAATTAACGAAATGGCAATTTTATATTGAAGGTCTTCTGTGTGTTCCATTGCTAGGATTTCCTATAAAAATAAGAAATCCCCAACGCAATTTAAACACCTTTTCGGTTGTTTCTTATAATTTCTTCCAATGCTATCCTGATTTGCTCGATTTCCTCTTTACTCAGGGCAGCCAGACTGACAGACGGATATTCGGCCATGCCCCGTTTGGATTTGATGGCAATATCCAGGTCCGAAAAACCCATCGATTTCTCAATTCGGAAGCTGACCAGTAACTGCTGCGGAAATTCAATGGTTTCGTAGTTTTTCTTAAAAAAGGAAATAACCGGGTAATAGCGTATCAACACTTTGCCGTTATTGGTACTGAAATACACATAGCACAAATTGAGGAACTGTGCGATCCCAACATAAACGATGAATACACCGGCGGTTATCAGCATCGGCGTATCCTTTTTCTGCCACAGGAAAAAAAGCCCGACCAGCACAATGATGATTCCCCCCACGTTGAACGACCTTTTGATCCGTTTGCTTCTTGATTGATTTGAAAACTCCATAAAATGTAATGAAACTGTAAATTAACAGCGCGTTTAACTGCCGGTTTATTACTTTAGGCAAAATAGTTTACCTTTGCCGCAAGTCAAATCAGAACGAATATGACCGACTCAAAAGTACATTCAAATATCGTCTTTTCTCAGCAGATTGAAGCCGAACTCCGGAAAATAGCTCACAAGTATCCCGCCGGAAAGGTGTTTTTGCTTACCGACCAAACTGCTTTGGGCTTTTGTCTGCCGATGATTCAGAAGGTGATAGACGAATTTTCGATCAAAACGGTGACTATCGCCTCCGGCGAAGATAACAAGAATATCCAGTCAGTCATTAAGGTTTGGGATTTCCTGAGCAATAACGGTGCCGATCGTAAATCGCTGCTGATCAACATTGGCGGCGGAATGCTCACTGATTTGGGTGGTTTTGCTGCCTCTTCGTTCAAGCGAGGACTCGATTTTGTGAACATTCCAACAACGCTTTTGGCTCAGGTCGATGCATCGCTGGGCGGAAAGACAGGTTTCAATTTCAACGGACTGAAAAACGAAATCGGTGTTTTTATGGAGCCGAATTCGGTGATTATCAACACCAATTTCCTGAAAACCATCGATCGCGAAAATTTCCTTTCGGGTTATGCCGAAATGCTAAAACATGGTCTGATCCGCAGCCGCGAACACTGGAACGAGCTGCTGGTGTTCGATATGGAGAATATCGACTACGAAGCGTTGCAGCAGATCATCGCGCATTCGGTTGCGGTGAAAGAATGGCATGTGCTGAACGACCTGACTGAACAAAACATCCGAAAAGCCTTGAATTTCGGTCATACCGTTGGTCATGCCTTCGAAAGTTATGCCATGAAAACCGGTCGCCCTATTTTACACGGATATGCCGTGGCTTATGGTATTATTGCCGAACTTTATTTGTCGGCCAAGCAATGCGGATTAAATACGGAAGAACTCAATAACATTTCGGCCTGGATAATCGAGAAATACGGCAAGTTTGAAATTCAGGAAGCCGATTTCGAAGCCTTGTACCAACTGATGACTCACGACAAAAAGAACGAAGGCAAGCGTATCAACTTTACCCTGATCCCCGAGATCGGCAAAGTCGAAATCAATGTCGATTGCCCGAAAGAGCTGATCATTGAAGCACTGAATTTTTATAAACGTTTCGAGTTGCGGGATCCGGGTTTCGGGTTAAAAGACAACTCGTAACCCGAAACCCGAAACATTAAAAAATGAAATACCTCATATCCAAACCCGATAAAATCCTGAAAGGGAGCATCGTTCTCCCCGGATCGAAAAGTGTGGCTAACCGTGCACTGATTATCCATGCACTGAGTTACAGCCCGTATCTGATAGAAAACCTTTCGGACAGCGACGACACCCGGGTGATGGAACAGGTTTTCAATTCGAATACCAGCCATTTCGACATTGGTCATGCCGGAACGGCCATGCGGTTTTTAACTGCATTTCTGGCGCAGATAGTGGGAGAGTGGACTTTGACCGGCTCCGACCGCATGAAGCAGCGTCCCATTGGTATTTTGGTCGATGCACTCCGGAAACTGGGTGCCCGGATCGAATACCTCGAAAACGAAGGTTTCCCTCCGCTCAAAATATATGGTTCGCACCTGAAAGGTTGTGTGCTTGAACTCGACGGAAGCGTGAGCAGCCAGTATATTTCGGCTTTGCTGATGATTGCGCCAACGTTGGAAGGCGGGTTGACTTTACGCCTGAAGAATAAAATCATGTCGCGCCCATACATCGAGATGACCTTGAAGCTGATGGAGCAGTTTGGTGTAAAATCGGTGTGGAAAGGCAACGAAATCCGCATTGCCGAACAGACTTATAAAGCCCGTCCATTCTCGGTGGAAGCCGATTGGTCAGGCGCTTCTTATTGGTACGAAATGGCTTTGATGGCCGATGAGGTAGATGTGGAACTAATTGGCCTTCGTACCGAAAGTTTGCAGGGCGATGCCATGCTGGCTAAATGGTTCGAACAATTGGGGGTTGATACCATTCCGACAGAAAAAGGCTCGCGGCTGGTAAAAAGCGACCGTCCTTTAACTCAATCGCTGAGCCTCAATTTTATTGAAAACCCGGATGTGGCGCAGACTTTCGCCGTGCTGTGTGTGATGAAGCAAATCCCGTTTCATTTTACCGGACTGGAAACCCTGAAAATTAAAGAAACCAACCGCATTGCTGCTCTTCAGGACGAACTGGCCAAATTTGGAGCACAAATCACTGAACCGGCACACGGCGAACTGAAATGGAACGGAACATTCCAGCTCGAAAAACAAGCTATCCCTGAAATCGAAACGTATCACGATCACCGCATGGCGCTGGCTTTTGCTCCAGCTTGTCAGGTTTATGGATCGGTTACCATTCTTGATCCGATGGTGATCACCAAATCATACCCAAACTATTGGGAAGATCTGAAAAAGGTGGGGTTTGAGGTAAAAAGCCTCCCCTAACCCCTCCGACGGAGGGGGATTTCGATCTCAGTATACAAATGATCTGTCGTTAATTCAAAGGGTTTTGCTTTAATACCCTGGAAGGGTTAGGAAACAAATCAAAAACTGTGCGCGGTAAAGAGCAGAAAAAAGTGGATATTTTCTTTCGCACAGAATAGCCACATCCTAGAAAAAGTTGAAGAAATTTTGTTTTCTATCTCTTTTTCTGGAAGAAATCCCGCATCAACTGCGAGCATTCATTCTCCAAAATTCCAAAAACAACTTCGGTTTTGGGGTGCAACGCGTTAGGTGCATATTTCTGAAAGCCCCGTTTGTCGTCGGAAGCGCCATACACAATCTTGCCAATCTGCGACCAGCCCAGCGCCCCGGCGCACATTACGCATGGTTCCACAGTAACATACAAGGTGCATTCGTTCAGGTATTTTCCGCCCAACAGGTTGGCGGCGGCGGTAATGGCCTGCATTTCGGCGTGCGCGGTTACGTCGTTCAGCGTTTCGGTGAGGTTGTGTGCACGGGCAATGATGCGGTTTTGCGACACCACCACGGCTCCAACCGGAACTTCGCCTTCATTGAAAGCCTGCTGTGCTTCCTGTAGAGCGCGCCGCATAAAATATTCGTCATTGAAAAGTTCCATAGTTCAAGGCAAAAGTGTAAGGGCAAAAGTAAAAAGAAATCAGGAATACCGGCGTTGTATGGGTACAGCAATATCTTTCAAGATTGGAAAAGAAACACGCCATAAATTTATCTTCATAAAACAAATTATCTTTAAATTAGCCGGACGAATTTAAATTATCTTGTTGTATCTGTAATCTCAACAAACGAACATCCAACCAATCATGAAACGACCAATTACCTTTGCAGCAACTTTTGCAATTATTTTTGTGCTGTTTACCTCGGCGCAACATTCCTCTAAAAATCGAATCTACGGAACCTGGAAAATGTTAACCGGGAAGCACAACAACACGGTAGCGCCTCAATTTATGATGGATCGGACCCAGAAATTCGGGAAGGACAATACCTTTGAATCGTACATTAACTCTGAAAAGGGGAGCTTTCGCAGTAACTGGGGAACGTTTCACCTGATCAATGATACCACGATGGTAACTTTCCATAAAGATCAACTGGGTTATGTCGGCAATATCGCCAACACCTATAATTTTCAGATCAAAAATGACACCCTGCATTTTTATGGATATTACTTGCGGCCATTGCCCCAGGGAAACACGCTGGTGAAAGTGTTTATCGACGAATGGTGGGTGCGGGTCAATAAAAAAAGATAAAACATGAGAGCCCTGCTTGCCCTTTTATTTTTACTCCTGAGTTTTCAAACCTATTGCCAAAGCAACCGATCCAAAAACGGGATCGGTTTCGACTCCTTCTTTCAGAGTTTAAAAGAAGGAAATTTCAGCGGAGAAGTTTCCGGAGAACTTACTTTGAAAAAAGCATCAGGCGAAGAAATGAAATATGGTTTTCAAAAACAAAGCGCACGGCTGGATATAGTCACTGACCCCAATGAAGTTTATGATGTCAGCCGAAAGGTCTATTCCTGTTCAAAGGGAGGTCTTTCGGTTGCCTATTCGACTTATGCCGAGGCAAATGCCATTGAAATAAATATCGATAAAATGACTTGTGAACTTTCGCTGATTGATGGCGGGTGCGACATGGTGATCAATGGGTTGGAGTATGTTTACAAGCAAACGGAGAAACAGGAAATGTTGTACCTGTTTTTTACAGGCAATGTTGGCCTGAGCCAGAAGCGAACCAGCACCGATCCTGTTTATTACGTTCGGCCTGGTTCGATGCTGATTTTCACGATCAATAAGTAATTCCTGTATCCCAATGATGAGAACAAACACGAAAAAAGCAATCGTTTATCTTGTTGCCCTTGTGTACCTGGCTCTATCCGCAAGCCTCCTGTTTTTTGAATCCGACATCCATATCAGCAATACATTCCTGAGTACGGCATTCGTGGTACTGATGATGCCTGGGGCTATGATCACCTTTGTTTTCGGGTTCTTTGGCGGCAAAGCATGGGCATTCGTTGGAATGATAATCACGGTGCTCCTGACGATCTTGTTTATCGAACGACTTTTCAAAACACGCCGTTAAGGTTGTTTTTGTTTGAGTACCAGCCGGCTCTTATCATTGCTAACCACCAAGGTGTAAAAATCAATTAAGGACTGGTACTTTTCTTTAGGCCAGGTTCCTTCAAAAATCTTTAGTTCCCGCTTAAACACCATTTTGTTTTCTTGAGGAATGAGTTGAGCATGGTATTCTCCAAACTCTGTTTGGATTGTTTTTTCCTTGGGCATGGTTTCCGTTTGATAGCCTTCGGGAAGGAGGAATGTTGTGGAGTCCCTTTCTATGGAAGCAACCTGTTGAACAAAGGGAAATTTGCGGTCTTCCGTTTTGGTCGGAACCTGAACCTGTTGCGAAAGTATATTCAGGGGCACAAAAAGGCGGGTTCCTGTTTTTGAAACCGACATTGGAGATGCAAAATCCAGGCTTTCTTCCACTTTGGGAATCCGATCCTGTATTTCGGTATAGGCAAATTTTTTGATTACCAAACCTGCAATGCCAATTCTGTGAAGAATATCCTTTTCCTGATCTTTCGGGCTTTGAGTCAGTTCTCCTGCAATATTTTCGTATTCGTACCCGGCATAAATTGTTTTTACTGAACCTTGAATGGCTCCATCCGGCGAAATCGTTATGTGTGCAGTTCGTGATTGAGTGCTTTTGTCAACAGGCAGTTTGGGAACATTGACCAACTCTCCGCCGTCAGGATGGACAAACATTGCGCGTCGCCCGGCAGTGAATGTGCCCATGTATCCGCAGGGATTGGTTTGACTGGTGCATTCGAGCCAGATCGAATCTTTTCGCATGGGGACACAAAGAATGGCATGGTTGCACTGGCTGTTTGTGGGGAAATCATCCATGGTAACGCCCATGTTGGGACCGGCACCGGCAATGACATAACCCGAAGGAATGTTGACCGCATTTAAAAGAGCTTTCATATAATTGGAAAGCGCCTTGCAATCGCCATAGCCCAGACGGTCAACCGTTTCGGCAGGGAATGGCCGAAAGCCGCCCAATCCAAGTTGAATGCCTACATACCGGGTTCGCTTTTGCATGTATTTGTAAAGGGTCTGAACAATCAGGGCCGTGTCTTGTGTGTCACCAATCATTTTTCTGATTTCGGCTTTCCGTGTATCGGGCAATTGATCGAGTCCGCTGTTCAGTCCGGCAACCCAGCTTCCGTATTCCTTCCAGGTGGTCATTTTGCCGGATGACCCATCATAAGTAAAGCTCGTCGGACCAAAAATTACGCGGGGCATCTGAGTGTACAACCGGGGCGACATGGCTTCTTCACGGACGGCAGACAAGGAATCGAGGCTCCATTCCAGGATGTATTTGCCATTTTCTTTTTTTTCTTTCCGGGTTCCTGTCGGTATATTTTGTTCACGGTAACGGATTTCCATATTTTCAGGCCAAATCATCCTGTATGACGAATGTTCGACAGAAAGCCTGTAGTCATCAATTGGGCGCCATTCGGGATAACTGATCAGCCCATCGTGTTCAATTTCAAACTGAAATTCGACGGTGCATGGATAGCTTTGCGGAATTATTTGAGCGTGTTTAATTCGGATGTCGTCATAAATAGTTCCGGACGAAGTGTAATTAACATCTTCTATTTCATTGCTTTTCAGTTTGTCAGTCGGTAGCCCGAGCATATTATAACTTTGCCCTGAAATGGATTTTATTTTCGTCGATTTATCGTAGGGTAAATTAAACACTCCAAAATGTTTCCCGTTCTCATCCAGTATGGTAATCACCAGATGTACTTTCTCGATTGCTTTGCCTGATTCAATCAGCTCAAAATCATGTTCATAATTCCGGCAAATGGCAAAGGCATCTTTTTTCATGGACGCCGGGATGGTTGAGACGGGAAATGTCATTTGGTTCTTCTCTTTGCTTTGTGCCGGGGAAGAGAGCATAACAACGAACCCAATGATCCCTGCAATGGTTTTTCGCATAGGTGTTTAGTTGATTTTTTTCAGGATAATCTGTTCTGCTTCCTTGGAAACAATCATGTCGTAAAACAATTTCAGGTTCTCGTATTCCTGAGGGAGAAAGATCGGTTTATCGAACACCAGGCGGGTACTTACAACGATCTGTCCGTCCATCTGAACGGCCTGATAAGCATATATACCGTCTTTATTCCCGACCATAAACGATTTGTTTTTTGGAAGTTCCTCTACCTGGTATCCTTCGGGTATCTTGAGAACCATGCTGTAACTGTTCCTGAATGGGGAACCGAAGTCAACCGGGAATTCGCGCGTTGGTGATGTAAACGGATTCTTTTGATGCCGGTCGCTTAATATCGGGTTGAGGTAGATGATGCTGTTGTTGCTTTCCTCCGAATTGGTCAGATTAAATTTGTATTCTTTCCTGGCCGGGAGGTAAATACTGTCCTGATTGGAATATGAATAATCGAGATACTGGATTTCCGAGGAGTTATTTTTTACTTTTTCAAAGTATTCTTTTGAGCCGCCAGCGCTTTTCAGGTTCATCCTGAAGTTGAAAGCATCCTCCCCGGTCATGCCCGAGTTCATGGTTCCTGATATTTTCCCTTCCTTGATTTCAAGAGAAACAATTGTTGTGGTGTTTGAATCGTTATTGGTTAAATGAATCTCTGCCGGTAAATCTTTTCTGATCAGGATTCCAATGCCATTGAGACAGCGAAACGGGATTGAGCCCGCAGGAAGATATTCTTCCGTGGCATCGAGAAGCATGGGTTTACCATCGGCTATGGCCTGAATGATGACATAGTTGAATTCACTTAATGTAGGGGATATTGGATTAAGTATTCCATGGCTACGGGTACTCAGGAGTACCGGTTCTGCTGAAATTCCAGCTTTTCGCAGCAGGGTAAGCAGCGTGAGGTTTATGTCGGCCACGTTCCCTGTTTTTTCAGAGTATGATTTCCGTAAAGGCTTGGAGGCCTGTGCTGAATAATCGTTGTTCCATTTTATGGTATGTTGAACGTGGTCGTAAATGGCAACAATTTCATCCATTTCTGTGGTCTTTCCGGCGGTAAGTTTTTCCGTTATGTCATCCGAGAAAGCTCCCGGCTTGATCTGATCGCCAAAATTTTCATCTCCCAGCAACTGGTCAACAATATTCTTCCATGAGTTTGTGTAACTTTTATATTCTCCCCTGACTTTGGTGAAATCAGTGCTGGCCAGTTCAAATTTTAAACGGGTGTTAAAATTTTCGATGGTGGTCATGTAGGGCTCTTCTTTCATTGCCGGAATATCTTTTGCCGCATATCGGTATTCGTGAGACAAATAGGAGATGGTTTGATTTACCTGCTGTCGTTGCCCGCCACCCTGCATTCCGTTGCCGGTAGTTTCGTAGGTTGTAGTGAAATTTATGTTTTGAGTTTTTGTCGTGTAATCGTCCATACAAAGAGGGTGGTAGCCCAACACCGTCTTGTTATAGTTGAAATATTCCGGAAAACTAACTTCATATTGGCTCCATTTGACCGGAATGGTATATTGAAATTTCCAGGTCCGCAGGTTCCAGAGCAAAGGCGATGAAATTCGATAACGGATATCGATGACCGAACCCACTTTTACATTGGGAAGAGAAAGCTTTACCGTTTCCCAGTAATTGTTCTCCCTCTCTTTGAAAATTGATTCTTTCTTTAGCTCACTCTTTACCATTTTATCCCCTTCCATGTTAAACGTCTCGCTGTCAACGTCAGTTGTTTGCTCCTGATTTTTGCCGTTGGAATAAACCGGGATTAGAAAATTTCCCCAGGAAGTGCCTTCCTGCTTCAGGATTTTAATCCTCACAAATCGCTCAAACTGGAGCATGAATTTGCTTTTACTGGTGTCGTAGTTAACAATTGACTGGCCGTCGTCATAAAGGATGACCGCATCAGCAGTGCTGTCCGGGGCATAGGTGGTCATTTGCAGTTCTTCGGGTGACGGTTTCCCGAATTTAACCTTTGGCGCTTCTTGTGCAATGGTCAGACAAACGGTAAAAAGAGAAATGATTACTAAAATTAGCCGGGCATTCATAAGTCTTGGTTTTATTAAACAATTTCAGAATATTGGGTTTACTAAGTTTTGTGTTTTGTTTACGGACAGGTGTTGGGAACTTTCGAACTGTTATCTATTGATCTCCTGAAAGTTGACTCTTTGTTCTCAATAAAAAATCCAACTAAAAAAACGGTTATGTTTTTCACGTGCAATATATGGTAAAAATGATTATGTGAATGTAAAAAAATGTAATTTTCTTTAATACAATTATGGTATGCAATTGTATTTGTGAGCGAATCCGTAGTTTTTTGCCTATGTTTCAAGGGTTTTAATGAGATATTAAGTACGAAAATGAAATAATGTCGTGTAATTTGATTTGAAATCCCGACTCACCCCATCACACCGTTCGGGGTTGACTGGTACTTGACAAAGCCAAGCTAACACAACACTGGTATAGTTCCGGATTTCATCGGGGCGGTCAAAAAAAAGAATGTCAATTCATCAATAAAAACCCGGGCGTTCGATGTAAAATTCGTTCATTTCACAAAAAAAGACGGACGCCATCCCTCATCAATTGTTTACTTAAATATTTTTTTGCACTACCTTGTTCAGGGATTTAAACTCACACTTCGGAATTATAGCCCCGGTTTTAATGAAGCAAGTTCAAATTAAATCCAGAGAAATCGCAATTATTTACCTTAAAACAAACCAACCATGTCGACTACTACTGATTACAACGAACTAAGACCTGTTTTTACTGCCATGAAACCTGCCGATGTGCTCATCCCAAACATCCCAATTGATGTGTTTGTACAGGAAGCCGAAAACCTTTTCCATTGGTGCCTCGACGATAAAGAGGCCCTGATCCGTGTTGGGCTCGACTGGAACCTTGTCATTAGCTTGCCCGTTCGGGCCGGGGCTTGCCGCGAAGCGCAGTCGCTCTGGATTAAAGAACGCAACACCAGTCAGCAGGCCGAACAGGACTGGAAAAACCAGGCCCCGGCGGCTTTCGACCTGCGCGACCAGTTGCTGCACGACTTCCGGTTTGCCTTCCGCAAATCCGACGGGCTGCTCTCCCGGGTTGAAGAAATTGCCCTGGGCGATACCAACTCCGACATGGTGCAGGATTTGAACGATCTGGCCACCCTTGGCAAGGCAAATACTATGTTGCTTACTCCCATCAACTTTGAATTGGTAAAGCTCGACACTGCAGCCGATCTTTCCGACCGCATGGGCGATTTGCTGGGCGCCACCAACGGCGAGCGCAAGGAAGTGAGCGAAGCCATGCAAATTCGCGACAAGGCCTACACCTACCTGAAACAGGCCGTTGACGAAATACGCGAATGCGGCAAATTCGCTTTCTGGCGCACTCCCGAAAGGCTGAAAGGATATTTTAGCGAACATTGGCAAAAGGCGAATGCTGCCAAAGCAAATGCTGATAAAGCAAAAGATCAATCAATAGCATAGTTGTTACCCCCTGACAGGGTTTCAGGACCCTGTCGGGGGTAATGCAATCATGTTCAACATGGCTGCTCTCCAACTAACATGGCGGTCAGAAAACCAACATGGCAGCGATATTTTCAACATGACGCATATTCCGAGCAACATGGCGGCAAAATCTTTAACATGACGGGCATTTTTCCCAACATGGCGGGTTTCCTGATAACATGACGACGAATTTTTTAACAGGGCGAATAAATCGTTACACCTGACAGGTTTCGAAAACCTGTCAGGTGTAGAAATAAAACAACCACACCAGCATTTTTCCAATTTATTTAATGCCTACACCAAAGCCTTCAATAAACGAACCGGACGGCACGGCAACCTTTTCGAACGGCCTTTTAAACGGAAAACAATCGACAACGAATGGTATTTAAAACAGGTTATCCTATACATCCACAACAACCCGGTGCATCATGGTTTTTGCAGTCACCCGATGGAATATTCGTGGAGCAGCTATTTGACCTGTGTTTCGGTAAAACCGACCAAACTTCACCGCGAACAGGTGATAGGTTGGTTCGACAGCCACGCCAATTTTAAATATATGCACGATCAAAAAGTGGAGGTGGAGCAAATTGAACGATGGTTGGATATTTAATATGGGCGTTCCGCCACCCCTTACAGGGTTTCAAACCCTGTAAGGGGAAGTGTCGACACCCGTACAGGCTAAACAAAATTGAACATCTAAAAAAGACAGCGGAAAGGCATTCAATCGCTTTGATTTATAAACATAACCGGTTACTTTTATGATTTTGAAACAGATCAGCAATAGCGGGTTAGAAACCATTGAAAAGGAACCATTAGCTTGGCGCTAGTTGCTTTCTTATTCTGTATGCGAAAAGTCTTCTTCCTTTTTGGCAAATCTTTGAAAAACAGAAATAATTTGACTTTGCAATGCGTTAAAACATAATAATTGTAATTTTCTATTCGTTTTGACTAAAACTAAAAATATTAACCAGATGAAAAATTTATTTATTTCAATCATTTTTTTGTTGTTTGTTTTTAATAGTGCTATTTATTCACAGGAATCTAAAGAAAAGTCTGTCTTAAAAGATGAAGTTTCGATTTCTGCCAGTAATTTGAAGTTCGACAATTTATCTTTAAAATATGCAAAGCTTATTTCAACTGATTTATGGTTAAAACTGGGGGTGATTAATTTAAGTGGAGGTGTCCATAAGAATTTTCCAACAATGGGTGATTATAACTCCAAAGATTCGAGATTTAATGGCGGACTACTTATCGGAATTGATAGACAAAAATCGCTTACTCAAAAATTGGAAATACTTTACGGATTGAATTTACAAATGAGTTATAATTACTCGCTTCATAATAATGAGAATCCATCATTACCTATGAGTCAAAGAAACATTAAAGTAAATAATTACAATCCTGGTTTAGGATTTGGATTAGGCGTTTTCTATAAGATAAATCGGTCAGTATTGTTTGGATTTGAAGTTAATCCTTCGATATGCTATTCTTTTACAAATGGCAATTTATCAAATAACGGACTACCATATAAGAATAGAGGATTTGATTTTTCGTTTAATAATAATGTTGCCCAGGTTACATTAAAATACCGTTTATAGCTTAACAGCAGAAATCACAGCTACCCGTCGGCAGCAGTGGTTTTCGGTGTGCAGTTTTCCGCCGGAGCTGTTTTTCGACTTGACAGGAAATCGCCCGCAATCCGCCCCTGCGTGTAGCTTCCTATGTTGTGGCCCATTTAAGACTGACATCGCAATTGGTAATTCACATTGAGGAATTAAATTCCTCGAGAAACAAATTGGAACTTGACCACTTGCAATTTGAGCAGTTGATTTTAAGAGAAAATAAATAGATTTTAATCAAGAGCATTAAATAAAAACTCATCTAACCATATTATACCATGAAAAAGTTGTTTATTATTTTGACACTTCTCATTCTAATTATGGCATGTAAAAAAGAAAATATAAAAGAGGATAAATTCTTAACTTTTATAAAAGCTGGTCAGACAGAAGGAGTTGGAATAAAATACGTAGATTTTGAGCCTGATAAAAAATTAGTGAGTAATAATGTATACGATGCATTTCTAAAGCTTGATTTAAACAATGATAGTATTGATGATTTTGAATTGAGATATTTTTCAATGGCTTTAGGTAGACATTATAATCAATACTCGCAGATAATACCATTAGGAAATAATTTTGTCTGTGTTTCAAAGACTATCCCCAGAAACGATTTTGTCTATGTTGAATCTCTGGAAAATGGAGATACCATAGGCATTAACAATAACTGGATAAATTCAAAAGCGTACTTATATTGGTTCAATCGGACTTGGCAATATTATCATAACCCGGACACAACTATCGTAACAGAAAGTTTTTACGGGGATTGGTATAATCAAAACAATATTTATGTGGGAGTCAAAATTATTAAGGATGACAAACAATTATTCGGTTGGATTGATATGAAAGACGATGTCTTACGTCGCTATGCAGTTTCTTCACCATATTGAAAATGGACCCGATAGCCAAGTGTTTTAAAATAAAAACGGGCTACAACGTCAGCTACCGTCAAAGTCGGCAGCGGTGGTTTTCGGTGTGTATCTTTCCGCTCTCTCGCCTTAGGCGAGATGACAGGAAATCGCCCCGCTAAGCAACGGTATATAGTTTAGAATGTTAGAGTCCGGTTTGACGACATTCTCCCAAACTTTGTTAGACAGATTTAAGTATGAAATCCAATTTAAGAATAAAAAATATGGACGATTCAATATTAAAAAAACGAGGTGCAAATTTTTATGGTTTTGAACGTATTGATTCTTTAGGGAATCGTCATTATCATCTGGACGCTATCAGAGGAAACGGTGATTTACTTCTCACTAAAAACGGTGTTTATTTCAATCAGTGGATTACTCAACAAGAATATTATATTCCCCTCGATGCAATTACCAGGATTGAAATAAGATCATGGCATAATTTGAAATTGAAATGGCCTGGAAAAGTATTGTGCATTCATTTTAAAGAAGGAACGGATATCAAAATCTTTGGCATAGCACTTGGCGGAATACTGAGCATTTCAAAAGGTTGGCAAGATGATGCTTATTTATGGAAAGAAAAAATCGAATCATTGATGAAAAACTAATTCTAAGAAAAGCACAATTATCCCCTTGCAATCGTGCGGCAGTATAGGAAGAACCGCAAAATGCTGAAATAATCCGGTTCACCTCCGGTCCGCCCAGCTCTTTTTTATGTACGAAAATTTGTAAACCAATATTCTTAGATAAATTATGAAACACTTTTTAATTATTGTTTTTATTACCCTTACTACACAAGGGTATTCACAATTCTTTCCGGTTGATACAGCCAAACTGAACAACACATACCGGATCTTTGCCGCTCATCCCCGTAACTACGAGAATCAAAAGGCGTTTTTGGACGCATTCCCGTCAACGTTCAACGAATTTTCATATACCTATGGATATTTTAGTGAGAAGAAGGGATATAATCTTACCATGTATTATCTGGCAGAGCACCATATAATCGACGGTTTGGCAAAACTGGATTTAATTCCGGATAGTGTTTATTGTAAAAAATTAATCTGGCTTTGTTTGGAAGGACGATGGGATGCCGATGCACCGTCCTATCTTCAGTCGTTATTGCGTGTGACCATGAAGAACAAAAGAGACGTAATGTTTAAGCTGATGAATTCAATGGTTGAAGGTCAGCAGGTGTCTCTGTGTTTTTTTTATTTCCACGATCGCTTCAAAACAAAAAAAGCCGAATTTGAAGAATTGCGAAATGCAATGGGTAATCAATATCCTCAGGTTGTACATTCAATGGAAATAGCTTATCCTGCTTCAGCAGGAATGGTGTGGTACTAACTAATCATCCCGCATTTCAACGATGTGAGTTGCATTTTGCTGATGGATATGGCAAAAACCGGATATTATTGAACCCCTGCTCCTTTGGATATGCTTTTAGGCAATAGATTTGTAATCAGTCCTACTGCTCAAACGAAGGGCAGCAGCAGGAAAGTTAACAACACCTTTTCATGAAAAATACATGGTAACAGTTATGCAACAAACAGGGAAAATAATTATAGCGTTTGGGCTGGTCTTAATTGTGGCAGGGATCATCCTGTATTTTGCAGGCGATAAACTCAACTGGCTGGGTAGGCTTCCGGGTGACATTCGTGTGGAAAAAGAAAACTTCAGGTTTTATTTTCCAATAACCACCATGATACTTGTTAGCGTTGTGGTTTCGTTGCTAGTCCGTATTTTTCAGAAGTTCTTTTGATAGCTGGCATTTCCCCTCGCTGATGCGAGTTTGTAACTGGTGCCTAAAGCTCCAATAGCTCTGAACAAATTTTTAATGCATTTCTTATGGCCAAAATCAATGTGCAACAAACCGATGTAACCATCCTGCAAATCAACGATACGGATTACATCTCGCTTACCGATATTGCAAGATTTAAAAGCAATGAACCTACAGATGTAATTGCAAACTGGATGCGCAACCGCAATACCATTGAGTACCTTGGTGTATGGGAAACATTATACAATCCCAATTTTAAACCCCTCGAATTCGAGGGGTTTAAAAAAGAGGCTGGGTTAAACGCGTTTACCTTATCGCCGCAAAAATGGATAGATTCGACCAATGCCAGAGGTATCGTTTCCAAGTCGGGGCGTTATGGCGGTACATTTGCTCACAAGGACATTGCGTTCAAGTTTGCAGCGTGGATTTCAATAGAATTTGAATTGTATTTCATTAAAGAATTTCAACGCCTGAAAGAAGAAGAGCAAAAACATTTGGGGTGGACGGCCAAACGCGAACTGGCAAAAATTAACTACCACATCCATACCGATGCCATCAAACAACATTTAATTCCTGCCGAATTGACCAAAGAACAAACGTCGGTGGTTTACGCCAGCGAAGCCGATGTGCTGAATGTGGCGCTTTACGGCATTACCGCCAAACAATGGCGCGATGCAAACCCCGAATTGAAAGGAAATATTCGTGATTATTCAACTATAAACGAACTGATTTGCCTGTCGAACATGGAAAACATTAATGCTGTGCTTATTAACGATGGAGTTTCGCAACGCGACCGTTTGATCCGTCTGAATAAAATTGCCATCCAGCAAATGCTGGTACTTGCCAATGTTGAAAATCGCAAAATGCTGAAATAGTCTTACTACTCACCCCTGACAGGGTTCTGAACCCTGTCAGGGGTAAAAGAATATCCTGAATCTGACATTCCTCCGTTTATTATTGCAAATTCTGCTTATTTTTGCAGGCAAACTAAACAGATACAGATATGTACAGAACACATACATGCGGCGAATTGCGCATCAACAATCAGGGTTCGGTGGTAACCCTTGCAGGCTGGGTTCAGCGCGTACGTAACCTGGGCGGGATGACCTTCATTGATCTTCGCGACCGTTATGGCATTACCCAATTGGTTTTCGACGAAAAAACAGAGCAGTCGGTGGCCGAAATGGCTGGTCAGCTTGGCCGGGAGTATGTGGTTCAGGCAACCGGAACGGTCCGCGAACGCAGCAGCAAGAACAAAAACATCCCAACCGGCGAAATTGAACTGGAAGTGACTGCCTTGAATATTCTGAATGCGGCTGACACTCCACCTTTCACCATTGAAGACGAAAGCGATGGCGGCGACGAACTGCGTATGAAATACCGCTATCTCGATTTGCGTCGGGCTCCCGTTCGCGACACACTGATCCTGCGTGCCCAGATGGCTCACGCGGTCAGGAGTTATCTGAACAACCAGAATTTCATCGAAACCGAAACCCCGGTTCTGATTAAGTCAACCCCTGAAGGTGCCCGCGACTTTGTGGTTCCATCGCGCATGAACCCGGGCGAATTTTACGCTTTGCCACAGTCGCCGCAACAGTTGAAACAGTTGCTCATGGTGGCCGGTTTCGACCGTTACTACCAGATCGTAAAATGTTTCCGCGACGAAGACCTGCGCGCCGACCGTCAACCTGAGTTTACCCAGATCGACTGCGAAATGTCGTTCGTAGAGCAAGAAGACATCCTGAATATGTTCGAAGGCCTGACCAAATATTTGTTCAAAGAAATCAAAGGCATCGACATTACCGAATTTCCACGGATGCCCTATTCCGAAGCCATGGGTAGTTACGGATCGGACAAACCGGATATCCGTTTCGGAATGAAAATTAAAGACTTGACTGCTTTGGCCAAAGGCAAAGATTTTTCGGTATTCAACGAAGCCGAATACATCGGCGGAATTTGTGCCGAAGGTTGCTCGGAATACACCCGCAAGCAGCTCGATGCCCTGACCGAATGGGTAAAACGCCCGCAAATTGGCGCTAAAGGAATGGTCAATGTGAAAGTGAATGCCGACGGAACCATCAAATCGTCGGTTGATAAATTTTACACTTCGGAAGATTTACAGAAATGGGTTGATGCTCTTGGTGCAAAACCGGGAGACCTGATTTTAATTCTTTCAGGACCGAAAGAAAAAATGCAGAAAGCCTTGGGCGAACTTCGTCTGGAAATGGCGAATCAGCTTGGCCTTCGCGATAAAAACGTATATAGACCATTGTGGGTGGTCGATTTTCCGCTGTTGGAATGGGACGAAGAAACTGCTCGTTTCTA
>CAZAVU010000021.1:0-34191 GCA_964488805.1 uncultured Odoribacter sp. | reverse complement strand
GAGTGGACAGACAGTTTATCGGCAGGAATTATTCGTGTCGTAAAAACGCATCCCGAGATTAATCTTTTCATCGAGTGTCTGGATTCAAAGCAATTTGGTACTTCCAACTTTGAAATCGAAAAAGAATACTACCGCAAGAAATACTGCAACGTTAAGTTCGACGGGGTTCTGGTGACTGACAATGATGCGCTCGATTTCGCTTTTCAGTACGATCAGGAGTTGTTCCCCAATGTCCCGGTTGTTTTTGTGGGTATTCCAAATCCTGAAGAATATCCGCTGGAAGGATCGTTGTATTATGGCCTGAAGGAAACCGGCAGCAGCGAGTTCGTTTTGCCATTGATCAGGAGCTTGTTTCCGGACTCCAAACGGTTGCTTGTTATTGCTGATAAAACGACTACGGGTTTGATTTACAGGAAGGAATTTACCCTGGAGGCAAAGAAATTTGATCATCTTTCAGTAATCTTTCCTGAAGTGGTGGAGCTGGATTCCATTTATGGAATGGTTAGTTCGGGAACCGGTTTCGATGCTGTTTTTTATGCCGGTATCAGCCAGGATAAAAAGGAAAAACTCATCGACCGTGTTTCTGTGGTTCAAAAGATCTGTGAATTGTCCAAAGTCCCGGTATTTACCAACGATCCATTGGGTAATGGCACGGGCATTCTTGGCGGGCTCTTTCGGAATGGCAAGCAGCAAGGCGCCGAAGCGGTCAGTTTACTGATTAAGCTGCTTAATACCACATCGCGGGATTCAATAAAACACATTTATACAACCAGTCAACGGTATTTCTTCGACGGCATTCAGCTTGAGAAATACCTCATTTCGGAGAAACAACTTCCAGCCGGTTCGGTTGTTTTTCACCGGAAAACGTTTTTCACAAAGGAACATTTTGTTGTTTTATTGAGCATTCTCGGCCTGTTGTTTTTAGTCATTGCGTTTTTAATAGTCAAAAACCGCAAAAGCAAATTGGCTCACCAACGAAGCGAAAAACAGTTGCATGAAACAAAGGTCAAAAAGGATGAACTGGAAGAAGCTTATGGGCAACTGGCGCAGGTGTTGGACGAGCTGGAAAAAACCAATGCCGACCTGAAGGAGTCAAATATAAAACTGAATGAAGCCAGGAAGAAAGCTGAGGAATCAGACAATCTGAAATCAGCATTTCTAGCCAATATGTCGCACGAAATACGGACTCCTTTGAATTCGATCGTCGGCTTCTCGTCGCTTTTGAATGACCCCAAAATCACAGAAGAAAAGCGTAATGTCTATATTAATCTGGTCGAATCGAATACGGAATCGCTCCTTGTCCTGATCGATGAAATTCTTGACCTTTCGAAAATTGAAGCGCAGCAACTTACCTTAGATATGCAGGAATTCAGCATTGACGAACTGATTTCGGAGTTGTTCCTGATATTTAAACGCACAAAGTCGAACCCCCATATTGAGCTGAAGGTTGGAACTTTGATCAAGGGAAAATCGCTTTCGGTTTGTTCCGACAGAGTCAGGGTGAAGCAAATCATTACCAATTTACTGTCGAATGCTTTAAAATATACCGATTCGGGCTTTGTCGAGATAGGCTATATGCTTGGGGCTGACGGCGAAGTATGCTTATACGTTCGGGATACGGGCATTGGCATCAGTCCTGAATATCATCAGGCTATTTTTCAACGGTTTAGGAAATTGGAAGAAGACCCAAACCGTCTTTCGCGGGGAACCGGATTGGGATTAGCGATCACTCAAAAGTTGGTCGAATTGCTTGGCGGCAAAATCTGGCTTGAGTCGGAGCCTGGCAAGGGATCAGTCTTCTACTTTACCCTGAACGGATTCACCTTAAAAGATGTTCCGCGCTGAAACAGCCTGACAGGAGTAATTTGTGGAAAAGTAAAAGGGTTTTATGCTCGGTCACCAGCCTGGTTTTATTGATTCTGAAGTTCTTCCCAGTATTCGACAGCCCGGCGGGTGTGCGGAATCACAATCGTTCCTCCGACCAAATTGGCTACGGAGAAGATTTCAAAAACCTCGTCGGTTGTAACCCCCAGGTCATGACATTTCCCGAGGTGGTATTTGATGCAGTCATCGCAGCGAAGTACCATCGAAGAAACCAGCCCCAGCATTTCCTTGGTTTTGGCACTCAGCGCCCCATCCTGGTAGGTGAGGGTATCGACGCTGTAAATACGTTTCATCACCTTGTTGTCCGCCGCCAGAATTTTCTCGTTCATCTTCTCGCGGTACGCGTTGAAATCGTCGATTAGTTTGCCCATGGTTGAGATTTATGAGTTCGTTCCGAGTTACGGGTTAACCCGTATCCCGTAACAATTTATTCTACTGATTCGCCAATCAACGTGGTTTGTGTGCACCTCAGCACTTTTACCTGAACGTAATCGCCTTTCTGAAAGTTTTTTGCAGGGAATACAATCACCTTGTTCTGTGATGTGCGACCAAAAAGTTCATCCTTGCTTTTTTTCGAAGTTCCTTCCACCAGCACTTCAAAGGTTTTCCCGATGTCGCGTCGGTTGCTTTCGTGCGAGATGTGGTTGTGCAGTTTGATGATTTCGTCCAGACGGCGGAGTTTTTCTTCCTCAGGAACATCATCCGGCAAATGTTTGTGAGCATAAGTTCCGGGGCGTTCCGAATATTTAAACATGAAAGCCATGTCGAACTTCACCTGTTCCATCAGCGAAAGCGTTTCCTGATGATCTTCCAGTGTTTCGGTACAGAATCCGCAGAACACGTCGGTACTCAGGCCACAATCCGGAAGTATCTCGCGGATGGCTCGGATTCGGTCGAGGTACCATTCCCGATCGTACTTGCGATTCATCAGTTTCAGGATGCGCGAACTGCCCGATTGAAGCGGCAGATGAATGTGACGGCAGAGGTTCGGGTATTTGGCTATGGTTTTCAGTACTTTGTCCGACATGTCCTTGGGGTGCGATGTGGTAAAGCGGATACGAACCAAAGGATCGACCTGGGCGACCAGTTCGAGCAAATCCCAGAAACGTACGGGTTTGCGTTCGCCTTCAGGAAGCCATTTGTATGAATTCACATTCTGACCGAGCAGGGTTACTTCGCGGTAGCCTTTTTGCGCAAGGTCTTTCACCTCGTTGACAATATCCTGAGGATCGCGGCTGCGTTCGCGTCCGCGGGTATACGGCACGATACAGTAGGTGCAGAAGTTGTTGCATCCGCGCGTGATGCTTACAAATCCTGAAAGCGTTTTCTCACCAATGCGGACCGGTGTGATTTTATCGTAGGTTTCGTTTTCGGAAAGTTCGATGTTGATAGCCCCGGTTCCCTGCTGTGCTTTGTCGATCAGGAAAGGCAGGTCGCGGTAGGCATCAGGTCCGGCCACCAAATCAACGGCAGGGTGAGCCAGCAGTTCGTCGCCAACACGCTCGGCCATGCAGCCCAACACGCCAACAACCAGATTTTTATTCTTTTTCTTCAGCCCCTTGAAATGATCCAGCCGGCCCCAGATGCGCTGTTCGGCGTTATCGCGTACCGAGCAGGTATTCAGGAAAATGGCATCGGCGCCTTCGGCATGGTCAACCGGTTCGTAACTTCTGTCCTGAAGTATGGCTGCTACCACTTCGCTGTCGGCCACGTTCATCTGGCAGCCATAGGTTTCAATAAATAACTTTTTCTTTTCCAATGTGTATCAAGATTATCCCGTTCAGGGAATATTTTAGCGATTGCAAATTTCATTATTTTTCAGGAATACACAAATGCCTGGGAAATAATTGGTTTATTGGCAAATCCTTCGTGGACCAACAAACGCGGAACCAGGAAAAGAATTCCGGCCTGCCCGAAATACAAAAAATTAACATTCAGGTGAGGTTTTATTTTTAGATGCTGTTGGGCAAACCGTCAGATGGACGGATGTTTTTTTAGCATTTTGTTGGTGGATAGGGGTTTATATTTTACAAAATTGACTAATTTGCCAATTTGTAGCTAATTTATTTCAAAAGGTTGTGCTATTAAAATGTATATTTGCAAACTCAAAAACTGAATCTATGAGGTATTTGTGTAGTTTCATTTTCTTCTTTATGCTTTTGAGTTCGTTGGGATTTGCCCAAAAGGATACCCTTGCCACAAACACAGGCTTGTCGAACCAAACCGCGAAGATGGATGAACTGCTTGGGAGGCTGCAAATCAGGCAGGATCCACGGATTACTGAATTATTGGTACGGCATACACAGATCAATCAGAGGCATCCCGGAATTGAGGGGTTTCGGCTGGAGATCTATTTTAGCTCCGACAACAAAGCCCGCGAACAGGCAGCCCGGGTAAGAAACGAGTTTAATCTTATTTTCCCCAACATTGCAAGTTACATGCTGTTTCAAACGCCCAACTTTAAAGTGAGGGTTGGCGATTTTCGAAATAAAAGTGAAGCCTTGAAAACCAAGGCTCTCATCGCATCGAAATATCCAAATGCCTTCATCGTGAAAGATATGATTCATTTTCCCGAATTATTTACCGAAAGTACAGAACAAAGCGAAGAACAATGAGCGAACTGATTAAGCACGAGTGCGGAATAGCAATGATCCGTTTACGTAAGCCCCTTGAATATTACAAGGAAAAATACGGATCATGGCAATATGGCCTGAACAAGCTATATCTGCTGATGGAGAAACAACACAACCGGGGACAGGATGGCGCCGGCGTTGTGAGCGTGAAGATGGAGCTTAAACCAGGGCAGGAATACATTCATCGTCACCGGTCAGCCGACCAGAACCCTATCAAAGATATTTTTGATAAAGTTGCCAAAGGGATCAAAAAGGCAGAAAAGAATAAACCCAAAGGCGCCGATTTACAGTGGGTATACGAAAATGTGCCGTTTTGCGGAGAAGTCTACCTTGGACATTTGCGCTACGGGACTTTCGGAAGAAACAGCATTGAATTCGTGCATCCGGTGATGCGCCAAAATAACTGGAAATCGAGAACATTGGTGCTGGCCGGCAACTTCAACCTGACCAATACCGATGAGCTTTTCAGAAAACTGATTGCTCTTGGACAACACCCCAAAGCTTATACGGATACGGTCACTATTCTTGAAAAAGTAGGCCATTTCCTCGACGAAGAAAACCAATTGCTGTTCCGTCAATATAAAAATGAAGGCTTTTCAAACCGCGAAATTTCACCGCAGATTGAGAAAAATCTCGATATCCAAAAGGTGCTTGAAAATTCGAGCAAAGATTGGGATGGTGGTTATGCCATTGCCGGCATGATTGGTCATGGCGATGCTTTTGTCATGCGTGATCCCTGGGGGATCCGGCCTGCATTCTATTATTGCGACGACGAAATTGTGGTTGTGGCCTCCGAACGCCCGGTTATCCAGACTGTGATGAACGTGAAAGCTGAGACAGTCAACGAGATCAAGCCCGGAGAAGCGCTGATCGTTAAGAAAGACGGATCCGTTTTCAATAAAATGATCAGGGTGCCACATACCCGCCGCTCGTGTTCGTTCGAACGGATTTATTTTTCACGCGGGAGCGACAAGGATATTTACCAGGAACGTAAAATGCTGGGGCGTTTGCTTTCTCCGGCTATCCTGAAATCAATTAATTACGATATCCAGAATACCGTTTTTTCCTATATCCCCAATACTTCTGAAACGGCTTTCTATGGCCTGGTCCATGGGGTGCGGCAATATTGTGTCGACTGGAAAATCAAAGAGCTCAAGGAGCGAAACGGGAGCATCACCAACGAAGAAATGGCTGCCGTTATTTCGGTTGAACCTCGTATTGAAAAGCTGGCCATAAAGGATGTGAAACTCCGCACGTTCATTGCCGATGATGCCAGCCGCGACGACCTGGTCGCCCACGTTTACGACGTGACTTACGGGATTATTCAGCCGCATACCGATACTTTGGTTATCATTGACGATTCGATTGTTCGTGGAACTACCCTGAAGAAAAGTATCCTGAAGATTCTCGACCGCTTGTGTCCGAAGAAGATCATTGTTGTTTCGTCGGCTCCGCAGATCAGGTATCCCGATTGTTATGGCATCGACATGGCCGTGCTCGAAAAATTCATTGCCTTCAATGCTGCAATAGAACTCCTGAAAGAAACCAATCAGGTGCATATTATCGACGATGTTTACCGCAAATGCAAAGAGCAGGAAAACCTTCCCAAGGAAGAAATCGTCAATTACGTCAAGGAAATATACCGTCCGTTTAAGGCCGAAGAAGTTTCCGCCAAAATTGCGGAACTGTTGAAACCCGACGGATGCAATGCCGAGGTCGAAATTATTTACCAGACCATTGAAAACCTGCACGAGGCTTGTCCGAACGACACAGGCGACTGGTATTTCACCGGAAATTACCCGACTCCTGGAGGAAACAAGGTCGTCAATACCTCATTCATCAATTTTATTGAAGGAAAAGGGGGCCGGGCATACTAAAGGTGTACCAACTTGATGTTGTCAGTAAGGTCACACTGAACTTGTTTCAGGGTCTCATCTGCGGAGAGATGCCGAAACAAGTTCGGCATGACGTTGCGACAAAAGTTCGTTGACACGGCACTAGGTATATGCCGGAAGAAATGTTGGCTGTCTGCTGAAAACAGGTAGTATTCGCATAAACAAAGAGGGCAAACTGATTGGATCGGTTTGCCCTCTTTGCGTATAGAAGAAATTTGGGTGCAATACTTTATAGCTCGAAATTGAATCCCCGTTTCAGCAGGTCTTCGTATTTATTCGGGTCGAAACGGTAATACCAGGCCCCTTTGCGTGATGATTCTTTTTCCTTCTCTTCAAGTTTTTCAAGCAAATCCATCGAAAGGAGCTTGCGCCTGAAGTTGCGCTTGTCGAGCGGTTTGTTGTAAATGGCTTCGTACAAGCCCTGCAATTGAGGAATAGTAAACTTGTCGGGCAGCAATTCGAACCCGATTGGTTGAGTCCGTGCCCTGATCTGAAGTTTTTTAAGTGCCCTTTCGACCATGTCGGAATGATCAAAAATCAGCGGCGGCATCGACACAAAAGGAACCCAGGTTGCTCCATGGGTTTTAACAAGCTCCAGGTCGGACGAATTGATTTTAATCAATGCGAAATAAGCCACCGAGATGATGCGATC
This sequence comes from uncultured Odoribacter sp., assembly GCA_964488805.1. Lineage (GTDB taxonomy): Bacteria > Bacteroidota > Bacteroidia > Bacteroidales > Prolixibacteraceae > Aquipluma. The sequence goes on along the minus strand of CAZAVU010000021.1, from coordinate 27,127 downwards.
ACCCGGATCGCGGTTGATTTCCCCAAAGGTGTACAATTGCTCCATATATACATCCGAGAGCCCGGTGAGTTGATGTAAGATGCGTTTGGCCGCGTCGTCAATCGACTCGTTCTTCTGAAGGAATCCTCCCATCAACGACCATTCGCCTTTGGCCGGCTGAAAATTTCGTTTCAGCAGGAGTAGCTTTAATTTACGCTCTTCTTCATCATATCCGAAGATGATGGAGTCGACAGCTACATGGAATCTTTCGTGTTCGCGGTAGTATGACATGATTGCTTATTCAGGCAAAGGCCAGTCACTGGTTTCTTTCGTGCGCAAATAGGTCTCGATGTGGCGATCTTTCTTGGCTTCGTAAATATCCGAGATGGTTACAATGATCCCGGTTTCTTCCACGGCTCCAAAATGATCGTTGATTACCGCCCCAAAGGTTTTCATCGAGGGACTCAGGTTCATGTAAGCGTTGATGAGCGGGGGGATATTTTCGCCAAATTCACGTACTTTCTGCGACAGTATTTTGTAGTCTTCCTTGTAGCTTCCCCCGTTGAACACCTTCTCCATTTCTTCCATGTTGATGCCCAGATCCATTGGTTTGATCGGGGTAACCAGGTTTTCGGTATCCTTGAAATACTTCAGGAAGAAATATTGGATCAGGTTCCGTGCCTGGGTGTGAAAATGGGTGTACATGGTTACTTTCCCGAAGAAATATTTCATCTCGGGATGATCGACAATCAAAGCGCCCAGTCCATCCCACAGGTTATCGAGGGCAAAAAGCGCTTTTGCGCCGGCTTTGCTCGACTGGTAGTGCGGCACAACGAACGACCGGCCTAATTCGAGGGTATAAGGAAGATATTCTTTAACAAACTTCTCGGAGAAATTGAAAAGCTGGGTGGTGGCAAGCTGAACAATGCCGTTTTCATCAACCGGCAAATTGTTGCATAAAATATAACGATAGCCACCGATGATTTCATGAGCCTGAGGGTTCCAGACTATAAGTTGTTTATATGGATCATTGCAAGTGTCGTAGGGATCAATATCAATTTCCTCTCCTGTTCCTCCTCCTGCATCACGAAAAGTAATTTCTCTAACCCGACCGATTTCCCGCATGACGTTGGGCGAATCCTGGTGTGTTATGATATATATTTCGTTGTCTCCTTTGTTGGTCTTCCGCATCAACTTGTCCGGCGTCAGTTCCGCAAGCAATGCTTCCTTTGGCACCGGTGCAATAACATCCTTCATACTAATAGTCTGATTTTAATAGGGTACAAAACTATAAAAATTCTGTCAGAAATGGTTCTGGCTACACTTTTTCTTGGTTTATGGCTGATTAGGTAATTTATACACCATATCCCGGACTTCGGAAGCCCACTGGTCGAGTGTTTTGCTTTTGTCGAAATGGGTATAAGTTATTGGTTTTCCGAAAGTAATGGTGAACTTTTGGTTTTTATGCCTGAATGTTTCATCGGGAAGAAAAAACATTTCAAGGTTCCATTTCATCCTGAAAAAGGTTCTGATATTTGCCAGCCGGTAAAAGAACATCGAATTGTGGCCACTGACATGAATCGGGATAATGTCGCGCTGATATTCAATGGATTTGGCAATGAAATGCTTTTTCCATTCAAAATCCTGCACTTTCCCTTTTATCAGCCGCGAAGCAAATCCAGAGGGGAAAATCAGTATTTGCTTATCTGATGAATATGCCTCATGAATTTGCCTGAGTATGTCTTTGCTGAGAACGCCATGTTTGTTCAGGGGTACAAAAATCGGGCGAAGCTGGGGAATGCTCATCAGCACATCGTTGACCAGGGTGACCGTTTCGCCGAGCAGACGGTCGATGTTGCAAAGGATCAGCAACGCGTCAAATCCGCCCAGCGGGTGATTCGAAACGAAAATAAAACGTCCCGATTTTGGTACATTTTCAATGCCATTGATTGTTTCGTGAACATTGAAATTCCTCACCATGCTGCGGGCAAACTCGATGCCCTGCTCGGTGCCGTGATTGGCCAGAAGCTCATTGATCTCGTCAATGTGCATGATCCGGTTGATGTACCGGTAAACAAATCCCGGAAGCTTTTTGGCTAGCTTCGGATTTTTCTTCTCGAACAGTTCCCTGATATTTATAGGTTTAACAGGTTCCTGAGCTTCATGATTCATTCCCTACTTTTTAATTGACGTCGAAAATATAAAATATTATCTCATTTAAAATTCATTCCGCCACCTATTGCTTTGCCATTTTTAAGGCCTCGGTAGTGGTGTAATACTTGGTAATCATGTTCGGTACTTCCCATTCGGGCAATTTGCCATCTTTCAGATACTGAAGGAATCTTTCGGTCACCTGTCCAAAGTGAGCTTCGTGTCCAACTTTGTATTGGTCGGGGATCTCAACAGTCCAGGTGTTTTCGCTTACTTTTGCCAGTTTTAGCCCCGGGAATTTGGCTGCAATTTTTTCTTCAACAGCTTTTTTCAAAGTGGCTTCAAAACTCTTGCTGTCGCCGGGAGCAGTGGCTTCAACGAATACGGTCGGCTTGTAGCCTTCTTCCTTGCCCTGCTTGATCGTCACGTTGCAAAGTTTACCTCGCATAATGCTGAAGTGGGTATCGCCGGCGCCCTGAGGGGCTTCGAAGTTCCAGATTACCGATACTTTGGCTACTTTGCCTTTCAGCTTGTATACCATTTCCCCGTTCGAGTAAACTTTCAGCAACCCATCGGCTACATCTTTTTTCAGGAATTCAGGAAATTCTTTCACCCCGGTTACTTTCTCGAATTGTGCAGGATTCAGGTCAGTCGTCCAGCGTTTAGCCGAGAGCATCTGTACATCCGATTTGTTCAGGGTGACATCCGGAAAACATCCCCACTGGATCAGGTCGACCAGGTGTGTAGTTACGTCCACAATTCCTTCGCCTTGCTGGGTAGTGTCGAAGAACCATGCCGGACGTTTCAGGGCAGCTCCTGAAACCATTTTACAGAAATGATGAACACTTTCTTTGGTCACAGCAGGTTGTTCCGGCGTTCCGTCAATCAGTCCGCCAAAAACCTCAGGCATATTGGCCAGCTCGCGCTGAACGATAGTCGAGATCTCATAGCGTTCGGTCATGATGTCGTACAGCAAAACTCCTTTTTCCTGGGCTGTTTTAAATGACTGTTCAAGAATAGGGAAAGCTTCGGGGGTAATAACCATGGGCTTGTCGGCTAAAACATTGATGCCAGCCTCAACCGCTTTCTGGATGTATTCGGTCTTTTTGGCGTTATTCCCGGCAACAACCATCACATTGCCAGGTTTTTCGGTCAGCATTTTTTCAAGATAATCGTTACCGGTATAAACTTTCTCGGCCCACGAAGTCGGGTTGTCCGCCCGTTTGTTAAATCCATCGATGCGGGCCAGGTGAGCGTCAACATCAGAGCCAGCCGGGGCGTACACGTACACTGTCGGGTCGATTTGTTCATACATTGACTTCTGAACCAGGGCCGCATGAAAATGCCCGGGGTCGAGGGTCATTATCTTAACTTCGCCTTTGGCGCCTGTAAATTTGCCGGCGTTTTTTTCTTTTTCGGCAGTTTTTTGTCCACCTCCGGCGCAAGCCGATAATATTGTGGCCATTGCTACAACTGGGATTAAATTTTTGTTCATTGGTTTTTAGGATTATCTGATTTGTCGGCAACAAAAATATAACTTTCTGAAGAAGAAAGTACCTCTATTTATTTTTAGAGGTCTGGAATTTGGAAATCTCCTGGAAGAGCATCGATCGTTTTGCGGTTTCAGATGAATAAAAAAGGCTGACCCTTTCGGATCAGCCTTTAAAAATCGTATGTGTGTTTAATGATCTTTAGATGTTTGCATCTTTTAGAATCACATCGTGAGCGCCGCCTTCGATGATACTGGTTGAGGAAACCAGCGTGATCTTTGCATTCTTTTCCAGTTCGGGAATGGTCAGTGCACCGCAGCTACACATGGTCGAGACAATTTTACCCAGCGTAATATCCAGGTTGTCTTTTAATTTACCGGCGTAAGGAACGTAGCTGTCGACCCCTTCTTCGAATTTGAGAGCTTCGCTGCCGCCCATGTCGTAACGTTGCCAGTTACGGGCACGGTTTGAGCCTTCGCCCCAGTATTCTTTCACGAAGTTGTTGCCAACTTTTAGCTTTTTGGTCGGGCTTTCATCGAAGCGGGCGAAATAGCGGCCCATCATGATGAAATCGGCTCCCATAGCCAGCGCCAGTACCATGTGGTAGTCCTGAACAATGCCGCCGTCGGAACAAATAGGAACGTAGATGCCTGTTTTTTCAAAATATTCTTTGCGGGCTGCTGCTACTTCGATGAGCGAAGTGGCCTGGCCTCGGCCAATTCCCTTTTGTTCGCGGGTGATGCAGATTGAACCTCCGCCAATTCCGACCTTAATGAAATCGGCGCCAGCTTCTACCAGGTACAGGAACCCTTCACGGTCGACCACATTTCCTGCGCCAACCTTTACTTTTCCGTTGTATTTACTTTTGATAAAACCGATGGTTTCCTTTTGCCATTCGGAGAAACCGTCGGAGGAATCGATGCAAAGCACGTCAACTCCGGCATCAACCAGTTGAGGAACCCGTTCGGTGTAATCGCGGGTGTTAATTCCGGCGCCGACCAGTAATTTTTTATTGGCATCGAGCAGTTCGTTCGGGTTTTCCTTGTGCTGGTCGTAGTCTTTCCGGAAAACAAAATATTGCAGCCGCTGATCTTTATCAATGATTGGGAGTGTATTGAGCTTGTGCTCCCAGATGATGTCGTTGGCTTCTGACAGCGAGATGCCCAGGTTCCCGGTTACCAGTTTGGCAAAAGGAGTCATGAATTCGCTGATCGGGGTTTCGAGGTTATCTTTATTTTCACGGTAGTCGCGGCTGGTTACGATACCCAGAAGCTTCCCTTTTGAAGTGCCGTCGTCGGTTATCCCGATGGTGGAATGACCGGTCTGGGCTTTCAGGGCTAGAACATCTTTCAGGGTATTGTCGGGGGTCAGGTTGGCATCGCTGACAACAAAGCCGGCTTTGAATTTTTTTACTTTGCGCACCATTTCGCATTGCGTCTCGATGGACTGGGAACCAAAGATGAAGGACAATCCACCATTTCGGGCCAGTGCAATAGCCATGTTGTGGTCGGAAACCGACTGCATGATTGCCGAAACAAACGGAATGTTGAGTTCCAGCTCAGGAGTCGAACCGATCTGGTACTTAACCAGCGGGGTTTTTAAGGATACATTCTGCGGAAAACATTCTTTTGTTGTTAATCCGGGAATTAATAAGTACTCGTTAAAAGTTCTGGAAACTTCGTTGAAATAACGGGCCATATAATTTTCTTTAAGATGATACGGATTGTTTGAGATGAAAAACGATAAAAACGAACATCATCCAGATCAGAACTGCTTGTTTGCAGATGAAATCTGGCGCAAATTTAAATAAAAATCAGTTGTTCGTTCATTTTCGGAGCGATTTACCTGATTGGCGCTTTCTCCAGAGAGTTGAGGAAAAACGTTCCAGCCTGGGGCGTGCAGTTTTTCCGGGCATTATCTGATTCGGTTAATATTCACCTTTTAAAAAGGCTGTTCCGGTGAAATGGGCAATTTTGGTACCTTGTTCGTCGACAATGTCCACGGTGTAGGTTCCCAATGTTTTTCCTGAACTTAGCTCTTTGGCATAGGCGACAAGTTTACCGGAGGAAATACCCTTGAAAAAGCTGATGCTCGCATTGGAGGCTACGGCAATCCTCCCGTGCGAGTTGGAGGCTGCGGCGAAGGCAAAATCGGCCAGTGTAAACAGCGCTCCACCCTGGATGATATTGACTCCGTTCATGTGTTTGTCGCCGATAATCAATTCGGCCACAGCTTCGCCTTTTCCAATGGAAACAAGTTGAATGTCGTTGAAATCGGCAAACCTGTCGTTCTTGAGAATCTGCTCAAGTTTTTTGATTTTGTTTTCCATATCCGATGTTTTTTGTTGCCTTAATTGTAAAAAAAAAGCGGGTTGATAGCCCGCTCTTTTTCCGTTATATCTTATTAATAGAATTTTGCCCGTCGGTCTTCGATCTCAACCGCTTTCTTGAGGGATTCAAAAGCCAGAGCTCCGGCCCGGTAGTTTACGGCCTGGGCCAGTCGTGCTTTTTCACCTTTCAGATCCTTGTCGGCATTGGTGCTTACCGAAGTTATTTTGGCCAGATAAACGCCGTTGTTTCCTTCAATCGGAGCCGAAACCTTTCCTTCCGGTAAGTTGCAAACAGCGCCAATCAATGCGGGTTCAAACCCGGCTGAAGGAACTGAATAGGATGTGAAGTTTATTCCGGTAGCTTCTTTTACTTCTGTTGAAAGTCTGGATGCGATACCTGACATATCGGACTGGCCAGATGCTGCGGATTTCAATTTTTCGGCTAGTTTTTCAGCTTTTTTCTCTTTGCGAACAACAAGATCAACGCGTGATTTGGCTTCTTCAAACGAAGATGGACCTTCTTCTGTCGATGCAGTCATTGCTCCAATTACAAACTTGTTTCCAAATTCGAAGATGGTAGATCCTTCGCCGTTGACCAGCATTTTGCCGTTGTCGGCCTGGAAAGCAGCACGAACCAGTTGGCGTGATGATTCCAATCCTGCAACTTCACGGTCGTTTTCTTTCAGCACGGCCATTTTTTTGTCCAACTTCTGAGCAATTACGGCTTTGTTGAAGTCAGCGATAATTTTTTTTTAGCTGGCAAAATTGCTTGCGTCCGAGTAAGTTATCTGGTATGTTTAGTTGCTTGGTTCAATTTTACGGCTCAGGTAGGCGATGCGTACCTGATTGATTTCTTTACCTTTCTTGGTAGGCTTAATGATGTGGAATCCGAAGCGGGTGGCAACAACATACAATTTGTTTACTTCGCCGGTGAACGCAGCTTCTTCGAATTCAGGTACCATCTGGTGACGTTTGAACCAGCCAAGGTCGCCGCCTTTTAATTTTGAGCCCGGATCTTCCGAATATTTTACAGCCATTTCGGCAAAGCTTGCTCCAAATTCAATTTTGCGTTTCAGGCTGTCGGCCAAAGCGCGAGCTTTATCAACGCTACCCACTGTTTGTGGATTAATCAGGATGTGGCTGGCCTGAACCGAATCGGGAATCATTTTGAACTGGTCGATTTTAGCCAGTTTGTATTCGTTGTTTTCCAGGTATGGACCGTAGAAATCGCCGGGTTGAGCGCTGAATGCCCATGCACCTATAGCGGCAGGAAGCTCTTCTCTTTTGTAGAAGCCCGGGTCGAAACGGGTGTCGGAATTTGCATTCACGTATTGCTGATTGTCGGTGGTTGCTGCAAAATCAGCTTTGTTGTCGGTAATCCATTTTTGAGTAGCGGCATTGTCGGCTGCTGATGGAAGAACCTCGAAGGTGATGTATTCGATTTTGCGGGTTTTGTCTTGTTTGTACTCGTCTTTGTGAGCGTTGTAGTATTCTTTCAGTTCGCTGTCCGAAACAGTTACCGAAGCATCTGGAATGGTAGAGTAATTGAGTGTTACATACTGAAAGTTAACGCTTTTGTTTTTGGCGTCGAGGCTTTTTTTGGCTTCATCTGAAGTTACATATAAGCCTTTTGAAACCAGATTGTTGTATTTGGTGTTCATCCTGTCTTGTTTGATCTGGTTCTCGATGTACAACCAGTAGGTTTTTTGTTGAGCAGAAGCCTGAGAGTCAAGTGATTTTAAGAACTGGATGATGGCAGACTTGTCAACTTGTCCGGTTTTTGGGTTTTTGAAAAGCTGCTGAATGATTGGATGCGGGTTGCTGCCCTGAACCAGGTCAAATAACTCGTCGGAGCCGACAGCAATGCCAAGATTCTTGGCTACATTACCTAAGATGTTTTCACGAAGATATTCTTGCCAAACCTGTTCGCGAATCTGATCCATTGTGTTTTCGTCGATTTGGTTCTGCTGGGTATTCATTTTATAAATTTCAGAAAGCTCTTCTACTTTCTTTTGAAATTCAGGATATTGAATGGATTCGCCATCAATTTCCGCAATTTTCATTTTACTGGGCCTCATTAATGTGCTGCCTGAATTAAGCATGTCGCCCAGAATAAATGCGCCTAAGGCAAGACCGATCACAATCGCCACCAATAAGCCTCCGCGATTTCTAATGTTCTGTAATGTAGCCATTTACTATTCTTTATTTTATTATAATTTATTCTTTTTGAATTTTCGAGGTACGAAGATAACAATTTTCAATATTAAACCTCTGAATTCATTTTTTATTTTAGTTACTGTCCAACATCTTAAGGTGTACCAATTCGATTTTCGTGTTGCTGGCTTTTAGTATCTTAAACCGGTATTGGCCGATGTTTATCTGGGTGTTTGTTTTAGGGATGCTTTCGTAGTTGAAGAGGATATACCCGGCAAGGGTTTCGAAATTGTCGTTCTCCGGGAAATCCAGATGGAAGGATTCGCGCAATTCGTCGAGTTCGATCCGGCCCGAGAAAACATACTCGTCGGGGGCGACCTGTTTTTTGATCAGGTCCGTGGTGTCGTGTTCGTCTTCAATTTCTCCAAATATTTCTTCCAGAATGTCTTCGCTGGTTACCAATCCTGAAGTCCCTCCAAACTCATCGACGACAATGGCAATGCTCAGCCGCTGCTGGATAAACTGGCTCAATAGTTTGCTGGCCGACATGGTTTCGGGCACAAACAAAACTTTGTGCAGGTTCGATTTGATGGAATCGGGATTGGTGAATATGACCGAATGATGGATGTAGCCTACAATGTTGTCGATGTTTTTGGAATAGAACAATATACGCGAGTACCCGGTTTCGATGAACTTTTGATGAAGTTCTTCGATGGTTGATTCAATGTCGAGGGCAACGATTTCGGTTCGTGGAACCATAATCTCGCGAAGCCTGACTTTCGAAAAATCCAGGGCATTTCGGAATAGTTTTACTTCGTTGTCGATTTCCTGGTTGTCGGATGCCGAGCTGCTTCCATCGGGCTCGTTGACAAAGTGATCGAGATCGATCCGGCTGAAAACCACTTTCTCGTTTACATCTTTAAATTGCCTGTTCATGAAAATCTTCAGGATGGTTTTTGCCATCCATAAGGTAACTTTGGTTACCGGGTAGAACAAGAAATAGAAAAAGGCAATCGGGACGGCGAAAAACCTGAGCAGCCCGTTGGGATTAATCCGAAACAGCATCTGTGGCAGGCATTCGGCAGTGATCAGGATGATGAGGGCTGCCGCGACAGCTTCGGTGATCAGGACGAGCCAGTTGGCATGAAGGTATCCGACAAGGACGGGTGCGAGAAGTTGTGCGCAGGTTACGCCATAGATAACCAGCGACAGGTTTTTCCCGATCAGTACAGTGGCGATGAATTGTGCTGGATTCTGTGTGTACAGGGTGATCAGGCTCGAAAAAACAATGTTCTGCTTTTTGTCGATTTCCAGCCTGAGCTTATTGGCTGTAGCAAAGGAAATTTCCATTCCGGAGAAAAAGGCCGAAAACAGAATGGCAACAACGATGACCAAAAGCAAATTCATTCCTGTTTATTTATTTCTCTACGTTCACGTACAAATGACCTTTGAGGTGTTTGATCTTGTAATTGGAAAAGTCACTGTTCGATTCGAAGCCTGTGCCGGTAAAGATCTCGTCTTTTCGAATGAATTTCACAAACTGGTCGGTGTAGATTTTTTGTTTGCCGTTGTCCCAGACCAAATATTCGGTTTTTAATGTATCGCCGTTGATATTCACTGCCACTACATTGTTTTTGGCTTCCCAACGGTCGTCTTCAGGGAAGTTTTTTGCATACAGAGCCGTAATTCTCGAAACAACCTTCATTCGGGCATCGTACTTTTCAATATTTATTCCTTTTGGAAATTCGATATATGGTTTTTTTTCCTTGTCGCGTTTGATAAATTCGGGAGTCTGGAGCTTAAATCGGATTACCGAAGAGTCGGAAACGAGCATTTCAAATCCTTCGCCGGCGATGCTGGGCAAGTCTTCCGTTTTCGAATAAATCTTGATTTTCGAAATTTCGTTTTCGCACGAGCTGAAAATACCAACCCACAGAGCTAGCATGAGAAAAGAAGCAATTTTTCTGCCCCGGTTTAATATGCTTGCATTTTTTGTTGACGGTTTAAGACTGCTGCGGCTCATCGTATTTAAATTAATATGGTGTTCCCAACCCGGGACAGGTAAATCTACAAAATTTGAACTGAAAGAAACGTGATCCCGACACTCTTTTGCCGAGCCGGATGTATTCTATATTGCGGGATTATTCCCAGGTTCATTGAATTCAAGAATCCTGTTTAAACCAATCAGGGTCAGATTAACGTGTACAAATATGGAATAATTTAATTTTCTTTCAAAAAATGAAGCATCGCCGCCGGTCATCACCACCATCAGGTTGGGGTAATTTTTGCTGAAGTATTCAATTGTCTGCATCATTTCGAAAAGAATGCCGTTTTGAACGCCGGCCCGGATCGCTTCATCCGTGTTTGTCCCGATGGCCTTAAATTCGTCGGAACAGTTAACCAGAGGCAGTTTGCCTGTAAAATGGTTAAGCGCTTTGAACCGCATTTCCAGTCCCGGTGAAATATTTCCGCCGACAAACTGGTTTTTCTCGGAAACCAGATCGTAGGTGATAGCTGTGCCGGCATCGATTATCAGCAGGTTCTGGTTTGGGAAAAGCTCGTTGGCGCCGACGGCTGCCGCCAGACGGTCTTTACCAAGCGTTTCGGGCGTCCCGTATAAATTTTCGATGGGCAGGGCGGTCTGGTGGTCAAGTTCCAGGAACTGACTGAAGTTCTCGTTAAGGAACTGCTTCAATTCGGCGCTGTAAGGTTTTACCGTCGAAAGGATAGCCTTGTCGAGCATAGGGTGTTCGTCCTTCAGCATTTGCACATGCCCGATTGTCAGATGATCAATCGGAACATTGAACAACAGGTCGTGCTCGTTGAACAAAGCGATCTTTGTCCGGCTGTTTCCTATGTCGATAACGAGGTTGAGCAAGGTTAATCTTCTAATCGTTGGCTGATGTCGAGCGCGCTGACCGAATGGGTGAGCGCCCCGATTGATATAAAATCGACTCCGGTGGCAGCTACTTCGCGCAAACGTTCGAGGGTCATGTTTCCCGACGCTTCCACTTTGGCCCGTCCTGCGATCAGTTCCACGCTTTTTCGCATGGTTTCGGTATCCATATTGTCGAGCATGATGATGTCGGCGCCGGCATCCAAAGCTTCCTGCACCTGGGCGAGGGTAGTAGTTTCAACTTCAATCTGAATGCCCGTTTTTATTTTGCTGCGCACCGCATTTACCGCGTTGGTGATGCCTCCGGCCACCTCGATGTGGTTGTCTTTAATCATCGCCATGTCGTACAGGCCAATCCGGTGGTTACTGGCGCCGCCGGTTTTTACGGCATATTTGTCAAGCATCCTGAACCCGGGCAGGGTTTTGCGGGTATCGAGAATAACTGTTTTGAAATCCTTAACGGCATCGGCGTATTTGCCCGACATGGTTGCGATTCCCGACATGCGTTGCAGAAAATTCAGGGCGGTGCGTTCTCCGGTCAGAAGGGCGCGGTAGGTTCCTTCGAATTCAACCATCACGTCTCCTTTTTTTACTTTCGAACCTTCCGGAGTCAACACGTTCCAGCGTAATGCCGGATCAAGCTTCCTGAAAACCATTTCGGCAACCGGCAAGCCGGCAACAATGCCATCGGCTTTGGCCACCATTTTGGCTTTCCGGCGGGTTTCGGCGGGAATAATGTTGTCGGTGGTAATGTCGCCATCTCCAACGTCTTCCTTTAAGGCCAGTTCGATGAGTGTTTGCGCTGCGTTTAATTCGAGTTCGTTCATATTATTTTCTGATTTCCTGAGTTTTGTATGGATGACCTTTTTGCTGGACGAGGTGGACGCACCATTCCGGTTTTTCTTCCTGGAAATCTTCCCGGATGTGTCCGCCACGGCTTTCCGTCCGGATTAGTGCCGATTCGCAAATCAGTGTGCAAATGTCGGCAATATGTTTGATCTTTAAAAGATTGTATTCGTCGATAGTTTCAGGTAGCAGCTTCTTTATGGCAGCGAGTTCGTCGATGGCTTCCTGAAGTTTTTGCGCCGACCGGACGATACCCGCTTTCTTGCTCATCAGTGTGGCAATCTGGTTTTTCGTTTCCAGAAAACGGACCTCATTTCGGGTGTCGAGATGTATAGGTGTTGTTTCAGGAAGGGGTGTTGCAATGTCTTTCTTTTGCGTTGCTTTTTGTGCAGCCCTTTTTCCGAAGACCAAACATTCGAGCAACGAATTGCTTGCCAGTCGGTTTGCTCCCATCACCCCCGTTGATGCCACTTCACCACAGGCAAAAAGTCCTTCAATGTTGGTTTCTCCGTTCAGGTCGGTTTGGATACCACCAACCATGTAATGTGCGGCCGGAGCAACGGGTAACAGATCGGTGGTGATATCGATGTTGTATTTTAATAAGGTATGATAGATCGTTGAAAAACGCTTTTTAACCAGTTCCGGGTTGAGGTGCTTCAGACTCAGGTACAGAAAATCGGAGTGATGCAGTTGCAGTTGGTTGTGAATGGAATAGGCAACTACATCGCGCGGGGCCAGTTCTGCCAGCGGATGAATCTGTGGCATGAACCGCTCTCCTTTTGGGTTCAGCAGCCAGGCTCCTTCGCCACGTACGGCTTCGCTGATCAGGAAGGCTTCTTCTTCGGGAATGTAAAGCGCTGTGGGATGAAATTGGATAAATTCGATGTCCGACAGGCAGGCTCTGGCATGGTAAGCCAGCGCAATTCCGTCACCGGTGGCGGTGTGCGGGTTGGTCGAACGGTCGTAAATTCTGGATAAACCGCCGGTTGCCAGGATGGTTGCCTTTGACCGGAAAAGGATATTGTTGCCGGTTGTGAAATTGAAAGCCTGAACTCCGGAGCAAACCTGATTCTCAACCAGAAGTCCGACGACCGTGGTGTACTCGAATGCGTGAATGTTTTTTTGTTCCTGGACTTTTTTCAGCATAAAAAGGGTGAGGCCTTTTCCAGTGGCATCGCCTCCGGCATGGAGAATGCGGCGGTGGCTGTGTCCTCCTTCCAGCCCCAGTACAAAGTCTCCGTTTCCCTTGTCGAATTCCATCCCGATTTCGATCAGTTCCTGAACGCATTGCTGTCCTTCAGAAACCAGGATCTTAACCGAATCGAGGTCGCAAAGTCCACGTCCGGCAGTGAGTGTGTCCTGGATGTGCGATTCAAACGTGTCGTTCGGATCGGTAACGGCGGCAATGCCTCCCTGCGCGTAATACGAATTGCTGATGTCGAGCTGTGATTTAGTGATGATGGCCACACTACCGTTTTTTGAGGCATGATAGGCCGCGGTAAGTCCTGCCAGTCCGCTTCCGATGATAATGGTGTCGAAATGTTTGATTTCTATTGATTCAGAGTGTGCCATCTTCGAAAAATTTTCTCAAGGGTGCAAAGGTATAAAAACAGGACAACCGCCGAGCATATTGTTGCTGTGGTTTAGTAGTTTTTTAACCCGGCAATGTCTTTACGTGTTCCAAATAAGGATTGGTTTCGCTGTTGAAGATGAATCTTTTGATATGACGCAACCTTTTGTGGAGTTGTAAGGGCCATTTTGCCTGCGTTTTAGTATGTCGAAATAAGCCCTTATCTTTGCGGCATGACAACATTCGAAGATTTAAAAATCAGCAAGTCGGTTTTAAAAGCGGTTGAAGAACTGGGTTTTACCGAACCAACACCCATTCAGGAAAAGGCAATCCCGATGATTCGGTCGGGTGTGGATGTGCTTGGAATTGCTCAAACCGGAACCGGAAAGACCGCAGCGTACCTCATTCCGCTGATCATGAAACTGGTAAAAGCCGAGGGGAACGACCCGCGAGCTATCATTCTCGCACCCACCCGCGAACTAGCCATTCAGGTAGGCGAGGACCTGGCTGATTTGATCCGTTTTACCAACCTGCGATCGGTAACTGTTTATGGTGGCATCGGCTGGACCAAACATGCCGAGATGATTAAGCCCGGAGTTGACATTTTGGTTGCCACTCCCGGTCGTTTGTGGGATTTGTACCGCGCCGAAGCTGTTTCGCTGAAAAAAGTAAAAACGCTTGTCATCGACGAAGCCGACCGAATGTTGGATATGGGTTTCATGCCGCAGATTCGTAATTTTCTGGAAGTGCTTCCGGTGAAACGGCAAAACCTGTTGTTCTCGGCTACTTTCAACGAAAAAGTGGAGTCGATGAGCCATGAGTTTCTCGATTTTCCTGAACGGGTTGAAGTCGCGCCATCGGCTACTCCTGCTGAACTGATCGACCAGTATTATTATAGTGTCCCGAATTTCCAGACCAAGCTGAACCTGATCAATTACCTGTTGCGCGATGAAGAAAAATATACCCGTGTAATTGTTTTTGTCGGGACCAAGGAAAATGCCGAACAGGTTTTCAAGATCATCAAACGACGGTCGGAAGGCGAGAAGCGGATTTTACATTCGAACAAAGGACAGAGTACCCGACTGAATGCCATTAACGCTTTTAAAAATGGTGAAATCCGTATCCTGATTACTACCGATGTTTCGGCGCGCGGGATTGATGTGGAATCGGTCAGCCACGTGATTAATTTCGATCTTCCGCAGAACCATGAAGACTACGTTCACCGCATTGGCCGCACCGCCCGTGCCAACAACACCGGGACCGCCATTTCGCTGATCAATCCTGCAGAAGAACTCAACCTTCGGAAAATTGAAGAGTTGATCAGGATGGAGATCAAACGTTTGGAACTTCCGGAGGATTTGGAAATTCAGGAAACAAAAAAAGATGAGCGGCAGGAGCAGCTTCGTGAAATCGACCGGCAGAAACGGGCTGCTGACCCCACTTTTAAAGGTGCTTTCCACGAGAAGAAAAGGAGACCTGGAGTTGGTCAACCGAAAAAAGATAAACGGAACCCGTCAAAAGACAAGACAAAAGAAAGAAGATTTCGGGGAAGAAGATAAGGAAAGAGGCGATTTTAGTTTGACTAATATCGCCTCTTTAAATTTTGTCGAAAGCGCAGTTTATTTTAATATCAGTTCAATTACCGGAATTTCAACGTTTGGTTTGACTACCGGTAAACTCAGGTTTAAATTGCCGGTGTTTTCTCCTTCTTTCATGCCATGCTCGGTACGTTGCGAAATCTTAATTTCTGAAGCATCGTGCAGGAACTGGGCATATTTTATTTTCCCGGCATAGCCTGGTAAGGTGAGATTCTGCAATGGATAATCCAGTAAATGGATATATAACCGGTTGGTTTTGGGGTTATAAGTCAATAACGAATTATCCGGGACTTTGTATTCATCGGGGGCCTGGGTGCATCCGTAAATCGACCGGCTGTTCCATTTCATCCAATCGCCCATTGCGGAGAGCGCTTTGTTGGCCCGTTCGTCAAATGCGCCGCGGGCAGTTGGTCCAACGTTCAGCAGCAGATTTCCGCCTTTGCTAACCGATTCGATCAACAAAACGAGCAGTTGTTTGGTGTCTTTCCAGGTGGCTTCGTCGCGGTAGTAGCCCCACGATCCGCTGAAAGTCTGGCAAGTTTCCCAGTAAACTTTTTTGCCATTCACTTCGGGCCATTTCGAAACTTTGTATTGCTCGGGAGTGGTAAAATCCCAGCCGTCTTCGTATTCTTTCAGGTCGAGGCGGTCGTTAACCAGGATGCCGGGCTGCAGCTGACGAACCATTTTCAGGAGTTTTTCTGAATTCCAGTCCTGATGGCCTTTGCCATTTTCTCCGGGATACGAAAAATCGAGCCAGAGCATATCCACTTTCCCGTAGTTGGTCAGCAGTTCGCGAACCTGGTTGTGCAGATATTCGCGGTATTTGTTCATGTCGCGGCCTTTGTTCAG
Organism: uncultured Odoribacter sp.; assembly: GCA_964488805.1. Taxonomy (GTDB): domain Bacteria; phylum Bacteroidota; class Bacteroidia; order Bacteroidales; family Prolixibacteraceae; genus Aquipluma. Next base: position 11,265 of record CAZAVU010000021.1, on the reverse strand, counting down.
CTCTGCCAGTTTAGCTTTGTCGTCGGTACGTTGAGGATGGCAACGGTCAACCGTAAAATCAGGATGGTGCCAGTCGATGAGGCTGTAGTAAAAACCGATTTTCAGACCTTCAGCACGGAACGCTTCCACCCATTCTTTGAGCAGATCTTTGCCACAGGCTGTATTCGGAGCTTTGTAGTCGGTGTATTTCGAATCGAACAAGCAAAAACCTTCGTGGTGCTTGGTGGTAATCACGGCATATTTCATTCCGGCAGCCTTGGCTTTTTTTGCCCATTCGTGCGGGTCATACAGATCGGGATTGAAATTGTCGAAATACTTTTGGTAATCTTCGTTGGTAAGCCGTTCCTGGTTTTTCACCCATTCGTGGCGGGCTGGCAGAGCATACAGGCCCCAGTGAATGAACATTCCAAAACGATCGTTGACCCACCACGCCATCCGTTCTTTCTTTTGTTCTTCGGTTTCCTTAAAAAGTTTTTGTTGTGCAAAAGTTCCCTGGACGAGCAGGATTGCTAAAAGGGAGATTAGTGTTAAATTCTTCATTTGATGTTGTTTAGGTTTGTAAAAGAATGATTTTGGTTGATCCGATTAACGATCATCTAAAAATACAGTATTCAACCGATTTTGCAATGCTGTACTGTGCTGTATGTGTATGTTTAGGAGCATGGAATGACCAGGCTGCTTAATATTGCTGGAACTTGTGGATGTGGAAAAACTTCATGCAGAATGTGATGCCGCTATCGTTAGTTCTCAAGGTTTAATTATTTTAGCCGAATATTCAGAAATACTGATGACTGTTAAAAACATTAACATTGAGCCAATTGGAGATGTTGAGTTTGTGACAAACGAACGTTCGAGAAGGATTCGCCTGAGCATCAAATCAGGCGGAGCAATCGTTGTCTCCATGCCTCCGGTGGTTCCGTACCGTGATGCCATTCGTTTTGTTGAATCTAAAATGGATTGGATTCTCAAACAACAATCGCGGGTCAAATCCCAATTAACAGTCTTCGCTCCTGAAAGCTGTTTTAAAACCAGGTTTCACAAGCTGGCCATCACGAAAGGGAAAAGTGACAAAGTGTATAATCGGGTAGGCAATGGCGTCGTCCAGATTTTTATTCCGGAACGGGTGGATCATGAGCAGCCGAAAATTCAGGAGTTCATTAAAAATACGCTGATTGATGTGATGCGCTGGGAAGCAAAGGTTTATCTGCCCAAACGGCTGAAAGAACTGGCCGACAGGCATGGCTTCAAATATCAGAATGTAAGCATTAAAAATGCGTCGACCAGGTGGGGCAGTTGTTCGTCGGCCAACAACATCAACCTGAACCTTCATTTGATGCGTATTCCGGAGCATCTGATTGACTATGTGCTTTTACATGAGCTGGTGCACACGGTGGTGAAAAACCACGGAGAGAAATTCTGGCTGCTGCTTGAGCATTGCTATCCCAATGCCCGCAAAGCCGATAAGGAAATGAATAATTACCGGACTCAAACTTTTTGAGCGAAATCGGGCGAAACAACTACTTTTGCTAAAAACATTTGACTTTGATGAACTGGAACCAGATCATTTCGACGACCCGACTGGGGCAGGAGGAACTTGTCGGTAAAGAGAATCCGCACAGCCGAACTCAATTTCAGCGCGATTACGATCGTATTATATTTTCATCGCCTTTCCGGAGGATGCAGGATAAAACCCAGGTGTTTCCGCTGCCGGGAAGTATTTTTGTGCATAACCGGTTGACCCATAGTCTGGAAGTGGCCAGCGTAGGGCGGTCGTTGGGAAGCATGTTTGTTGAAAAGGCTGAACGTAAAAGTATGGAGGTTGAGAATCCGCTTTTCCAGGAAATCGGATCGGTTGTATCGGCAGCTTGCCTGGCGCACGACATGGGAAACCCTCCGTTTGGACATTCGGGCGAAGATGCTATTGCTCAGTTCTTTAAAAAAACTACGGAGCCTAAGATTAAAGAAGACCTGTCAGTTCTTCAGTTAAAAGATTTTACTCAATTTGACGGAAACGCCAATGCATTCCGGTTGTTGAGCCACCAGTTTAACGGTCGAAGAGAAGGCGGCTTTGCGCTGACATACACTACATTGGCTTCAATCGTGAAATATCCTTTCGAATCGATGCTGACCGAGAAACCTAAATTTGGTTTTTTTCAATCGGAGAAACCGATCTTTGCGCGTATTGCCAGTGAATTGGGACTGTTGCAGGAGAGAGCCGATCCTTCGAAGTATGTTCGGCATCCTTTGGTATTTCTGGTCGAGGCGGCTGATGATATTTGCTATCAATTGATGGACCTTGAAGATGCCCATAAACTGAAAATTCACAATTATGACCAGACCCGCTCGCTGTTTATGGGATTTTTTGATCCACAAACGGATGCGAAACAGATTGCCCGGATGCAGGAAACGCTTAATATGGTTTCCGACCGGAATGAGCAGATTGCCTATCTGCGTGCCAGTGTTATCGGGAAGCTGGTGAAACAATGTGTTGATGTTTTCTGGGAAAAGCAGGATGCTATTTTGGCCGGAACTTTCCAAAAACCACTCATTGACCATGTTCCTCCGGTTTCGTTGGCCGCAATCAGGGAGATTAAGGCGGTGAGCGTCAGGAATATTTACAACGACCGTTCGGTGGTGGAGATCGAGATTTCGGGCTACCAGATTATCGGCACGTTGCTCGAAGTCTTTATTGAAGCGATACTGAACCCAAAAGAAGGAATTTCAAAAAAAATATTGATGCTGATACCCGATCAATACAGTGGAGACCATCAGTCGACCTATGAAAAAGTGCAGACGGTTGTGGATTTTGTTTCCGGGATGACTGATTTGTACGCTCTTGATCTTTACCGGAAGATTAAAGGAATCAACATCCCTGGAGTATAATCTTAATACAGGTAGGTATGAATCCAGATTTTGATCAGTTTGAGAACGACCGGATGGTAAATGATCCAACAAACTACAAATGGGGGCTGTTTTACTTTAACCCGAAAGACAGCCGGGTTTTGGTTGCGAAGCGTAATTGGATGATGGGCTGGACCCTGAATTTTGCCAAACCGATTTCATATATGATTATTTTGGGATTTATTGCTTTCGCGCTGATATTTGGACAGTTGGTCAAATAAAGTTCTGAAACTTCCGTCCTACTTCATTTTCATGGATTTTTAACGAAAAAATCAGGAAGGTTAAATTTTAAAAATGCTTAATAAATCTAAAAATCAGATCGATAACTTTGTGATGTGACAACTTTTTAATAACCTTTGTCGTGTATTTGAATTTTAGGGGAGGAGATTATGATTGCGGTGATTAAAATTATTCAGGTGTTTTTATTGGCTACTGTAAAATACGTTCTGACATTTCCTTACGCTTTGCTCATCGGGCTCGATTTCCATCAGGCACTTGTTGCTGTTACTTTAGGCGGAATTGCAGGTTTCTTCTTTTTTTATCATTTCAGTGGTTTTGCCATTAAGCGGTTTCATCAGGTTAAATATTTTATCTGGAAATGTCTGCCTCATTCCATGCGTCTGAAATATAGGCACATGCTGTTGTGGCGTAGAAAAGTGACGGGTGAACGTGTGTTTTCCAGGAAGAACCGTTTTATTGCAAGTTTCAGGGCTAAATTCGGGTTGCTGGGCATTGTTATTTTATCACCGATTATTTTGAGCATCCCGATCGGAGCTTTTCTTCTCAATAAATATTACTCGAAGCATAAGCTGGCCAAGCCTTACATGGTGCTTTCCATATTAAGCTGGACCGCCGTTTTTGTCGCTTTTGCTCTCATTTTTCCGCACCTGGTTAGGTAAAAAGAACTATCGGTTTGTTTTTCCGTTGATTAATCGGACTAGCTTTTCGTGGTTTTGCATGATCAGTTCCCGGTCGGCGCCCGACCAGTTCAACAATTCCCATTCGTTTGAACTGATCCATCGTTTATCCATATGCTCCGTCAGGTTAATCTCGCCTGAAACAATTTTACACAGAAAAGGTATCAGCCGGATCTGCTTTTTGCCATAATCAAATTCGACTGGGGTGAGTTGAGGCCCCACAGCTATTTGTACGACCAATTCTTCCTGGATTTCGCGGATGATAGCCTGTTCTGCCGTCTCATCCGGATGGATCTTTCCTCCGGGAAATTCCCACTGCCAGGGATGGCTGCTCTCCGGACCGCGTTGAACAGCCAGTATTTCAGTTTTATTCCTGATTATCGCGCAACAAACGTCAATCATCATTTTTTGAGGTTTTGCATTAGGAGATTAATGTTGGCAATGAAGTGAAAATTTGGCTCACATCCAAGGTGTTTATTGACCGGTTTTGTTGCCCGGATAAATAAAAATTTTGCGGTTGTAGCGGTCTCATTTTTATATTTGTGTAATTCAATTTGCAGAAATGACCGAAAATGAGTTGAAATCGCTAATTCAGTCATGGGAAAACTTACCATTAATAATTGCCCATGTATCGCAATGTCCAGACCAATTTGATGTTTTGATGGATGTCGCCCTTGATGATACCCAACAGGGGAACTGGCGATCGATATACATGGTCGACAAAATTCATGATCAATATCCCGACTTGGTAGAGCCTTTTATCCCGGTGATGATCGACTTTTTAATGGTTACAAATGACGATAGTAAAAAGCGGCATCTGTTAAAACTTATCAGCGCCCACGCAATTCCGGAAGACAAAGTTGCCCTATTGTTGAATTATTGCATAGAGACCTTCACCAATGCGGCATTGCCGGTAGCAGTGCGGGTTCACGCCATGCAGATTCTTTTTAATATAGCCGTAGAAGAACCTGATTTTGCCGGAGAGCTAATCGAACTGATAGACCATGAGATGGATTATCACGGATCGGCCGGGATTATTTCCAGGGGGAAGCGATTGCTAAAAAAACTGTGGCTTATGAAAAACGGAAGTGCTGGTTGATTCAGCGAAAAGAAAAGCAGGCTGATAATCAAAGATCATACAGCCTGCTTTGCCAGCATCGGTAAAGTTTTATTATTTTAGGAATGCTTCTTTAAGTTCCAGCAGTTGCTCGTCGTTCAATCCTTCAGGTTCGTTGCCGGTTTGTTTAGCCATGAACCATATCTGAGCCGATTTAGCCAGAATATCAATCATGTCGAAAGCATCGGAAACGGTTTCCCCAATGGCGAAAGCTCCGTGTTTTTCCCAAATAACCACTTCGTTACCTTTTTCAAAGCCTTTAATGGTAGCATCGGCAATTTTTTGGCTTCCGGGTAAAATGTAAGGAACCATATAAACGCCGCGGGGAACAAATACAAATGCTTCGGGATGCATTCCCCATAATGTTTTGTTCAGGGTTTCAGCATTCTGGAATTTCGGGATTTGAGTCATTGCGACCAGTTCGTTTGGATGGGTGTGAACAACCGCTTTGTTTTTTGATCCGGTGCTAACCAGCAGGTTGTGAACTGCCAGGTGCGTTGGTAACTCAGAAGTTGGTCTGAAGTTGTATAAGTTTCGTTTGTTCATGGAAATGATGTGGTAGGCATTTCCTTTTTTGTTCATCTTGATGATGCAGGCATTTTTCATGGGGTTGATTGCCAGGTCGCGCATACGTTTACCAGTACCTGTAACAAAGAAATAAAGGTTGGCTAGCTCGTCATAGCTACGTTCAAGCTGGAACAGGGGGAAGTGATCCAACTCAAGTTCGATATCCGGCATTATATCCGAGAGATTTACTGAAATGTTTCCTGCATTTCGTTCTGCCCAACCTTTTTGCCAGAGGTAGTTGGCTAAGCCAGCAACTTCTTTAATTGTTTTGGCAATTTTTTTGTTTTCCTGAAAAAACTCTTTCATGTTTTTTATTTTTTTGGTTTTTACTCGTTATCTATTTCATCATCGGATGATTAGTTCAGGTAAACTGCTTTTATGGTTTAGGTCTTTTAGGTGTTAAATAAGATGCCTCTGAATTTTAGCAATCCTCCTTTGAATTTTTCATTTACTAAGTAACGATAATTTTGTTTCAAAAGCGTGGCAAAATTACATTGCAGGAAACGAATATTTCTTTAAATCGTTCGCCATGTATTCAGATTTAACAATCAGTTTTAATCGGGCGTTTAGTGTATTCCCGAAAGAAATTGCAGGCTAATGCCTTTTATTTTACCGTACCAAGGTTAATTATTTGAAGCGAATCAACCTGCAAATCATTCTTTCGGAACAAAATAAAGTTGATGTTTCTCCACGACTGATCACAGTTTCTCTGTTCTCATTGGTAGGGAAGTCTGATAACTCTATTGATTGATCGCCACAAATATCGGGACTGTCTGGCACACCTCCATCCTGTCATTTCCTGCTTCCCCAAATAATTTGCATGAACCCCCAGTGCCTAAAGAAGAAAATTTAATTGTTGAAGGGCTGTATAGGGTGTGGCAAGGCGATGGATAGTTCGTTTTTTGTAAAATGTACTTTGCAAATAAGTAGCTGGGACGGCCTCTTTGTCTATGGCGTAGAATTAAATTTGTTGATAGGTATTGATTTTTAAGCATATATCAAAAGATGAATGGGGAGGTGGAAAAATTACACTCAAAATCGATGCTGGAAAAATAATTTTTATATTTTTGCAGCGTCTTTAAAGAAAAGACAACGAAGGATTGACCCATGGTGTAATTGGCAACACAACTGATTTTGGTTCAGTAGAGTCTAAGTTCGAGCCTTAGTGGGTCAACAAATACAAACAGTTGAAGTTTCGGTAAATTGAAAGCTGTTTTGCGTATTGAAATTGTCCTGTGGTGTAACTGGCAACACGTCTGATTCTGGATCAGAAGAGTCTAGGTTCGAGCCCTAGCAGGACAACTGAAAATCAACCACTTACGAATATTTCGTGGGTGGTTTTTTATTGTTGCCAGTACTCTTTCCCGCGGCAATGGATCGTTCAATAAGTTAAATTCGACCGAATTGGCACCTCCAAATCGGTTTAACCTGTGATTTAAAGGTTGGTGGTAATTTCATGTTCACCGCTTAAAAAGATGTATCTTTATATAAGAAATTAGTTTTTAGCACATCAAAAGAATAGTAGTATCATCACATAGATTTTTAATCAATATTTAAAATCTTTCAATTATGAAAACACTATCTGGTTTTACAAGGTTTGCTTTTACCGCACAAAAAGAAGGTAGGATTATAACTGATGGCTATTCGATGAACTTTCTTAAATGTATAGCAGAACTAACCTTCAGCAATCAAGGGAACTTTGTGTTACACACGAAGGAATTTTTTCCTAATTCACCAACAATGTATCGGGAAATAAATTTTAAGGGGAAAATGACACAAAATGGACAGTTAACGTTTACCTGGCCGAAAACATGGTTTGAAATGGGAATGGAGGCTATTTGGAAGGAAAAAACGGATATACTTACTCAAGTCAGAGAACATACGGGAATGAATATTTTTGGACAGGGAATAAGTAAAAATACGTTGAATTACATGGGCTATTTTGATGGTAATAAATTATTCGCAGATATGCCTGTTGTGGGATTAGCAGAAGTCCCCGGTGAAATGGATTTTTTTAAAACAATAGTGGATGGCCCTGTAATGATAAACTTTATGATTGACTTAGATATTTCACAATAAACCTTTAAATCAAGAGTGAAACGTATTATTAAAATTATTTTGCACAAACAAATCGTGATTTTTTTTGACACCTAACCTACAGAAACCTTCTTTGAACCTATGAAGAAAAACCTATCGTCCGAAATCCTTAAAACCCGTCAACATTTTGAAATTCTGGATGGATTGAGAGGAATTGCCGCTTTGGCTATTGTAGTTTTTCACTTTATGGAATGGATTTATTCCGACTACAGCCAAAACTTCATCGGGCACGGATTTTTAGCCGTCGATTTCTTCTTCTGTCTTTCCGGATTTGTCATTGGATACGCCTACGACCACCGCATTGGAGAAATGGGAGTCAAAGAATTTTTCAAATCAAGGCTGATACGACTTCATCCGTTAGTGATTTTAGGAACGATTATCGGGTTGCTGGGATTTTTGTTCGATCCATTCTCAAGTTGTTCTGAGGGCTACAGTCTCGGGCGGCTTATCCTGATTTTTGTCTGTTCAATCTTTCTGATTCCCTTTCCGGTGATGGCTGATCGTTCATTTAACAATTTCGGGCTCAATGCTCCGGCATGGTCGTTATTTTGGGAATATGTAGCCAACATTTTCTATGCCTTTATTCTATGCAAACTTGGCCGTCGAGTTTTGATTGTCCTGGCAATTATTGCAGCAGGTATACTTTGTTCGATTGGTTTCCGTGCAGGAAACCTCCTGGGCGGATGGAATGGTGAAACCTTTTGGGATGGTGGCGCCCGGGTTTTCTATTCATTTCTGGCTGGTTTGCTGATTTACCGGTCAAACTGGGTCGTCAAAAACCGGTTGGGATTCATAGGTCTGTCTCTATTGTTAGCATTGGCATTTGTTTTTCCACATCTGAAAATGAACTGGATTTCCCAGTTAGCTATTGTATTGTTTTATTTCCCGTTGTTGGTATCACTTGGCGCCGGATCAAGTTTAGCTTCAGGATCGCAAAAACTATGTGTTTTTGCAGGAGAAATATCTTACCCGCTCTACATGACACACTATGCGGCTATCTGGATATATGGCGGTTATTTAACCAGTCACAAACCTGGCACAGCCGAACTGTCGTTTGTCGTCATTGCCGGAACATTGCTTTTAGTTGGATTCGCCTATGGTGTAATGAAGCTTTACGACATTCCTGTCAGAAGATATTTAGGAAATCTAAGGTTAAAAGCCCTGAAGTAAAGTTCGCATCAACTTGATGTGTGTAATTGTCAACTAGCTTTAAATCATTACCATACGATTTTGTTTTATCGTTAGCCGATTTATAAAAACTCACCGTTGCTGACAGATTTACCTGACCCAAATCCGCCGTTGGTGATCAGATTTACCTTTTTGTTGACCTGATCTCCAAAGTATGGATCACTATTAAAACGTTTTGTTCATTTTCCACAACATCATTAGCGACAATATTGAGTTGTCGGCTATCAACCTTTGTTTTTTTCTTTATATTTGGAATAACCCAATCTTTTTACAATTGGTTTAGTGATTGGGAATGGCCTTTACCGGTTGGCCGTTAAGGGAGCCTAACTATTAAAAGACGGCGATGAAGCAATTAAATTATTCCATATCGACCATTGAGTCTCTAAATGAGGTGTTACATTCTGATGAAATTGGCATGAGCAGTAATTCTCATTCGCAATTAATTCAGATATTTTCGGCAAAAAATGACAAGGAATGGTTTGTGGCACTGGGTGATGCAATCAGATGTGTCTTTCCGGAGGCGACAGTTGTAGGGGCTTCTTCAGTTGGCGAAATTAAAGACGGCAAATTATACACCGACTCAACGATAGTTGCATTTTCGTTTTTTGATAGTTCTTCGTTGCATGTTTTTTCTTATGAATGTCTTGCGGGTTGTGAAGATGTGGTGGGGAAGAGCCTGTTTAATGATATTGATGCTTTAAATTTCGGGGTCAGGGGAGTGCTGTTGCTGTCAAACCCTGTTAATAACGATTCCTCCCGGTTTTTCAACAGTTTTACTTCCTGCGGCTTAAGCTATCCGGTGTTTGGGGGTGGAGCCGGAGATTATGCCAATATGCGAAAAACATTGGTTTACGACGGCAAAAATTGCTACAGTCAGGGAGTTGTTGCGGTGGTTTTTTCAGGAGAGAACCTATTTATTGAGCCATTTACTTACCTTGGATGGCATCCGTTAAGCAAGGAAATGACGGTGACCGAGGTCGATCACATGTCCTTAAAGAAAATCGACGGATGTCCGGCATTTTCAGTTTTTAAAAATTATCTGGATGTCAAATACAATGACAGTTTCTTTCAGAATGTCCTTGAATTTCCACTCCTGATTGAGCGCAATGGGCAACTTGTCGCTCGCGTGCCTTTCTTTGTCAACGAAAAAGATGACTCAATCGAGTTTTTGGCAGACATTAAGGAAGGTGAAAAGTTCAGGATTGGATATGGAAATCCCAGAACGATTATTGATGAGTCTATTAGTATTCAGGATCAGATGTTTGATTTTCAGCCTGATGCAATTCTTTTATATACCTGTATTTGCCGAAGGTTTTTGATGCAACAGGATGTCGAGTTCGAGACTGAGCCGTTCAATCTGATTGCTCCGACGGCTGGGTTTTATACATTTGGTGAGTTTTTTGCCAATAAGACTTCCGATGCGTTACTCAATTCAACTATGGTTGCAGTAGGGTTTCGGGAAGGTGAAAAAAGTAAAGAGAAGAAACTGAAAAAATATGCTGCTCTCGACGGTTTTAGACTTTCGGAAGACCCTTTTGAAAACAAACACACCCGAATCCTTTCCCAATTGCTGTATTTCATTGATGCGACCATCAAAGAACTTGAAGAACAGAATGAAAAACTGAAAATACTCAATGAACAGAAGAATGAATTTCTAGGAATTGCTGCTCATGATTTGAGGAATCCGCTAGGTGCGATACATGGATTCTCCGAATTGCTTGAAGAACACCTTAGCGATAAGTACAAGGATTATGCTTCGATGATTGTAAGAGAAAGCTCCAAGATGCTTCAGTTACTGAATGATCTTTTGGATATTTCGAAGATAGAGGCTGGGAAACTGGACTTGAAAAAAACTGAAAATGAATATGTTGGTCTGGTTGATAATAACATTAAAATAAATAGTTTTCTGGCTCAGAAAAAAAAGATCATTTTGGTCAGTGAGTTCGGAATCAAAAAACAGGTGTTGTCAATTGATGCCGGTAAAATAGAGCAGGTGCTGAATAATCTGATCAGCAATGCGATAAAGTTTTCTCTTCCGGGTTCTGTTATCCGGGTGAAAATTTTTAAGAAAGATAATGAAATTGTCACTCAGGTAATTGACCAGGGGCAGGGAATCCCCAAAGATGAAATTGATATTCTTTTTAATCCGTTCAAAAAAACCAGTGTCCTTCCAACCGGGCGGGAGTCCAGTCATGGGTTGGGCCTTGCGATTGTCAAGAAAGTTGTTGAAGGGCATAATGGAACGGTAAGTGTTGCCAGTGAATTAGGAAAAGGTTCAACCTTTTCTTTTTCGCTTCCCCTCTAAAATCAGCGATCCTATACTTTTCCGATTGATTCCTGAATTACATACACGTACCAATTGGCGGATCCCATAAATCTGGAGATAAAAAAAGCGTTCCAAAAACATGAAACGCTTTACTAATGAGCGAGAAACGAGACTCGAACTCGCGACCCTAACCTTGGCAAGGTTATGCTCTA
>CAZAVU010000020.1:0-61189 GCA_964488805.1 uncultured Odoribacter sp. | reverse complement strand
TTGGCTAAAGCCAATATCGTACAACTCGTTTCCAAACGGCATGAATGCCGTTTCTATTCAAAACCCCAAAGAGGGCAAACCTATATTTGGTATGGTTTTGAATAGCTCCGGGTTTTAACCCGGATTAGAAGGATATAGAATGAAACCCGTCCGTGTGATTACGTTCCTGAAGAATCTTTCCTTTCCCCGGAAGGAATGGCGAAAGTCCTGGAAGAAAGTAGTTACATAAGAGTCGGGATGCTATCACATCATCATAAACCTTATTAATCAAATTCGGGCGATGTTATTTTTTATCTAATAGGATCGTTAATGGCGTCTCGTTCGTGATAAGGTTATTTTCGGTTACCTGAAAATGATTGTTTTGATCAGTTCTTTTCCCGCCATTTCATTGAGTCGCTGGCGGATTTCTTCTTTCATCATCAGCAGTTCGTTCCGCATAATGGGCGAGGTGGTTTCAACAAACAGGGTGTTGTTTTGGATGTACAGGTTGCCGGTGTAGCGGGCAACGGTCTTTCCCATTACCGACTCCCACGATTTAATCAGGTCGAGTTCCGAGAGTTTGTTTTCCAGTTTGTTTTCCTGGACATAGCTTTTCAGTACATCGCTTAAACTTTGGGTATTGTTTCTTCTCATCTTTTTTTCAACTTAAAACTGTTATCGTTTCTTCATCCATGATCCTCTGTCGGACCATTTCTTCCCATGCCTTTTTCCTTATCTCACACCACAGCTCCATCGCTGATGGTAAAGATGCACGAATTTGTTTCGAGGCTGGCAATCATCTGGTCGAGGTGTTCGCGATTGGTGTCGGTGATAAAAATCTGCCCGAAATGATCGTCGGCCACCAGTTTTACAATCTGCTCCACCCGATATTTATCCAATTTGTCGAAAATATCGTCGAGCAGCAGGATCGGCGTGAGTCCCGATATTTCCTTCATGAAATCGAACTGGGCCAGTTTCAGCGCCACCAGGTAGGTCTTTTTCTGTCCCTGCGACCCGAACTTTTTAATTGGGTTATCAGCCAGTTTAAACTCAAAATCATCTTTGTGGATTCCGGTAGTGGTATATTGCAACAGCCGGTCTTTCGTCAGCGTTAGTTTCAGCAACTGTTCAAAATCGTTTTCCGTCAGGTCCGACTGAAGTTTCAGTCCCACGGTTTCTTTTCCGCCTGAAATCAATTCATAATATTTCTGGAAGACGGGCTGAAGTTTATCGATAAAGGCCACGCGGCTGGCATGTATTTGTTGTCCGTATTTGATGAGCTGATCGTCCCATATTTCAAGCGTTTCCGTCTGAAAATCGTAAGAGCCTGCAAATTGCTTGAGCAGGTTGTTGCGTTGCTGAAGGGCGCGGTTGTACCGGATCAGGTTTTCAAGATAAACGGCGTCATACTGCGAAATGACCGAGTCCACAAATTTGCGCCTTTCTTCGCTTCCCCCCGAAATCAGGTTGGTATCCGACGGGGTGACAATAATCAGGGGCAGCAGTCCAATGTGTTCCGACAGTTTCTTGTATTCCTTCTGGTTGCGCTTGAAAATTTTTTTCTGGTTCCGTTTCAGGCCGCAATAGATAGATTCTTCCGAATCGAGGCGCGTATATTTCCCCTGGATCATGAAAAAATCCTGGTCAAAGCGGATGTTTTGTGCATCCACCGGGTTGAGGAAACTTTTGCAGAACGAGAGGTAATAAATGGCATCGATCAGGTTGGTCTTGCCCGCACCATTGTTGCCGATGAAACAATTTAAGCTCTCAGAGAACTTAAATTCAGCGTGTTCGAAGTTCTTAAAATTAACCAGTGATAGTTCCTGAATGTACATGTGGATGCCTGTTTACCGGAACAAAACTACAAATTTCTGTTCGCGAATTGGCACAAAAATATTGATGGTCGGGATAATAACATCAATGTGTTGATTAATATTCATTTTTATCTCGCAAACCTGTCTTTTATTTTTGAAAATAATATATTTTTGCCACACGATTTTAGAACTAGACTATACAAGATGGCAAACGACAAAAAAAACTCACAGGTAGATAACCTAAAAGAAGTAGAAAATGCATTAACCAAAACCGAGCAATTTCTCGAATCAAATCAGAAGCTGATCTCCATTGTTATTGGGGCAGTTGTAGTTGTTGCAGTTGGTTATCTTGGTTTAAACAAGTTTTACCTTGAACCACGGCAGGAAGATGCACAGGAACAGATGTTCATGGCTCAGAACTACTTTGAAAAAGATTCGTTCAACCTGGCTCTTAACGGCGATGGTAATAACCCCGGATTCCTTGACATTATCGATGACTTCGGCTCGACCGATGCCGGTAACCTGTCGAAATATTATGCCGGAATTTCATACCTGCACATGGGACAGTATGAAAAAGCTATCGATTACCTGAAAAAGTTTGATACCGATGACCTGCTTTTAGGTCCGATTTCGGTAGGTGCTCAGGGTGATGCCCAGCTCGAACTTGGTAAAACCGAAAAGGCGCTTGATTTATATACTGAAGCTTACAAAATGAACGACAACGAGCTTACTTCTCCGGTTTATATGCTTAAAGCAGGTGAGTTGCTCGAAAACTCCAACAAACAGGCTGATGCGCTGAAGTTGTATGAAACGATCAAACAGAAATTCCCCGAAAGCAACGAGGGAAGAATCATTGATAAATACATTGCTCGTGCAAAAGCAAAAATGAACAGCTAATATTCGAATCGAAAATAGGTATAAAAAAAGTCCCCTGAATTCAGGGGATTTTTTTGTTTCTGTCACACAAACTGAAAACATGCACAATGGCTACAAAAAACTTATCGGAATATGATTTAACAGCAGTGCCATCGGCTGCTGCCATGAAATTTGGAATTGTTGTTTCGGAATGGAATTACGAGGTAACCGGAGCTCTGGCTGAAGGTGCGGTCGAAACCCTGAAACGGCATAGCGCCAATGAAGATAACATCATCGTGAAACACGTCCCGGGTAGTTTCGAACTGACTCTGGGTGCCCAGTATCTGGCTGAATATTCCAATGTTGATGCGATCATCATTCTTGGATGCGTTATCCAGGGCGAAACCCGTCATTTCGACTTCATCTGCGATGGCGTGACTCAGGGAATTACCAGCCTGAACATCAAATACAACAAACCGGTTATTTTTGGTTTGCTTACCACCGATAACCTGCAGCAGGCTCTTGACCGGGCAGGCGGACGGCTTGGAAATAAGGGAGATGAAGCAGCAGTTACTGCAATAAAGATGCTTGCGTTGCGAAACGATCTGACCAAATAAAAAAAGGGGCGAAAGCCCCTTTTTCTATTTAATGCTATTGTTGACCACCAGGTCCGCCAGGTCCACCCATCCGGCCTTGTCTGTTTTTCATCATTTCCTGCCTTTTCTTCATCATTTCGTCATACTTTTTGACTTGTTCAGCAGTCAGCACAGCCTTGATTTCCTTGGTTTTTGCTTCCATTTCAGCTTTCATGGTCTCACGCATTTTTTCGCGCATTTTTTCACGATCCGCATCGCTGGCGTCACTTATTTTTGCGCGTTCAGCTTTCCGTTTTTCCATGTACTTTTTGTTGATGGCAAGCACCTTTTGTTCCTGGTCCTTGTTCAGTTTCAGTTCGTCAACCAGTTGCTTGGTTTCGCGCTGAATCATCTGTTCCGGATCCATTTGCGGACGATTGCCTCTCATTTCCGATTTCCCATGGTTGCCGGACGAAGGCCTTTGGCCGCCGCCACGTTCCTGTGCATAGGTCATTCCTGTTGCAAACAACAGAACTACCAGCAGTACTCCAAATTTTTTCATGAATTCTTTTTTTAATTGTTGATTAAATCTTTTACTGTCTGAATAGACTGTTTCAGTGAACTAAAGTTTAAAAAGGAATCTCAATTTTTAATATTTCAAAACAGAAATTCTCTGTGGTTGCAAATATGCCTATTTTTGAAGAAAACAGAATAACCTTGAAAGCACTACTTTTTGCAGCCGGACTTGGAACCAGGCTGAAAGAATATACCCAAAACAAGCCTAAAGCGCTGGTCGAACTGGCCGGGAAACCCTTGCTTCAACATGCCATCCTGCACCTGAAGCAATTCGGGATCACCGACATTACCATCAATGTTTATCATTTTGCCGAACAGATCATTTCATTTATTGATGAAAATCAATCGTTCGGCATCAACATTCATATCTCGGATGAACGTGATGAACTTCTGGATACGGGCGGCGGATTAAAGAAGGCCGCTCCTTTTCTGGCAGGTAACGAACCGATTTTGATCTACAATGTTGATGTGATCAGCAACCTGGATTTGAATGAGCTGCTTTGCTATCATCAGCAGAACCAGGCTTTGGCTACTTTGGTGGTCCGTTCGCGCCAAACGAGCCGTTATCTGATGTTCGATCAGGAATTGCATTTGGCCGGATGGAAGAACTTCAGCAATGGGGAAACCCGTATTTCCCGGGAGGAAACTTTTGCAGAAGCGCAGCCGCTGGCATTCAGCGGCATTCATCTGGTGCAACCCGAACTGCTCGGTTTAATTACTGAAGAAGGTAAATTCCCGATCATGGACCTTTACCTCCGGCTGGCTCAAAATCATCCGATCAAGGCATTTGTTGACAACTCCGATCTCTGGGTGGACCTGGGCAAACCCGATCAACTTGACGCAGCAGAAAAACTCTTCAGGGGGAAAGGATTGAAGGACTGAATTACTGAAGGATTGAATTACTGATGGACTGAATTGTTTTAGATCTAACTGATGTGTTTCATGATTGCTTCGGCAAAGGCGCTTTCTTCGTTCGATCGGGCTGGCAGAAAGCGTTCTTTCAGTTCCTGAGGCCCGTTCTCTACAATGTATGAGTAGTTGGTAAATTCCAGCAAATCCAGATCGTTGAAATCGTTGCCAATGCCCAGTGTGTATTCGTGTCCGATTTGCAACCGGTCACAAACAAACCTCACCCCGTTGCCTTTCGATACTGAGTGGTGAAAAATTTCCATCCAGATGTACCCGGTTTCGAGCGGAGAGCTGGCCCGTACAATCTTAATATCGGCAAACCGACGTTCCAGTTCCTTCTTTATAGTCAAAAAACGATCGAGGTCATTGGGGAAGACCACCAGGAACTGGCAAGCTTCCGAATCCAGATCCTGATTCAGAGGCAACGGCTCTGAAAAATACTGGTTGTAGCCGAAATAACTCTCGAATTCCGAACAGGCTACGCTGCCGCGGTGGTACCAGCATTTGTAATTTTCAGGCACTGGTTTGAAAAGGTGAAAGTTCAGGTCGCGGTCAACGAAAAAATCGACCAATTGCCGAACGACTTGTTTGCTTATATTCTGATGATAGAGCAGTTCACCAAGTTTCCAATCATACACTCCGGCTCCTGATGAAAAAACGACGTAATCGAAAGGTACATCTTCTGCAATAACTTCTCTTGTTTTCTTCAGGTTACGCCCGGTAGCCACCACGCGCAATATTCCTTTTTCGCCCAACAGGTGAAGCGCCTCAAGATTCTCCCTGGCAATCGACTTGTCATTCTTCAGAAAGGTTCCATCCAGATCAGTTGCGACAAGTTTTAACTTTCGATTCATTACATCCGCTTTTTGTGAACCACAAAAGTACGTATAAAGACGAAATCTTCCATGGAATTTAGTCTGCGATAAACGGTATCGCCGCGGCTTTTCCGGCACTCGCCGAGCTTCAGGATCTATTTATCGAAAAAAGTATCTTTCTTGCGAATGAATCACGACATTAGTGCTGAATTTATATCTTTGTTCACCAAAAAATCAGAAACAACATTAACATGAAAATAGCATTAATCGGCTACGGGAAGATGGGCAAGGAGATTGAAAAAATCGCTCTCGACCGTGGACACGAAATCGTACTGAAGATCGACATCAACAATCCGGAGGATTTAACTCCTGAAAACCTCAAAAAAGCAGATGTCGCCATTGAGTTTACCATCCCGGCATCGGCCATAGCCAACTACCAAAAGTGTTTCGAAGCCGGAACTCCGGTGGTCAGCGGAACAACAGGCTGGCTCGACAGACAAGCCGAAGTGCATCAGCTTTGCAAGGCGAGCAACGGGACGTTCTTTCATACCACCAACTTCAGCCTTGGGGTGAATATTTTCTTTGCCCTGAACAAAAAACTGGCTCAACTGATGGCCGGTCACGACGAATACACAGTGGAGATGAAAGAAATTCATCATACCCAGAAACTGGATGCGCCAAGCGGAACAGCAATCACCCTTGCTGAAGGAATCTTCGAAAATATTCCGGCAAAAAAATCATGGGTGAACCATCCAACCGATAATGCCGAAGAACTTGGCATCATTTCGGAACGTGAAGGTCAGGTTCCCGGGACACACATCATCAAATACGATTCGGAAGTTGACTACATCGAGATTACGCACTGCGCTAAAAACCGCAAAGGATTGGCCTTTGGCGCTGTTTTGGCCGCCGAATACAGCGCAGACAAAAAAGGGATTCTGACAATGAACGATTTGCTAAACATTTAACAACTCCATAAAATGAAGGAAATTTTAACGAATAAGTGGTTCAAATTTGGCGTAGTAGGATTTATCTACTTGCTATGGGTGATCTGGATTGAAAGTTTCTTGTGGTTACTTGGTCTGGCAGTTATTTTCGACATCTATATCTCGAAAAAAGTACACTGGGCTTTCTGGAAAAAGAGAAACACACCGGATGGTAAGCAAACCAAAGTGGTTGAATGGATCGACGCCATTATTTTTGCTGTGATTGCAGCTACCGTTATCCGTATGTTTTTCATCGAAGCATACACCATTCCAACCTCTTCGATGGAAAAATCGATGCTTATCGGCGACTATCTGTTTGTGAGCAAAACTTCATACGGTCCGAAACTGCCAAATACGCCGCTGTCGTTCCCGTTTGTTCACCATACCATGCCTTTCTCCAAAACCCAGAAATCGTATGTTGAATGGATTAAACGTCCATACAAACGGATCGCCGGATTTGGAAAAGTGAAGAATAACGATGTGGTGGTATTTAATTTCCCGGAAGGTGATACCGTTGCGCTGAATGTTCAGAACCAGAGCTATTACCAACTGGTACGTTCTTACGGTCGCAAACGGATCTGGACAGAAAAGGAAAATTTCGGTGAGGTAGTTGCCCGTCCGGTTGACAAACGCGAGAATTACATCAAACGGTGCGTTGGTATTCCCGGCGATGTACTTGAATTGAAAGACGGTCAGCTTTATGTGAATGGAAAGGCTCAGCAGCATTTCCCCGGAATGCAGTACGACAATATTGTGACTACCGATGGAACCGGGATCAACAAACACACACTCGATCAGATGAAGATTGCTCAGGACGACCGGCACGTGTATTCAACCACTCAGTACCTGTTCCCCCTGACTCAGGACAACGAACAGAAGATTAAAGCAATGAAAAGTGTGACTTCTGTAAAACGGACCTTGGTTACTGCCGGAAACTGGGATCAAAACATTTTCCCGTTCAGCAATAAGTATCCGTGGAATGTCGATAATTTTGGCCCGATTGAAATTCCGAAGAAGGGACAGTCGGTAAAGCTGACGATGGACAATCTGCCTTTGTACCAGCGCATCATCGATGTGTATGAAAACAATGACCTGAAGGTGAAAGACAGCACCATTTACATCAATGGTTCAGCAGCCGATAGCTATACGTTTAAGATGGATTATTACTGGATGATGGGCGACAATCGTCACAATTCAGCCGACTCGCGTTACTGGGGCTTTGTTCCTGAAGACCATATTGTTGGTAAGGCAGTATTCATCTGGCTATCGCTCGATAAAGATCAGCCTTTCTACAACAAAATCCGGTGGAGACGCTTGTTCTCGTTTGTACACTAAGAGAAAAAAGTTGCCAGTCGCAGTTTTCAGTTGGCTGGTTTGTAAAATATAAGATCCGGGAAGTGATCGGAAAACAAAAAAGGATAACAGAGATGTTATCCTTTTTTGCTTGGGAGCAGGGCAGGGGACTAAAACAGGAAGCCGACCCGAAATCCGGAATTCAGGACCAGCGGAGTATCACTTGTTCCACCCATGAAAGCAAAATGCCGGGCATTATCCGATTCGTCGTTGTGTCCAAAACCATAACCGGCTCCAACATACCAGTCAATTAAAAATCGATCAGCAAAAACCCATTGTTTCCCGACATTTAAAATAAGAGCGAGCATCGTTACGTTGGTGTCTGGATCAGCAAGTTCATTACTCCCATCGTAGGTGTGATTGGAATACCGGTAGGAAGAGAAGGCCAGTTCCGGTTTAAAATACGAACCTTTCAATATGTGGGCATAGCGCATTCCTTTTATGTAAAAGTCGGGGTCTTTTATGAATTTGTAGCCTGTGTTTAAAAAAAGCCCGTAAGCTTTGTATCCGGCAGGTCTTTGTCCCAACCCGATAAAACCAATGCCTCCTTCAATGCTTCGCCCTGGCCTAAGGTTGTGCTCGTAACTAAAGGCCGTGGCGTAGGTGAGCGGCGAGAAGAAGTTAAATTTCAGGGCATCTTTCCGTTGGTTGCTGTAATTCTCTGTTCCGTACATCGAATCCGAAAATTTGAGCTCGTGGCCATCGCCAAACTGAATGCTGGCTACTCTGTTTTTGTCGATGCCGAAAATAACGTCACTACGAAATTTTTCGAGTGCGTATTTGATTTCGTCGTCGCCTACTTCGCGGATTTGGCAAAGAATAACTTCCCCGTCGCGCTTGATTATTTTGTCGTCGTATTTGCCCTGGGCGCAGAGCATGGTCGTTATAAATAAAAGAATCGCTGATAATCTAAGTTTTGCTTTCATTTGTTTCAATTTTTGTTTCTGCAATTAATTTCTGTTTTGTATTAAATTATGTCTGTTTTTTTTGTAGACGAAGATAATTAACAAATGGTTGCGTACAATAGGTTTGTTCGTTTGCTCATTTTCCGGCTTTTATTTACTATTGCAATATAAAATCAAAAACCATGTCAGGGAAGGTTGTTATATTTCTGATGCTTGCGGTTTTGTTGGTGGTTTTTACCTTTCAGAACCAGATTCTAATTGATGTCAAAATCTTTCATTGGGTAATATCCAATGTTCCTTTGGTTATCATCTTGATTTTTGGATTGGTTTTTGGTTTTTTGCTGGCCCTGATGATGCAGCTTCCGCGTATTCTGAAATTAAAACGGGAGTTAAAGGAAGTCGTCCGTGAACTTGATAAGAGCGAAGAAATAATTGCCGATAAGGATGAAGATGTGAATTCGGAAGGAGTGAGCATGGGAAGCGATTACAATGGAGGTTTTTTTAATGAATAAGCATGACACAAAATAACGGGATTTTGCTTAGTACAGCCTATCTGGCTCCAATCAGGTATTTTTCAAAACTGGCCGTTTATCCTGAAATTTACATAGAGCAATACGAACACTTTCTCAAACAAACTTACCGTAACCGGACAGTAATCCTGGGCGCCAATGGTGCAATTCCGCTCATTGTGCCGGTTGAGAAGGGACGAGGAGGCAAAGTCTTCATTAAAGACCTGCGCATGGCCTACGACGAGGATTGGCAACGGGTTCACTGGCGGACTATCTTTTCGGCTTATAGATCTTCGCCATTTTTTGAATACTATGCCGATGAGCTGGAACCGTTTTTCAGGAAGAAATATGAGTTCCTGTTCGATTTCAATTTCCAACTAACCCAGTCTCTGCTTGAAGCCCTTGACATTCAGCCGGAGATAAAACTGACCGAGGATTTTGAGAAAGTACCGGACTCTTGCCTGAATTTCAGGGAACAAATCAGTCCTAAAGCTCATCTGGTTCAACCCGATCCGCATTTCGAGGCGCGACCCTACACCCAGGTTTTTGCCGAAAAATTTGGGTTCGTTCCCGATCTTAGCATTTTGGATTTGCTGTTTAACGAAGGACCTTCAGCCAGAGAAATACTGGTAAGCTCATTCCTGCCATAAAAGAACAGGTCAGGGCAAAGCCTGACCTGTTCACTAATCCTTTGCAAGAAAGGATCTTTCCCGGACCAACCAATGTCTTTACTCTACAGTTTTAATAACTTCCTTTGCTACCTTTATTGATTTCCCGGTAACGCCTTTTAAAATTATCTGTGGATTGGTATCCGGCTCTTCGATTTTGATTTTTTCGATGTTCAGTCCTGTCACGTCATCGAATACAAAGGCCGGGCGATAATCCTGGTTTTTGGCTTTTACCGTGATGTTTTTCAGATTCAGTCCGGCCACATGACGGGCATAAAATCCCCAGGCTGGCAATTCCCCAAACATCGAAAACTCCGGATATTCCGAAATCTGATCCGGAATCAGAGACAAAGATTCAACCGGCATTTTGGCCATGTTTTCATCTCCTCCGCCGTCGTAAATCATTTCAACATTTTCGATGGTTACATCTTCGAGCGGATGCCCCGGAATACCTGAAACTGACGATGGGAAAACATTGTGCGGATACCTCACCATCGGGCCTTCTTCCTTATAACCTTTATCGGGTTTGCCCAGCGGGATTTCGACTTTTACATTTGAAATATGAACGCGACGCAACTGACTGTAAACCTCATCTTTATTTCGGTGTCCGAGCCTGATGAAAATAGCGTTGCCCGTGTTTCGTGCGGTGATGTTCTGCACGTTTACATCTTCCAGGATCCCCCCGTCAACGGCCTCGATGGCAATGGCCGAACGGTATGTGTCGTAAATTTCAATGTCGCGAATGGTAATTTTTTTGAATCCGCCCCATGAAGCAGTCCCCAGTTTCAAAGCGCTGGCGCTCGACCGTACCCGGCAATTGGCCACATAAACATTCTCGCAGCCTTCGTTCCGAAGCGCGGATTTCAGGCAAATGCCGTCGTCGGCACAATCGATGTCGCAATTGGTGATGCGCACGTTTTTGCTGTCGGTAATGTCGATCCCGTCGTTATTCAGGAATGTTGTACTTCGAACTTTAATTTCATCAATAGTTACGTTGGTACAACTGCGGTAATCCTGAACCCACATCAACCCGTTTTTAATGGTAATTCCTTTCACCTGAACCGAATCGCAATTCAGGAACAAGATGATTTTAGGGCGGTTGCGTTCTTCTGGCCGCATCTGATGCCAGGGATTGTAGGTTTGCCACTCACTGTCTTCAAGCGTTCCGGCTTTAAGCATCGCGTAAATGTCCTTGATCAGTTCTTCGCCATTTCCATCAATCACGCCCTTGCCGGTAATAGAAATGTTATGCTGACCTTTTGCAAAAATCAATGGCGCCGCGTCTTTTGGACCATAATCGATGCGTTTTGAACTTCCCAGCCAGATGGCATGTTCGTCCAGGTTGATCTCTACATTCGATTTCAGGTGGATTACCCCGGTCAGAAAAGTGCCGGCCGGCATGATTACTTTGCCATGTCCGCTTGCCGAAGCTTCGTCAATCGCTTTCTGGATGATCTGGGTATTATCTGTTTTCCCGTCGCCTTTGGCGCCAAGTTCAACAATGTTGATCTCTTTCTGTTTGCCGAATGCCATTAAAGGGAGCAAGGCCAATATTAGTATGTCTATTTTGATTAACTGTCCGAATTTCATTGTTGTATTTATTTTGTGTGAAAACCCAAAAACAAGAAAGGAGAAGAAGATTTGACCCTTCTTCTCCTTTGAATGAGCAGCGCAAGTAGTTGCACCACTATGTTTCTTTCAAATTAATACCCCGGATTTTGTTTCAACAGTGAGTTTAATTTTATAGCATCCGTCGGAATTGGTAAGATTCTTCTGTTCGGGTCCGAATTGGTTTTGAATCCCCACTTGCCTTCGAATTTACCAAAGCGTATCATGTCGTTGCGGTGCCAGCATTCGTAAACGAATTCACGGCTTCGTTCTTTGTACAGGTCTTCCAGCGTAACGGTTGTCCAGGCCGGTGAAGTAGAACGGTTGTTCCGAATCATATTGACCAGCGACAAAGCTGTATGGCCAGAAGTTGCAGTTCCTCCCCGAAGAATGGCTTCAGCTTTCATCATAATCACATCCGAATAACGAAGGTAAGGAACATCGTTGTTTTGATTCCTGTTGGTTGATGTCTTATCAGGATAAAATTTGATGTTGCGATAACCCATGTTCCAAGCAATTTCGTCGTTTCCGCAGTCAAACAAATCAGCGTTCTGGCGCAAAACGATGTCAGGTGTGAGATTAACCTGATAGGTATAGGAAGCGCCGCCATCAGAACCGGTATAGAATTGGTCATAACCTTTTTTGGTTGTAGTGACCATTACCGGGGTAACACCGTCGTTCATGAATTGCAGGCCGGTTAACCATTGATCGTTACGAATGTCGCCCGGATCATTAAAGTAAGCATAAAATTCGGGGAGGGTGCTCATTGGGGCACTTGGAGTGAATGCTAAGCTGAACTTTGCTTTTTCAGAACGTGGTACATCATAACGGGCACGGTACATCATACCGTTTGTGCCTGGGTAAGCTGTCGCTGAAGCATCGTAAGGCACAGCAAAGATGAATTCTTTCATTTGAGGACCATTATCTGGATAAAACATCTTCAGGTACGAGGCTCGTGGTTCAATGGCGAACTTTCCGGAGTTGATAACGGCATCGCAGGCAGCAATACAGTCGTTCCAGCGTGCTGTTCCGGTGTAGTATTCGGCGTTGAGGTACAGTTTTGCCAACAAAGCGTAGGCTGTCCATTTAGTTGGCCTCCCGTAGGTCTTTGTGCCGGTTTCTTCACTTAGGTTGCTGATCGATTTTTTGACTTCGCTTTCGATGTATTTAAAAACTTCAGCCCGTGGTGCATTGCTCCGAGGAGCAAAATCTCCGTACAAGGTGTCCAAAGGCACATTGCCGTAAAAATCCATCATGATGAAATACGAAATGGCTCTCATCATTCTTAATTCGGCCAGTGTGGTTTTCTTGTTTGAACCTTCGGGCATGACATTGTTCAAAATATAATAGGCCTGGTTGGTAACGCCAATGGTCTTTTCTGTCGTGTACCAAAGATAGTTTGTACCTCCATGGTCCTTGTCCCAGGTGTGGTAATGCATCTTCATGTACCCTGCATTATCATACCAGTTACCGCCTCTGGCAGGAAGAATCCCCTCGTCGGTGCTTATGGTACTCATGAAGAAAAATGAGTGTGCATATTCTCCCCGGAATGCTGCATAAGCGGCGCCGGCAGTTTGCGCATACTGAGCATCGTTTTGAGGGAAAACGTCGGGTGTCATTTGTGTTGTGATGGGTACCTCAATATCATGACAGGACACAACCAAACCTGCAAGAATCGGTAATATGAAGAATATAATTAACTTTTTCATCGAATTCATGTTTTAAAGTTTTTAAAAAGTAGCTTTTACACCAAACAAGATCGTACGTGTTTTGGGATAAAAGTTATTCGAATCAACCCCGGGAGCAATCCCTCCTTGTTCAACTTCAGGATCGATGCCTGAGTATTTGGTGATTACAAACAAGTTATTTACCGAAGTGTAAATCCGGAGATTCTTCACATAACTGCCCAGGTTTTTGAAATTATATCCCAGAGTGGCATTGTCGAGACGGATGTAACTTCCATTCTCGATAAATCTGGAAGAGTATTTGTAAACATTCAGGTCGTTGGGTGACTCATTGCCTGCATCGACCAGAATGTTGCCCGAATGGGCTGTACTTGGCCTGAACAGGTCGGCCCGGGTTGCATTGAAAATTTTATTTCCGAATACTCCGCGAATAAAAATGTTCAGATCGAAGTTCTTGTATTTAAAATCGTTGGTCCAGCCCAATAATAACTTTGGCTGAGGATTTCCCAGATAATGATAATCAGTCCCAATTATCGGATTGGTGGTCATTGAACCATCTTTGGCTACATACTGCGAAACTTCTTTTGAATTTTTACCGGCATATTCAAGTGAGAAAAACTGCCCAATGGGTTTACCTTCCTTCAGGATTTGTAAGGTACTGCTTGTTTGGCCGCCACCGTCAGGTTGAGTGATTCGCACCGAGTCGCCGCCAATAAACATTTGGTTGGTCAGCTTCTCGATTACGTTTTTGTTATGGGCTAGGTTAATACTGCTTGTCCATGTGAAATTTTTAGTATTTACCGGAGTTGCATTCAGGCTGATTTCAATCCCTTTGTTTGACATTTCACCTCCATTGGCAGTTATGCTTCCGGCGGGAACAAGCACTGGATTTACGGAATAGGAGTAGATCATCCCGGTTGTTTTCTTGTTGTAAACTTCAACATAACCGCTGAGTTTCCCTTTTAACACCGAAAAATCAATCCCGAGGTTAGCCGTTGAAGTCTTTTCCCATTCCAGATCAGGATTGGCTGCTTTGTTTGGACCGTAAGTTGCAACCTGTTGTCCGTTGTAATAGAAAGTCCCCAGCGGACCAACAATGAATTGTGCCGTGTAGGCGTCAAAACCGGATGAGTTACCAGTTACCCCGTAACTTGCACGAAGTTTCAAATCGGTGAAAATGCTTTGTGATTGCATAAATCCTTCTTTGTCAATTCGCCAGGCAGCTCCTACAGATGGGAAATAACCCCATTTTTTGTTTTCGCCGAACACTGAACTGCCATCGCGACGAATAGAGGCTTGCAACAAATATTTACTGTCGTAGTTGTAATTCAAACGGAAGAAGTCGGAGATCAAACGTGTTTTTTGGTAAGCATAAGCATCTCCAAAATCAACCAGGTAACCATTTACGGTTGTGTAGTTACCCAGCGCCAGGTTGTTGTAACTTACATCGTCAGTGGGGAAATTGGTATTGGTTGACTGAAAACCGTCGCCTAAAGTATTGTCTTGCCAGGAATATCCTATAACGGCATTAATGGTATGCTTCCCAAAGTTCTTATTCCAGGTCAGGTAGTTTTCGAAAATCACATTGGTGCTTTGGTAGGTACTTCTGCTGGCAAGCCCTTTAGATCCGAAATTGATAATCGAGTGGTTTGCTGGCGGATCAGGATTGTTGTAGAATTGAGCACTGTTGTAATAGGTTGCGTAGTAGCTGTTATAGTAACTTCCGTTCAACGAAGTGTTTCGCTGGTATGCCGCATTCAGGTTGTAGGTCAGCCCAAAAGGAAGGGTTGCTTCGATAGTGAAATTACCTAATAAGTTATTGATTTTTGAATCATCATCAGCATTTTCAATAATTGCCAGTGGGTTAAAATATCCCGAATGATTAAAGTTCTCGAAATATGTTCCATCAGCATTTTTGGGTTTAGATACCGGTAAGAATTTGGCGGCTTGCAAAAGCGCTGAGTTTCTTTGTGGAACTTTGGTATCGTTGATATTTGAGTTGGTAACATTAATCCCAAATTTCACTTTGTCGTTGAATGCCAACTGTTCAATGGCCAGACGGGCAATAATACGGCTCTGATTACTGCTCAGCAGGATTCCCTGTTTGTCGATATAAGTCAGGCTGGCAATATAGTTGCTTTTATTGCTTCCTCCACTGTACGAAAGATTGTGGCTGGTCGAGAATGCAACCGGTCTTTGTATTTCCTTTTGCCAGTTGGTATTGGCTTTATGGTCATCTTCAGGAGCGAATGACATGTTGTTCTTAGTCAGGAATGCGCGTAATTGCGTGGCATCCATCATATCCAACTGATTGGAAACACTTTCAAATCCGGCATATCCGTTGTAGGCGACTTGTTCTTTATCCTTGTTTCCTTTTCGGGTGGTAATCATGATAACCCCGTTTGCAGCGCGGTTCCCATAGATTGAAGTTGCGGCGGCATCTTTCAAAACATCTACGGAAACAATGTCATCGGGAGCAACCAGCGAGATGTCGGCTCCGGGAACGCCATCAATAACATAAAACGGACTTTGTGAGCTGTTTAATGTTGATGCACCACGCATGATGATGGTTGCTTTTCGGGTCGGGTCGCCGCTTGCTGAAATGTTCAGTCCGGGAACTTTACCCTGAAGGAGTTGACCAACATCGGCAATTGCGCCCCGGTTAAGGTCATCTGACTTTACGGATGATACCGCGCTGGAAAGGTTTTTTCGTGAGTTTTTACCGTAACCAACTGCAACAACTTCTTCTATACCAATGTTTTCTTCCTCAAGAACAACGTTGATTTGAGTTAATCCGGCAATTGCTATTTCTTTGGTTTTCATTCCGACAAATGAAAAAACAAGTTTTTCGGCATCACCTGGAACTGTTAAATGGAAGTTCCCTTCGATATCGGTGACTGTTCCTAATGTGGTGCCTTTAACCGTGACGGTGACTCCAGGGATCGGATCCTTGGCGACTCCGGTTACTTTCCCACTTATTTTTTTCTGCTGCGAAGCTTTATTCTGTCCTTGTACTGGATTTTCAGAGCTGGTCAGTACAATTTGCCGGTCGCTGATGCTATATTGAATACCGGTTCCGTTGAACAGGATATTCAAAACATCTTCAATTTTGGCATCCTTCAGATTAAGCGAGATGGTTTTATCGGTATTAACAAGATCCTGATTGTAAAGAAAGTAAAACTCGCTTTGTTGTTCAATCTCGTTTAATACGTTTTCCATTCGCGCTTTGTCGAATTTCAGGGTTATTCGTTTTTGCTGAGAATAACCATTTGCTGCAAGTACCTGAATGATACTCAGGAAGAAGAAAAAGACGCTCAATCTCATAATGAATAGGCATTTTTTCAGGACATGATTATTGCATGTCCCCAGTTCTCGAATTTTTTTCATAGTTTTACAATTGTAGTGTTAATAGAAATTTTTGATCATTTTTATCAGCTACATCTCTTTGTCAGGAAAGTACTCGCAATACTTTCCTGTTTTTTTATGCAGCTTTTGCTTTGTCGTCTAATTTAAATTCTTGTTTTTCACCCTATTAAAGTTAATCATTTTTAGCCAATAATCGTTAGCTCTTCTTTTTGCGGATGGTTATTGTCCGTTTCTTGAAGATACCATCGTTCCCTATTTCTCTCGAATCAAACGAATATTCGATAGGGGCAGTCAGCGAGATAAGCCGGATTACTTCTTCGACCTGCTCTTCGTGGAAGGTTGCCCGGTACCTGAATTTTTTGAGTTCCTGATCATCAAGATTGAAATCAACATTGTACCAACGGCCAACGCGTTTCAAAACTTCGCTTAGTGGTTCATTCCTGAAAACTAGATATCCGTCTTTCCAGGCACTGTATTGCCGGGCGTTGACAGTTTGAATATTAGTGGAACGGGTCGATTTGTCGTAAGTGAATTTTTCGTCGGGTTTTATTTCAGCTACAAACTGTTGGGCATTTCCTTCAACTTTAACTTTTCCTTCCTGAAGTACCACATCTACTATTTTCTCTTCAGGATAAGCCGAAACATTGAATTTGGTCCCCAACACCTTAACTTCAAGAGCAGCAGTCTGGACAGTAAAAGGTCTGGATGGGTTTTTTCTGACATCGAACCAGGCTTCGCCAACGAGTCCGATTGATCGCCTATTGGTAAAGTCGCTGGCATATTTCAGTTTCGATCCACCATTTAACCAGCCCTGGCTGCCATCAGGAAGTTCAAAATGTGTTCGGGCACCCTGAGGCGAATATATTTCAACAGTGGTTTGCACTGATGAATCATTGAATTGCCTGAATGTGGATAAGGCGCTGTAAATCAGTAAAGGAATCAATAGGATAGCTGCTGCACGCAGGTATATCTTTTGAAGTCGTGATTGCAACGAAACGACTGGTTTTTGATCTGCAATTTTCTGCCGGAGGTTAGAGAGGACCTGATCCAGGTTCTTTTCGTTTTTTGCAGAATCTGATGAAAATTCATCCCAGTGCGTCCGAATTGCATTTTTTAATTCAGGCTTGTGTTTTTTGTCCTCAAACCATTGGCACACCAGTTTAAATTCGCGGAACGAATATTTACCGGTGGCAAATTTTCTCAGGATATTATAGTCAATTTGTTCTTTCATAATCGGCCCCACAATCCAATTTAAGTGTTGTGTGACCGTTATATCCCGAAACCTGAAAAACCCCTATCCGAAAATGAAAAATTATTTCAGAAAAATATAAAAGAAGAGAAGTTCCGCAATTTGGTCACCTTCAAATTCTTTTTTTAGGAAATTCATAGCTTCGGTGATTTGATTTTCAACTGTTTTGGGGGATATGGCGAGTTCGTCGGCAATGTCGCTCACTGATTTGCCTTCTTTCTTCCGTTTCAGAAATATTTCTTTACGGCGTAGAGGCATCTTTTCAATCAGCGATTCGAGTTTTGTAACCAGTGCCTCAAAATCAGCATTTGTTTCGAGTGTAGGGATTTCATCGGTGATGGATTCAATGATTTTTACACGGTACTGCTCGGTACGGGCCTTTTTATTGAAATATTTGCGGATGGCGTTAAATGCGATGGTGAAAAGGTACGATTGAAAAGATGTTTCGTTTTTTAATCTGGACTGGTTCTCCCACAGTTTCAAAAATACATCCTGAACAATTTCTTCGGCTTCGGTTTCCGATTTCAGGTACGAATAGGAAAACCGATAGAGTTTCTGGCTGTAACGCTCGAACAGCTTCTCGAACGCAAATGGCGAACCATCACGCAATAAGCTGATAAGTTGCTGTTCGGTATAGTTTTGTTCGTTTTTCAATAGTTCGGGTTACTGAGGTTTATTAAAACAAAAATAGCTTTTTTCTCAGTATCCTTATAAAAAATATGGTAGCTTGCCCGGGTTTCCAAAGCAATGCTACCATGTTTAATATCGATTGGTATTCTCGGATAGGAAAAATTCTAGTATCCCTGGTTTTGCGATAAATTAGGATTCCAGTCTCTTTCCACGGTTGGAATAGGCCATAAATTGAATTTGAATCATCACCTGATTAGCCGGATAAATTCTTCGCGGGTGGCGACCCGTTCAAATGCTCCGGTAAAGTCGGAAGTGGTGGTGGTCGAGTTTTGTTTTTGAACCCCGCGCATTTGCATACACAGGTGTTGTGCTTCAATTACCACCGCAACCCCAAGCGGGTTAAGGGTCTGCTGGATACAATCCTTGATTTGGGTGGTCAGCCTTTCCTGAACCTGGAGACGGCGGGCGTAAGCATCGACAACACGGGCGATTTTACTGAGTCCGGTGATGTATCCGTTGGGGATGTATCCGATGTGTGCTTTGCCGATGAATGGAAGCATGTGGTGTTCGCACATCGAATAGATTTCGATGTCTTTTACGATCACCATTTGGCGGTAGTCTTCCTTAAACATGGCTGAACGCAGAATTTCTTCCGGATTTTGTTCGTATCCCTGGAGCAAAAACTGCATCGATTTGGCGACACGCATGGGCGTTTGTTTTAGCCCTTCCCGGTTCGGATCTTCTCCCAGCAAGTCAATGATTTTCTTATAGTGATCGCATAATTGAGCCGTTGTTTCCGGATCGTATCGTTCAACTTTCCGGTAGGTCCCGTCTTTCCCGTTCAATGTAAATTCCATCGTAATCTTTCTTAATGTAAAAGCATAACCACTAAAACGCATCACAAAGGTAGTAAGTTCAAACAGAACTGGGTTGAGAATGAAAACTTTTATCTTGAAAGGCTAACAAAATGATAAAACATTAACGATTGGTAAAACATGAAGAAAAAATGCAGTCCGGCCATCTGTTTTTTTACATTTGCGCCTTTGTTTTTCTGATATGGCAAGGAGGCGAAGCCGTAAGGCATTCGTGAATGAGAAAGCCGGTTTTCGGAATGACTAATGGTATTATCGAAGGAAACAAAAGCTCAATTTATTTTGACATTGGTGTGCAATATATTCAATG
The DNA here is from genome assembly GCA_964488805.1 of uncultured Odoribacter sp. Classification (GTDB taxonomy): domain Bacteria; phylum Bacteroidota; class Bacteroidia; order Bacteroidales; family Prolixibacteraceae; genus Aquipluma. The sequence continues at coordinate 41,525 of CAZAVU010000020.1, read as the reverse complement.
AAATGAAGTTTATACTGACGAAAGCAATGTCTCAGAAATTGACTAATGTTAATGAACTGTATTTATGATAGTAGTTACCGGGGCTGCTGGTTTTATCGGAAGTTATATAGTTGGAAAGCTCAACAGAGAAGGTTTTAAGGACATTGTTTTGGTCGATAAATACGACGACCCTCTTAAAATTCCGAATTACCAGACAAAAACATATAGTGAAATGGTCGATCGTGATCATTTCTTTGATTGGTTAGCAAAAAATGAAAAGTTTGTCCAGATGATTATTCATTTGGGTGCGCGTACCGATACTGTTGGACAGGTTCCTGAAATCTACCAGAAATTAAACCTCGAATACTCTCAACGAATATGGAATGCCTGTGTGCGGTATGGGCTTCCTCTTATTTATGCCTCGTCAGCATCGACCTATGGTGACGGCCATTTGGGATTTGATGATGACCATTCCCTTATTCCCGGATTACAACCGTTGAACTTATATGCTCAGTCGAAACATGATTTTGATTGCTGGGCTCTGAGGCAGGAGAAACAGCCATACTTTTGGGCAGGATTGAAGTTCTTCAATGTTTTTGGCCCCAACGAATATCATAAAGGCCGAATGGCTTCGGTGATTCTTCAGGCTTTCTATACTATTGCAGAAACAGGAGCCATGAATCTGTTCCGTTCACATCATCCCGGTTTTATCGATGGCGAACAGTCCCGCGATTTTGTTTATGTGGAGGATGTTGCCAGGGTGATCCTTTTTTTCATGAACCACCGCAAAGATTCTGGAATCTATAATGTGGGAACAGGCGAAGCCCGCTCTTTTCTGAGTCTGGCCAAAGCAGTCTTCAAGTCAATGGGTAAAACAGAGAATATTGGCTTTATAGATACTCCTGATGATTTGCAAGGGAAGTACCAGTATTATACTTGTTCCAATATTCAAAAACTGAGAAGTATTGGTTATAGTGACTCTTTTTGCAGTCTGGAGGATGGTATTGAAGATTATGTCAGTAATTATCTGATTCCCGGAAGGTGCTATTAATTTGCGCTCAACGGGAGAAAACCGGAGGCATAGCTTATTCGGGACAATTTCGTTTTTGAGGCGTATATTTTTTATTCCAATTCCATTGCTTCCCCGATAAAAGCCATAAATTTATATCCGGAATTGTTGAATATAAAATTTTGATCCATGATGGTTTCAGAACAACCTTTTTATTTCAGGGCAACAATAAAACTATTGCTGATTGCCTTGATTATTGCATTCCTCATCTTAGCCAAGAATATCCTGATTCCGCTGACCATTGCTGTTTTTTTTACTTTTTTACTGATGCCCGTATCTCGGAAACTCGAATGCTGGCATTTCCCGAAAGTATTAGCCATTCTGGTCAGTATTATCCTGGCATTTGCTGTTTTTGTTGCAATGCTTTATTTTTTTTATGCCCAGATTTTAAGCTTTGTCAACGACTGGCCGGTACTCGAAAAGACCATTTCATCCAAATGGGAAAGTTTTCAGCAGTTTATCAGCGAAACCTTTCATGTAAGCAGGCATGAACAACAAGCATGGATAACCACCAAAATCAAGGAAAATGCCAGTACGGGCGGGGTTTTGATCCTGGGTATTTTTTCGGCTACAACTTCTTTTCTGGCCAGTTTTACTCTAATTCCGATTTATGTTTTTTTCCTGACCTTGTATCAGGATAAGTTTAAAGAGTTTGTTCGGCTTGTAGCCAAGGAAGATAATAATGATCAGGCTTTGATAGTGGTCAAGAAGGTTTCACTGGTTTCGCAGAAATACCTGATGGGCATTTTCCTGGATGTAGTTATACTTTCCGTATTAAATTCAACCGGTTTTCTGATTTTGGGTTTGCCCCATGCCATTTTATTTGGGGTACTGATTTCGCTTTTAAATATCATTCCATATATCGGCGTGTTGATTGGCAGTGCGTTGCCAATTATGATGGCTTTCCTGACGAAAGATGCGATGGGCTACACTATTGGAGTTGCGGCTGTTTGCGTTTTTGTTCAGTTTCTGGATAATAATTTTATAACACCTTATGTGGTAGGGAGTAGCGTTAGTATAAATCCTTTAACAGCAACGGTGGTACTGATTGCCAGCTCTCTTATCTGGGGAATCCCCGGAATGGTGCTTTGTTTGCCACTTACCGGAATGGCCAAAGTCGTCTGCGACCATATTGAGCCACTTAAACCTTATGGATTTTTACTGGGTGAGGAGGTTGATTTTAGTGAACAGGAACATGTTCAGGATAAGTTTATCAGGCGTTTCGGGAAAAAGAAGTCTTCCTGATTGCATTGCTATTTCGGAAAATCAATGGACGAAACCTCCTGAATATCTTAAAACTATAATCTTATTTCTTTGTTTTTCAGTCTGAATTTTGTTATATTGCATAGGCGCAACGAAAAGTTGAAGGAATCAAATTTCGGATTGTACATTAGTCATAAACAATTAAAATTTAGGATTATGAGCTCAGGAAAAGTTTTATTGGGAGTATTGGCCGGAGTAGCTGCCGGTGCATTGATTGGTATCCTGTTTGCCCCGGATAAAGGGACAGAAACACGGAAAAAAATTGTTGAAAAAGGTGAAGATTATGTCGATGGGGTCAAAAACAAGTTCAATGATATGATGGACGACCTGTCGAAAAAAATGGATGCAACCAAAGCTAAGGCTGAAGAAATGATAGCCGGAGCTAAAGCAAAAAAAGTTGAAGAACCCCAAACCTCAAACAATTAGCGATCAACGTTAAGTCAGGTATTTACGAAAAATTGGAACATGGACGAACGATCAGGATTAATTGAATCACTTATTGAAAAAGGTGAACAATACGGCAAGACCACGCTCGAACTTTTGAAACTGAAAACCCTCGACAAATCAGCCGATGTGGCATCCAATCTGGTTTCATGGCTTATTGTGGTGATTTTTGCCGTATTGTTTTTCCTGATTCTCAACATTGGAGTCGCTTTGTGGTTGGGCGAACTTCTGGGAAAATCCTATTATGGCTTTTTTGTTGTATCCGGCTTTTATGCTGTTCTTGCTCTGTTTTTTGGTATTTTCAGGAAAAAGCTGATTAAACAACCACTCAATGATTCGATTATAAATCAAGTACTTGATTAAGTGTTATGGCAAAACAACGCGCATCCGATTCGCTTAAAGAGTCCATCCGTTTGCTTGAGATCAGGCAGGCAGAGGAAGGTCAGATTCTCAAGGAACAGTTTAAAATCACTTACGAAAGTTTAAAGCCTGTCAACCTGATCAAAAATTCGATCAAGGAGATTACAAGTTCAGTTGAAATAAAGAACAACTTCATCGAAACCCTCATTTCCATCCTATCTGGTTATCTCACCAAAAAGATAATGGTCAGTTCAAAAAGTAGTTCCTTTATGAAGGTTCTTGGTGCAGTGATGCAATATGGTGTTACCACCGTGGTTGCTCAGAATGCTGAAGTTATCAGGAATCTGTTTTCAGAACTGATTGACCGTTTTTTTAAGCCAACCCAGGAAGCTCCGGATGCGGAATAAACTCTGGCCCCGGAACCTCAATTCGTTAATGGTGTTTATTCGGAATCTTTAGATTTTAAGTCTGGGGCGTATCTGTTTAATGTTCCGGCTATCTGACTGATTTCTTTAGAAATATTCCGAGTATTACTTGTGTTTGCAAATAGAATATATCCGGTCAGATTTTCCTTGTTAAAATAGACAAATGTCAAAACACCAGGGTCTTCGCCGCTGTGTCCAACGTTTTTCAGGCCTGCTTCCCAAAATATTCCTGATTTGAATTTTGGATTTATTTGCGGTGTCATCAATTCGTGATAGCTTGAAGCGTTCAGTATATTATTTCTCCCTTCGTATCCTTGAATCATAGCCATAAGATAGTTGGAAAACTCTGAAACACAACTTGTAAAACCACCATCTGGATATGTTATTAACTCATAATGGGGAATCTTACATCCCATAACATACAGCGCTGATTTTTCTTTATCAGAAAGTTCGTCCGAAGTCCATCCTGAGGAATTCATTTGTAATGGTTCTGAAATTGTTTTGTTTACAAAATCTGAATATTTCAGTCCTGTGGCTCTTTCAATGATTAAGGCTGTCAACGTTGCTCCATTGTTACTGTATGCATATCGCTTCCCCGGAGCTGTTTTGTGAAAATTAGATTTTTTATACCATATACCTTCCGGTTGATAAATGTTGCTCAAGAAATCGTTTAACGGGATTTTTTCGTTTCCATTATAGCGTTTTACGTACTGTTTAAACATAATTCGTCTAATTCCCCAGGGCAGCTTTTTATAAATGGGAGGTATCTTGTCTTGAAAAATATAGGATTTTTCATAGTGCCTCGTATCTTTTAACCCGGATGTATGGGTTGCAAGATGCCTGATTGTTATCTTTTCATTTGGACAGTATGGGTTGGTTATCTTAAAAGTTAAATATTTATTTATGTCGTCATCCAGGTTTAATTTACCCATTTCCTGTGCTTTCATTAAGGAAACCCCAATCAGAGTCTTTGAAACAGATGCAACAGGTTGAATTGTATTTATCGTGTAAGGGATGTGTTTTTCCTGATCAGCAAAGCCAAATCCTTTGGAATAGATAACACTATCAGGAGTTACGATTGCAACAGCGAACCCAACGATCGAGTTCTTGTCGGCTAATTTATTTAGGGTTATGGTTAATGAATCCTGATAGTTTTGAGCATACAGGTTTAATTGCAATGCTGTAAATATCAATACAACAATTCCTTTTTTGATCATGTTGCAGGTTTATTGACCTTCTCACTTTGTAGGTGAAGGGCTAAATGAAGAGTCTTTGGATAAAGGCAGGATAATTGCAAACTGGCTTCCTTTGCCTGTTTCGCTGGTTACTCTGATATGCCCACCATGCCTTTCAATGAATTCTTTACAGATAATCAGTCCAAGGCCGGTTCCTTTTTCGTTGGCTGTTCCAGTTCTTGTTTGTTTGGTGTCAAGCTTAAAGATTTGAGCCAGTGTGTTTTTATCCATTCCAATGCCATTGTCGGCAATCGTGATCTCAGCTTCGTTTTCTTTTATCTCCGACGAAATTCTGATCGTTCCTCCCGGGTTAGTGAATTTTATGGCATTGGTTAATAGATTCCTTAAAATGGTATACATCATATTCAGATCAGCATAAATTTGTATCTGATCGGAAAGTTCAGACTCAATGGTTATGTTTTTCATCAATGCTGTGGCATTGAGGCTCTCCGTAACTGGATCGATGATTGTATTTAAATCTAACAATTGCGGATGATATTGTATTTGCCCGGTTTGCGATCTGGCCCATTCCAGTAATGTTTCCAGCAAGGTCAATGTTTCTTTAGCCTGCGAACCAATGAGTTCTACCAGTTCAAGTTGCGAAGTAGAATCCTGATCTTTCAAACTGCTGTTGAGTAGGTCGGTAATGAGCAAAATATTGCCGATGGGATTTTTCAGGTCGTGGGAAATGATTGAAAAAAGCTTGTCTTTTGTTGCATTATTTTCCTGAAGTTCGGTGTTTTTCTTTTTGAGAACTTCTTCTTGCCAGAAAAATTGAAGGATCAATGCCCCCAGGATCTTAAATTCATCGGTGTTGTCGTTTAGCTTCTCAATATATTCCGTATTCCGGGTATTTAGGGTCATGCTAATCCGTGAAAGTGGCACAAGTATAATCCTTCTGAAGTAAAAGAGAAAAACAATTATGGCCATAAAAGCGATGAACGAAACCAGAAGCGACAAGTAAAGGAAAGGTGTTAAATTTTCTTTTAAAGGATCCTCTTTGCTGAAAACCAGGGTAGCGATAACCTTTTGGGCTGAATCGGTGATGTTTCTGGAAAAATACATCTTTTTTTGATCCATTCCCAATGTCGATAAATCTGAGCCTTTCCTGATATCGATCTGGTAACTGGTTGCCTGGGCGTGGTCCATTATATAGTCCCCGTCCCATTTACGGCCAATGAACAGGTATCCCTGCGGAGCGGTTTTTCGGGTGTCGCTATCGTAGGCCGGAACTATGGTCGCTCCAAATATTTCGATCAATTGATCATTACAATATTGAAAATGATGGGTATAGGCTGTGTCGGCAAAGGATTGTTCTATCCATTGTTGTTCAGGGAGGGCGAATGCTCTTAGGTAAGTGGAATCGCCAAATTGATAGGCAAGTTTTTTCTCCTTGTTGTAAACCAGTACGAATGACAGTTTAAAGGATTTGACAAAGAAATCTACGTTGTCTTTAGCCCATTCCGAATCTGGGTGATTGGCAAACCGGACCATGTCATCCCATCCCGAATTGTCATTAATCAATTGTTCGTATTTAATCCGGTTAAGTTGAATAACTTTATCGATAACTATATCCTGGCTTTTTTTGTTTTCCTGATAATACAGTTCTTTTTCGTGAACATGAATGTATTGATAGGATAGAAAAGAAAGAATGAGCACCCCAAAGATGATGGAAAGTAAAAGCAGAATTTTAAACTGAAGCTTCATTGCCACTCTTGTTTTTTTTCGGCTTGCTAAAATAACGATTAGAAATTAAACTGGATTAAATTTTTATAAATATGTACATAGTTGATTAAAAAAACTCAGAGAATGACAAGTGGTCGATTAAAAATAATTCAAATTGTAGTTGAAAATGTATTGTCGGGTATTGGGGAATACGGCATAATTAAGGGATGGGTGATGCTCCGTTTATTTTTCTGAGGGCAAGTTCAGCTTTTCTGAGCCAGACAAAAATGGTGGAAAGCAGTATGCGGGGCCAGATCAGAATTGCCACCGGATAGCCAATGGATGCAAATAACAGAGGATCTTCGAGTTGTGAATGGGAAATCGCAATGTGGTGATTCAATAAGTCGGCATCCTCACGGCTCAGCTTTCCTTCTTCCGATTCGCTGATCATGATTGCGCCACCATACCCAAGCCCCAGCGTGTATGCAACCATCCACAAAAAACCGGTATTGGAAGGCAATCCCATCATACTCAACAAGGGACTGAAGGGTTTTAGGATCCATTCGATCAGGCCGAATTCATTGAGAACTTTTTGAAGGATGAGCAATAGATTGACCAAAACCACAATTTTGAGCGTGGTAATCCCAATATCTTTCAGCCAGTTGGTAAGTGCCGGAATGAAGGTCTGGGCGTGGTTGACTAAATTGCCTGAGGATGTTTTTGTTTCGACTGGCAGTAGCCAATTCAGCAGGATGGCAGCCATAAAACTGGCCGTTAACCTGATGATTATTATTCGCCACGGTGTCGAACCGGTTTTTTTCTGTATTGCTGTTTCGATAATCAGTGCATGGGAAATCAGGCACATCACCGCCAGGATAGTTCCTTCACGAGGTCCGAACCCGAGTGTCGTCATTACAGCAATGGCCGAATAAATGTTGGTAAAAAAGCTTGTAATCAGAACAATTGATGCTTGCCCTGATAACCCAATGAGTTTGAACAGCGGGGAAACCCATCCGGCAACAACATTTAAAATGCCGAAAAAATTGAGCAGAAAGACTCCAAAGGAAACCGGAATCGTCAGTTTCAGTAACCAGGTGGCCGTTTTCATTCCCTGGGGTAATGCAGTTTTCGTGCATCGGTAAAGCCTTTCCCAGAGGTTTAATTTCTTTGCGTTCTTCATTTTGTCAAACCAAAAAGCAGCTTGATGTGCAAGCTGCTTTTATTTTAATCTCAATATTCTGGTTTTAAGATCGCAAATGTAGCACAAATCATTATTTGTCGGACATTTATTATACCAGGCCTGCAAAACCCATGAACGCCAGTGCCAGGATTCCGGTTGTTATCAGGGCAATTGGTATCCCTTTCATGCCTTTCGGAACCTCGGCCAATGCGAGTTGCTCGCGGATTCCGGAGAAAATAATCAGCGCCAGTGCAAATCCGATTGCTGTGGCAACTGTAAAAACGACAGATTCGATCAGGTTAAAGTTCTTCTTGATTACCAAGATGGCAACACCAAGCACGGCGCAATTGGTGGTGATCAGCGGGAGATAGATTCCCAAGGCCTGATACAATGCTGGGCTTACCTTTTTCAGAATGATTTCAAGCATCTGCACCAATGCGGCGATGATCAGGATAAAACTGATGGTTTGCAGAAAAGCCAGATTCAGCGGAACCAGCACATATTTTTGTACCAGAAAGGTGACAATGGTGGCCAGTGTCATTACGAAAAGCACCGATGCACCCATGCCCACTGCCGTTTCGGTTTTGGTACTGACTCCCAGAAACGGACAAATACCCAGGAATTGGGCCAGAACAATGTTGTTGACCAGGATAGCCGATATCAGGATGATTACATATTCCATTACATTCTTGATTAGGAGGTTTTATTGATTTTTTTCAGGATGGCAATTATAAAGCCCAGGGTAATGAACGCACCGGGTGCCAAAATGAAAACAAGGATTCCATCGGCGTTCTGGGCGATAAACTTATGTCCAAATATGGAACCTGCGCCCAACATTTCGCGAATTGACCCGACTACAATCAGCGCCAGGGTGAAACCAAGACCCATGCCGAGCCCGTCGATAAAGGAAGATAAAATATTGTTTTTGCAGGCAAATGCTTCGGCGCGTCCCAGAACGATGCAGTTAACCACAATCAACGGAATAAAAATCCCCAGTTGTTTTGATAACCCCGGTGTGTAGGCCTGCATCAGCAAATCGACGATGGTGACGAAGCTGGCTATGATTACAACAAAAGCAGGGATTCGCACCTTATCGGGAACAAAATCCTTAACCACCGAGATGAAAACATTCGACATAAACAGCACAAAGGTTGTTGCCAGTCCCATTCCCAGACCATTGGTTGCTGATGTTGTTACAGCGAGGGTAGGACAGTTGCCCAGGAGCAGGACTAAAATCGGGTTCTCCCTGAAAAAACCTTTGGTGAAATTTTGGAGCTGATTCATTTCTTTCCTCCTTTCTTGTTGATGGCATAGGCGCGGTTTACCGCATCGCAAAAAGCCCGGCTGCTGATCGTGGCTGCCGATATAGCATCCACGGTCCCGCCGTCTTTCTTGACGCTGAGCATTTCGTTGGGAAGGTCGGAAATTCGCAATCCTCTGAACTGATCTTTAAATTCAGGTGTTGCGATTTTATTTCCCAGTCCCGGCGTTTCCTGATGTTCGAGCACTTCAATGTTGCTGATGCTTCCATCAGGATTGAAGCCAACCATTAGGGTAAAGCGGCCGCTGAAAGCTTTATCGGTATAGGTTTCAATGGCATTTCCGGCGTTCCCGGAGCTTTTCCTCAACCGGTGGATGCGGATGCTGTCTTTCCCGTCTTCGGGCATGATCACCGTGTCGGTAATGCTTTCAAAATCGGTGACCACCAGCTTAATGGCGTTGTTTATTTTTGCCTTTTGGGAGATGGCAATGGGTTCTTTGGTTACCGAATAAACTGTCCCCATTGCCAACCCGGCAACCGCGGTGATGACCAGAAGAGCCATGGTCATATTCTTGAAATTTGATTCTCTTTTGCCCATCGTGTTTATCCTTTTGAGGATTGAATATTTATTTCTCCAAACCGTTTGGGTTTAACAAAGCGGTTAAGCAGTGGAACCAAAGCATTCATGATCAGGATAGCGAACGAAACGCCTTCGGGATATGCGCCAAAGACCCGGATCAGGATGGTAAGTATGCCGATGCCAGTTCCGAAGATTAGTTGTGCTTTGGGGGTCATGGGTGAAGTCACCATGTCGGTAGCCATGAAAAAGGCGCCGAGAACAAGCCCGCCGGTCATGAGTTGAAAAAGCGGATCGGCATATTTGGCCGGATCGACAGTCCAGAGTATTCCGGAGAAAATAGCTGCTGATGCCAGTACCGAAACGGGAATATGCCACGTGATGACCTTGCGGAACAACAGAAATACTGCGCCAATCAGCAAGGCGATCACCGATATTTCGCCGAGTGATCCTGAAATATTCCCCATGAAAAGATCCAGGTTGGAGGGTAACTCTTTATAGATTTCGGCAACCGGTTGGCCGTTTTTGATGCCTTCCTTCAGGATTGCCAGCGGAGTCGCTGTTGTTACCGCATCGACTTGTGCATGGATGGCCGGCCAGGAGGTCATCTGTACCGGGAACGAAATGAGCATGAATACGCGTCCGACCAGTGCCGGGTTAAAAGGGTTGTTTCCCAGACCGCCATAAGGCATCTTGGCAATTCCGATGGCAACCAGCGCACCGGCAAGCAACATCCACGAAGGTATTGATGCCGGAACATTAAATGCCAGCAGAACGCCGGTCAAAGCGGCTGACCCGTCAGTAATCCGGGGCGGCGTTTTCAGGATAAATTTCTGAATCAGGTATTCGAAAGCCACACAGGCAGCCACGGCGATCAGTGTTACGCGAACAGCATCGGCGCCAAAAATCACTACTGACCAGATGAACGCAGGCATGAGCGCCAGAATTACGCTGAACATGATTTTGTTCACCGAGTCGCTCGAATGGATATGTGGGGAAGGAGATATGGTTAAAAGTTTGCTCATCGGAGATTTTTGAATTTTGAATTAATTTGCGGATCGTGATGTTTTTACAATTGCAGTCGGGATGTTGGTTATTTCTTCTATGTAACTTCTATTGTTTTCTAGTTCGAATCAACATTCCAACTTTCCCTTTCCCCAGCCGGATGTAATCGAGCAGCGGACGATGGGCTGGGCAGGTGTAACTGCACGAACCACATTCGATGCAATCCATGATCCGTTCTTTTTCGGCTCTTTCCCAGATTTGTTTTTCCGAAACAGTCATCAGCAGATAGGGTTCCAGTCCCATGGGGCACACCGAAACACAGCGGGAGCAACGGATGCAGGGCATTGTTTCTTTGCGCGTTGATTCTTTTTCGGGCAGCAGCAATATTCCCGAAGTGCCTTTGGTGACCGGGATTTCAGTATTGGAAACCGCTTTTCCCATCATGGGGCCGCCGTTAATGATTTTTCCGCATTGCTCAGGGAGTCCTCCTGCTGCTTTAATCAGTTCGCCGATGGCTGTTCCAATTCTCACCCTGAAATTGGAAGGTTGCCTGACGGCATTACCGGTGACGCTAACTACCCGTTCGAATAGCGGTTTGTTTTTCTGGACAGCCTCGTAAACGGCAAAGGTGGTGGCTACATTGGTAACTACAGCCCCTACTGAAACGGGTAACGCTCCCGAGGGGACCTCCCGGCCTGTAATAGCCTTGATGAGTTGCTTTTCACCGCCCTGCGGGTATTTTACTTTCAGTTCTGCGACTGAAATTTCCCCGAAAGCCGCACAGAGTTCCTGCATCTGTTCAATGGCGTCGGGCTTGTTTTCTTCGATTCCGATAACCGCTTTATCCACATTCAGGGCTTTCATCAGCAGGCGTATCCCGACGACGATTTCAGGGCCATGTTCCAGCATCAGCCGGTGGTCGGCAGTCAGGTAGGGTTCGCATTCCACGCCGTTTATCAGGAGTATTTCTGCTTTCATACCTTTCGGAGGGATCAGCTTCACGTGTGTCGGGAATGTTGCCCCGCCAAGTCCTACAATTCCGGCTTCCTGAATTTTTGCCAGGATTGCTGTTGCATCTGCACTGATTTCTGTTTTCAGATCACCGCTCCGGTCTATCTGTTCCTCCCAGGAGTCGCCTTCAACGTCAATATAGATGCCTGTTTTGGGGTATCCGGAAGTGTCGGGGCCTGTGTCAATTTTCGTGACCGTTCCGGAAACCGAGGAATGTATATTGGACGAAACCAGTCCCGACGATCTGGCAATCAGTTGGCCTACTTTTACAGTCTGACCTTTCTGCACAACCATTTCAGCGGGGGCACCGATGTGTTGCCCAACGGGGATAAAAACCGACCGGGGTAAGGCTAGTTCCTCAATGGCTTTCCCGGAAGAAAGTTTATTTTCCGCCGGATGAATACCTCCTTTTTTGAATGTCTTTAGCATCTTGTTTTCTTAATGATTTATGATACCGAAGATTCGGGTTTGTTTTCCGGAGTGGTTTCGGTGACCGTAAGTTTTCGTGGCGGGAAATTCAGCTCCAGGATGGCATTGGTCGGACAAACCGAAACGCATTTGCGGCAAAGCCTGCATTTGTCAGAATCGATAAAAGCCAGATTTCGGTCTATCATGATGGCTCCGTAGTTGCATTCCTTTTCGCATTTGGAGCAGCCAATGCAGGCGACGCTGCACGATTTGCGGGCAACAACGCCTTTGTCCATGTTGCGGCAGGCCACGTAAATTTTCCGGTCTTTCGCTGCTTTTTTCCGCAGTTCAATCAGTGCCTTCGGGCAGGCTTTCACGCAGGCGCCACAGGCCACACATTTGGAGTCGTCAACTTCCGGTAATCCGGTTTGAGGGTTCATGTGAATAGCATCGAAATCGCAGGCTGTTACGCAGTCTCCATATCCGAGGCAGCCATATTGGCATCCGGTATCGCCGCTGTACAGCGAGGCCTCAATGGCGCACAATCCTGCCCCGTCGAAAATGTTGGTTTTGGGCCGGTGTTCGCAACTTCCGTTGCACCTGACCACGGCCACCCGCGGTTCTTTGCGTATGGCTTCAATGCCCATGATTTCGGCCACATGACCCATTCCTTCATTCCCACCGACCGGGCAAAACAAATCAGCCAGTTCTCCTTTTTTTACGCAGGCCTCGGCAAAAGCCCGGCATCCGGCAAAGCCACAGTTGCCGCAGTTGGCGCCGGGAAGAACGGCTTCCACCTGATCGATGCGGGGATCTTCATATATTTTGAATTTCTGAGCTACCCAATAAAGGATGACTGCCGATAAGATTCCAATGATACAAAGGGTTAGGACTGTATAGATAATGATGGTGCTCATGCTTGTTTAGTTGTTTGCTGCAATTTCGAATTCGAAAGAGCGCCGTAATTTATTCCTGAAAAAATACAGAATAACGTAGTAGGGAACCAGGATAGCCAGGGATAATAATCCTGCCAGTCCATCGTTTGGGATAAATGAAAAGCTCAGGATCAGGGTTCCGAAAACCAGGATGAATGGAAGAACATAACCGTAAAAGATAGCTTTGTATGCTTGTGAGGAACGGCCAACCAGGATGACCTGCTGACCCGGGTGATATTTGCCTGAGAAACGAAAAACCTCGATTTCCTTTTCTTTCATGTCCGAAGCCAGACATGCTCCCCTGGCATGACAGGATGCGCACGCCGATGCATTGATGATGACGACAGTCAGTTTTTTTTCAGAAACCTCCTGAATAATGCCTTCGTGGTAAACCTTATCTTCCATTGGGTTTGTCATGGTTACGGCTGGGTATTACAAATCTAAAATAAAAAAGCCCCGTTTGTGCGGGGCTTTTCGGTATTACTGAAATTTTTTAAGGATATCTTTAACCGCATCTTTGTGAACGGTGAACCCCATCATTTTCAGCTTCACGTAATCTTCGTGGAAGAAATAGTAGCCAAAATTGGGAGAACTTTCGCCCACATTTCTCGATCCTGAACTCGAATCCTTGATCAGGAACCAGTCTTTGCCCAAGCCTTTGTAGTTTTCGAGGTGTCCGATCAGTTGCATCCCGTGATCGTCGGTTGTGGTTTCGTTTGAGAAGCGGAACTGGCGGGCATCGTCGTTGATGTAAGCCGAAGGAATATCGTAATCCGGGACCATGGCGCAGTTGGTTTCGCGGCTGAAGCCCGATTCAGAAACATCACCGCCAATGCTCAGCGAGTAACCGTTTTTGATGGCTTTTTTCACGGCATCCATAAATTCGTCGAGCGGGATGTTGTAGTAATCCTTGCTGTGCCACCAGTTGTCGGGAACTTTGTATTCCACTTTCTGCCAATATGGTTCCTGCTTGTAGGAGAGGATTTCGACATAGTCGCCGGGAACGATTTTGAGGTAATCTTTCAGGTAGGTTTTGGGCGTATAGGTTTTTCCATCGACCACAAATTCGGTGGGTGGCACCCCGATGTAATGTTTCATGATTGATTTGATGGTTTCCAGCACGTATTCCTCGTTCCAGGCATTCGAGGTTTTTAACGAATTCAGGAAGGTGGTCATTTCGGCAACCATTTTGGCATGGCTGTGAAATTTACGGTCATCGAGCAGTCCGGTGTAGGCCTGTGCAGGAACTGCGCCGTACTTTTCCATGATCCGGGCCAGCGCGTTGCCTTCCGAACCTTCAGCAAACATCGAGTTTCCTCTTTTTTCGATGAACCGGCGTGCTTTTTCAAGGTATTCGCAATAGGCAAAATAGATCTCTGAGATTTCGACTTTCTTTCCGGACAGGCGATAGACTTCCGATTCGTAAAATGAAGTGGTCGAGAAGCTCCAGCAGGTTCCGGTATTGCCCTGTGACTGGGTCGGGTTGCTCCATACGGTTTTGTATAACGATGGGTCGTTGGGCAAATCCATTCCCGACTGGTCCATCACAAAACGGACATACGGTTCCTGCTCCGTTAGTTTTTCTTCTACCTCTTTGACGTCTTTCATGATCGACTCGTAGTAGAATCCTTTGCCTTTTTCATCTTTTATAACTTTCCCCTTGCTTACATTCTGGGCCTGACTGCTCACAATCAACATGCCCATCAAGCCCGCGGTTAAAAATAATCCCTTCATTGTTTTTATGTTTTTTAGAGGTCCGAAATATAGGTTAAACTACGATTATACATCCTGAAGAAAGTCAGGTTTATCTCACAAACACGGTACTCCATCTTGCTGGATATGCGCTTTCTTTCACCAACGATTTACGCTGTTTCACAACCTGTGCGCGCCTTCTTGCGAACAAATTCCGCCTTCTTACGAATGATGCGCGCCCTCTTGCGAACGGATAACGTGCACGTTATCCGTTCGCAAGACGCCGTGAAGGGCTTGCAAGATGCCGGGACGTATTTGTGAAATGCCGGTCGCGGTTGAAAGATATCGTTGCCAGCGAAAGGGAAAGGTAATGATAATAATCGGGATGCACTTTTAGCTGATCGAACTCCAGTTGAATTCGGTGTTTTTCATTTTCTGCAGGTGATAGAGCAGAATCTGGTTTTCCTGTTTTTCGAGTTTGGGGTCGTCGGTCAGGATGTCGGAAGCCTGGTGGCGGGCATGTTGCAGAATTTCGCCGTCGCGGCCGAGGTTGGCAATTTTCAGGTCGAACCCGATGCCGCTTTGCTGGGTGCCTTCCAGATCGCCGGGGCCGCGCAACTGCATGTCCACTTCGGCAATCTCGAAGCCGTCGTTGGTGCGCACCATGGTTTCGAGGCGTTTGCGGCTTTCGTTGCTGATTTTGTACGACGACATCAGCAAACAATACGATTGTTCGGCGCCCCGGCCAACCCTGCCCCGAAGCTGGTGTAACTGCGACAGCCCAAACCGTTCGGCGCTTTCGATGATCATGACCGAAGCATTGGGAACGTCAACGCCCACTTCAATCACGGTGGTGGCAACCATGATTTGTGTTTTTCCTTCCTTAAACAGGTTCATCTCGGCATCCTTGTCAGCCGGTTTCATTTTGCCATGTACCATGCTGATCGAATAGCGTGGAAATACCTGTTTGAGCAGTTCATAACCGTCTTCCACATTTTTCAGGTCGAGTTTTTCCGATTCCTTGATCAGCGGGTAAACTACGTAAACCTGCCGGCCAGAGCCAACCTGTTCGCGGATAAATTCATATACCTGTTTGCGACGGTTCTCATAAAAATGCATGGTTTGAATCGGTTTTCGCCCCGGCGGAAGCTCGTCGATGACCGAAACATCCAGATCGCCATAAACCGTCATGGCCAGAGTCCGCGGGATGGGAGTAGCCGTCATGACCAGGATGTGCGGCGGGATAAATTCATTTTTCTTCCAGAGTTTGGCGCGTTGGGCTACCCCGAAGCGGTGCTGCTCGTCGATAATCACCAGGCCTAGTTTCTGAAAGTTTACGGTATCTTCAATCAGGGCATGGGTCCCGATCAGCAGTTGCAGGCTGCCGTCCTGAAGTTGTTCATGGATGATGGTTCGTTTGGCCTTTCGGGTTGATCCGGTCAGCAGGGCGACTTTGATTCCCAGTCCGTCCGTCATTTTTTTGATTGAATTGTAATGCTGGATGGCCAGGATTTCGGTTGGGGCCATCAAACTCACCTGGAAGCCGTTGTCGAAGGCGATCAGGGCGGTCATCAGGGCGACCAGTGTTTTCCCACTACCCACATCGCCCTGGAGCAATCGGTTCATCTGTTTGCCCGAGCCCATATCCTTGCGGATTTCCTTAATCACTTTCTTTTGGGCTTTGGTCAGCTCAAACGGGAGATGATTGCTGTAAAAAGTGTTGAGGTTATAGCCCACCTGCGAGAATACAAATCCTTTGAAGGAGCCTTCGCGATGGTGTTTCAGACTTAATATCTTTAACTGGATGTAGAATAATTCCTCAAATTTTAACCTGAAAAGCGCTGTTTTCAGCAGGTTCGGATTTTCAGGAAAATGCACCTGCCGCAAGGCAACGGCCCGCGGCATCAGTTTTAATCTTGAAATCAGGGGAGCGGAAAGGGTTTCGTAAATCTTTCCATCGATTACGGAAGCCAGGTTGAATTGAAGTTTATTCAGGGCTTTGCTCGTCATAAACTTCTGCTTCATTTTTTCGGAGGTGTTGTAAAACGCCTGAAAGATTCCGGTGCTCACCGGTTTGCTTTCTGCTGGTTCCAATTCAGGATGAATGATGTTGACTTTCCCGTTGAATACCGATGGTTTGCCGAAAACAATGTACTCCACGTTGGGCCGGATATTGGTTTTCACCCATTTGATTCCCTGAAACCACAACAGTTCCATCACCCCCGATTGGTCGCGAAACTGGGCAATCAACCGTTGACGGGCGCCTTCGCCAGTGGTCTCGAACCGGATAATCGTTCCTTTGAGCTGGATGTATGGCATGTTGTTTGTAACCTCCGATACCTTGTAAAATTTGGTCCGGTCGATGTATTTGTAGGGAAAGTAATACAGGAGATCATTGAAAGTGAAGATCTTCAATTCCTTTTTCAGCAGTTCGGCCCGTTGAGGTCCGACGCCGGGTAAAAATTTGATATCCTGATCCAGAAATTCCGACATAGGGCAAAGATAAAAAATATCTGTTTTTGCAGATTGATACTTTTTTTAAGCTCTTTTTGCCGGATGATTTTGCCGGATGCCGCAAAACGATACTTTTGGAACCTGAAATTTGTTGTCAAAATAAAAATGGGCGGGCAAATTTGTAATGGATGAAACATTGACCAAACTAATTTAAATCTAAACAATACCTAATAAAAGATGGAAGCCGTTATCAAACTTGAGAAAATCGTAAAAAACTACAAGGTAGGAACACAGGTCGTCAGGGCTTTACGTTCTGTTTCTTTAACTATCAATAAAGGCGAATATGTGGCTATCATGGGGGCTTCCGGCTCCGGGAAGTCGACCCTGATGAATGTGATTGGTTGTCTGGACACGCCGACCAGCGGTTTTTATGAACTGAACAACCAAGATGTCAGCCATTTGTCAGATGATGAACTGGCTGAAATCCGCAACAAGGAAATTGGGTTCGTGTTTCAGACTTTTAATCTTCTTCCACGAAATACAGCCCTTGAAAATGTGATGCTGCCATTGATTTATGCCGGGGTGAAAAAGCAGGACCGGATTGTCAAGGCCGAGAAAATATTGACCGAAGTTGGACTGGCTGATCGTATCGAGCATAAACCGAACGAACTCTCGGGTGGTCAGCGCCAGCGTGTGGCTGTGGCCCGGGCCCTTGTAAACAATCCGTGCATTTTGCTGGCCGACGAGCCAACCGGAAACCTCGATTCGAAGATTTCGGAAGAAATCATGCAATTGTTTGCAGAGATTCACCGTAAGGGAAACACCCTGGTTATGGTTACCCACGAGGAAGACATTGCCGAACATGCACACCGCATCATTCGCCTGAAGGATGGAGAAATTGAGTCGGATAAAATTAACCCGAACCCGGTGTATTGAATTGGTCGGGAGAAAAGAAACGATAGCGAAGCTTTGTAGCTTTTGATTTTAAACTTGATTATATGAAAATCTATACACGTACCGGCGATGATGGAACAACCGGATTGATTGGTGGTTCGCGCGTCAAAAAATACGACATCAGGCTCGAAGCCTATGGAACGGTTGATGAACTGAATTCCTATATCGGGGTGATCCGTTCGTTTCAGGCTGATGAACATGCCGATGCTGTGCTGGGGCGAATTCAGAACAAACTGTTTGTGATTGGCGCTCATCTGGCAACCGATCAATCGATTGGTACGGTTAAGAAACAGTTGCCGTGTTGTGGATCAGATATCGAAATGCTTGAAAAGGAAATGGATCGGATGAACGAAGTTTTGCCCGAGCTCCGGAATTTTGTTCTTCCGGGAGGGTGTCAGGCTTCTTCATTTTGCCACGTGGCCCGGACAGTATGCCGAAGGGCGGAACGCCGGATTGTTGAGTTGTCGGAAAAGGCAGAGGTGGATGCAAATCTGATAAAGTACATTAACCGCCTGTCCGACTACCTGTTTGTGTTGTCGCGAAAGGTTTCGATGGACCAAAAAGCCCATGAAATACTGTGGTTCCCGGATAAAAGTGAATAATTTTATTTAATGTTTGCAGAATATGTTTTTTTGTTATATTCGCATGAGTTAAAAAAAACGAGTTTAAACCTCATAATTCCTAAAAGATATGTACTGGACACTTGAACTAGCCTCTAAATTAGAGGATGCCCCCTGGCCAGCGAGCAAGGATGAGTTAATCGATTTTGCCATTCGTAGTGGTGCTCCGCTGGAAGTTATTGAAAATTTACAGGAGATCGAAGATGAAGGTGAGATTTATGAGAGTATCGAAGATATCTGGCCTGACTATCCGAGCAAAGACGATTTCTTTTTTAACGAAGATGAATATTAATTTTCGCTAATAAAACAACGAAGCAAGGATAAAAGCCTTGCTTCGTTGTTTTTGGGAGGGGCTTTGCATGGAACTGACGTGCAGGGACGGCTCTCTTTTCAAGGTTCTCTATTCTTCCTTGCAGGAATATTTTGCTCCATTTCTATCGCAAATATCCTTTTTTATCATGATCGAAAGCGTGACGCTGATTTGGGCCAGGTAATAGGTGGGCAGAATCAGAAAACTCAACTCCCGGTATGCGGCAAATTCATTCAAAGCTATAATGGTGTCGGAAAACAGGACCATGAAAATCCCGAAAATATAGATCCATTTGGTCCACGGATTTGTATTTAGGCCGACAGCAGCACCGAGCGAGAAACAGGAAATCAACAGGTAACCTATTGTTGCCACCATCAGCTTGCTGTCGCTGATAGCCGGGAACAGCATCAGGAAGAAAAACACCAGATAACCGGTTAACAGAATCAGGGTAAAGCTACGGTGAAGCCGTCCGTTGAGCAAAGCAAACGATAAATAGCCGACATGGGCAAAAAAGAATAAGGCAATGCCTGCGATAAACATTCCGGTGCTTCCATGCCGGTTCGAGAGAAAACAGTCGCCCCCGATGGAAAACAGAAAAGCCAGAAAAATCATCCAGACGTCTTTTGATTTTTTCAACTGGTTGAAATACATCAGCAAAAGGATCAGTATTCCCCCACCTGCAACGCCCGATTTAAAGGCAAAGTTATGGGTTCGCAAGGCCAGTATGGCCGAAATAACGGGTATCAGCAACAGAATGTAAAAAACGCAGTTTTTGTTTATTTGGGGTTTCATCTTTAGGTGTATATTTGGGTGTTTTGTTCTACAATCTTAATGTTTACATTGTTTTTCTGAATAGTACTGGCCGTTTCATTATTTGATCATAAAATGAAACTGCTCAAATTTAGCATTCTTAACTACATTTCCGACAGTTGGTTTTAATAATCATTAACTTTTACAGGCTTTCCTAAGCCAAAATTATAAGGATATTTGTAGCTGTTTTTTTTGTAGTTTTGTTTCTCAACCCTGATTATAAAACATACAGACATGTCGTTTTTTGCCGATAAAGTAGTGTCAGAAGGTTTAACTTTTGACGATGTTTTGTTAATCCCTTCATATTCTGAAGTTTTGCCACGCGAGGTGGAGTTGTCGACCTGGTTCACCCAGAACATCAGGCTGAATACGCCTATCGTGACGGCAGCAATGGACACGGTGACCGACTCGCACATGGCTATTGCCATTGCCCGTGAAGGTGGCATTGGGGTCATCCATAAAAACATGAGCATTGCTGAACAATCCCGGCAGGTGACCATTGTGAAACGGGCCGAGAACGCAATGATTTACGATCCGGTTACCATTGTGAAGGAAAAAACGGTTCTGGATGCCATTAACCTGATGAAGGCCAACAAAATTGGCGGTATACCAGTTGTTGACGAACAGGGCTGCCTGGTTGGAATCGTTACCAATCGAGACCTTCGTTTCGAAAACGACATGAACAAGCTGATTTCGGAAGTGATGACCAAAGAGAACCTGATCACCACCAATGCGTCTACTTCGCTTGAAATGGCTTCCGAGATTCTTCAGAAATATAAAATTGAAAAATTGCCGGTTGTCGATAAAAACAACAAACTG
Source organism: uncultured Odoribacter sp. (assembly GCA_964488805.1). GTDB lineage: Bacteria > Bacteroidota > Bacteroidia > Bacteroidales > Prolixibacteraceae > Aquipluma. The sequence continues at coordinate 21,049 of CAZAVU010000020.1, read as the reverse complement.
ATCGCATTGGTTACCTACAAAGATATTACCAAGGCCAAAGACAAACCGCTGGCTTCGAAAGATGAAAAGGGACGGTTGAGGGTGGCTGCGGCAGTTGGCATTGCGCGCGACACCATGGAACGGATTGACGAGCTGGTTCGCGCCCAGGTCGATGCTATCGTGATTGATACGGCTCATGGTCATTCGATGTATGTACTTGATATGCTCCGAAAAGCAAAAAATAAATATCCTGAAATTGATTTCGTTGGTGGAAATATCGCCACTGCTGAAGCGGCTTCCGATTTGGTGCTGGCAGGTGCCGACGCTGTAAAAGTTGGCATTGGCCCCGGTTCGATTTGCACCACGCGGATCATTGCCGGAGTAGGCATACCGCAGCTCTCAGCGATTTACAACGTGAGTAAAGCCATTAAAAAATCGGGCATCCCGGTCATTGCTGATGGCGGAATCCGTTATTCGGGTGATATCGTCAAAGCGTTGGCAGCCGGAGCACAGTCCATTATGGCCGGATCGTTGTTCGCCGGAGTTGACGAGTCTCCGGGCGATACGGTCCTTTTTCAGGGCCGTAAGTTTAAGACTTATCGGGGAATGGGGTCGGTTGAGGCCATGCAGGCTGGCTCGAAAGACCGCTATTTTCAGGATGTGGAAGATGACATCAAAAAGCTGGTTCCGGAAGGGATCGTGGCCCGTGTGCCTTACAAAGGTTCGTTGTTCGAGGTGCTTCACCAGCTTACCGGCGGAATACGTTCGGGAATGGGTTATTGCGGAGCCCGGAACATCGAGGCGCTCCAACATGCCAAATTTACGCGGATAACCAATTCCGGAATTCAGGAAAGCCACCCGCACGATGTCAGCATAACCAGCGAATCACCCAATTACAGTTCCCGTCAGGATTAGTATCAGGTAAAAAGGCAAAAGTAAATGGTTCTGTACAATTCTCATTCTGAGGATATATTCAAATGTGTATATGCAAAACATGATTAAATTTTTTCAGATTGTTCTTTTCCTTCTTGTGGTATTCGATGGCGCTGCACAGAAAAAAAATAGAGTTCTGGTGAAAATTGGAGACTTTCCGGTTACCACTGATGAGTTTATAGCCAATTACCGGAAGAACAATACCAATATTCTTGACGAAAAAGATAAAAAGACCCCTTCGGAATACCTGGATTTGTACATCAACTTTAAACTGAAAGTATTGGAAGCTCAGCGTTTGGGGTATGATACGGTCCGTTCGTTTGTGGATGAATTAAACGGCTATCGTCAGGAATTGGCCAAGCCTTACCTGACCGATGTAAGTTTTGATGAAAAAATGGTACAGACGGCCTATTACCGGACCAAATACGAACGAAAAGCCAGCCATTTGCTGATCCGGGTTAATCCGGATGCTTCGCCTGCCGATACGCTTGCTGCATGGAATAAAATTGAAAGTATTCGCCAGCAGATCGTTGCCGGCGCCGATTTTAACGAGATGGCAGTCAAATATTCCGAGGATCCATCAGTTATTCAAAACAAAGGACTTTTAGGCTATTTCAGCGCTTTTCAGATGGTTTATCCCTTCGAAAACAGTACTTACCATACACCAGTAGGGCAGGTTTCAGAGATTGTCCGTACCCGTTTTGGCTACCACCTGATAAAAGTTCATGACGAGCGGCAGACTTTGGGTGAAATCAAAGTGGCTCACATCATGAAAATGTTTCCACAGCAAGCTACCGACGAAACGATTGCCAACCTGAAGCAGCAGGCTGACAGTATCTGGCAAAAGGCTGCTGGAGGCGCCGATTTTGCAGAACTGGCAAAAAAATATTCCGACGACAAACAATCGGCTGTTGGAGGTGGGGTGATGAACTGGTTTTCGCCTACCAACATGGTTCCCTCGTTTGCCGAAGCAGCATTTGCCCTGAAAAATGATGGAGACATTTCGCCGGTTATTCGCACTCCTTACGGATGGCATATTATCAAAAGGCTTGAACTTCGGACCACTCCGTCATTCGATAAACTGAAACCTGAACTGGAAAACAAGATCAGGCAAAATCCTTCGATCAGTAAATACAGCGATGAAGCATTTGACCGGAAACTGCGTGCTGAGTACCACTTAACAACAGACGAGAGCGTTTTCAGGAAGCTCAATGCTTCGGTTGCAGATTCCGTTCAGCGAAAAGACTGGCCTGCTTCGGTTGGCGCTATGAAAAGCAATGCGTTGATTCGTTTTGCCAATCAGTCGTTGACCGTTGGTGATTTTACCGATTTCCTGCAAAAACAGAATTTTTTGCCCCAGTCAGCCACTCCTGAAGGATTGAAACTTTTACTCGATAAATTCATTCAGAGCAAGCTGCTGGAATATGAGGACAGGCAACTGGAACGGAAATATCCTGAATTTGCGCGGACTTTTCGCGAATATCACGATGGAATATTGCTTTTCAATATATCCAAAGATAAGATCTGGGATGCCGCATCAAACGATACGACCCGCTTGCAGGACTATTTTAATCGCACGACAAAAAAATACTTTTGGACCGATCGTTTTAAAGGATGGATCATCCGGGCAAAGAGCGCTGATGTCGGCGCCCGGGTTGAAGCATTGTTCGATCAAAAAGAGGTTGGACGTCAGGAACTGACCGACATTTTTAACATCAACAGCGAGAATAATATCCAGATAACTGATGTTGCTGTAACAAAAGGTGAAAATCCGGTGGTTGATTATTACATTTGGAGCGGCCCAAAACCTTCAGGTTTTGATGAAACTACTACCTTTGTCCACGGAAAAATTGTTCAGAATGAACTGAAGACCCTCAGTGATGCGTGGGGCCTTTATTCTTCTGACTTTCAGGAAGTGATTGAAAAAGAATGGATTGATTCGCTGAGGGGGAAATATTCGGTCGTCATTAATAAAAAAGAACTCAAGAAAATTCAGGAAATTGAATGAGAAAATCGGGTGTATATATGGTTCTTTTGGCCTCGCTTTTAACAGCCTGCAGCCTGTTTACCGATTCGGGCGAGCCGGTGGCAAAGGTTGGAGGTAAGGTTTTGACCATGGAAGAACTTTCGAAAAACATACCGGATTACCTGGATGCAACCGATAGCGCTTTATGGGCCGACGATTATATCAAAAAATGGATACAGCGTGAACTCCTTTTGGTCAAGGCTGAAGAAAACCTGAAGGACGAAATGAAGGATGTGAGCAAAGAACTGGAAGAATACCGGAATTCGCTGATTGTCTTCAGGTACAAAAATGAGCTGATGAAGCAGAAAATGGATACGACGGTGAAAGATGCCGCAATCCAGAAATACTTTGACGAACACCGGGAAAGTTTTATTCTGAACCGGAACATCGTGAAAGCTATTTACATCAAGATGCCCGTTTCGCTTTCAAGCCCGGAGAATATCAAGGACCTTTGTTCGAGCAACATCCCAGAGAAACAGGCCAAGCTGAATGAGTTCTGTCTGGCTTATGCCAAAGCTTACGATCGTTTCAACGATCAATGGGTTCCTGCCGATATGGTACTGAAAAATACGCCGGCTGAAATTACAGATCAGGAGCACTGTCTGGAACGCAATCGCTTTATCGAAAGCACCGACATGAATTATTACTATCTTGTCTGCATTCGCGATTACCGCCTGGCAGGCCAGGTTTCGCCCGTTGAATATGTGCAGAACGATATCCGTAACCTGATTTTAAGTAAGCAGAAAATGGAGTTCCTGAAGCAGATCGAAAAAGATGTTTATAAAGAAGGTATCGAGAAAAATAAGGTTAAACTATTTAAATCAAAAAATAATCGTTTATGATCAGAAAACTAGTTGGTTTATTTATCCTTTTGGGATGTATTGCAGTAAGTAATCAAACCAATGCACAAGATAAAGTTGTTGACCAGATTGTGGCCGTAGTTGGGAAGAACATTATCCTGAAATCGGATATCGAATCGATGTACCAGCAGCAACAGGCCCAGGGAATTACTTCCGACGGAGATATGAAGTGTGAAATTCTGGAGAACCTGCTGGTTGAAAAATTGCTTCTTGCCGAAGCTGAGCAGGATACCACCATCACGGTGAGCGACAGTCAGCTCAACCAGAACCTCGAACAGCGTATCCAGTATTTTGTCCAGCACCTGGGGTCGGAAAAAGAAGTGGAAGCCTACTTTAAAAAATCAATCATCGAACTCAAATCCGACCTGGAAGAAGTGATCAAAAATCAGCAGATGACTTCGCAGATGCAGAACAAGATTATCGACAAGGTGACTGTTACCCCAGCCGAAGTTCGTTACCACTTCAAAAATCTGCCCGAAGCTGAAATTCCGCAGATTGATGCCCAGGTTGAATTTGCCCAGATTACTGTGGTTCCCAAGGTTAGCCTGGAAGAGGAAGACCGTATCAAAGCGGTGCTGCGCGAACTGAAACGCCGCATCGAATCGGGCGAAAGCGGTTTTGCCCCTCTGGCTGTGATGTATTCGGAAGACGGTTCAGCCCGTAACGGAGGTGAACTTGACTACATGGGACGTGGTCAGCTCGATCCGGCTTATGCGGCAGCAGCGTTCAACCTGAAAGGAGATAAAATATCGAATGTGGTAAAGAGTGATTTCGGTTACCACATCATCCAGGTTATGGACCGTCGTGGCGAACAGATAAAAACCCGTCACATCATTATGAAGCCTAAAGTTACCGATGCCTCTTTGAAACAGGCTTTTGGACAAATCGACAGTATCGCCGATTTCATCCGCAAAGGCACCGTAAAGTTTGAAGAAGCTGCCATGAGGTGGTCGTACGATAAAAACTCACGCAACAACGGTGGGGTGGTAATTAATCCTGAAACCAATGAGTCGAAATGGAAAATGAGCGAGCTCGATCCCGATGTCAGTAAAGTGATTGCGAAAATGAATATCAACGAGATATCGAAACCTTTCCAGTCGATCGATGATAAAGGACGTACGGTTTATAAAATTGTCAAATTGGTTAACCGCAGCAATGCCCACAAAGCAAATCTGCGTGACGATTATGTGGCTCTGAGCAACGTTTATCTGGGTTCGAAAAAAGAGAAAGCTCTTGATAAATGGATCCGCGATAAACAACAGGGAACATACGTTCATATCGACGATTCGTACGTCAATTGTAACTTTAAATACAAAGGTTGGATTAAGTAGGACGAAGTGCCTAAAGTTGTAATGGTTCTGGTAAATTCTCAATGAAGTTACCTTGAACTGACTGATAAATAGAAAAGGAAATTGGAGATGACTTTTAAAAATGAAGTTGAAGCAGTTAACGCGCTGAGCACCAAATTTGATCAGTTGCGTTCTGAAATAAAAAAGCGTATTTACGGACAGGATGAAATCATCGATCAGGTGTTGGTTTCCATGTTTAGCCGCGGCCATTGCCTTCTCATTGGCGTTCCCGGACTGGCGAAAACCTTGTTGGTAAATACGATAGCCGAAGTGCTTGGACTTCAGTATAAACGGATTCAGTTCACGCCCGATTTGATGCCTTCAGATATCATCGGGACCGAAATTCTGGATAAAGACCGCGAATTTAAGTTTATCAGAGGGCCGCTTTTTGCCAACATTATCCTTGCTGACGAGATTAACCGGACTCCGCCTAAAACGCAGGCCGCCCTGCTTGAAGCTATGCAGGAATGTTCGGTGACTGCTGCCGGACATAAATACGAGCTCGATAAGCCGTTTTTTGTACTGGCCACTCAAAACCCCATCGAACAGGAAGGTACTTATCCTTTGCCTGAAGCTCAGCTCGACCGTTTCATGTTCTCAATCTGGCTCGATTATCCGAAATTTCAGGATGAGCTGACGATCGTGCAGAATACAACTTCCAGCTTCTCCAATCAGTTGAAGGAAATCATCACAAAAGAAGAAATCCGATATTTTCAGGATCTGGTGCTGAAGGTTCCGGTGAATGAGAATGTGCTGAAATATGCCGTTAGCCTGGCCTCCAAAACGCGTCCGAACACCGATATGGCTGCGCCAATCTCGAACAAGTACCTTAAATGGGGAGCAGGTCCGAGGGCTTCGCAATATTTGGTTTTAGGGGCCAAAACGCTGGCAGCCCTCGAAGGGAAATATTCGCCCGACATTGACGATGTCCGAAAAGTTGCCGTCAGCATCCTTCGTCACCGGATTATTAAAAATTACAAAGCCGAAGCAGAACACCTTTCGGTTGAAGACATTATTTTGGAATTGTTGAAGTAGGCTTCATGGTAAAAAAACGTTCATTCTTAATGGCTTCCGGTCGTTTGTCGGTTATCTTGATCAGTTGTCTGATTGCTTTCTCCGGAAATAGCCTGGCCCAAAATAAAAAAAAGGTTGAAATCCTTCAGTGCGACTTGCTTGATGTTCGGCCGGTTGTTGTCAATGCACAACGACTTTTGGGCAATGTAAACATCCGGGTTGACGGGGCCTTGATGTGGTGCGACAGCCTGTATTCGTACACCACCTCCAACATGGTTGATGCTTTTGGACACGTGCATATTGTCCGAGGGGATACGTTGAACATGTATGCCGATTTCATCAATTACAATGGCGATACCAAGTTTGCCAAAGCCCGCCATAATGTTAAACTCATCGACAAAAAGGTTACCCTGACCACCGATTCGCTTGATTACGCCATGATTACCGACTTGGCTTCCTATAATTATTCAGGAACAATAAAAGACAGTACGAATGTACTGAATTCGGTTATCGGACAGTATTACGTGAATGAGGGGAAGGCTTATTTCAAAAAGAAAGTAGATGTTGTCACCAAAGACTATAAGATTAAATCGGATACACTTATCTATTATACCAACACCAAAAAGGTTTTCCTGGAAGGTCCGACGCATATTTTCAACGAAAAAGATACGTTGTATGCTGAATATGGCTGGTACGACAGTATGAAAAGCTATGCCAGGCTGACCAAAAAACCACGGATGTGGAACGAGAAGCAAACCCTGAAAGCGGATTCGGTTTTTTACGATAAGGTAAAAGGCGAAGGTACGGCCATGGGCCATGCCCGGATTCAGGATATCAAAAACAGTATCATTGTGGTGGGGAACCTGGTGAAATACAACGATCTGACCAAAATGGCCCAGGCCACCGATTCGGCCATGCTCATTCAATATTCCAAAACCGATTCGCTGTTCTTACATGCCGACCGGCTTCTGGCTATGCCTGATACCACGGTGAAGGACACCACGCAGAATGCCCGTTTGGTCCTGGGCTACCACAAGGTCCGGTTTTTCCGCGACGATATACAGGGGAAATGCGACTCGCTGGCGTATTGGTCAAAAGACTCGACCATTCAGTTCTTCACCAATCCGGTGATCTGGTCGAAAATGAACCAGATGTCGGCCAATTACATCGAAATGATCAACCGGTCTAAAGATCCTGATGAAATCAGGATGAAAGAAGATGCCTTTATCATCTCGATGGAAGAAGACAGCCTGCGTTTTAACCAGATCAAAGGGAAAAACATGACCGGCTACCTTCGAAAAAATAGTTTGTACCGGATTGATGTAAACGGAAACGGGCAGTCGAACTATTATGCCCGCGACAAAAAAGGCCTGATCGGGCTGAACAAGGCGGAAAGCAGCAATATCATTATCTATATGAATGAAGGTAAGGTTAAGAAAATTTCGTTCATAAAATCGCCTGACGGGGAACTCAAACCTATGGCAGATCTGGATGAAAACGATAAATTATTGCCTGGTTTCAAATGGCAGGAAGAGTTGCGACCCAAAAGTAAGGAGGACATTTTTAACGATCCCCAGGCTGGCGAATCACCTTTACCCAAGCAGAAAACGGTACCTGTCATTGAAAAGACGAAAGAACCAGCTCCCCCGAAATAGCAGTAAGGCTCAGCGTATCGAACCTTTGTTCGTTTTTTTTCACTTCAGATTAATGGTAAAAGCTGGTTGAGTTGTAATAATGTTTAACAACTGTTTCGTGGGCAGTTGTTCAATCGTTATCTTTGGTTGCAATTTCTGAAATGTTAATTATGAAACGAGTTGGTTTTTTCCTTTGCGCCTCATTTTTTTCTTTGTTACTGAATGCTCAAAAAGTTGAAAAACGATCCTTGTCTGTTGATGATTTCGCAGCATGGAAGGTTATGAATAATCCCATAATCTCCAATGATGGTAATTTTGCAGCTTTCGAAATAAACCCGTTGAAGGGAGATGGAAAATTGATCGTTGAGTCAATCGAATCGAAAAAAGCCGATACCCTGTCGCGGGCTTATTCAGCTTGCTTCTCACCTCAATCTGATTTCATTGTATACAAAATAAAGCAACCTCAGGATTCGCTTCGGAATGCCCGAAAGAAAAAACTGAAGAAAGATCAAATGCCCAAAGACAGCCTGGGAATCCTGGTTTTCAAAAGGCATAAAATCTATACCTTCCCCAATTTGAAGCAGTTCTCGCTTCCAAAGGAAAATGGTGGCTGGGTTGCATTCCTGACCGACATGAAGAAGCCGGATAAGAAGACCGAAAAACCGGATGAAAAGAAGAAAGAAGAACCGTCGGCTAAAAAGAAGAATGGCAATTCCGAGGATCAGAAAAATCAGTTGGTTTTGTTTCATGCAGCCTCCGGCGATACCATTTGTTTTCAAAATGTAACTGAATACTACTATGCGCCGCTTGGTCACAGCATCTCGTTTATTCGTCAAACCAACGATTCGCTTGATCATTCCGAGGTTGTGGTTTTCAACACCGACAAGCGGATTGTCGATGTTATTTTCAATAAAGATGGAACAGCTAAAAAGATTACATCCGATCAGCAGGGTGGGAGATTTGGCTTTTTGTTCACCACCGATACCATCAAAGCAAAAGTTTACAGTTTGTACTACGGATCGTTTACCACTGGCGAACCTAAAGCAGTTGTTGTTCCTGACGGGCAAGGGGTGCCGTTAGGCTGGGCTCCTTCTGAATTTGCTGATTTATCCTTTTCAGACAACGGACTGCGTTTGTACCTTGGAACGAACCTGAAACCTAAGCCCGAACCCAAAGACACCTTGCTTGACGATGAAAAACCGGTTCTGGATGTTTGGTCGTGGAAGGATGCCGAGCTGCAACCGGAACAGAAAATCAACCTTGAAAAAGAGAAAAAGCGAACCTATAAGGCTGTCTATTTGATTGACAAAGCCAAGTTCGTTCAGTTGGGCGATCCCGTTGTAAGGGATGTCCGTACCTATCAGAAAGGAAATGGCAAGATAGCGCTCGGAATCGATCCATCACCCTATAAATTGCAGTCGTCGTGGACCGGAAATTCGAACTCCGACTTTTATCTGGTTGATGTCGAAACGGGAATCAAGCGGCTGATTGTCCACAATAAATCGATGGTTACGTTATCTCCGGGTGGCAATTATGTCGTTTGGTACAATACTGCCGACAGTTCCTATTATTCGCAGTCAACCAGTTTGACGACGACTGAACCTATTAAGCTGACTTCGGAAATTCCAGTTTCGTTTTGCGACGAACGCTGGGATATGCCTGCTGATCCCCACCCTTACGGAATTGCCGGCTGGTCGGAAAATGACAATTACATCTTCCTTTACGACCGGTACGACATCTGGCGGGTCGATCTGGATGGAATTAAAGTTCCGATGAATGCTACGCGAAATTATGGAAGAAAGAACTTCCTTCGTTTGCGCTATCAGAAACTCAATCCTGAAGAAGAATTTATCGATACCAATAAACCGGTGATTGTTTCGGCTTTCGATGAACGGAATAAGTCAGAAGGTTTTTTCAATGCCGATTTACACAATTATACCGATCCCCGGTTATTGCTGATGGAAGATTATAAGTATTCAGGCCTGGCTAAAGCTAAAAATGCCGATGTGTTGATGTGGACCCGGGAGAATGTCAGCGAATCACCTGATTTATGGTCGGGCGGCATTACATTTGAACGACGTCGTCGGCTGTCAGACTCTAATCCTCAGCAAAAATCGTTTGTGTGGCCGGGAGTGCGTCTGGTTCACTGGAATTCGTTCTCCGGAAAGCCATTGGAAGGATTGTTGTATTTCCCCGAAACGATTGATCCGGAACGTAAGTACCCGATGATTGTTTATTTCTACGAACGGAATGCCGATAATATGCACGTCTATTCGGCGCCATCCCCATCAAGGTCGATTGTAAACCGGACTTTCTATGCCAGCAACGACTATATTGTCTTTGTTCCTGACATCACTTACGAAGAAGGTTATCCGGGCCGGTCAGCTTTTGATGCGGTGGTGAGCGGAACCCAGTTTGTAAGCAACATGTTCCCGTTTATCGACCGGAAGCGCATCGGTGTTGAGGGACAAAGCTGGGGCGGATACCAGACAGCCTGGCTTATTACCCAGACCGATATGTTTGCGGCTGCCTCGGCCGGGGCTCCGGTAAGTAACATGACCAGTGCCTATGGCGGAATTCGCTGGGAATCGGGCGCAAACCGAATGTTTCAATACGAAAAAGAACAAAGTCGCATCGGTGGTAATTTGTGGGATAGAACAATGCAGTATATTGAAAATTCGCCCTTGTTTTATGTTCCTAAAATCAAGACGCCTTTGCTGATCATGCACAACGATAATGATGGCGCTGTGCCCTGGTATCAGGGAATTGAGCTGTTTTCAGCCATGCGTCGGCTCAATAAACCTGTTTGGATGCTGACTTACAACAACGAGGAACATAACCTGAAGGCTGAGAGCTGGGCCAACCGGATGGATCTGACCATTCGCATGAAACAGTTCTTTGATCATTACCTGAAAGATCAGCCAATGCCTGCCTGGATGAAGTATGGTATCCCGGCTGTCAGGAAAGGGAAGGATCTGGGATATTAAACCGACCTCTCCAATCGTAAATTCGGACAGAGCATCGGGATTAGTTGTGTAAAGTCTTTTATTACTGCATCAGCCTCTTTTTGTTTGGAAGGGTCGACGCTTGGACTTTGATAAGCCACGCAGCTCATGTTGGCTGTATGGGCAGCCTTTATGCCATTTTTTGAATCTTCAATAACAAGGCATTTTTGTGGATCAACTCCCAGTCTTTTGGCGGCCAGCAGAAAAACGTCAGGTTTTGGTTTGCTCTTCCCCGCTTCTTTGCTGCTGACTATGACTTTGAAATATTTCCGCAATCCGGTTTTTCTTAGGATGATATCAATAATTTCAGGGAAAGATGAAGAGGCAACAGCCAGCAGATATGGTTTTTGTTTGAGGTTTTCCAGCAGGTCAACAAGCCCGGGCATGACCGGGATTTCGTTCTTTTCTGAAAAATATCCAATACTTTCCTTTCGGTTTTGCTCGATCAGTTCTTCGACCGGTAGGGGAAGTGCATGTTTAGAGGCAATTTCGCGCCACATCACATCCGTGGCAATTCCCGTATATTGGCTATGTTCTTCTTCCGAAATCTGTAGCTGATTTAGCTGGAACTGACGTTTTTCGATTTCGGTGTGGCAGGGCTCGCTGTCTACCAGAACGCCATCCATATCAAAAATGACTGCTTCGATCATAGTTTACTTGATTTCTGAATAGTTGTGAATGAGGATCCGTTTTCCAGATAAACGACCGGAACGTTCTTGATAAAGCTTTTTAGCCATTCGGCGCAGTATTCCATCCCGGCTTCTTCGGATGTGGTATGCCCGGTAAATAGAACGGCTTTTTTCATTCCCAACATTGACGCGTCGCGCACATATTGGTAGGTTTCCCATTCGGGGGCTTCGCCGGCGATAAGCACTTCGGTATCTTTACTGTTCAGAAGCCTGATGTGCGATGCTGATCCCGATGCTCCAACCGAAAGTGCCACTTTGGTGAAACTCATCTGCGGGTTGCCGACAATGCGGATCGGGCTCGCGTTCAGCTTTTCCTGAAGTTTTTGGGCAAATTCGCCAACGGTTTGCTCTTCAAATCTGAAAAACAGCAAGGATTTATCGGCTTGATGGGCTCTCCATCCCAGCTTGTCAACCATTCCCTGGCAAATTCCGTCAGGCACTGTTTGGTGCCAGTGGTCGTGAAACCGGAAAATAATGAGCTTGTGTTTTTTGATGTATTCGATCTTTGCCTGAAAAACCGGATCAGCGCTTATCATATCCTTCTTATCCAGGTGGTTGTGAAACGTAGGTTCGTGTACAATGAGGAGGTTACAGTTCCGGGCTACGGCTTTTTGGAGGGTTTCCACATCGGCAAACATACAAATGGCTATTCCGGTGACTGCATCGTCGGGGTTTCCTGATTTAAAGGTGTCAACAGTTTCCTTGTTCCAGGGGCAGGTCAGGTTCTTTTGAATTTCGCCAACGACCTGTCTTGCTGTTATTGCTTTTGTTGTTGTTCCCTGTGCTGATAACTGTTGTGTCGCTATTATCGACAGAAAAACCAGACTGAATGCAAATCGTTTCATTTGGTCTATTTTTTGGATTTTGCGTCAAAATTATGAAATAAGCATAATTGGGCAATCCCAATCGGCTAAAAGGTTGTTTTAGGAAGTATTTTGTTCCCTGTTTTCTGCCATAATAATGGCAGCATTTCCAGAAAAGTTTGAAGGTGAAAAATGTGGGTTCCGGGAGAGATTTTTAACTTTGTTCAAATCAATTAAACCGAACTACCTATGAGAAAATATTTATTATTACTGACTTGCCTTTTGTCTTTGCTGCTTTTCAGTTCTTGCCAGTCAAGGGAGGACGCGTGGACCGAACTTTTTAACGGGAAAGACCTGAGCGGATGGACTGCCAACGAACATCCGGAATCATTTAAAGTTGAAAACAATGTACTGGTGGCTAATGGGCCAATCAGTCATTTGTTTTATACCGGAGATTTTAAAAAAGGTGTGTTCCGCAACTTCGAACTGAAAGCGATGCTCAAAACCGAACCGGGCAGCAATTCAGGCATTTATTTCCATACCCAGGAACAGCCTTATGGTTTCTTGTTACGGGGCTACGAGGTGCAGATCAACAATTCGTATGAACGTCCGGGCGATTTTCAGGAGCTGAAGAAAACGGGTAGTATCTATGGAATACGGAATGTTTATTTTTCCACTGCGAAAGACAACGAATGGTTCGAACTTCGGTTTCGCGTAGTTGAAAATCGCTGCGAAGTGTTTGTAAACGGGGCAAAGGTTGCCGATTACATTCAGCCCGACGATCCGTATCGCCCCCGAAACGATAAACTCAAGGTATTTAGCGCCGGACGTATCGCATTGCAGTGCCACGATGAGATGAGCAAGGTGTATTTCAAGAGCATTCAGGTAAAAGTTCTGCCGAAAGCCCAAAAATTTGAAGTTCCCGTTTCAAAGGAATGGGATACGAAAATCACCAAGATGAGCATGGAAAACTTTCCGATAATTGATTTTCATGTGCATCTGAAAGGCGGCCTGACTCTTGCCCAGGCTTGCGAAAATTCGCTGAAACTGGGCATCAATTATGGCATTGCTCCCAATTGCGGGCTGAAATTCCCGGTTACCGACGACAAGTCATTGAATGCCTACATCGATACCATGCAAACGAAACCTGTTTTCAGGGGAATGCAGGCAGAAGGGCGCGAATGGGTGACTTTGTTCACTCCTGAAGCCGTTGCCCGTTTCGATTATGTTTTTACGGATGGAATGACCTGGACTGACCACAAAGGCCGCCGCATGAGGCTGTGGATTCCCGAGGAAACCTTTGTTGACGACGAGCAGCAGTTTATGGATGAGCTGGTCAGCAAAATTGAAACTATTGTTTCGAAGGAACCAGTCGACATTCACGTAAACCCGACTTTCCTGCCAGCTTCAATTGCTGCCAAATACGATGAATTATGGACCGATGCCCGCATCGATCGTTTCGTAAAGGCTTTGGCCGACAGTGAAGTGGCGCTGGAAATCAATTCGAGGTACAAACTTCCGTCCGAAAAAATTCTGCGGAAAGCCAAAGATGCCGGCGTTAAATTTACCTTTGGAACCAACAACACCGGGGCCGATCTGGGAATGCTCGATTATTCCTTTGAGATGAAAGAAAAATTGGGCCTGACCTACAAGGATATGTTCATGCCTAAAAAACAAAACGATAAACCGGTACTGAAAAAAGGCCTTCCGGCAAAAATTACCGGTTGATTAAAAGAGAAGAGAACGTATGAATCATCAGAACGCGTCGAAAGCGCGAAATCTTTTTGAACAAATTAAGCGAATCCAGACCTTGGCTGAAATAGGACTGGAATACAGTGACAGTCACTACGACGTCGAACGGTATGAGGAAATTCAAAATCTGTGTTTCGAAATGCTGGAGCAGTTGACTGATATTCCGGTAGCCCAAATCCGTCCCGTGATTCAGGAAAAAAACGGCTATAAAACTCCCAAAGTCGATGTGCGGGCTGTCGTGTTTAATCCGGAAGGGCAGATATTGCTGGTTCAGGAAAAGGTGGACGGATGCTGGTCGTTGCCGGGTGGCTGGGCCGACGTGGGGTATACGCCCCGTCAGATTGCCGAAAAAGAATGTTTCGAGGAAGCTGGTCTGACGGTAAAAGCCAGTCGCCTGCTGGCTGTGATGGACAAGACGGCTCAGCAAATGCCGCCTCAGTTCGAATACGTTTACAAGCTTTTTATCCGGTGCGAACCTTTGGATATGAAAATTTCCGTTGGGCCGGAAACCGATAATGTAGGCTGGTTTGGGGAGCACGAGCTGCCCGAATTGTCGAAACCCCGCATTCTGGAATCGCAGATTCACCTGATGTTCGAATATTTCAGGGGCGGGAAGACGGAAGTGTTTTTGGATTAATCGATTAGCAGGATAATTGTCAAGCAGAAAGGTTGAGCGAATATACACAAATATTAACCAAATACTGGGGCTTCGCATCGTTCCGTCCCATACAGGAGGATATCATCCGGTCGGTAGCCCAGGGGAAAGACACGCTTGGGCTGATGCCTACCGGCGGGGGCAAATCGGTGACCTATCAGGTGTATTCGCTTTCGAAACCCGGCATTTGTCTGGTCATCACTCCGCTGATTGCACTGATGAAAGATCAGGTTGAAAACCTGAACCAGCGTGGCATCAAAGCGCTGGCTATCTATTCGGGAATGAGTTCGCAGGAAATTAAAATTGCCATGGACAATGCGGCCTGGGGCAATTACAAGTTTCTGTACCTTTCGCCTGAACGGATTGCCACCGAACGGTTCAAGGAACGGATCGGGCAGTTGGATGTGAACCTGATTGCGGTGGATGAGGCACATTGCATTTCGCAGTGGGGATACGATTTCCGTCCGTCCTATCTGCGAATTGCCGAACTGCGCACCATGCTGCCGGATGTGCCTGTTCTGGCCGTAACTGCAACCGCCACCCCTCAGGTGATTGACGATATTCAGGATCAACTCAGATTTAAAACGCACAATGTCATCCGGACCAGCTATTACCGTAGCAACCTGGTTTACTTGGTCCGAAACGAGGAAGATAAGCTGAATTACCTGGTCCGGGCTGTGCAGAAAGTTAAGGGAACTGGCATTGTGTATGTGAAAAGCCGCAAGCAAACGCGTGAAATCAGTGATTTGCTTCGTAAAAATCAGGTTTCAGCCGACTATTACCATGCCGGACTGCCAACACCGATCAGGTCAGCCAAACAAGAGGCCTGGAAAAAGGGCGAATGCCGGGTCATTGTTTCGACCAATGCTTTTGGGATGGGTATTGATAAAGCCGATGTCCGGTTTGTGATCCATCTGGAAGCTCCTGATTCCCTGGAAGCTTATTTTCAGGAAGCAGGCCGGGGCGGACGCGACGGGAAACCAGCCTGGGCGGTTCTGCTTTACAACAACAGCGACAAACTGAGGTTGGAGAAAAATGTCGACAAAACTTTTCCCGAGCCGGATGTGATTAAACGGATTTACGAAGCTATCTGCAATTCCTACCAAATTGCCGTAGGGTTCGGGAAAGATCAAACCTTCGAATTCAATATGGCTACCTTTGCCTCCAATTTCTCGTTCCAGATCACCACGGTTTTCAACAGCCTGAAAATACTGCAACGCGAAGGATACCTGGAACTGACTGATGAACTCGACAATCCGTCGAAAGTTTATTTCCAGATCAACCGTGACGAATTGTACAAGTTTCAGGTGGCCAATGCCGATCTGGATGGCTTTATCAAATTGTTGTTGCGTTCGTATACCGCGCTGTTCACCAACTATGTTTCGATTGACGAACAGTTGCTGGCCCAGCGTGCCAATATCAGTCCCGACCTGGTTTATCAATTTCTTTGCAGGCTTCGCACCCAGAAAATCATTGATTACATCCCGAAGAAAAAAACTCCGTTTATCATTTTTACCAAAGAACGGATTGATCTCGACCGGTTGCGCATCAGCAAGGAAAATTACACGGATCGCAAACGCGATTACATCAACCGCGTTGATGCTGTGATTCATTACGCTTCGTCGGGACACAAGTGTCGCAGCCAGTTGCTGTTGCAGTATTTTGGCGAAACGGAGTCGGTGCGTTGCGGAAAATGTGATGTTTGCATGGAACGGAATGAGCTGGATGTCAGTAAGTACGAGTTCGATATCATCTGCGAACAGGTTAAAAAAGTATTGCTGGAACCTTGTTTCTATGAAGAGCTGCTGACCCGGATTGAAGGGAAACCCGAAACTGTGGTGAAAATTGTCCGTTGGCTGCTCGAAAACGAAAAGATTGTTTACCGGGTCGATAACCGGATGGATTGGCAGAAGTAGACCGACCCGGTATCGCAACCAAATGTCCCTAATAACAAGTGTTTCTGAAACATGTCCATTAAAGATGAACATGAATCTTCTAACCAAAAATTCTTTATACTTTTGCAGCGTATTTAAGCGAGCTTTTCATGAAGGAAGAAGAAATAAATAGCCTGGTCTATTCGAAAAATGTAATTGAGTTCGTAACTGTAGCCAATGAATTCTGCAATTTTCTGGAACATGCTGAAAATATGGAATCATCTGATTTTCTTGGACGTTTGCAAAAAATCCTGCCACTTTTGTATTTGAAAGGCAGCCTGTTGCCTGAATCGGAGTTCGAATCGGACGAAGACCTCGAACGGTTTGTTACCGAGGTTGATTACAGCTTGATTCAGCAAAAGGTACTTTGCCATACCGGTTCGGGCGACGACTATCAGGAAGTGTTCCTGCCAGGTATGCAATTCAGCGAAACAGCCCTGACTGCCAGTATTGCCGAAAACGTGGCCGATATTTATCAGGATATGAAAGATACGGTGATGTCGTTTCGAACCTTGAACGAGGAGGTGATGGAGCAGGCAATTGCTGAATGTCAGGATAATTTTGCCCAGATTTGGGGACAGAAACTGGTGAATTGCCTGAGGGCGGTACACAACCTGATTTACGGAGACAATAATGTGGATGAACATTCTGGAAAGCAAGATAAACAATCGAATGGTACAAACAGGAATCCAGGTTGGTTAAACGACCGGTATTCTTATCAGGAGGGAGAATAAGATGTACAGGGAGAGCATTGATAAGGAAGAATTAGCCGAATTACCATTGATTCAGTTCGAAGGCAAAATAACGTTGGTTGAGTCGAAGGAAGATTATCTGGCTTCAATTGAATACTTGTCGCAACAAAAAATGCTGGGATTCGATACTGAAACCAAACCTGCCTTTAAAAAAGGAGTGGTGTACGAAGTGTCTTTGTTGCAACTGGCAACAAACGATCGTGCTTTTT
Organism: uncultured Odoribacter sp.; assembly: GCA_964488805.1. Taxonomy (GTDB): domain Bacteria; phylum Bacteroidota; class Bacteroidia; order Bacteroidales; family Prolixibacteraceae; genus Aquipluma. The sequence continues at coordinate 3,455 of CAZAVU010000020.1, read as the reverse complement.
TATTCCGTCTTAACAAGATAGGTTTGCCAAACGGGCTCAAAGGTATTCTTGAAAATCCGAATATCCAGAAAATTGGCGTTGCCATCCGTGACGATATCAAAGGACTGCAAAAGCTCAATAATTTTAAACCCGGCGGGTTTGTCGAGCTGCAGGAAAAAGTGAAAGATTTTGGAATTCAGGATTTCAGTCTTAAAAAGTTGTCGGCTATCGTGTTGGGTTACCGCATATCAAAATCTCAGCGCGTGACCAACTGGGAAGCTCAGGAATTGACTGAAGCCCAGCAGATTTACGCAGCAACCGATGCATGGATCTCTCACCGCATTTTTGAATCTCTCAATCGGAAATAAATATGGCCAATACCTATAGTAGGGTTATTCTGAAATCCGGCAAAGAACAATCACTTCAGCGTTTTCATCCCTGGGTATTTTCGGGAGCCATTAAGGAAATAAATGGTCGGGTTGAAGAAGGCGATGTGGTGGAAGTGTATTCCAATCAAAGCGAATTTTTGGGCATGGGCCATGTACAGATTGGCTCCATTGCAGTTCGGATTTTTTCGTTTGAAAAGACAGAACCTGATTTTGATTTCTGGAAAGGTAAACTTGAACGTGCCTTTGACGTGCGTAAAAAGTTAGGACTGGTCGATAATGCTCAGACCAATGTCTTTCGTTTAGTGCATGGTGAAGGTGATGGCCTGCCTGGTCTGATCGTTGACTTTTACAATGGTACCGCTGTGATGCAGGCTCATTCGGCTGGCATGTTCGTGATCCGCGAAACCATTGCCAAAGCCTTAAAAGAAGTTTTAGGCGACCGGTTGGATGCGGTGTATGACAAGAGTGAAAAAACCGTTCCCTTCAAAGCCGGCTTGGGCGCCAAAGATGAATATTTGTTGGGCGAATCCATCAATTTTGAAGTGCTCGAATATGGCAACCGGTTTAATGTGGATTGGGTGGAAGGCCAGAAAACCGGATTTTTTGTCGATCAGCGTGAAAACCGCCGGTTGGTTCAGGAATACTCGAAAGACCGCAGTGTGTTGAATATGTTTTGCTATTCGGGCGGTTTTTCGTTTTATGCCATGCGCGGCGGAGCCAAACTGGTTCATTCGGTTGACGCTTCGGCCAAAGCCATCGATTTAACTAACGAAAATGTGAAGCTGAATTTCCCCGAGGATACCCGCCATCAGGCTTTTGTGGCTGATGCCTTTGATTTTATGGATCAGAACCAGGGAAAATACGACCTCATTATTCTCGATCCTCCGGCTTTTGCCAAGCACCGGGGGGCTTTGCCTCAGGCTTTGAAGGGCTACAAACGTCTTAATCTGAAAGCTTTCCAGCAGATTGCCCCGGGAGGAATCCTGTTTACGTTCAGTTGCTCGCAGGTGGTGACCAAGGATAAATTCCGGGAAGCTGTATTTTCCGCTGCTGCTATTTCGGGACGAAAAGTCCGCATCCTGAACCAACTGGTGCAACCAGCCGATCACCCGGTAGATATGTACCATCCTGAAGGTGAATACCTGAAGGGACTGGTTCTTTATGTAGAGTAGTTTTATGTTCGCGGAAGATTTGGCATCAGTTTGTTACTCACACGCAGGAAGAATTTTGATCTCTTTTTTATTAGCCTCAAAGTCGTTCCATTGGTCGGCATTCCAATCCGGGCGGTTCCCTTGCTCGTCAAAAAACTGGCAATACATGCACGACCAGATTCCGCAATAAACGTGGTAATACTTTTTGCCGTTGTATTCAATAATGGTGACTTCAGTAATCTCACACATTTTTTGATCTGGAATCAGTTCTTCGATTTTTGTTTTAAGCCATTGGGGGAATTCCCCGGATGCTTCGGGTTCATCTTTTTTACAGGCTGAACCCAACAGAAGCATTGATAGACAGAAAAGAAGTATAATCCGTTTCATAAGGTATTGTTTTATGTCATTTTGGAGATGACATAAAGATACAAATTCCCGGATGTAAACTCAATCCGGGAACTTTGTTCTTTAGTATAATTTTCTTTTGAAATAAAAGGCCACATTCACCAGGGCTATCATCACCGGAACTTCAACCAATGGGCCAATCACGGTGGCAAAGGCGGCCTGTGAGTTGATGCCGAACACGGCAACTGCGACGGCAATAGCCAGTTCAAAGTCGTTACTTCCGGCGGTAAAAGCCAGGGTGGTCGATTTTTCATAGCCTTCGCCCATCCATTTGGCAACAAAAAAAGTAGAGAAAAACATAAATCCAAAGTAAATGGTATATGGTATAGCCACGCGAATAACGTCTGCGGGTAGCCCGATGATCTTTTCGCCTTTGAGCGAGAACATCACGAAAATTGTAAACAGTAAGGCCACCGGAGTGAGCCACGAAGCTTTGGGCACAAACCGGGAGTAAAACCATTCACTGCCTTTCCATTTGCGCAATGCGATGTTTGAAATAAGGCCGGCAGCAAAAGGAATCCCGAGATAAATCAGAACGGTAACAGCAATTTCAGAAATTGAAACGTCTACAGCAGAGCCTTCCAGCCCAAACAAAGGTGGAAGGAAAGTAATGAAGATGTAGGCGTATACCGAATAGAGCAATACCTGGAAAATTGCGTTGAAAGCAACCAATCCAGCAGCCAGTTCGGTATCTCCTTTGGCCAGGTCGTTCCATACCAGAACCATGGCAATGCAACGGGCCAATCCTACCAGAATTACCCCAACCATTAGTCCGGGATAGTTGTGCAGAAAAATGATGGCCAGAAAGAACATAACCAATGGCCCGATAATCCAGTTTTGGGTGAGCGATAAACTGAGCAACTTCAGGTTCTTGAAAACCAGAGGCAGCTTTTCGTATTTCACTTTAGCCAGTGGCGGGTACATCATCAGTATCAGGCCAATGGCAATAGGAATGTTGGTGGTGCCTGAGCTTAACGAATTCCAGAAACCGGAAATTTCGGACATGAAATATCCGATGATGACTCCTGCAAACATGACCAGAAAAATCCAAAGGGTAAGGTAACGGTCGAAAAATGAAAGTTGTTTAGCTGTTCCCATGATTGTTATAATGAGTATTTGTTTTTAGAATGAATTTCTACGATGGTGAATTGTGTAAAAAATGATTGTCAGTTAAACGATTTAAATATTGATGCCTGCTTTTTTCAGGAGAAACAACATGGCAAAATATCCCAGAATCATTATCACCAGCGAGATAGCCAGCGATAACCAGAAATCAACATTCCGTTTAAGCAGAATGGGAAAAAGAATGAAAAATAGTAGCGATGGGATAACCAGCCAGAAGATTCCCATCGACAGGTCGGCAATTTTTGCGGTGTCCCTGGTGTCGATGTATATCCAGACAAAAGCCAGCAACGAAACAATCGGGATGGAGGCCAAGATGCTTCCGGCCAGTGTGCTGCGTTTGGATATTTCTGAAATGGCAACGATGGTTACCGATGATAGCAATACTTTGACGATGTAATAAATCATT
>CAZAVU010000019.1:2220-61709 GCA_964488805.1 uncultured Odoribacter sp. | reverse complement strand
GCATGTAGATTGGTGCAATTGGGATAAAGCTAAGAAAAAATTCAGAATTTAGAAACGCGACTCTTTCACTCGTTTTAAGCAACCAGATTTGTGAACATCAGAGAAAATCCCCTAAATAAATATAATGCTTTTTTTCATAACAATCAAAAAAAATAATTCCAAAAACAAAAGGCTGATTTAAAACAACTTAAAGAAAAACGATTCTAAAAAGAACATTAAAACAACCGATTTATTTAGTGTTTTATTTAGATTGAATCTAAATTAGAACAGGAAAGGAGAAAATCATTGATGAGACACAAACACCGCATCTAAAACTGTATTCCCCATTCAATTTATTTCACAAATGCAGCAACCATTATATTTTCACAGTCGGACACTGAAATCGAAACTTTAGCCCGAACCACTGAAAGTGGTACTCCTTTAAATTAAAGATCGTTGCAATTTCTGATTAAATTTTTCAGCTTTGAAGGCTACAAATGTGTGATTTGTAACTTTGGCTGTTCACTATGTGGAAAACAGCATCAAGAAGCAGATCGCTATTCTTCAAAAAACTAAATCTATAAATCATGAAATCAAGACTTCATTCTCTTAAATGTAACATGCAGACATAAAACAAAAATTTACACACAATGAAAAAACTAACCCAACTAACCACCCTCGTCGTCCTTTGCTTTACCCTTGCATTTTCGATGCTTCCAAAGCAATCGCTGGCCGAACTGACCAACAAGGAACGTAACATTCTGGCAAAGAAAGCCAAAGCCATCGACTTACCTAAAGCCCTGATTACAGATAACTCGTGGAATAAGCTGCCCGACTATAAAAACCGGCAATTCTGGCAAAGTCTGCCCGAAAACATTCGCAGTGAATACATTTCCAAAGCCGAGCAATACCTGAAATACGACTGGCCCGTGGTAAAAGCCACCGATTACCTCGAATTTATCCGCTCAGGCGATCGCCGTCAGGGAGCTTATGCCGCTTGCAGCAACGCCCTCATTTCGCTGGTAATGGGCGAGCTGGTCGAAGGCAAAGGCCGCTTTATCGACCAGATCATCAACGGGGTATGGTATTACAGCGAGCAAACCTGGTGGGGCTGGTCGGCTCATATTGGTCAATATCAAAAAGCCGGGGCCGGATTACCGGATATCAATCAACCATACGTGGATCTGGGCGTTGGCGAAGTAACCAGCAACCTGTCGTGGACCTGGTACCTGTTTAAAGACGAATTCGATAAAGTTCATCCGCTGATTTCAAAACGGCTGAAACAGGAAATCTGCAACAAAGCGTTGAATCCCTATTTCGAGCACAACGACTTTGGCTACATGGGTTTTAAAGGTGGTCGTCCGAACAACTGGAACCCCTGGATCAATTACAACATGCTGAATTGTTTTCTACTGGTTGAGTCTGATCCGGCCAGAAAAACTGCACAGGTTGAAAAGGTAATCAATTCGCTCGATAAATTCATGAATGGCTATTCCGACGATGGAGGCTGCGACGAAGGCCCTTCATACTGGGGAGCTGCCGGCGCTTTGCTTTACGAAAGTCTCGAAGTTTTGAAGAATGCCACAGCCGGCCAGTTCGATGTATTCGACAATCAACTGGTGCAGAACATCGGAAAATATTTCTACCAGGTTAATATTCATGCGCCTTACTTCATCAACTTTGCCGACGCCGATGCCACCACGGGAGGAAATCCTTCGTCGGTTTACCGCTACGGAAAAGCCATCAAAGATCCGGTCATGCAGCAGTTTGGCGCCTATCTGGGCAAACTGAACAAATGGGGCGAAGGCAGTTTTGTCGGAAAAATCTGTGACCAGATCAAAAACCTGACACTTCTGGATGAAATGAAAAATGCCGAAGCCCGCGAAGCTTTGGTGGCCAACTTCTGGCTACCCGATACCGAGGTTGCAGGAGCCCGCGACAAGGAAGGCAGCTTCCACGGATTTTTCTTCGGAGCCAAAGGTGGTTTCAATGCCGAGAGCCACAACCACAACGACGTTGGTAACTGCGTGATGTATTACGACGGAAAGCCCTGTCTGATTGACCTGGGGCGCGAAGAATACACGGCCAAAACCTTCAGCTCGCGACGCTACGAAATCTGGACCATGCAGTCGGGCTACCACAACCTGCCGGTAATCAACGGAGTCGATCAAAAAGAAGGAGGTAAATTCAAAGCCCGAAACACAACATTCTCAGCCAATGCCAAATCAGCCACTTTCACCACCGACATTGCCGGAGCTTATCCTGAAAATGCCAAAGTCAAGTCGTGGGTGCGCAGCTATACCCTCAACCGCGGAAAAAACTTCACCATCTCCGACAAATACGAACTAGCCGCAGACGCCGGAGCTAAAACCAGTTCAAACCTGATTACCTGTTGCAAAGTTTCGGAAGTAAAACCCGGACTGTTGAAACTCGAAGGTGATGGCTTCAACCTGAACCTGAACTACAACGCCAAAGTGGTCAGGCCCAGCGTCGAATTTATTGAGGTAAAAGACCGTACATTAAGTCGTTACTGGCCGAAAGGGGTTACCCGGGTGGTTTTTGAATTCATCAATTCTGGAACAAAAGGTGATCAGACCATGGTTTTAACTCCGTCAAAATAAAATTTAATCATTAGCTTTAGCACTTCGAAAAACTAAACCAACTAAACTAATGAACTGTCTGGGAACGACCCGAAAACGGGTAAAAAGCGCCCGATTGAGCAATCGATTGCAATCCGTCTATTCCTCAGGAGGGGCACAATGCCCATCTGCAAAGAAAATCACACGGAGCTTTGCAGCGCATCTTTTAACTTTTGCAGCCCTTTTCATCGCACTTCAGGGGTGTGCCCAAACCGATCAGGAAGATACCAACCGGATCATCGACGAAACTCAAAACAAGGAAACCGTCGAACAGATCATCGCCATCGATAAAGTATGGGCCGGGCATCCGGTTGGCTTCAGTTTGCTAACACACCAAAACCGCCAGTACATGGCCTATTACAATGCCAACCGCAACATGGTGGTCGGGCAGCGAGACCTGGGCAATCCGAAATTTGAACTGACTATTCTGCCGGCCACTTCGCGCGAAACGACAGGTGGAACAAGCACCGTGCTGGGTTGGGACAGCCACAACAGTGTCACCCTGGGAATTGATCCCGACGGCTACATTCATCTGGCTGGGAATATGCACGTCAATCCTTTAACCTATTTCCGAAGCACGAAACCCAACGACATTTCAACCCTCAGGCAGGAAATGATCATGGTTGGCTCCAACGAAAACCGCTGCACCTACCCCAATTTCATGAACACCCGCGAAGGCGAACTGATTTTCCATTACCGCGACGGCAGCAGTGGCGACGGCAACGAAATTTATAACATTTTCAACAGCAAAACTCAGAAATGGCAGCGTCTGCTCGACACACCGCTCACCGACGGGCAAGGCCTGATGAATGCTTACCAGACCCAGCCCACGCTAATGGCCGACAACTGGTATCACGTTTACTGGGTTTGGCGCGACACGCCCGACTGTTCGACCAACCACGATCTTTCGTACATCAAAAGTCCTGACCTGAAAAACTGGTACAATGCGTTTGGTGAACCGGTCAAACTTCCGGTCACCATTGCGAACAAATCCGTTATTGTTGACCCGATCCCGGTGAACGGCGGCATCATCAACCTGGCAGCCAGCCTGTGTTTTGACAACGAGGGCAAACCTGTTTTTGCTTATCACAAATACGATGCTGCCGGGAATCTGCAATTTTATACGGCATGTCTTTCGGGCAAAGAATGGACAATCAAACAATTGACCAACTGGGATTACCGCTGGGCTTTTTCGGGTGGAGGAAGCATCGTCTTCGAAGTTCGGGTAGGCGGATTCCGCAACCGCGGCGACGGCTACTACGAGCTGGATTACAGCCATATTAAATACGGAAGCGGCACTTTTCTCCTGAACGAAAAAATGGAAATCTGCGGACAAGTGCGCAAACCGTCGTTGCCCTCTGAAATTTCAAAGCTGGAGGGAACTTTCTCCGGCTTGCAGGTTCGCACAGCCGCTGATTTGGGCAATAGTGGAACTGATAATACGCGGTACCTCCTGAAATGGGAAACCCTTCCGGCCAACCGCGACCAGGCAAGGCCCGAGCCCTGGCCTGCACCGAGCCAGCTTTACTTATTTAAACTCAGGAAAAATTAGCCCCAACAAACAATGAAAAACCTAAACCTGCTCATTCTTTTGTTTTGCCTGTTTTCCCCGATGCTTCGGGCACAAACCAACTGGCAGAAGATAAAAACCGTCGACGAAGTTTGTGCGGCCTATCCCCAACAGATGAAATCGATCTTTCAAAACCTGAACCTTGATTATCCGGGATTACAGGATGTAAAAAAGGCATTCGAAGCCAATCATATTCCCGAAGCCTGCAAAAATTTGCTGGACTATTACAGCAAATCGAAACTGGTGCTTCAGAATATACCGACGGCTTCAATGCAGGCAACAACCGCCGCCGACTCCATTCTTCAGGATATTTACACCTTTCAATCGGTCGCGGATAAAGTTCCGCGCTTGCCTGATGGTCATTTAAAATGGGCGCACACCGGTCCGGCCGATGACATGGAATGGGCCTGGGCGCTCAACCGTCACTACCCTATCGTCACCCTGCTCGACGCTTATTTCAAAACGGGCAATTCCAAATATGTCAGTTATATCGATCAGTTCACCAAAGACTGGATCATCAGCAATTGGCCCTACCCTGCCGTGAAAAGCAACACGGCGATGTGGCGTGGTCTGGAAGTGAGTTTCCGGGCAAAAACCTGGGCTCGCGTTTTCTTCGAACTCTGGAATACCAACCAGATTTCACCGGCGACTAAACTGCTTATTATGAGCAGCCTGCCCGATCATGCCCATTATGCCCGCAATTTTCATGCACAGGGCAACTGGCTGACTATGGAAATTTCGGGACTGGCAACGGTTGCATCTTCATGGCCCGAATTCAAGGAATCGAAAGCCTGGATGGATTACGCCATTTCGACGATGGTGGCCAGTATGAAAGAACAGGTTTACCCCGATGGCGTTCAGACCGAACTCACGTCGCACTACCACCATGTGGCCCTTTCGAATTTCAGCCTGTTTGCTGATCTATGTCAAAAATCAAACATCTCGTTGCCTGAATATTACACCAAAACGCTGGAAGACATGTCGGGCTACCTTGCGAAAACCATGCGTCCTGATGGTTTTGGGCTTTTAAACAACGATGCCGACCTGGATAACAACCGCGATTTCGTTCTGAAAACAACGAAGAAATATAACCGACGCGATTGGGAGTACATTGCTTCGAACGGGAAATCTGGAAGCAAACCCTCCGGCGATCCGTCGTTCATTTTCCCTTATGCCGGACAACTGATTTCGCGCAGTAGTTTTGATCAGGATGCTCAATGGTCGTTTTTCGACATTGGTCCTTGGGGAAGCGGTCACCAGCACAACGACAGGTTGCATTTATCAGTTTTTGCCTATGGCCGCGATTTGCTAGTCGATGGCGGACGATTTGCCTATCGGGGCGAAGTGGCTGATAAATTCAGGAAGTACGCTACCGGCAGCGCCAGCCACAATGTGATTCTGGTTGACGGAAACGGTCAGGCTGCCGGGATTCCCAAAGCTGAAACTCCTTTGGCTGAAAACCTGTATTCGATCAGCAATGATTTTGATTACGGCTCGGGCACCTTCGATAAGTTTTCAGGAGTGGAAGGTCGGTTTAGTCACACCCGGGCCATGGTGTACGTTCGCGGCAAATTCTGGGTGGTTGCCGATCACTTGCAAACTGACCGTCCCCGAAATATCGAAACGCTCTGGCACTGGCATCCTTCGTGCAAAATTGAAACACGGAGTTCAGGAATTGTCAGCACGAAAAACAACCAGGGAAACCTTGCCATCATTCCGGCAGGCATTTCCGACTGGAAAATTTCAGAAGTAAAAGGACAGGAAACCCCATCTATTCAAGGCTTTTACAGCAAAGAATACAATACCTACGAGCCCAATCCAACCACCATTTATTCGCGCCAACTAAAATCGGACGACACGTTTGTCTGGGTTTTATGGCCTTCGGAAGGTAAAACTCCGGCTATCAAAACAGAGATTCTGTCGAAAGATGCCAACTCGGTCAATGTTCGGGTGACCGAACCGGGAAAAGGTTCGTGGACGATTCTGGTTCCATTCCTGAACAGCCAGGCTGTAAACGTAAAATTCAGTTCCGAAAAATAGACCACAATGAAATACATTTACCTCCTCCTGTCTTTAGTCCTGTTGATACAGGTCTCTGTTTTTTCGTCCTGCAAAAAAGATGAAGGTCCCAAGCCAAAACCAGAAATCGAATTAACCGGAATTCTGAAAACGCTTCAGAAAAAACACCCCCGTCTGCTTTTGACTGATGCCCGGCTTCAGGAATTGAAGGCACTGAGTAATTCCGATGCCCGCCTGAAAAAATATGCGTCGACAGTGACCGACCAGGCCTCCAAGGATATTTTGAAAGCGCCCATTCAGCATGTGCTGATCGGCCCCCGCCTGCTCGACAAAAGCCGCGAATGTTTATCGCGGGTGTATAATCTGGCTTTTGCTTACCGCTGGACCGGCAACAAGACGTACCTCAATGCGGCCATTTCGAACATGAAAACGGTTTGCTCTTTTGCCGACTGGAACCCGTCGCACTTTCTGGATGTGGCCGAGATGACCCATGCAGTAGCGATTGGATACGATTGGCTGCACAATGACATGGACCAGGAAACGCGTGATTTAATCAGGGCCGGGTTAATTAAACTCGGCTTGAATGAAGGCAAAAAAGCCTTTGCGGCCAATGCCTGGTGGATGAAATCAGAATTCAACTGGAACCAGGTATGCAACAGCGGATTGCTAATTGGAGCATTGTCTGTTGCCGAAACCAATCCTGAAATTGCCCTGTCAATCGTTCCGAAAGCCATTGACAATCTGCCTTATGCCCTGAAAAGTTACGGTCCCGACGGCGTTTGGAGCGAAGGTCCGGGGTATTGGAGCTATGCCACCGACTACACGGTTTATGGGATTTCGGCCCTTCAAACCGCGCTGGACGACGATTTTGGGCTGAAGGCCTTCCCGGGGATGAACGTAACCGGATATTTCCCGATATATTCCGCCGGACCTACCGGATACATGCTCAACTACGCCGATGTCGGTGAGAAATCGAAGCTTGGGGCGCCGCACCCCGACATGTGGCTGGCCGGGGCGTACAGCAACAATCATTTCTCCGATTTTGTGATCGATCAGCTCGAAACCCGTACAGCCAATGTTTACGATGTGATTTGGTACCGACAGTACGCCAATTCGGCAGCCAAACGCGATCTCGACAAGTTCTTCAACGGGAAGGTTGCCCTCTTTTTCTCCCGAAGTTCCTGGAACGATCCGAAAGCCCTGTGGATCGGGATAAAAGCCGGCTACAACAAGGTGAACCATGCCCACCTCGACCTGGGAAATTTTGAGCTGGATGCCCTTGGAGTCCGCTGGGGCCGCGATTTGGGATCGGACGACTACAACCTTCCGGCTTACTTCGGAAGCAAACGATACACCTATTACCGGCTTCAGTCGCTCAGTCACAACGTACCACTTTTGAATGGCAAAGATCAGCGCGAAGATGCCACTTCAAAATTTCTTAAACACGCTGAAGGAGTCGCCGAGCCCTTTTCGGTTATCGACCTCACCGAGGCGTATAAAGATTATGCCAGTTCGGTTTGGAGGGGCATTAAAGTGGTCGATGAGCGAAAAGCCATTCTCGTTCAGGATGAATTTGTGTTAACCAAAACGTCCGAAGTCGTTTGGGGAATGACCACTGATGCCACAATTCAGATCATCAATCCGAAACAGGCTGAACTGACCCTGAGCGGACAAAAGATGACCGCTAAAATCCTTTCGCCGGACAATGCTGCATTAGCAGTGGAGTCGGCACAACAGGCAGCCCCCCAGAAACTAAACACGGGCGTCATCCGGTTATTAGCCAAGGTTCCGGCAACTACCGGCAGTGTAACGGTTTCCATTTTGCTGGCCCCGCAATGGCCGGGAAACACCAGCGCTTATTCGGGAGAAATAACACCTTTGGCAAAATGGTAAATTTTTCGTTAGCCCTTTCAGGTTTTGAAAACAGGAAAGGCATGGATGATAACAATAATTTACAATTAACAGGAAATTTATGATTCGATTTTTTCTTTTCATCACCCTCATTTCAATTTCAATCAGCGGGCTTGCCCAGCCAAAAGCCAACTATCCGGCAGACCTGGAACAATTGCACCAGAACATCTGGAACGAATTCATCAGCGGGCCAATCAATGCCGACACCATACAACCGCTTTGCGACCGGCTGAACGAAAATGGTTCGTGGCCCGATGTTGATTACACCAGCAAACAACGGGGCGACTGGCCTACTGTCGTTCACATCCATAGACTTTATGCTTTAGCAAAAGCCTATCAAAAAAACGGCTCAGCCTTTTATCACGATCCCAAACTCCTGGCAAAATTTCACCGGGCCTTAAATTACTGGCTCGACAACGATTTTCAGTGCCCCAACTGGTGGTACCCCGAAATTGGCGTTCCGATGGCTCTTGTTCCAGGTCTCGTCCTGATGGAAACAGAATTATCGAAAGAGCAAATGGATAAGGCAATCCTCATTCTGGATCGCGCCAGGATTCGGATGACCGGACAAAACAAGGTCTGGCTATCGGGCAATGTACTGATGAAATCGTTGCTTCAGCGTAATTCGGAAATGATCCAAAAAGCGGCGCAATCCATTCAGGAAGAATTGAGGGTCAGTATGGGCGAAGGTATTCAGCCTGACGGTTCGTTCCACCAACATGGCCCACAGATTCAATTTGGAAATTATGGCCTGGCCTATGTCACCGAAATGATCAGGTGGATCCAGCTACTTCGCAAAACACCATTCTATTTCGACGAGTCAAAAATGAGCGTCCTGCGCAACTACCTGCTCGACGGGCAACAATGGATTACCTGGAAAAACCAGATGGACATCAGCGCCTGCGGACGACAATTGTTTGTGAATGCTCAGACTGGCAAAGCCCGGAACCTGGCAAACAGGTTCGCCCAGATGGAGGAACTCGATCCCGCAAATGCCGAAGCTTATAAAAAAGCCGGACAATATACCAGTTTGACCGGAAACAAACATTTCTGGCGCTCCGATTTTCAGGTTCAGCGCACGCCCGACTACTACTTTTCGGTAAAAATGTGTTCCGACAGGGTTCTTGGTGCCGAATCGTGCAACTCCGAAAACATCCGGGGCTACTACCTGGGCGACGGAGCCACTTACCTTTATCAATCCGGGAAAGAATACGAAAATATTTTCCCATTCTGGGACTGGAAAAAGATTCCGGGAACAACCACCCGTCAGGATGACAAAGAGTTGCCGGTTCTAACAGCCGGAGGATATCACATTGCAAGCAGCTTTGTGGGCGGAGTTTCCGACGGAGAAACCGGAATCGCCGTCATGGATTACCTCCGCGACGGAGTTTCTGCAAAAAAGGCCTGGTTCATTTTCAATGGCCAGATTGTTTGTCTTGGTGCAGGAATCAGCTCCTCTTCCGAAAATCCGGTGACCACCTCGGTTAACCAGTCATTCCTGAACGGCAAAATAATCATCAAGACCAAAACCGAGAAAACACTTCCGGAGGAATCTTCAGAAACCCTGAATCCCAAATGGATTTTGCACGATATGACCGGTTATTTCTTTCCTGAAGGAGGAACCCTGAAACTCGAAAATAAAACCGTAACCGGATCGTGGCATCGCGTGGCTCTGATGTACAAAGACGAACCGATCCGATCTGGAATTTTCAAGCTTTGGTTCGAACATGGAGCCAATCCGAACGGGCAAACATACGCCTACTGTCTGGTTCCCCAGGCAACCCAAACGAAAATGCAACAGATGGAAACCAAACCCTCGTTCCGTATTGTGAGAAACGAGTCCGATCTTCAGGCAGTTATTTCGTCTGATCAAAAATGGGCCGGACTTATCTTTTACCAGGCTGGCAAATCAGAACTGTTTGGAGGCATTGAAACCGATCAGCCCTGCGTGGTAATGCTGAAGAAAGGAAAAGACGGGATTGGCGTTTCAGTTTCTGACCCGACCCAAAAATTGGCTCAAGTTAAATTGACCCTGAAAGGAAACTTCCAGTCTGAAAATTCGAACGACAGCTTGGCTTCGTCGCAGGGAAACACAACCTGGACCGTAAAGTTGCCCAAAGGCGAAGAGGCGGGTAAAAGTGTTTCGGTGGTTTTGGTGAAGAAAAAATAATTTGGTTTGATTCGGACACGTTGTAGAGACAGGGCAATGCCCTGTCTCTACGATGCCCTGTCTCTACGCAATAAACATCATTAAAACCAACCATTTATAAAATTCATTAACAGAATGAGATGGCAACTATTCGAAAAATTGACCCTTGGAAGTCGGTCATTTTATAGGACAACGCATTGTGGAAAATTATCCATCGCTTCTTTTTCCTTTCTTCTGATTGTCTTTTCTGCAATCAGCCAGCCAGTTTCGGTAGAACTCCGGAAATCGATCAGTCAGTACGAAATTACCTGGGAGTTCGACCAGCCCATGCAAACCGGGCAATTCGTCACCGGTGACTGGTGGGTGGTTGGGCCGGTAACCATTGTGAAAATTACTCCGGAACCTGGACCCGTTTCGGTGGACCAAACTACCATCCGAATTAACCATTGGAACGACACCAGCCTGAAACCCGATACTGCGATGCGGAATGGCTCGGCCATTGTGCTGAAAGCTGGCTACAAGCAAAGCTACGACTCGCGCGCGGGAGCTTTTGACCCTTCTGGCTGCATCAAACTTCCTCTGAAACTGGAAGCCAATCGTTCACTTATTTCCTCGATCAGCAATACTTCGCTTCCGGTCGACAATTTCTGCAAAAACATTCTTTGGGAAGGCGAATACAAATGCCAGACTGTGATGAAAACCGCGGCAGTGCTGACCTGTCTTGAAACAGTTCCACCGGCAGATGCTTTTCGTCCGCCTTATGTGGGTACCGAAAAACCTATTTTTCAGACCCGCGATATTCACTGGGACTTGTTGCCAAACCTTCCGCCGGCAGGAGAAGTTCCTTCCTGGGAAGAATATGAGCGATACTTTCAGCGTCCGTGGATCGACCATCTGATGAGCTGGTCGCAACAGGAGCTGGTTCCGAACGAAAACGGTCCCAATTACGGCCGCGAACATGCCCGGTTGGTTTCCATCGCCAGTTTGATGCTCTGCCTCGATGTTCCGCGTGAACGAAAGGAAAAGCTGACCATTGAGCTGATTCAGCGCGGCATCGATTTGTATGGTATTGCCATGAATGGCGGCTACTGGAACGAAGGCGGCGGACATTCCAGCGGACGAAAATGGCCCATCCTTTTTGCAAGCACCCTACTCGGAAATCCGAAACTGGCCGAATTGCCCGAAACTGCCGTTTTTCACGAGGACACGCAAACCTATTACGGCAAAGGTTGGTTTGGTCAAACCGTTTTGTGGCAAATGATCATTCATCACGGAATTCGCCAGCCTTACGAGGAAAAATCGCCCGATCAATGGGAAAAATGGGACAAGACTTCGGAAAGTTACCGGGTGTGTTGCAATGCGGTTGCGTGGACCGGAACCGCGCTGGCCGCCCGCTATCTGAAAGCCATCAAACTTTGGGGACACGACGCACACTTCGATTACATTGACCGCTGGATGCGCGAAGACGATCCGTACAAGGAAGCTCGCGGAACGTACAAACGTCCGGGTGGCGAAGGCCAAACTTTCGATCCGTTTGTAACGGCCATGTGGAAAGCCCACAGGAAAAATGCTCCGGAGCAGGAAATGTCAGGAAAGAATCTTAAATGGGTGTGGCAGGGAAACAAAGGGGTTTGGGTACCAAATGAAAAATGAAGAAAACCAATTACTGAAAACCAAATTTCCGGAGGTCAAACTTTAACCGAAAGAACCTATGAAGAGATTAATCCTGATCGTTTGTGTCCTGGTCGTTTCGCTGGCAAGCGCCGGACAAAAGACTGCCGGTTTTGTGCTTCAGACCTCTTCGGGCACTATTGAAATCGTCCAGTTCAAAACCTACTATTATGCCTCGTTCGATCTGGCAAAGCCCGAAATGTTGACGCTAATTTCAGAAAAGCCCATGAACAGCGTTGAAATCAGCCCGAAAAGTTATGGCATTGCTTTTCGGAAAGAAGGAAATCAAATCCGCTTCAGAATGGAAAAACCGGCCTACATTTTGGTGCGGATCAACGAAACGGAAAAGATATTTCTGTTTGCTGAAAAACCGGAAGAAATACCTGACGCGAAAAACAGTGTGAATATTGTTGAGAAACATTCGGTTGACAACACTGGCAAAGCCACTGAAACAGAAAAGATTCAGCGGGCACTCAATGAAATTTCAGGGACAGGAAAAACCTTGTATTTTCCAAAAGGAACTTACCAAAGCGGACAGCTTCAAATCAGAAGCAACAGCAATATTTACCTCGAACGTGGAGCTGTTTTAAAAACCGATACCAGCTCCATTGAACCTTACCGATCGACCGATGAGGTGAGCAACAAACGGTTTATTTCGATGTACGGAGTTGAAAACGTGAGGTTTTCAGGATACGGAACCATTGACGGGAACGGAAGGATTTTGCGTACCAAATTCGGCGACGATGCCCGGATGCGGTTGTTGATGGCTGTCAAATCCAAAAATATCAGGATTGAAGGGCTGCAGTTTAAAGATCCGGGCTCGTGGAATACGCAGGTTTTGTTGTGCGAGGATGTGACTATCCGAAATGTAAAACTTTTGAATGATGTTGAACTTGGTAATACCGATGGTTTTGATCCGGATGCCACACGGCGGATGCTGATTGAAGACTGTTTCGCCTGTTGTGGCGACGATAATGTGGCCATTAAAACCACCGCCAATTCAGGTTTGGTGGGCAATGTCGATCAAATTACCGTTCGGAATTGTGTTTTTCTGACCAGAAAATCGTCGTTGAAAGTAGGAACCGAAACGCGTGGGCAGGAAATGAAAAACATCCTTTTCGAGAACAACGATGTGCTTGAGTCGGATCGGGGAATTGCCTTGTATGTCTCGGATGGCGCAACTTTGAGCAACATCATTTACCGGAACAACCGATTTGAACGAAACTATCCTGATCAACAGAAAAAAGCGATACATGTGGTGGTAAGCAAGCGAAATGAGGACAGTAAACTGGGCGAAATTAAGGATTTACTCATTCAGGATTGCACCTTTGAAAATAGCTTTCCAAAGAAATCGTTGGTAAAGTACGAAGGAGAGGGAGTTGGCATCAACCTGTCAATTGATAACCTCAAAATTAACGGCAAACGAGTAAATTCAACGGAGGAAGCGGGCATGGATGCAGATCGGGTACTGATCAACTTCAAAGCTAGTAATTGACACAAAGCAGTCAAAAATATCATATTTAAACAATAACCAAATGAAACGAACTTTACTATTCCTGGGTATTATTCTTCTGGTTTTTCAGTCAACTCAGGCGCAAAACGATCCTGCGCAGGATGCCCGAATGAAATGGTGGCGCGAAGCCCGGTTCGGCATGTTTATTCACTGGGGACCGTATTCGGTGCTGGGTGGAGTTTACAACGGCCATCAGCAGCGACGTGGCGGGGCCGAATGGATCATGAACCGTTGCAAAATACCGGTGGCCGAGTATCAGAAATATGCAGCATCGTTCAATCCGGTGAATTTTGATGCCGAATCGATCGTGCTGATGGCCAAAGATGCCGGAATGAAATACATCATCATCACAGCCAAGCATCACGACGGTTTTGCTATGTTCAAGTCGAAAGCCAGCAAATTTAACATCGTCGATTTTACACCCTACAAAAAGGACGTGCTCGATGCGCTGGCTCAGGCTTGCCGCAAACACAACATGAAATTGGGATTTTATTATTCGCAGGCGCAGGACTGGAACAATCCCGGAGGATCGGTAGCACGCAAAGTGATGTCGGAAGGTTGGGCTAATCCCGATTCAGCCCGGATTGACGCATTCACCGCTGCCAACAAAGGCCATTGGGATCCGGCGCAAATGACTGCCACAATGGACGAATACATCGATAAAGTAGCCGTTCCGCAAGTCAAAGAATTAATGACCAACTATGGAGACGTGGCCGTTTTGTGGTGGGACACACCCACCGGGATGACCGACGAATATGCCCTAAAATTACAGGCTTTGCTGAAACTTCAGCCCAACATCATCACCAACGACCGTTTAAAGCGGCCCAACTTCCCGGGCGATACAGGAACTCCGGAACAGAAAATTCCTGGTCAGGATGAATTGGACGGCAAAGACTGGGAAACCTGCATGACCATGGGAAGTTCGTGGGGCTACAAAAGTTGGGACAGCAAATGGAAAACTCCGGAAACGCTGATCCGCAATCTATGCGACATCGCCTCGAAAGGTGGAAATTATCTCCTGAACATTGGTCCCGATGCATTGGGACAGGTTCCGGAGCAAAGTATTGACGCATTAAAAGCGATAGGCTATTGGATGAAAACCAACAGCGAAGCCATTTATGCCACCAAGGCCAGCCCAATCGGAACTTTTGACTGGGGCCGCTGCACACAAAAGCCGGAAAACGGAAATACCATTCTTTACTTTTCGGTTTTCAACTGGCCGACTGACGGGAAATTGCTGATTCCTGGACTTCAGAATAAAGTGATTGAAGCCAGGTTGCTTGCATCCGGAGAAAAGCTGAAAACCGCTGCCGGAAACGATGGACTTTCGATCAGTTTGTCCGCACAGGCACCCGATAAAATTGCTTCCGTAGTGAAAGTTACAGTGAAGGGTTCGGTTAACAAACAATTTTCGGGAGCGACCAAAAAGATGAAAACCGGAGAACTGGATTAACTTCTAAAACGGAATTAGATGAAAACTATATCTGCCACAATTCTTGGACTATTTTTGATGGTTTCCATTGCAACCAAAGGTCAAAATCTGGTCTGGACCGAAGTTGCTCCCGGCGTTTGGAAGACGACTGTTGGCCAACCCGATCAGTTCGATCTGCGGAAAGCAGCCGACGTTGCACTCAACCTAAGCGCTTTGGGAAAAATGGTGAAAGCTGAGTTTCCGCTGCCAAAGACAGAGATTTCATCCGAAGTTTCGGATGGGAAAACCTATTTGCGTTTTCCGCTGCTGAAAGAGGAACAACTGTATGGGTTCGGCCTGAATTTTAAGACCGTTCAGCAACGCGGCAAAATTCTTCAGTTGCATGTCGATCATTACGGAGGTGCCGACAATGGCCGCACTCACGCTCCGGTGCCGTTTTATGTGTCGGACAAAGGTTACGGTGTGTTTGTAAACAGCGCCCGTTACATCACTGTTTACGCCGGAACGGCTGTCAGGAAAGACAGTCCGAATGCTCCGGAACCCCGCGACCGCAATACCGACAAAAAATGGACATCACAACCATACTCGGATGCGGTTGAAATGGCGATTCCCGCTGCCGGGACTGAAATTTATGTGTTTGCCGGACCAACTCCGCTTGATGCAGTGCGCCGGTTTAACCTGTTTAATGGCGGCGGATGTTTGCCTCCGCGCTGGGGGCTGGGTTTCACACAACGGGTCAAATCGCTGTACACGGCCGATCAGGTGAAGGAAGAAGCCCGGCAGTTTGAAGAGAAAGGCTATCCGCTTGATTTTATCGGATTGGAACCTGGCTGGCAAAGCAAATCCTATCCATGTACATTTGAGTGGGACAAAACACGCTTTCCCGATCCGGCGGGATTTGTAAAGGGCATGAAAGAAAAGGGCATCCGGTTGAATTTATGGACTAACCCCTACGTTTCGCCCGCATCGCCAATATATAAAGAATTACTCCCGCTCACCGGCTCGCATACCGTTTGGGGCGGAGTGGTTGCCGATCTTACATTACCGAAAGCCCAACAAATTATGCTCGATCAAATGGAAAAAGATCAGATCAATTTGGGCGTGAGCGGTTACAAAATCGACGAATGCGACGGTTACGACCGCTGGCTGTGGCCCGATGTGGCGAAATTTCCATCGGGGAACAGCGCCGAACAGTTGCGCCAAACCTACGGATTGCTGCTTCAAAAGATGACCACCGACTTGTACCGGCAGAAAAACGAACGCACTTTTGGACTGGTTCGCGCGTCGAACGGCGGCGGATCATCGTTCCCCTACGTCATTTACAACGATTATTACAGCCACGAAGATTTTATTACGGCGCTCATTAACAGTAGTTTTTCCGGAGTGTTGTGGACTCCTGAAGTTCGGGGCTCCAAAACCGGGGAGGAATGGGTCCGCCGCATGCAAACGGTTTGCTTTTCGCCCATGGCCATGATTAACGCCTGGGCCGACGGAACCAAGCCCTGGTCATTTCCTGAAGTAGAAAAAGAAGTCAAAGAAATTGCATTACTCCGGATGCAACTGATGCCTTATTTCTATTCCGAATTTGCCAAATATCATTTTGAAGGAACGCCGCCATTCCGGGCGATGAACCTCGAACCGGGTTTCGGAGGGCATTCGGTTTCCGAACTGAAAAATGCCAACCTGGGCGAAAATCCCTACGCCGAAGCGGTGACCAAAGAAATTAAAGACCAGTACATGGCTGGTGAGTATTTGCTGGTGGCGCCGCTTTTTAAAGGTCAGACCGAACGCGAAGTGATTCTTCCGGAGGGAAATTGGTTCGACTTTTACTCTGGAAAACTGGTTGGCAACGGACAGGTGATTCGTGTTAAGGGAGAACTGGGCCGGATTCCGGTGTTCGTGAAAGATGGCGGGATCATCCCGATGATGCCCGCCCGCCTGCATGCACCCAAAGCCGGTGAGAAATTTGATCTGGAGATTCGTTACTACGGAACAAGGTCGTCAAACTACCAGCTTTACGACGACGATGGCGAAACGTTCGACTACGAAAAAGGAATCTACAGTTGGCGTGTCCTTTCGTTTATGCCAGATAAAAAGGGCAAGTTGACCGGAACAATCTCAAAAGCCGAAAAGGGCAAACCCGATAACATTGGAAGTGTTACCTGGAAAATGATGACAAACTAGCCGGAAGTTAAAACTTATACTATGAAAAGATTAATACCCATTTTTTGCATGGTCGTTTTAAACCTGATTTCGCTGGCGGTGATGGCTAAAACTTCGGTTTATACCATCAAGTCGATGGCAGAATACCAGTCCGCCGAGGCAAAAGCCATTGCCGGAGATACCATTGTATGGGCAGCCGGAACGTTTCACGACGTTGTTTGGGCAATCGGTAAAGACGGAATCCATGTCAAAGCCGAGCGACCCGGGGCAGTCATTTTCTCCGGAAGCAGCAAAGTGGAAATCAAAGCCAGCGGAACTACATTCAGCGGATTTCAGTTCATTGGTGGCAAAGCCGATGGCGATGTCTGTAAAATTTCAGGAAGCAATAACCGGGTTGAGCAGCTCAATTTTTCGGGCTATCACTCCAATTATTACCTGAATATCACTACAACAGGCCGCCGGAATGTCGTTCGGTACTGCAATTTCGAGAAGAAACCCGAAGACAAGCAGACTTCTGTACTGCAAATTCAGGTGGACGAAAAAGAACCCGGCTACAATGTAGTTTCGCATTGCTCGTTTAAAAATCACACGGCACCACCAAATGCCGGTGGCGATTACGGTATTGAAGCACTGCGTATCGGGTACAGCTATCAGGCCAAATTCATCAGTCGCAGCATCGTGGAATATTGCTATTTCTACCGTTGCAACGGCGATGGCGAGGTAATTTCGTCGAAAGCACGCGAGAATGTTTATCGCTACAACACCTTCGACGACAACGGTGAATCGCACTTCACCCTTCGGCACGGAAGCGACAACGTGGTTTATGGCAACTTTTTCCTGAAAGGCGCCGGACTGCGCATCAAGGAAGGCCAGAATCAGATGGTTTATAACAATTACTTCGAAACCGGAAATTACTGGGCGATCAGGCTGGAGAACTACAAAGTTGATCCGTTGAAAAACATCGTGATCGCCCACAACACTTTTGCCAACTCGGGATCGATGAGGTTGGGCGGCAAAGGCGATTTCCCGCCCGCCGATGTAAAAATAGCCAACAACTTTTTCTACAAATCCACTGCTCCCGTGGTGGATGATCTGACCGGAAAAGAGACTTTCTTCGGAAATGCCTTTCAGGAAACACAAAATCCCAATCTTTCCGGATTTTATGCTGCAAACAGTCCTGTTCATGTCAATTCTGTGGGACTGATTCAACCGGTCAAACGAATTTCAGAAAAGAAAGCTTTTACACCCGTTGCTGTGCTGGACATTCCGGAGTTGAACGACGATCCGCAAATTGGCCTCGACATTTCAGGAAACAAACGCTCCGGGAAAAACAAATCGGCCGGATGTTTTGAACCATCGGGCAAAGCCAGAGAAGTAAAGCCTTACGCAACAGTACAAAATACTGGTCCCGGTTACCTGCGGAAAAATATCGGGTTAGCTCTTCAAGTAGTTGAAAATGTGCGGAAAGCCACTGTTGCACAAGCCGAGCAAATGATGAAGGAAGAGCCGGTTACCGTAACGGCCTCGACCTGCAAACGCAGCGCCGGCGGAAAACACGATTTTTACTCGGAAGGCGACTATTGGTGGCCCGATCCGGCCAATCCCGGAGGACCATACATTCAGAAAGACGGTCAAACCAATCCCGAGAATTTCGTCGATCACCGGCTGGCGATGATCAGGCTAAGCGAAATTACGGCCACATTAACCTCAGCCTGGTTACTCACCGGCGAGCAAAAATATGCCGATCAGGTTATGAAACACCTCCAGGCATGGTTTGTCGATTCAAACAGCATGATGTCCCCCAACATGTTGTACGCGCAAGCCATCTGGGGGCGTTTCACCGGTCGGGGAATCGGATTGATCGATGCCTGTCATTTGGTTGAAGTTGCCCGATCAGTAAAAATGCTGGAAGCCAAAAACGGACTTTCAGCAGAGCAATTAAAACCGGTAAAAGCCTGGTTTGCCGAATTCCTGAACTGGATGACCACCCATCCGTATGGCATCGACGAGATGAATGCCAAAAACAACCACGGAACCTGCTGGGCTGTAACGGCAGCGGCTATGGCCGATTTAACCGGGAACGAAGAAGTAAAAAAGTTGTGCCGCGAACGTTTCAAAACCATTTTTCTGCCAACGCAAATGGCCGGCGATGGCAGCTTTCCGCTCGAACTGAAGCGCACCAAACCCTACGGGTATTCGCTGTTCAATATCGACGCCATGTGCAATCTTGCCGAGATTCTATCTACTCCTGACGACAATCTTTGGGAATTTTCAACACCCGACGGCAAAAACCTGAAAAAGGGAATGGAGTTCATCTTCCCGTTCATTGCCGACAAATCAAAATGGCCGTTCGCCAAAGACATTTACATCTGGGAAGAATGGCCGGTTCGGCAGTCGTCGCTGTTATTTGCCGGAATAGCATACAGAAATAACGATTACATCAATACCTACCTGAAACTGCCAGCCAATCCAACTCATCCGGAGGTAATACGGAATCTCCCGGTACGGCATCCGGTAATCTGGATTTCGAAGTTCGATTTTTAACTCCTGACAATCAACAGCATCGCAATTAATCGTCGTTGTTCGGATAAAAAAAATGCGTTAAGGATGGTTTATTTCTTTAAAACCCTTTCTTTTGAGGTCTAAATGCGCTCTCATGCCCGGATCAACAAAGGAAATGACAGACCTGCCCGACCTCATATCGTCAGAAGAGCAGTTTAGTGTTTTTTTTGCCCAGAATTATCGCGCGGCCTGTCTTATCGCGTTGCGGTATATAAACGATGTTGCTCTTGCCGAAGATCTGGTTCAGGATGTTTTTGTGGCTTTCTGGGAAAACCGCGAAAACTTACAGACAATTTCCAACCCCAGGCATTACTTTTTTATTGCCGTTAAAAACCATGCGCTAAACCGGGTTCAGCGCGACAAATCGAACACCGTTTCGCTCGCTTCGCTGTTTATCGACCTTTCTGACGAAGACGGCGCCGACCGTTTTGACGATGAAGAACTTGCCGTCAGAATTTATCAGGCCATTAACGAACTGCCCACTGCTTGCCGCAAGATTTTTTTATTGGCCTACCAGAACAATTGCACCTATCAGCAAATTGCCGATCAACTGAATATTTCAAAAAACACGGTTAAAACACAGATCGGGATCGCATACAAACAACTCAGGGACAAACTCAACGGACTGGTTATTAATTTACTGCTCCTTTTTCTGAAAAAATAACGGGAAATAGTTCTGTTTTCTTTCACCCTCTTTTTTAAAAATTGTGTCTTAGTATTCGAATATGCAAAACAAGGAAAACAACAGGTTTGAGAACATTCCTTCCTATTTCCATGGGGAAATAAAAAACGAAGGAGATGGTCTGGTGGATAAAATCAAGGAAAACCCTGACTTTAAAACAGTCGGAAAGATTTATTCCATGAAGGAAAAAGTAACTCAGGCATCTCTGATCAGCCACGAAGCTGAAGCTTGGAAAAACGTGCAGAAACGGATTTCACAGCAATCAGGAAGGCTAATTTTGCTTCGGTTCCTGTTTTCGAAATATGCCGCAATAGTACTGGCCCTCATCACCCTGGGCGGCGTTTTCGGAACATTCTTCTATCATTCCCCAATAAAGACGACACAAAACCGGGAAATCAGTTTTGTTGCTCCTGACGGAAAGATTTCGGAGCTGACGTTGAGCGATGGAACAAAAATCTGGTTAAGCCCAACCTCCCGACTGGAATATTCCTCCCGTTTTGGAACCGACAACCGTACCGTTAAGCTCGAAGGAGAAGCGCTGTTTGATGTCGCAAAAAATCAAAAACTCCCGTTTATTACAAAAATTGGAGATGCCGAAATAAAGGTTCATGGAACCAGATATCTTGCAAACAACGATGCCAGCAACAAAAGGAAAGAAATTGTTTTGCTGGAAGGCAAAGTTGAATACCTGAAAAATAACCGGGGCACTTTTCTCAACCGGGGGGAACGACTGACCGACAACCGGGAAACCGGTGAAATAACCGTGCAGCAGGTTGATATAGCCAACTACGAGGAATGGATGAACGGGAAGGTGTATTTCAACAGTGAAACGCTTGAATATCTGACTGCCTGCCTGAACCGTTGGTATGGAGTGAACCTGAAGTTTGCGGACGAACGGATCAAAACCTACAAGTTTACAGGAGCCATTAACAAAGACAAACCACTTGATTACACTTTGAATATTATTTCATTGACAAACAAGGTAAAATTTAAAAAGGAGGGCGATACGATTACAATAACAGACCAAAATTAAAATAAAAAGACCGGGTGTTGTTTGCACCAACATCCGGTCTGAGTAAGTTTTTTAGGTGCTTTTCAGGTTCAAGGGAAAGGCACTTCATTTGTTTAACCTACAATACAAATCTATGAAAAAAACGATTTCTCCGCATTGGCGGAAAGGCACGTTTGTGTCAAAAATTTTTCTTTGTATGCGACTAACCTTATTTCTTGTCTTGCTCAGTGTTTTCGGGGTATTTGCCAATACCTCCTATTCGCAAAGCACTAAATTCAACCTGAATTATAAAAACACTTCCATCAAGCAAATATTTGAGGACCTGAAGAGCAAAAGCGATCTGGAGTTTTTCTTTAGTAACGACGATGTAAACATTGAGACCAAGGTTAACCTTAGGGTCGATAATGGCACCGTCGAAGAAGTTTTAAACAAAATTGCCGGCCTGACGAATTTGCAATACAAAATGGTCGACAATATTGTAGTGATCTCGGCTGTTAAGACGACTGGAGAAAATGTAATACAGCAAAAACGTTCGGTCAAAGGGAAAGTAACCGACACCGCAGGAGCCCCGCTTCCAGGCGTAAGCATTGTTGCGAAAGGGACCAGCAACGGGACAATCACCGATGCTGAAGGAAAATTCTCCATCGACATTGATCCAAAAACCACAACACTCCAAATTTCTTTCGTAGGGATGAAATCTCAGGATGTTCTTGTCCTTGGAAAGAAAGAAATCAACGTAACGCTTGAAGATGATGTTAAAGGGATGGATGAAGTTGTGGTTATTGCTTATGGGAACCAGAGAAGGGAAAGTGTGATTGGAGCAATTTCTTCGGTTGCCATTCCCGACCTGAGTATGCCCGTGGGCAAAATCAGTACCAGTCTGGCCGGGCAACTGGCCGGTATCGTTGCCGTACAGCGATCAGGCGAACCGGGTTCCGGAGCCGATTTCTGGATCAGGGGGGTCAGCACCTTTGGCGCAAACAACCGGCCGTTGGTGCTGGTCGATGGCATCGAACGCTCCCTTGATCTGGTAAACGTCGAGGACATCGAAACCTTCTCAATTCTCAAGGATGCCACGGCCACTGCCGTATATGGTGTTCGCGGTGCAAACGGCGTGGTGCTGATTACCACCCGGAAAGGAAAAGAAGGGAAACCGACAATCAATGTGAAGGCCGAATACGGTCTCCTGTCGCCCACCCGTATGCCCAAAATGGCCAATGCCGAACAATTTATGGACCTGTACAACGATGTTTATAAAGAAGCAAACAACGGACGGGTTTTCTACTCCGACGAACTGAAGCAGAAATATCTGGATGGTTCCGATCCCGATCTTTATCCCAATGTGAACTGGATGGAGGAAATCTACAAGGATGTCACAACCAGCCAGCGGTTGAACGCAAGCGTCACCGGGGGCGGTAAAATTGCACGGTTCTATGTTGCCGGTTCGGCCTATCGCGAAAACGGGATCTTCAATGCCCAGGCAGGCGATCAATACAATCCCTCGCTAAACTGGACCAAATACAATTTCAGGTCAAACATCGACATCAACCTTCATCGCAATACTGTATTAAACATCAATCTGTCCAATCAATACGACGTAAAAAATAAACCCGACACCGACGAATTGTGGATATATACATTTCTGACCGTGCCAATTGCCATCCCTAAAGTTTATTCTGACGGAACAGTAGCCCGTCCACCAATCGGCGAAAACCCATACAACCTTCTGAACAACCGGGGATATGTCCAGATGTTCAACAACAATGCGCAATCGTTGGTCGGACTGACACAAGACTTCTCCGATTTAATTACCAAAGGGTTAAAGGCAAATGTTAAATTTTCGTGGGATGCCATTAACTCAGCCACAATATCACGCTACAAGGATCCGTCGACCTATTATGCCACGGGCCGCGACGCTGACGGCAACCTGATCATGAAAAAGAACAACGATGGAAACGATTACCTGACCCTTTGGAGAGGCAATTCCGGCGAACGCACCACCTATCTGGAAGCATCGGTTACTTACGACAACGTATTCAAGGAAGTGCACCGGGTTGGCGGGTTGTTCCTGTTTAACCAACGCGAACGGACCAACAATTTCCCCGACAGCTACATCCTTTCGCTGCCTTACCGGAACATGGGTATTGCAGCCCGTGGTACATATTCCTACATGGATAAATATTTCGTCGAAGGGAACTTCGGATACAACGGTTCTGAGAATTTTTCGCCCGGCAAACAATACGGTTTCTTCCCGTCAATTGCCCTTGGCTATTTAATCAGCAATGAAAGTTATTTCGAACCTTTCCGAAAAACCATCAACAATTTGAAGATCAAAGGTTCTTACGGGATTATTGGGAACGACAAAATCGGAGGCGACCGCCGTTTTGCATTTAATTCGGAAATGCAATCGTACGGATGGTACACCTTTGGTGAAATGGGTCAAACCGGAATAACCGGTATTGCAACCGGGTATCCCGGAAACTCAAACGTATCATGGGAAAAAGCAAAGAAATTCAACCTGGGTATCGAAATGGGCCTCTTCAAAAAGCTGACCGTCCAGGCTGATTATTTCCACGAACTTCGGGATGGAATCTTCATCGAACGGCTTAGCGTTCCTTCGGTAGTGGGTATTAATGTAAACCCTTACGTGAACCTTGGGAAAATGGAAAACCGCGGATGGGAATCGTCGATGGAATATTCAGAAAAAATTGGGGAACTGCGCATTTCAGCCCGTGCAAACTTCACCTTCAACCGGAACAAAAAACTCTACGACGACTCGCCCACCCCGATCATGGAATACCAGAATGTAATCGGGAAACCGCTTTATCAGCAATTCGGGTTAGTCGCACTGGGTTATTTTGAATCGGAAGAAGACATTGCCTCCAGCCCCACCCAGCAATATGGCCCGGTAAGGCCCGGCGACGTTAAATTCCGCGACATCAATGGCGACGGCCTTGTTAACGATTACGACAAAGTTGCAATTGGCCGGACCCATGTTCCTGAAATCAACTATGGTTTTGGCGTGAGCCTGGGCCTGCGCGGAGTCGATCTGTCCTTGTTTTTCCAGGGAATAGCCAATGTAACCTCGTTTATCGACGGTTCTGCCATCAATGGCTTTGAAAATGCCAACCTATTCCTTTCGGGAGTATATGAGGATGTAGCCTTGAACCGCTGGACGGTGGAAAATCCAAATCCGAAGGCCAAATATCCCCGCATGTCGATCTACACCAACCAGAATAACAAACAGTTGTCAACCATGAAGCAGATCAGCAACCAGTTTATCCGGTTAAAGAATGCTGAACTAGGTTACACTCTTCCAGCCCAAATATCGTCAAAAGCAGGATTGTCAACCGTGAGATTTTTCATTCAGGGAGTCGATCTGCTCACATTCAGCAAATTCAAGCTATGGGATCCGGAGCTGAACAACTCTCAGGGTTCAGTATATCCGAATATGAGGGTGATAAATTTTGGTGTTAATGTTAATTTCTAAAGATTACTGAGATGAACAACCGAATATATATAACAATTACGTTTGCTTTACTATCGTTACTGATAACCTCATGTAAAGATTACCTGACCCCTTACCTCGGAGACCAAATGACCATGGAAGAGGTTTTTGACAAGAGGGTCACCACCGAACGCTATCTTGCCCAGATTTACGCATTTCTTCCAGAGGATTTTCATGCCCTGGACAATACCACGCCCCGGTCTGACGAAGCCTATTTCTCGTGGACCGCATGGGTTAGCTACCTGGGACATAACGACGGATCGTGGAACCCGACAACCGACAATTACCAGACCTGGACAAGCTATTACCAGGGAATAAACCAGGCAACGGTTTTTATGGACAACGTAGATAAGTGCCTGGAAATATCGGCTGAAAACAGGGCCATCATGAAAGCCGAAGCCCGGTTCCTGCGCGCCTATTTCTATTTCATGCTCATCGAGCAATATGGCCCGGTTTACATCTGGGGCGACAAAGCTCCCGACATGGGTGTCAAAAACGATGAGGTTGACCGCCATCCGTTAGACGAATGTATTGATTTTGTAGCCGACCAGTTTGATCAGGCTGCTTCAGTCCTGCCCCTCAAAATCACCGATCCGGCCTGGTACGGAAGGGCAACCAAAGGAGCTGCTCTGGCTTCGAAAGCCAGGTTATTGCTTTATGCTGCACGCCCGCTGTTCAACGGCTGCAATTTATACAAGGGAATGAAAAACTATTACGGCGAATATCTCTTCCCTCAATCACCCGATCCGACCAAATGGGCTAAAGCAGCCAAGGCCGCCAAAGATGTAATTGATCTGGGCATTTATAAACTATATGAAAGCAACACTGAAAGCGACCCACTGAAAAAGGGAATTGCTTCGTACATGGGCATTTATTTTGAAAAGTGGAACGATGAACTGATTTTTGCCCGATGGGAAAGCGATGGTTATTATTGGGGAGTGAGAGCTGCCCCGCCAATGGTACTCAAGGAAGGATACGGCGGTTTTGCCCCTTCACTTAAGCTGGTCGACACTTATCCGATGGCTACTTCAGGAAGGTTCCCGATCACCGGTTATGGCAACGACGGGAAACCGGTTATCGATCCGCTTTCGGGATATTCCGACGAAGGTTTTACCAATTCATACGTGCATCCGATTGATGGCTTTGAAATTAAAGCGCATAACAGTTGCGTTGGCCGCGATGCCCGTTTCTATGCTTCCATTCTGTTCAACGGGATGTACTGGATCAATACTTTCGGAGGTAAAAAGCTGGTTACCTTCTACCTGGGAGGAACCTCTTCGTTTAATAACTCAACCGGTGACTTCGTGAAATCAGGATACCTGTTCCGCAGGATGAGTGATCCGCGCAACGACACCGAAAATGGCAAATGGGGAAGCTTCAGTTGGCCATACATCCGTTTGGCTGAAGTATATCTCAACTACGCTGAAGCTTGTAACGAGATGCCAACCCGTGATGAAACCAATGCTCTTTCATACCTGAACAAGGTAAGAAACCGCAGTGGCCTGAACAACATTGAAGTTGCCTATCCTGAAGTTAAAGGCAATCAGGCCCTGTTACGCGAACTGATCCGCAAAGAACGCATGGTTGAAATGGCTTTTGAAAATCTTCGCTACTACGATATCCGGACCTGGATGATTGCCGACAAAGAAAGCAACGGCCCCCGTTATGGACGTAATCTACTGGCTACAAATTACGAAGACTCCTGGGGAAGGACTGACCAGATCTGCCTTCCGATCGTTTTTGAACCGAAACATTATTTGTTCCCGATCCATCAGGATCAATTGAACGAGATGAAGAACATCACTCAAAACTACGGTTGGTAGGAAGTCATAATCACTGTTTAAAAATTACGAATATGAACCGAATATTTAAATATATCAGTTTTTTAGCCTTGCTGTCGTTTTTGTTTATTGCCTGCGAGGATAACCGGTTGGATGGGATGGCTGATGATAAAATCTATCTGATAAAATCAGGGATTCAGCCCGCTCAGCTTTATAACTTCGGAAGCTATGATTACGAACTCCCGGTTTACAAGTCGGGCTACGGCACTAAAAAGGCATCGATCGAACTTACGGTTGACCCAGCTCTGCTAACCAGCTACAATTCAGGGAACGGAACTTCATACCAGTTGTTGCCTGCAAGTTGTTATTCGTTGAAAACGAACACCATCAACATGAACGAAGAGGCTGCATCCGAAAAATATACGGTAGCCTTCAATACTTCTGAAATACTGAAATTACAAGGGAATGGCAATTCGTACATTCTTCCTTTGCTGGTAAAATCGCTCAATGGCATTGCACTCGACAGCGCAAAATCTCGGGTATTGCTGATGCCCAATGTTGCTGAACCATACCTTTCATTCTCATCACCGGGGATGGCTTCATCTGCCACCAGCATAGCCATCAACGATCCTGACGAAATCAGCCTGCAAACCGGGGTCCAGACCAATTACAAAAATTTGTGGGACCTTACATTTTCATTGGAATATTCGTCTCAGACCCTGGCCGACTACAATGCAGCCAACGGGACTTCTTACGTTGCCCTGCCCGAAAATGCCTATCGATTTGACACCAAACCATGGTCGATGGCTTCAGGCACTTCAACGGCTAACATTCCCTATACAATCGTCAAGAAAAATCTTGTGAACTCAGCGGGTTCGTATCTTTTCGGCGAGTATGTGCTGCCTTTAAAGATAAAATCGGTTTCGAAATATGGCATCGACCCTGATAACGGAGTTCAGTTCATCCGGTTCAGTTACCTGCCCGATTTACTTGACCGCAGTTCGTGGGCAGTGACCGAATGGAATTCGTGCATCAGTCAGGAAGAATGGTACACCTGGCTCAACCGTACTCCTGAAAAAATCCTGGATGGCGACGAAGGCACATTCTGGGGATCAAAGTGGGACTACCCAAGCCCGCTACCCTACTATTTCATTATCGACATGCAGGCAGCCAAAACAGTTTTCAGGGTAGGAATTACCAAACCGGCCGACTCGTGGCGTGGAAACATGAAAAAAGGTTATTTCGAGATCAGCAACGATCAGCAAACCTGGACCAAGCTGGGTGACTGGGAGGCAGAAAGCAACGATCCGAGATCACACGTTTTCGATGTCACGCCCGCAAAAGGCCGGTACCTGAAATTTGTGATCACCGAAGCCTTCTGGTATGCCAACTGGGAAGTTGGTCCAGCCAGTGGTGCCCAAATGGACTTATCTGAATTATACGTCTGGGGCGTAAACGAATAATATCCCGGAACTGAAGCCAACGCTTCGGATATCCTGAAACGCATCCTATTTTGCTTCTTTCCGCCGGTCTCCTATTTGCTGCATGTTGTGGCAAAAAGGGACCGGCGGAACTGTATATTAAAAAAGTGTGAAAAAAAAATAAAATTCAGTGATTACAAAACGCCTGTTCCTTTCTTTAAAGATAAAACAAGACCTAAAAAATGGGAACAGAATCCTTCTCCAATCCACTAAAACTGATTCACGACCAGAACTTTGTCGACTGGGCGACCAACCCGACCCCGGAGTCAGACTTGTACTGGACTGAATTCATCAGACAAAATCCTGAACGGGAAGCCGAACTCAACAACGCCATATTCATCATCAAAAGTCTTCGAAAAAAAGAAAAGGCAATCGACGATGAAGAAGTAATCCAGCTTTGGAACCAGATTAAAAATAATGCCGGCAAAAAACGAAAAAATATTTTTCTTCGCCCCGGTGGGCTGGCTGCGGCAAGCATCATCCTGTTGTTAGGAATTTCCGGCGTAGTTTATTTCCTGTTCAATCAGAAACCAGAAGAACTTAACTATCAGGCGATAGCAAAAGTAGAAGCCCCTGACAACGAAATCAAACTGATCTTTGCCGACAAAACGGAAGAAGTTATCACATCCGACAAACCCGAAATCAAATACGACAGCAACGGGCAGATTATAGTAAACTCAGGCCAGCGGTTAAGCCAGAAACTGGCGGAAGAAAAAAACGCAGAAGAACAACTCAATCAATTGGTTGTGCCGTGTGGAAAAAGAACCAGCCTGACCCTTGCCGATGGCACCAGGCTGTGGCTAAACTCCGGAAGCCGGGCCATTTTCCCGGTAGTTTTCACCAAACAAAAACGCGAGGTATTCATTGAAGGCGAAGCCTATCTGGAAGTTGCGCACGATGCACGTAAGCCATTCTTTGTAGTAACCAACAACATTAACCTCAGGGTATTAGGCACTAAGTTCAATGTATCGGCCTATCCCGAAGATCCATCGGCTTCGGTGGTACTGGTTGAAGGCAGCGTTCAAACAACTGCCAACTCAAAAACAACCACGATGAAGCCCAATCAACTGTTTACCTATCAAAAGAGTTCGGGAGAAACATCGCTGAACGAAACCGATGTGCTTCCCTATATTTCGTGGAAAGACGGATGGATGTACTGCGACAAGGAAGATCTGGAATCAATCGCCACCAAACTTTCGAGGTACTACAATGTAAAAATTGATTTTAAAGATCAGCAGGCCCGAAAAATGACCTTGACCGGAAAGTTAGATTTAAAAACAGAATGCACTGATATATTAAAAGTTATCAGCTCAACAGCGCCGATATCATTTGCAGTAGAAAACAATTCAATTGTAATAAATACACGCAATAAATGAATTACAAACCATATAAATTGAAATGCCTATAGCAATAAAACAAAATGAACTAGCAGTCAATTTAAAACAAAAAAAAAGACAGGTTATACCGCCATATAACCCGTCTGGTGTTTTAATTGCAAGTGTTGTGAATTTTTTTAAGTGCAAATTAAAAACGTACCAAATTTATGAAAAAAAACAAGTTTCATGAATCGAATTTCTGGTTCATGAAAAAACTATTGCTGACTATGAGAATATGTCTGTTTTTTCTGCTGATTTCGGTCGCATCGGTATCTGCCAGTGTAAGTTATTCACAGAATACCAAGTTGACTTTGAATATGCGGAATGCAACTGTTCAGGAACTTATCAAGGAGATTGAGAGCCAAAGCGAATTCATCTTCGTGTTTTACGACAACGCGCTCGATCTGAAACAGAAGATCAACATCAAAGTTGAAAATCAAACCATTGAAAAGATTCTTGAAAAAGTTTTGGAGTCAACCGGAAATACCTTCTCGGTTTTCGACCGTCAGATTGTTATCGGTAAAAAAGATCCTGTTTCAGGAGAAATCACCACAACAGCCCCGGAGAGCACCCAGGTAGAACAAAAGAAAATGATTTCCGGAAAAGTTAAGGACACCAAAGGGAACCCTATTCCCGGTGTTACGGTAATTGCAAAAGGGACGATGGTTGGGACGATAACCGACGGAGATGGAAAGTATAGCTTTGCTATCGACCCTAAAATAACCACACTTCAGTTCTCTTTTGTGGGGATGAAGATGCTGGAAGTGTCTATCGGGACAAAAACTGAATTAAATGTAACCCTTCAGGAAGATATTCAGGGAATCGACGAAGTAGTAGTCGTTGGTTACGGTCAACAAAAGAAGATTGCGGTGACCGGCTCGGTATCAACTGTTCAAAACAAAGAACTTGTTCAAAGTTCTTCGGCAAGTTTGGCTGTTGCTCTGTCGGGTAAGCTGGCAGGCTTGTCCTCGTTGCAATCAGGCGGTGGTCAGCCAGGACGTGACGATGCTACCATGTATTTGCGTGGTGCAGCCACTCTGAACGGTACCAGCCCGCTGATCCTTATCGACGGAGTTCCCCGTGATAATATCCGCACGATCGATGCCAACGAAGTAGCCTCGGTTTCTATCTTAAAAGATGCTTCGGCAACCGCTGTTTTCGGGGTACGTGGCGCCAACGGTGTTATTATGATTACCACCAAACGTGGATCGGTTGGAAAAGCCGAATTGACCATGAACGCCGAACAAAGTTACACTTCGTTCACACGCGAACCCGAACGCCTTCATTCGCTGGAATATATGACACTGAGAAATGAAGCCTCGCGCAACGATGGATTGGCTGAACCTTACTCTGCAGCCATAATGGCAAAATATGCCAACCCATTGGAAGGCCTTGACCCCAATGCACCGGATTATGCAGAACAGGCAGCATTCAGAAGATACATCTATCCTGATCATGATTATTATCGCGAATACATCCGTAGGTATGCTCCACAAACCCGCGTCAACATGGGGGTAAGCGGTGGTACCGAAAAAGTTTCATATTTTGTCAATGCAGCCTTCCTGCACCAGGGAGGTAACTTAAATACCGAATCCAAATCAGTCCTGGGATACGATCCAGCTTCTAAAATGG
Source organism: uncultured Odoribacter sp. (assembly GCA_964488805.1). Taxonomy (GTDB): domain Bacteria; phylum Bacteroidota; class Bacteroidia; order Bacteroidales; family Prolixibacteraceae; genus Aquipluma. The sequence continues at coordinate 30,629 of CAZAVU010000019.1, read as the reverse complement.
ACCGCTACAACTTCAGGGCAAACCTCGATTATAAAATTTCAAACTCTCTTTCTGCCTTCCTGAACCTTGGAACTTATATTGAACAGGTAAACATGCCTGCAGCCTGGCTGTATGGCGGTGGCGATACCGGCTGGATGATGAGTGACCTCATTTACCAGGCCCAGACCATCCTTCCAATAACTCCCGGACCTACAACAATTGCTGGATTCGGTGTTGCTCCAGGGCAGATTGTCGATCCGGGATACATGGACCGTTCAGCATTTGAAATCATGAACCGGTTTGGCTTCCGCAATGAAGTCCGGTCGAACCTGAATGCCACTTATGGAATGAACTGGGATTTAGGCAAGATTATCACTCCCGGTTTGAGCATCAAAGGGATGATTTCTTACGACTCGAAAGCAACTACTGCCATGCAGGGAAGCAAAACAGAACGTCTTTACCTGGCTGAAGTCAATTTCGAAACTAACGAATTGAGTTATGCCGTTAAACGTCAGGATGAGAGTTTGCTCTCCATCGGCAAAGGCGCCGATTCCCGTTACAATATCAACATGCAGGCCTCTGTAAATTATTCCCGCACATTCGGGAAACATGAAGTTGGCGGTATGTTCCTGGCACAACGCGACTATTGGGAAACAACCGGTGGCGAAATTCCTTACAACGTATTAGGGATTGCTTCACGCGCGACCTACAATTACGACAGCCGTTATTTCGGTGAAGTTGACATGGGATACAATGGTTCGGAACAGTTTGCCCCCAGCGCCAGATATGGGTTCTTCCCTGCAATGTCGGTCGGATGGGTTGTCACGAACGAAAGTTTCATGGCTGACAACAAGATATTAACCAACCTGAAACTTAGAGCTTCCTACGGAAAAGTAGGTAATGACAAACTGGGCGGTCTGCGGTTCCTGTACCTCGATAACATCCAAATGGGAGGTGGTCCTCTTGGCAGTTTAGGCCGTGGACAAGGCATCGACCAGGGATTGTTGGGAAACCCCAATATTTCGTGGGAAGTTGCTAAAAAGAGAAATATCGGAGCCGATTTTCAACTGTTTTCATGTCTGAGCGGATCTGTTGACGTTTTCAAAGAAAACAGAGACGACATTCTGATTGACCGCGGTACTGTTCCTGCATTTCAGGGTGTACCTCTTGGAAATATCCCAAAAGTGAACATGGGAAAGGTTGAAAACAAAGGTTATGAAATTGAGCTGTCCTACAACAAGGAGATCACTAAAGATTTCTCCGTCGGACTAAAAGGAAATTACAGCTACAACCACAACATCGTGAAATTTGCCGATGAACCGATAAACGATGAAACTTACGTACACCGCTACCGCCAGACCGGATATTCCATTGGTCAGAACTGGGGATACAAGATTGACTGGAAATCGAACGGTGGATACTGGATTTCGCAGGATGAAATTGAAAGCAGCGGCCTGAAATACGGCATGGGAGGCGATCCCCGCGTTGGTGGTTTTAAATATATGGACCTTAACAACGATGGAACCGTTGATGATAAGGATTTGACTCCAATCCGCTCTACTTATATCCCAGGCGTATGCTATGGTCTTACAGTCAACCTGGATTACAAAGATTTCGACTTAACCGTTTTCTTCCAGGGTGTTGGGAAATATTCAAGTCAATACGGCAGCCAGGGTGTATATGAATATATCATCAGGGGAACTTACTTTGACTATCATAAGACAGCCTGGACTCAGGAACGTTTCGAGAAGGGAGAAAAGATTACTTACCCTGCTTTAAGTACCCAGAGTAACTCAAACCATATTGCCAACGATTTCTTCATTATGAATCGTGCGTTCACCCGTTTGAAAAACATTGAATTAGGATACACCCTTCCTAAAAGTGGATTAAAAATGTTAGGAATCAGCAACCTTCGGATTTATGCCAGCGGGCAAAACCTCTTTACCTGGGATCATCTGAGGATGGGACATCAGGACCCGGAGTATAATGCTTCCATCGGATATCCTGTAACCAAAATGATAAATTTTGGAGCAAACATCACTTTTTAATCCTTTAACTAATTGAAATTATGAAGATTAAATATATCATATTATCACTTGTACTTTCATCTCTGACATTAGGGTCATGTAAAGATGCCTTGGATCTGGCCCCAGATGGAAGGCTCACAATGGATGAGATTTTCTCTGATGAAGTTAAAGTCGGCGCATTCCTAAATAGCTGCTATTCAACTATCCCGGTAAAGGGAACCCGTTATTTCTTCTGGATGAGAGGACCTGTAGACTGGAGCGATGATGCCTGGGATACCGATGCCGAAGCTGAATCGTGGATTACCTCCGGACGAATGTATAATGGTGATTGTTCTGCAGGAGGTCACCCCGCCTGGACATGGGACGCAGCAGGCTGGTCGCCTTATTGGGCCGCTATCCGCAACTGTACTTACTTCCTCAGCCGTATCGACGAAGCAACAGTTTCAAACGAAACCGACCGCAAACGCTGGAAAGCCGAAGCTCACCTGTTAAGGGCATATTACTATTCAGAAATGCTGAAATGGTTTGGCGCAGTTCTTCCTATCGAACGCGAACCCTATGGCTTATCCGACGACTTCTCACAAGTTAAAAAGGCAAGCTATTACGAACTGGTTAAATTCATCATCGAAGACTGCGATGCAGCCCTGAATACCCCGGAATTACCCTGGAGAATCACAACCGACGGAGAAGCCGGACGTGTAACCAAAGGAATGGCCGAAGCCCTTAAATCGAAGATGATCCTTTTTGCTGCCAGTCCGCTGAATAACGCAGGAAATAACTACTGGAACGAAGCTTACCAGATTAACAAGAAATCACTGGAAAATTTACGGGCCAATGGCTTCGAACTGTATAACAAGGTAAATTTCCCTCAGACTTATTTGTCTGACGATGCTTACCTCGGACCTGACAAGAATGTTCATACCGCTGTTTATAACGAGTATTTCACTCAAAACATGAAGTATTCCTCGAACCCTGTGGATAAGGAAACCATTTTCCAAAGCCGCGAAGGCCAGGGAAATATCTGGAATATTGACGGTATTGGCGCACAAGATGGTTATAAATCAGGCACCTGCCCCTCACAGGAGTTAGTTGATGCCTACGAAACCATTGATGGCAAGCCAGTTCTTGATCTTGCAAATCCATACAAAGACGAAAAGCATCTGGAACCTAATTACAACTCCGACAATTCCTTGTACAACCCTCAGGATCCTTATGCAAACCGCGACCCACGTTTCTACGCTTCGATTTATTACAACGGATCAAAACGGAAATGTCTGTGGAATTTTGCTGAAGCCCCTGAATCATACGAGAACTACCCTGCAGGTATCGGTAACCGCACCAGGATTATTGCAACCTGGGTAGGCGAGCCCCAAACCGGCATCCATCCTACTGTTCGTCGTGCAACCCGTACCGGATATTTCGAACGGAAATTCCTGCATCCAACATGCGGTGGTGATAATGTAGTCGGTGGAGCAAACACCAAACTGTTCCGTTTGGGCGAAGTAATCCTGAATTTTGCCGAAGCAGCAGCCGAAGCCGGACAATTGGCCGAAGCAACAGCAGCCGTGAATGAAATTCGGGCAAGGGCAGGTATGCCCAATTTACCTGCTTCTTTGAGTAAAGAACAGCTTATTATTCGCATTCGCAACGAACGCCGGGTAGAGCTGGCCATGGAAGAAAACCGTTATTTCGATGTACGCCGTTGGACACAACCCGGAGGAGACCTTTCCAAAACTGACAGATGGATTACCGGTGCTGAAATCACCCGCAATGCTGACGGAACCTATACTTACGGTCGTCGCACTGTTCGAGCCACTGAACGGAAATGTTATACCAACAAATACCTCTGGATACCCATTCCTCTTGATGAAGCAAACCGCCTGAAAGCAATTACAGGTGAAGACTGGCAGAATCCAGGATGGTAATAGTTATAGGTTTCTAATGGGTTTAAATGACAAATAATATGATACATAAAATAAATATCAAGATAGCACTGCTGTTTGCGTTTCTGTTGGTATGCTCTTGCGGAGCTATCCTCAACGCTCAAACAAAATCGACCATCATCAGTGGCGCAGTGCAGGACGAATTCGGCAATCCTCTCGCAGGAGTAATCGTAAACTCCGTAAACGGAGAAAACAGAACATATTCGGATGAAGAGGGCAAGTACACTATCGCAGTTACTGATGAAAGCAAATCACTTGTATTCTCTTTTATCGGCTATGCAAACCAGAATGTAAACGTTGACGGGACAACCAACGCCGATGTTAAATTAAAAGCAGACTCTCACAACCTGGATGACATCATCCAGCTTGGTTATTCTTCTCAGCTTCGCAGGAATATTTCGGGAGCAGTAGCTTCTGTTCGTGGCGAAGAACTTGAAAAATCACCGGTTGCCAACCTGACCCAGACATTTGCAGGCCAATTCGCCGGGATGACAACCTATGAAACATACTCCGAAAATTCACGTGCAGGCACCGACCATCATATCCGCGGGTTAGCCACATCGCGCTGGTCAGGCCCACTGGTCATTGTTGACGGGATCATTTGTGCATACAACAGTAGCCAAACACTCGAATACATTTCTCCAAGCGAAATCGAAACGATTACCATTCTTAAAGATGCTTCCACACAGGCATTGTATGGTATCCAGGGTGCAAACGGTTTGATTGTAGTCACAACAAAACGCGGAAAACATGACGGGTTAAAAATCAAAACCCGTTTTGACCAGTCGATTCAACAGGTAACCACCACCCCGACCATCTACAGTTCAGCCGAATATGCCGAAATGCGCAACCAGGCTGCCTACAACGATGGTCACGGATTAAATTACCTGTTCAGCGACGAGCAAATTGCCAAATACCGTTCAGGCGAAGACCGGAACCTGTATCCCAACAACAACTGGTATAACATGTTCATGAAAGACTTTGCTTCGATGCAACGTGTTGGCATTGACGTAACCGGAGGAAACGACAAGGTACAGTTCTTCTCAAACCTCAACGTTATGCACCAGGGAGGTCAGTTCAAAACCGACCAGCCCGAATACAAAACAAATCCAAATTACATCTGGATTAACTACCGCACCAATGTTGACATGAAGCTTAACCAGTACCTGAGCGCCTATATCAACCTGAGCGGCAACATTAAAAGGGAAAGAACTCCGGGTGCATGGGCACCTGAGCTTTACAGCAGTATGTTTTATATCCCTCCAACCATGTACGGCCCTGTAACTCCTCAGATTGTTGACTCTGAAGGAAACATCACCGACAAAGGGGGCAAAGTAATCACTACCGAACGGATCGGCTCGCCTACTTATGGATTGCTTAACCGTTCAGGTTATACCAGACATACAGTAACCAATATCTCTTCCCAGTTTGGTGTGAATTTAGACATGAATTTCATTACCAAGGGACTGACCGCAACCGGAGTGATGGCCTACCAAACCAACGCGGTAGGTAGTTTATCAACCACCCAGGATTACGAACGCTGGATTAAAACCGACGACGCATCTACCCTCGAATTTATTAAGAAAGGATCAAGCAACGACACCCCACTTTCTTACGGAAAAGGATCGTCGTACTACTACCATCTGACTTATAAAACAGCGATGAACTACCAACGCGACTTTGGCAAACACAACGTTACCGGCATGGCCTACATGTTCTACCAGAACCTGACCAAAGCTGATACCGGATCTCCATGGTGTCTTCCTTACAACCGCGTTAGTTCAGGCTTCGAAGCAACTTACGGATACGACAACCGTTATCTCGTGAAATTTGACCTGGGCTATTCGGGCTCCGAACAATTCGCAAGAGATCGCCGGTTCCTGGCTACTCCTGCCATTTCAGCAGCATGGATTGCTTCAAACGAGTCGTTCATGAAAGATTACAAATGGCTTAGCAACCTTAAATTGCGGGCTTCTTACGGAAAAACAGGTAACGACCAGATGGGCCTGAACCGTTATGCCTACCTCGACAACGTAACAGTTAGCGGTGGCGGTCCAATCGGTTCACTCCAATACTACATCAACGAAAATCAGGTTGGGAACCCATACATCCAGGCCGAAGTATCAACCAAACAAAACTATGGTATCGATTTAGGACTGTTCAATGCCCTTTCTGTATCAGTGGATGTGTTCAAAGAACGCATGGAAAACATGATGGTCGGAGCCGTTTCTACTGTTCCGCTTTATCAGGGTATCCCATTAGGCAATTATCCAAACATGAACGATGGAACATTCGAAAACAAAGGTTTTGAGATTACAGCCAATTATACCAAAGCGCTGAACAAAGACCTGACTGTTTCTTTGGGTGGATCGTTAAGCTATACCAAGAATACCATTATTTCATGGAACGAATCTCTCCGTACCGAAGATTACACTTACCGCAAAAGGGAAGAAGGTTATTCCTGCGGTCAGGGCTGGGGGTATCTGGTTGATTACAGCAACGGAAACGGATTTTACAATTTCCAGGGCGAAATCGACAACGACACCCGCACCTACTCATTCGGCACACCGCGGTTGGGCGACTTGAAATATCAGGATTTGAATAAAGACAACGTGATCGACGAAAGAGATCAGGCTCCAATCGGTACCGGATATCTTCCACGTTACTATTACGCAATCAACGGTTCGGTTAAGTATAAAGCATTCGATTTAAGCTTCTTATTCCAGGGCGTTGGAAAATGGAGTTCTGTCTATGGCGGTACCGGAATTTACGAAACCAGCTTCGACGGCGTTTTCGGTTCATTGCACAAGAATGCCTGGACACAGGAACGTTGGAACAACAATGAGAAAATTACAGCTCCGGCATTGTCGCTCGCAAAATCAATAAGCCACGAAGCTTCTGATTATTACGAATACAACCGCGCTTACCTGCGCCTCAAGAATGTCGAAATTGGATACACCCTGCCGAGCCGCATTGCCAAATCGATTTCGGCAAGTAAAGTCCGTGCAATCTTGAGTGGACAAAACCTGTTGACCTGGGACAAAATGAAATCAAATGATTTTGGACCAGAAGCTAGCAGTTGGGATGCGATTCCGGTTTACCGGGTTTACAACATTGGCGTAAGCGTTGTATTCTAACGGGTTAAAGGATTTTAAATCTGAAATATTATCTGGTATGAAATGTGCCATGATTCGGGAATGATCGAAATTCAGCCGATAATTCCACTCCTGGCAAATACCATACGGCAAATAAAAATTAAAAAATAAACGCATGAAAAAATATATATTAATATTCTTTGCGATAGTTGCTTCAGGCTTCCTTAACTCGTGTAACGAGCAATTGGATTTGCCCACCGATGGCCGCATATCAATGGATCAGGTTTTCAGCGATCGAAACAGAACGCGGGGCTATCTGAACTCTTGCTATGGATATTGTCCGGCTCCTTATATGGACCGCTCTTCATTCACCGATGAAGCCCAGGATGCCGACGACATTACCCCAAGCTCAAGATACATTATCTGGTACGGAGGTAGCGTAACTCCCCAGTCCTATCCGGCTTACTCGGCCGATGGAAGCCCTTGGGGAACTCTTTACCAGGGAATCCGCAAGTGTAATGTGTTCCTTGCCAATATCGCAACATCAACAGCCTATGCCACTGAAGAGGAAAAAGCCGGATGGACTGCACAGGCCCACACCCTGCGCGCCCTCTACTATCTTCAGTTGATTAAACGTTACGGCGGGGTTCCGCTCTTCGATAAGCCTCTGGAAATTAATCACGACTTCACGAAAGACAAACGTGCCAAATTCTCTGAAGTGGTCAAATTCATCCTGGCCGATTGCGATGCTGCAATCTCTGCTCCTGCTACAAGAAACGCGTTCCCTTGGGAAATCTACGAGAACCAGTTTGGTATCATGAGCCGCGCCATTGCCTATGCCATTAAATCGCAGGCAATCACTTATGCCGCAAGTCCGTTATGGTCGGATGGCACTTATACCTGGGCCGATGCAACTGCAATCACCAAGGAAGCTTTGTACCAGTGTTTAACTCACGACTACAAGCTTTTCGACGAAGTACCTGCAGCCGACATTGCTCAAAACGCTTATGCCCTCTATTTCTTTACCAGTTCCAACGACCAGCGTTCAAAGGATAAAGAAACCATCTACCAGTGCGGTGGACAAATGCAAGTATGGAAATGGGCCGGAATGCCTACCAATCCAGGTATGGAAAGAACAGGCCCCTGCCCTACTCAGGACCTTGTTGACAGCTACGAAATGGCCAATGGCGAAGCTCCGATTACCGGATACAGCGATGCCGATCACCTGAAACCAATCATCAATGCTGCATCGGGATACGATCCTGCAAATCCATACATTGGCCGCGACCCAAGGTTCTATGCCTCTGTTTATTACAATGGATGTATCCGCAACTTGGGCCAGACTGCTGTTGTTCGTGACGACACCTATCCTTTCGAGCTTACAGCCGATGCCAATCTGCTTGATGTCACCAAACAGAGCGACGGTTCTTATGAACTGAAAACAACCGGTGGCGACCCATTCATTATGCTGACTGCTTTGACCAAAAGTTTAAGCAATCCTCCTTCAGTCGTGCTTAGTTTCGAGTACAAAAGTTCGGATGAGATCGCTCCTCAGTTCTTCTTTGGACCAAATCTTTCCGAAGCCCATTCAATCCACCCGGCCGCAATTGCAAAATCTGCCAACTGGAGCACATATTCCATTGATATAACCAGCGATGTTGCCAACTTCGGTTGGGGAAATCCCGGCGACAACCTTCGTTTCGACGTGGGTGTCAACCAGGATGTGACTATGCAGATCAAAAACATCAAGATCGAGGTGAAGAGCGCCCCTGCCGGAGAAGTTGATCCGTCAGCCGTTCAGACTTACGTGGGCGGAAACGAAGAAATATCCGAAATCAACCGTAAACATACCCGTACCGGATATTACCTGCGCAAATTCAACAATTACAAATCAGGGATCAACAACGATGCCGACGGAGCCATTCGCTTGTTCCGTCTTGCCGAACTCTACCTGAACTTTGCTGAAGCGGCTTATCAGTCAGCCGGACCGGATGTGGCAGTCAACCTGGGAGGAACCCTCTCGATGAGCGCCCGCGATGCCGTCAACGCCGTACGTACAAGAGCCGGAATGCCAGGACTCAAGACAGGCCTGTCGAAAGATGCTTTTGAAAAGAAATACCGGAACGAACGCCGCATTGAACTTGCATTCGAAGAACATCGTTTCTTTGACGTGCGTCGCTGGAAAATTCTGAGCCAGACCGATAAGTTTGTAACAGGGATGAGAATCACCAAAGATGGAACAAACCTGACTTACACCCGCTTCAAATTTACCGACAGGAACTGCTCCTCCGATAAATATCTGATGTATCCAATCAATCAGGATGATGTGATCAAAATGATGGGGATCAGTGGTGAAAACTGGCAAAACCCAGGATGGTAAAACTATAAAACCTGTGGGAGCTAAACCCTCCCGCAGGTTTAAAACCAATCCCACGAAACTATTATACACACATCAGTTTACTGAATTGAAATGTATCGTTTGATTATATTAAAATACTAAACTATGAAAAGGCTATTATATATTTTGGGAATAGTTGTTTTATTCTCGGCTATGACGTCCTGCAATAACGATGACAACGGCGGAGGAGGATCCATTAACCCTGTAAACGATGTACAGGTAACTCCCTATTACGGATCGGTTATCCTGAACTGGTCGGTCCCTACGGACGAAGACTACTATTACACATTGGTGTCGTATGTGAATGCCGAAGGCAAAAAAGTGAGTAAAAAAATAAGCTGCTACGACACGAAATCAACAGGAAAAACAGAGGCTATCATCGGAGGTTTTACGGATGAAAACACCTATACTTTTACTTTGACTTCCTATAACCTTGCCGGAGCGGCTTCTGAATCCGTGACTGTTACAGGTACGCCTAAGAGTACTGAAGCGGCCAAAGACTATGTTGTCACAACAGTAAAGGCTGTTCCTGCCGTACAGGGTTCGGAAGTAAGCTGGACCAATGAAACCGGCGTCGAATGTTATGTGATCGTCTCGTTCCAGGACAGCAAAGGAGTTAAAAAAGAGAAGAAATTCAACGCAACCACATCCGGCAAAGGAATCATCGCCAGCTTTGTGAAAGCTACAACGCTGACCGTCACCGTTGAAAACGCAGCCGGCAAAAAATCGGCCTCGCGTACATTCGACGTGACTCCAACTCTGGGCGAAATCTCCAAAACCGGAATGAAAATCTCTTCCGTTTCGTCTGACTGGGGCGGTTATTTAGCTTCTTACCTGATCGATAATGATATCTATACTTATTGGCATACCCAGTTAACAGGATTCCCGCATTATGTGGTTGTTGATTTGGGTAACGAATACAATGTCAACAAGATCCAGCTTGTTCGCCGTCAGGACGACGGTGGTAACGGGCAGTGGGCTCCTAACAGGGTACAGTTCCTGTATAGCCTGGATGGAAAGGACTTCACCAATATCGGCGAATTTGATTTTGATGTTCAGCAAATCTATGGCCATGAGTATTCTTTCGCTCCGGTATATGCAAGGTATATCAAAATGATTGGTTTAAGTGGCGGCCAACCCTGGATGCACATGGCTGAAATATATTTCTATATGAATGCCAATTAGGTTGACCTGATTTAATCGCTTTAGTAAAAGATTAATAGGTATGTAACGAGCATGATTGGGCGAAACATCAATCGAATTGGTTACTCCCAATCATGCAAGTTCCATACGGTCATTAAAAATTAAAATTTATACAGATGAAAAAAATAGGATTTATTATTGTCTCAGCCGGGATACTGTTTACGGCTTTCTTTACAAGCTGCGAAAAAGATGAAAAAGGAGCATCCGACGTTACAATAAGCTTCGTTAATCAGACGGCTAAAGATTCGGTTTATACCAACGAAAGCTTCACCTTAAAAGGAGCCGTTGCTACCGAAGGTCAGATCAAGACAATCCAGTTCTTCCGCAACTACTTCTATAAAGATGTGGAATCGGAAGTGGAAATGGCAGGAACCAAAATTTCCAACATCACCGAGAATCCATGCTCTTTCGCCATAGTGGTGCCCAATATTATAAAAAACACAACCGTGAGAGTGCTGGTAACTGATGTTAACGGAAATGAAGTTTCGTCACTTTATACCATAAGGGAGAGGAAGATGAATATCCTCTCTTATACAGGACTTACTTTAGGTGGCTGGGATAGCAACTACGGAAGCTGTCTGGATGTTGACGCCGGAACACCCTATGGATCAAGCGCCTTATACGATGATGCAAGAAGGCCATTGGTCGATGTCTTTTTCGATGAAGCAAAACTTGCCAACACCGACTTGGATAGCATTTATTACGACAATGTAAGCCGCCTGCCCGATACCGGCATCCGGTATGCTCCCACCACCATTTCTTCGGCCCAATTTGATGCCATGAAAGGCGATGACATGTTTAAAAATATGGTGGCTACCAAGAAAACAATCGCCATCAAGTTAAACGATGTTGTTTTCTTCAAAGCAAAAAGCGGAAAGAAAGGATTGCTTCGCGTATCCGAATTAACTTCTCCAACAGGCGACCTTGTGCTCGACGAGAAGATCCAGAAATAAAGAACTTGCATTACCATATCAGTACAGGATAACCATGCCTCTATGGGTGTGGTAATGTTTGTGTTTCATTTATCGTAGTAAGTTTAAATGCCATCTTGATAGTCCTTATTGGGATGGTATTTTTATATCCATCAGGCAAATATGTTTTCATACTAACCAGAGTTCGATATTAAGATTGAATAATTAACAAACCGCGAACGCGGCTGTTCAGGTGCATTGCACCGGAAGTCTGGTAGATAAATAGCATTTGAATCAATTGAAGAAAAGGCGCGTAGCGCTGACACTACATCACTGGTTACATAGTAGTGTGAATTTTAAAATACGGTTTTAAAAACCTTATCATTTAATTTTTAACCTTAGTAGTTATCCAATTGCTCCCAACAACAACCTTATTAGCTTATTTACAAAGCATTATCAAGTAATTTACATCAAACGCAGGATACTGAATTGCAGGGAACAACTAAACCAGAAATAAACAAAATGAAGAAACGGATATTGGCAACGGCCCTTTTGGTTCTGGCAATCCTATCAGGATTGACCGCCCAGCAAACGGGAAATTACGGCAATGGCCTACCTGCCACCGATGCGCTTGGAAGAAAACTCCCCACCTGCAATGAAGCCGGCAGCCCGAGAAAAGACAAGCAAATTGGTTTGTTTTACTGGACCTGGCACACCGACGACATTGCCACATTTTCACCGGTACTGAATATCACCCAAATCCTGAAACAATATCCCGAAGCAGCCACCAACGCCAATCACCCGGCCTGGATGGGAATCTCCGGCGGGGTTTTCTGGTGGGACGAACCTTTGTTCGGATACTACCGCACCACCGACGAATGGGTATTGCGCAAACACGCCGAAATGCTGGCCGATGCCGGTGTCGATGTGGTTTTCTTCGATTGCACCAATGGCAACCTTACCTGGAAAACCTCATACACCAAACTGCTCGAAGTTTGGGACCAGGCCCGAAAAGATGGCGTTCAAACACCACAGATAGCATTTCTCTTGCCTTTTAGTCCCACCAGCGGATCGATGGAATCGCTGATGGAGTTGTACAACGACCTTTATCAGCCTCAACTATATAAAGACCTATGGTTTATGTGGGGCGGGAAACCGTTAATCATGGCTTATCCCAACTGCATGACCGCCAAACGAAACAGCGCGGGTCTTAAATTTACGGCAAGCGCTCCTTTCTATGGAGTCAACGCCACCTGCCCCAGTTGGGGAAACAGCATCGGCAACCTCACCTTCCGGCTCTATAAGTGGAAAACCAACTATACCGAAACTGTTGCCGGACCGATTCTGGCAGAAAAGACATTCGTGAATTTTGCGGACAATGCTAAGCTCAACCTTACCTTCGACAAACAGGATGCCGGCACCTACCTCTGGGAGCTCTGCAACGGCACCGAAACCGTCGGAGTATGGAAATACACCGAACCCAACGGAACACCAGTCAGTTATTTCAGTGGCATCCAAACCAGCGGCAACTACGAAAGCGAAATAGCTTATTCGTCCGATTTAACGTTTACCAAACTAACAACAGGCACCAGCCACACACCAGTTCAGGTCTATGCAATGATTGACCAGCAAAAGGTTGATGCCATCAAATCATTTTTCACTTTCCGCCCCGGCCAGCCCGACTATGTAAACGGCCCGTCGACCAACCAGCAGTGGGGATGGCTCGAAAATTACCCGCAACACGGGTACGTTTCCAAAGCAACCGGGGGCTACGAACAGGTTACTGTTGGCGTGGCACAAAATGCTTCGGATGCCAGCGGCGGCCACGCCAGTGGGTTTAACACCCCGTTGACCTACGGGCGCAGCTACACCAAAACCAACGGACAGGACAGCCGTACCGATGCCTACCTCTACGGACTGAATTTCCAGGAGCAATGGGGACGCGCCCTTCAGCTCGATCCGGATCTGATTTTCGTGACCGGATGGAACGAATGGACTGCCGGTCGCTGGTTCGACTGGGACGTGAAACCCTTTGCCTTTGTCGATGAATATTCGGCTGAGAAAAGCCGCGACGTCGAACCTGTGAAATCATGGGGAAACAAAGGCGATGTATATTACATGCAACTGATCAGTAACATCAGGAAATACAAAGGGATGGCGGCTGAGGAAGCTGCATCGGCAGCAAAAACCATCACGATGAACGACCGCAGCTCGTGGAACGACGTTAAACCCGAATACCTTTCCTACAAGGGTAATGTCATTCACCGCAACCACCCCGGACAAGGAAACTCGCTCACCTACACGAATAACACCGGGCGAAACGACATTGTCAAAGCCAAAGTTGCCCGCGACAAGGATTTCATCTACTTCTATGTTGAAACCGCCGCAGCGCTCACCGACAAGTCTGACCCCAAATGGATGCGCCTGTTTATCGACATCGACCGCAATAAAAACACAGGTTGGGAAGGCTACGATTTCCTGATCAACCGAAACACACCCACCGACTCGGTGAGTATTGAAAAGAGCGAAAAAACCTGGACCTGGAATAAAACCGGGGCTGCAGGTTATACCATCGACGGGACAACGCTGGTGTTCAAAGTCAAACGCTCGCTGCTGGGCATTACCGATGACAAGTCGGTCAACTTCGAGTTCAAATGGAGTGACAACATGCAGGAAGACGGCAACATCATGGACTTTTACGTCAATGGAGATGTGGCTCCCTCCGGAAGGTTCAACTACCACTATTTTGTGGATACCTCAAATGGAATATCAAAAAACACTGAGCCTTCATTCCGCATTTATCCCAATCCGGCCACTCATACGTTGAATGTGATTTTCCCTTCGGGGGCCTCCCCTGATTCGGAACTCTCGATTTACAGCAGTTCAGGTCAAAAGTTGTGGACCAAATGTTTCCCTGGTTCAGCTTTATCTGATCGTATTGACCTGGGATTCCTGAAAAACAAGGGCATGTATATCGTTGAGCTGAACGATCAGGGAACGTACTATCGGGAAAAACTCATTGTCAATTAAGCAGATATTTCTGTTCATGATTAATCAGGTATTTTCAATTTAAACCAAACTAAGCTGCTATGATTTTATTCCGAAAAATTTACCGTCAGGCACACCGGTTGGACCACCTGAGAAAAATGGCCCTTCTGCTCGGATGCCTTGCTTTTCACTCCTGTCAGGCCGGAAACAAACCCACTGTCCGCGATCAGTTTACGCCGCTACCCGCCAAATCCGTTCAACTGGAAGGATACCTCGAAAACTACATCCAGAATTCGATCAGCCACTGGAATAAGGGAGTTGTCCCCTACTCTGCCCTGGTTGAGAAATTCAGGACAGGCCGCTCATTCTTTGCACAGGGCGAAATGTGGGGCAAAGCCGTCCGTTCGGGATGTATGTTTTACCGCTACACCCAAGACCCGGAACTGAAAAAAATCCTGAAAGCCACCGTGGCCGATCTGCTGACCACCCGACAGAAAAACGGCAGCATCAGTTGCTCTGAAATAAGTAAACAGCCCGACAGCGCGGGCGGCGACCTCTGGGAACGCAAATATGTGCTGCTCGGACTTGACGAATATTACATGCAGATAGAGAAAGATCCGGCAGTCCTGCGGGCCATGGTCGATCAGGCTGATTGCATCATTGCGCAGACCGGGCCGGCGCCAAAGGTTCCGATTATCGAACAGGGCTGGAGCCCCAACCACATCGAATCGAGCACCATCCTGGAACCGATCATGCGGCTGTATAAGCTGACCGGACACCAACGCTACCTCGACTTTGCAAAATACATTGTCGAGATTGAAGGCGGCGCCAAAGGGTTTAACATCATTGAGGATGCCTTCAACAACAAGGCTCCGGAACAGATCGGCGGCGTTTACCCGAAAGCCTACGAAATGATGTCGCTGTTCGAAGGTTTGGTGGAATATTACCGCGCAACGGGCAACGAACACTGGAAGCAGGCTTTTATGAACCTGTACCGCAACATCATCGAAAAAGAAATTACCATTATCGGCAACGGTGGCGGCGACCAGCCGTATCATCCGGCTGTGTATGGCGAAGCCTGGGACAACACCGCGCTGGAACAGACCAATCCCGACATCCAGCGAATGATGGAAACCTGCGTGGGCGTCACCTGGTTGAAACTTTGCAGCCAGATCCTGCGACTGACAGGCGACCCAATGGCCATGGATATGATCGAAAAATATACTTACAACGGATTGCTCGGTGCCATGAAACCTGAAGGCGACGGGTTCAGCTATGTCAACTTGCTGAACGGGGTAAAAACCAACACCAAGGGCTGGGGCGGCGATGTCGCCGGTGTTTATGTAACCTGCTGCAACCTGAACGGTCCGATGGGACTGGCCTACCTGCCATACATTGCCGTCATGAATTCAGAAACAGGGCCGGTCATCAACCTGTACAATGCCGGAACAGCCACGGCTTCAACCGCCCAAAGGCATCCGGTAAAGTTCGACCTGATCACTGACTATCCGCTCTCCGGAAAGGTTGTCATTAAAGTGTCGCCACAGACGCCCGAGAATTTTTCGGTCAGGTTGCGCATCCCGGGATGGAGCCAGGTCACCGCACTGAGAGTTAACGGCGAGCTTGTTGCAGCCAATCCGGGAACGTATGCCGAAATCAAACGGAAGTGGGCTCCGGGCGACCAGATAGACCTGCAACTGGACATGCGTTGCCGGATCATCGACGCGCCACGCGGGAGCAACCGGGCTGGCGATAACTTTCAGGCTTTGGTTTACGGCCCGATAGTCCTTGCCCGCGACGAAAACATCGACGAGCACTACAACGATCCGGTTTCGGTTCTGTCCAAAGATGGCTATGTCGGTATCGTTCCCGAAAAGCCATCAGCTCCGGGAACAAAAATGCAATTCCAGGTTCCTGTGAAAAACGGGTTTGTCCGGATGGTCGATTATGCCTCGGTGAATAACTGGAACGGAAAGCACATTTGCACCTGGCTGCCAAAAACAAAGTAATATGGATATTCGGTTAAAGATTTTGGGATGCCTCTTCCTTAGCTTATTCGTTCTGAATTGCAAGAGCGATGGCTCCCAATACACGATTAGCATAGGAAAAACGGAGTTCACCTCACCGGCAAGCGGAGGCGAAAACAAGGTATCCGTTTCGGTTGGTACAACCTGGAATGCCGAAATAGAATACAACTCAGCCGGAGAGGACTGGTGTACTTTACCCGTGCAGAAAGGTTCTGCCGGAGTTTTCGATTTTACATTCATTCTGGCGGAGAACCCGCTGGCCACCAATCGCGAATTGAAGATCAGTATTTCTTCCGGCGGAGAAACCAAAAAAATGACAATCAAGCAATCGGGACGGTCATTACTACCAACAGTGACCGATAGCTGGGATATTTACACGGGGGAAACGTACCGTTACGGGCCTTCGATTATCATTAACGACGATGGTTCTGTGGATGCCTGGTTTGCAGCATCGGGAGGATCGTTCGGAGATGATGTTCTGCTCTCATCCAATACCGGGCAGGCAGCCCTGAGTTTAGGAAGCAATGTGGCCGCTCAGAAGTTCACTGCCGGCGTGCCTTTCTGGAAAATCGGCGTTAGTTGCCCGAACTGGAGCGGACAACATTGTGGTTTTACCTTTAACCTGTATCGGTGGAATACCGATTATGCGACTACCGTTGCGGCCCATCCGATTGCTACCGCAACTTTTGTCGATTATAAGGACAACTCGTACATCGGCGTTTCCAACGATGCGAAATTTCCAGCAGGAACCTATTTATGGAAACTGGAAAACGGGCTGACCACACATTCCGGGGCATGGACCGACACCGGGGTTGTGGCAGGAGTGACAAGCTATTTTAACGGAACAAAAGTTGATTATAACTATCAGGCCAAATACACCCTCGAAAAAACCAGCGGAGCAGTTTTCTGGGACCAGGCTTCTTACCAAAGATCATACGACAAAGGTGTCAAATGGACCAACGAGAAAATAGTGCTGAAGCCTACGGAATATGGCCGGGACGCATTTTCGGTGTGCGATCCGGGAATGGCGCGCTGGGGTGGCTATTATTACCTGGGATACACCACAACCGAAGACGCGAACATGGTAGACAACGATGTTTATGTTTGCCGTTCGAAGAACCCCGATGGTCCCTGGGAAAAATGGAATGGAAACAGATGGGGCGGCAACCCCCAACCCGTAATTGAGTTCACCGGGAACAAAATATCGTTTGGTGCCGGCGAACCATCCATCGTCGTGGTTAACGATGTGGTTTATTTTTATTATTCATGGAACGACGGGAATGGCCAGAACTCAACCACAACTCGTGTTGCCACGGCTGACGCAAACAACCCGAACTGGCCCGGAGCTTTAACGTTCCGAGGAACAGCGATCAATAAAAGCTCGATTCAGGGATCCGATCATTGTGATGTAAAATACCGCGAAGATCTGAAGAAATTTCAGGCTATTCACACGGCGTCCCGAATGTCGGCGTCCAGCTACCTGGTAGTCTGGCAGTCTGACGATGGCCTGACGTTCAGCAAAATAGGCGAAATACGCAACAATCTGAAGCCGTACCTGCATAATTGCGGATGGAGTGGCGATGGATTGGGACACATAAAAGCAGGAGTGCAACAATACATATCCTATGCGTATGGAACGGACTGGGGACGCTGGAAAACCAGGTGGTGCCCGATTAGTTTTTAACATGGAACCGGAACTCATTTGTACCTGATTCACTAAAGCGAAGTAAATGAGAAAAGTACTTTGAGTTTACCGGATAGTGCGGGATGGAAAAATTATTGTTTTGTATTTAATTCGGAATGCTTTATAAACAGTTTCAAGATTCTAAACCAAAAAACACAACTATTGTGAAACGACTATTCATATCAGCGGCCTTGTGCCTGACCTTAATTTCGTTTGGTAAAAGCGAGGAGAAAAATGCGAAAGCCACTCCGAAGCCAAACAATTCAACCTATTCAAACTTCAGGAACCCGGGTAACGAATTTAAAGGCGTTCCATTCTGGGCCTGGAATGGCAAATTAGAGAAGAATGAGTTGCTGCGCCAGGTTGATGTCCTGAAACAGATGGGGATGGGTGGATTTTTTATGCACTCCCGGACCGGCCTGATTACCGAATACCTGGGGAAAGACTGGATGGAACTGACCAACGCCTGCGCCGACAAGGCTCAAAAAACCGGCATGAAGGCCTGGCTGTACGACGAAGACCGCTGGCCTTCGGGAACTGCCGGAGGAATTGTCACCAAAGATCCCAAATACCGGGCAAAATTCATCAGCTTATATTGCGTTCCTGCCGACCAGTTTGCATGGAACGACTCGATCGTTGCCGCGTTCACCTGCAAGCTCGATGGGCTGAATTACACCGAATGCTCACGGATCAAACCAACAACACCGGCATCTTCTTTTGCAGGAAAAACCGTGCTGATGTTCGTGACCGAAGAAATGGCCAAGTCGAGTTTCTACAATGGTTTTACCTATTTAAACACCTTAAAACGTGAGGGAACCGATAAATACATCGAGCTGACCCACGAAAAATATAAAGAAAACTGCGGCTCCCGCCTCGGAACTTCAATCGCCGGAATATTCACCGACGAACCTCATCGCGGTTCTTTAATGACCGACTTCGGGAACAGCAATAAAAACCGGACCTGGATGGCGCCCTGGACCGAAGAACTTCCGGCTGCCTTTCAAAAACGATTTGGCTATGACCTGGTTGACCGTCTACCCGAAGTTTTTCTAAAAAAAGACGGCGCCACGATTGCCCAGGTCAAATGGCATTACGTGGAAATCCTTCAGGAGATGTTTCTGGAAAATTTCATGAAACCCATTTACCAGTGGTGCGAAAAAAACAACATGCAGTTTACCGGGCACGTCCTTCACGAAGACAACCTGGTGGCCCAAACCGCCATGCAGGGATCGTTGATGCGCTCGTATGAATACATGCACTGCCCGGGTGTGGATGTGCTGACCGAGCATAACCGAAACTATTGTATCGTGAAGCAATTGTCTTCCGCAGCACGCCAGTTGGGTAAAACCCGGCTGCTTTCGGAACTGTACGGCTGCTCCGGCTGGCAAATGACTTTCGAAAATTACAAAGCCACCGGAAACTGGCAGACGCTGTTTGGGATCAACCTCCGGTGCCATCACTTGTCATGGTACTCCATGGAAGGCGAAGCCAAAAGAGACTATCCGGCCAGCATCTTCTTCCAATCAGGCTGGTGGAAGGACTTCAGCAAACTCGAAGACTATTTCTCACGCCTGAATTTTATCCTCAGCCAGGGAAAACCCTCGTGCGATCTGCTGGTCATCAACCCCATCGAGAGTGTCTGGTGCCAGGTGGGCATCGGCTGGGCCAACGGACTTGGCGCCGGGACTGCTGAAATCGGCAAGCTGGAAGACCAATACCGCGAACTTTACAACTGGTTGCTCGGGGCAAGGATCGATTACGATTACGGCGACGAAGAAATGATTGGACGGTTGTACCGGATAGAAAAAGATAAAGATGGCAAACCTGTTCTCTGGATCGGGAAAG
Organism: uncultured Odoribacter sp.; assembly: GCA_964488805.1. GTDB lineage: Bacteria > Bacteroidota > Bacteroidia > Bacteroidales > Prolixibacteraceae > Aquipluma. The sequence continues at coordinate 10,529 of CAZAVU010000019.1, read as the reverse complement.
CTTCCTACAAAACGGTACTGGTCAGTGGAATGACCACCATTCGCCGTTCAACCATGAATATCATTGAAGAATTCAAAAAGCAAGGCGGAAACGTGATCTTTGCCGGAGAAGCCCCGCAATATGTCGATGCCGTAAAATCAGCCGAAGCTTCAGGATTTTCGGCACAGGCAAACCACGTTCCGTTCGAAAAAGATGCAATTATCAGCACCTGCAAAAAGTTCATCTCGCCGGTTGTCGAAGTTACCGACAGCGAAACAGGAAAACCGATTGACGACATTTTCTGCCAGGTGCGTACCGATAAAGACACCCGCTATGTTGTACTGATGAATATGAGTACTTCCCAAACGTACGCTAATGTTAAGGTTTCGATTCCCGGAACTGGAAATGCAACCGAGTGGAGTTGCCTGACATCCGAAAAGCAGGCCGTTCGTCAAAAGAATAGCCAGAAGGCCGTTGAAATCACCACCGACTTTTATCCTTCGGGCGAACATTTGTACTTAGTGAAACCGGAAGCCGGAGAAAAGATGGAAGCCTCTGGGCAACCAGCAGAGAAAAGCAAGGTTACACTGGCCGGTCCTTACAACTACCAACTCTCCGAAAAGAATATCTGTGTGCTCGACATTGCCGGCTACAAAATTGACAACCAGCAGCCCGTAGCCCCAACTGAAATCCTGAAGATCGATCAGGCTGTCCGCACCAACTACGGGTTAAAACTCCGTGGCGGCGAAATGATTCAGCCCTGGTATGCCGCCAAGTTTACCAACAACACTGTGATCAAAGGAGTGGTTACCATGAACTTCGAGTTTCAGGTAGCCGACATTCCACAGGATACCGTTTATCTGGGCATCGAACGTCCCGAACATTTCAATATTAAGCTGAACGGCAACCCGGTCGCTTCAGTATCGAAAGGCTGGTGGGCCGATCCGGCAATCCAAAAAGTGGTGATTCCGGCAAAAGCAATAACCCTCGGAAAGAACAGCCTTGAACTGACCGTGAATTTCTCGGAAGACAAGAACCTGGAAGCCCTTTACCTGATTGGTAATTTTGGCGTTCAGTTGAACGGATCGGAAAAAACACTGACCCGCTTACCCGAGCAGATCAAAACTGGAGACCTTACCGGACAAGGATTTCCATTCTATACCGGTTGCGTGACCTATAAAATTCCAGTATCAGGAAAATTTGCCCCGAAAGAGCAGTTGATTTTCACTGTTCCGCAGTTCGAAGCGGCCTGTGTAAAGGTTCACAGTCCGGGCCATGCCCCCCGCATGATCGCCTGGCAGCCTTATACCGCTGATGTGACCACCGATCTTCAAAAGAACAACTATCTGCTGGTTGATGTGGTGCTGACCCGCCGTAACTCTTTTGGCCCGCTGCACGCCCTACCGCTTCGTGCCGGCGCCTACGGTCCCGACAGCTTTGTCACCGGGGGCGACGGTTTCTCAATGGACTACCAGCTCTTCCCTTCAGGGTTGCTGGCCGAACCATTTATTTCTGTGCGTCAATAAGCTGAACTGAAAAGGTTAATGAATATCGCAAAAAAACATATCGTTCGCTGCAAACCATTCGTCCTGACGTGTATCTGGATGTTTTTCCTGAGTGTCTGTTTCGCTCAACAGGGCAATTCGGTGCATTGCCTGGGCAATGGCGGTTATTGCGTGTATGAAGACGGGATCAACCTGAGCCAGGTATTCGGTCCGCCGTACAGCTCCCCTTCCCTCTTCCATTCCGAACTGCTGTCGCCGGAAATCCGGGTGGAAACCAAACGGGAGCCGGGAACCGACATCTACGTTCACACGCTTTCCCAAAACGGGAAAACCATCGGAACGATCACCGATTTTGTTTGCAGCCGGCTGGCCTGCTTCTGTCGGTTGTCCGATTTAACCGAAGCGGTTTCGTTCTCCTTTTCGGTAAACGACCTCGCTCTTCCGGTTTCAATAACCAATTATCCCATCTATCAGGGAAAATATGGAATGAACAACAGCTTCCTTGTTTCTGCACCTCCGGGAGAATTTGTGTATAACAACTACCCCAGCCCTTTCGAAATCAACCATCAGGTTCTGAGCAAAGGAGCAGCCATTATCACGCCAAAAGAAGGAACCAAGAATGAATACCTTCTGGAATTCGGCAAAGGACAAGGAATGCTCCGCATCGTTGGAGGCCCATCGTTTCAGGAGTTAAACGCCAACATACAGGAAGCTTTATCTCAAACAACCGAAAGTTTGCTTGCACAGTCCCGTAACGACTGGCATTCGTTCACCGACAGCAAACTGAATTTTGCCACAAGCATCAGCGACAGCAATCCGGATAAGAAACAACTGTTGCAGGCCATCGACGACGTTTCTGTTTTGCTCCTGACCCAACAGGGAAAAGACGGCGGTGTGCTGGCCGGCCATTCTTACCACATGGCTTATATCCGCGACGAATACGGTGTTTCAAGAGCATTCCTGGCCTTGGGATATTACGATCAGGCCCGGCAAATCCTGAACTTTTACCATAACATCTGGAAGCAGTTTGGACACATCAGCAATGCCCAGGCCATCGGCATTCCCGGAATTTTTCACCGGCACGAAAACGACGAAGTGGAAATCACCGGTTACCTGCTCATTCAGGCTTTCGACTACCTGTCGAAAACAAAGGATGCAGCGTTTGTCGATCAGATCATGCCTTTCCTGGAATGGTGCTGGGAGGCACAAAAGAAAAACCTGGTGGCCGACATGCTGCCGTTCAACGGCGACGAAACCTACATCGCCGGTGGCATGGTTTCGCGCAAAGTGCTCAACGATGGTTCTTCGGAAGCCACATTGCTGTTCATTGAAGGTGGTCGTAGATTTCTGGATTATGCCCGGCAGTCAAAGTTCAAAAACAAGGAGTGGCAGAACCTGAATTCAGTAATTCTGGATAACGTTGCAGCCCATTACCGCGATAATTTCATGAAAGACGGACGGCTGCTGGTCAACAACCCCAAACGGGCCGAACTGTGCACCTATCCCGAATACCGATATGGAGTTTGCCTTTATCCCGGACATGGCGGATATCGTGGCATTCTGAAACATTACAAAGGATCGCTCTATTTCTGCAAGGAATGTTCTGGGAAGGACAGTAACCAAATTGAACCCGAGGCTCCTGAAGAGTTTTTCCTGCCTTCGGTTTACCTGATGCCTATCTATATCGGTTCTACCCTCTTTTCGCATCAGGAAAAAGAAAAGATGCTGAACGAGTTGGTTGCCCTCTATCAGAAATCCGGGAAAATTACCCTGAACCAGCAGGACAAGCGACTTCTGGGCTACGATTACGGCTTATTCCTGTATGCCCTGACCGAATTTAACCACCCTCTGGCCTCTGAGATTTATAAAAAAATGATGAACCTGCGGGACAAATCGGGAACCTGGTGCGAATATTACCAGGACGATGCACCCAGTGGCTGTCGCTACCGGCCATGGGAAAGCGGCATCAACATCGAAGCTGCGATCAACCATGTCACCAAAACCAACAAATAACCTGATAATGAAAAACTTTTGGATCATACTGACAATTGTCCTTTTCTGGACTATGACCGGTTTTTCGAAACCAAAGTCAAACTTCGAGGTCTGGCAACTCCCGTCCCAGATCAACACCATCGGGAATTCCTATGTGTTCAGGATGAACGACGGCAAAGTGGCCGTGATGGATGGCGGCGTAAAAGAAGAAGCCCCGTACCTGCGCGGGTTCCTGGCCGCCCTGGGCAACAAGGTCGATGTATGGTTTGTGAGTCACCCCCATGCAGATCATGTTGGGGCTTTGGCTGAAATTCTGAAGGATCCCAGGGACCTGAAAATTGAAAACATTTATCACTCCGGGTTCTCTCCTGAGTTATATGGAACAGAACCTGGAAGTAAGGAAGGCGTTGAGCAATTTTATGAATTGCTGAAAAAATCAGGGATTCAGGTGAAAGATATTAAAACTCCGGGCATGGTGATCACGCTCGATCAGACCCGTTTTAAAATTCTGGGCGTGAAGAACGAAGACCTCCGGATGAACCCCTACAACAATTCGAGCATGATTATCCGGGTTTGGGACAATGCCAAATCGATGGTTTTCCTGGGCGATTGCGGCAGCGAAGAAAGCGAGCGTTTGCTGAAAAGCCCTTTCCGAAAAGAGCTCGATTGCGATTACCTGCAAATGGCCCATCACGGGCAACAGGGCGCGAGCAAACATTTCTACCGCACCGTCAAATTCAAAGCCTGCCTGTGGCCTTCGCCATCATGGGTGTACAACAACGACATCGGGAAAGGCTTCAACACCCACATCCTGAAAACCATCGAAATCAGGGATCTGGTCGACTCGCTCGGCATCAAAACAAACTATATAAGCTGGAAAGGATTGTACAAGATAAAAGAACCAAAGCTTAACTAAGTCATGCTGAAACGATCATCGGTTATAATATGCGTATTCATTGCGATGGCCTTCTCTTCTCTGCTGAAGGCCAATTCGCCATGCGCTCAGGCAAGCCCATTGTTGGACCTGACTTTTGAAAAAGCAGGTTCGGCAGCTCTTTTTACGGCTACCAACGGGAGTGTTTCTCAAAACAACGGCTCGCTAGTATATGCTTTCCAGAAAGCCTCTTCGCTCAGCTCTCCATCGTTCGAAAACAGCCGTAACGGCATATACAACCCGACACTGGAAGTGCGCAACACCATGTTCTTCATCATGGAAAACCGGAGTTCAGCCACAAGGCTGAAGCTTAGTTTTATAACCGATGAAGACAGAACTTACGACAACTCCAAATCAAAAGTGTTTGACATTCAACCTAACACGCCTAAAAGTGCGTTCTACTTCAATATTTCAGACAATCCAAAAGCGAAAGGGCGCCTGATGGGACTTCGCATCGAGCCACTGGACGGAAGCGGAAAACTTATCATCGACCGGATCACCTTCGAGCAAGAGAACAGGCTAGAACCTTTTGCCGGAGAAATCATCTCCTGCCAGGCGTCAAAGAAATATATCACGGTAAAAGGGCACATCGCCCCGGAATATCTGGATAAATACAGCAAGATCGTTATTTACGAAACATCCATGCTCCTGAAAACCGATGATATCCTGAAGATGACCAGATTGTGCGAAACTCAGCTAACAAAGGAATTCTGCATTGCAAAAATCCCCATGCAAAACGAAAATACAACCCGGTTAAGCAGTCAATTCCTTGCCGTTGCAGAAGATTCCAACGGAAATTTTTTGAAGATCGGTCCTCGTTTCTATGTTGAGAACTGGAGTGACTTTGAGAACAATCCCTACGCATTCAAGTTGCCCGGACTAACCGTCAACGTTTTGGATTATGGTGCAAAAGGCGACGGATTTACCGATGATACCGATGCCATTCAGGCGGCCATCGACGATGTTACGGCCAAAGGAGGCGGACAGGTTGTATTAAGCGGCGACAATTCTTTTTACGGGAAACGCTATGTCGCAACTAATATTCTGATGAAAAGCAATGTGGACCTTCATATTGAAAAAGGGGCAATTCTCTGGCAATCACAAAACGAAAGCGACTATAAATACAAGACTGCTTATGGGCACGAAGGATCAATTCCGGGCATCAACTGGACGCATAACATGCACGTATCAAATCTCCCGCTCATCCAAGGCAAAGAAATCGAGAACATCAAAATCACTGGCCAGGGAAGAATCCGCTCGATGGATGTAGAAAGTACTGACAATCAGTTTCCGGATTACCGCCGCTTCTGCAACGACCGTATTCATGTCATTCCAATCGGGATGTGGAAAGTAAAGAACATGGAAGTTTCAAATGTCGAAATCGTCCGCACAAACAACTACCACACCGCCTTTTATGGCTGCGAAAACATCTTCATTGGCAATGTGAAAATGCACGAAGTGAAATGTGTCAGCGGCGATGGAATGGGTCTCGGAATGGGGACTCACAATGTGAAAATAGTTCGTGTATTCGATGAATCGAACGACGACGGAGTGGTATTGTGGACCGCCTACAACGACCCGCGCGGAATCCTGTGGTGGTGGGCACAGCCGGGTAAAAACAATTCTGTTTATAACGTTACGGTTTGCCACAGCTACATCAACTCTGGAGCAGTTACCGGCGGAAAAGCCATTGCCTTTATCCCCTGGGGAACCGACGATCCCAATTGGGAAAATCAGGAAATCTACAACATCACGGTTTACGACAATGTCCTCAATGGCGGCTATTCGGTGGGCACATGGCCCGACAATCCTTATGGCGGAAAGCAACCATTCAACAACACTGAAACGAACGACTATTCTCCGGTAAAGAACGTTCGGATCTACAACAATAAATACCTGAGCAAATGCGACTTGCTGTGCATCCAACCCACAAATACCATTACCGACTGTGGAATCCACAGCAGCGAAACGTTCCGGAACGCCAACTTCGAACATGGTCATACAAACTGGACCACAGAAGGCCAGGCCGGTGCCGAAAGCGGATACGGATTTGTTAAAGAAGGACGACTATACGAAGGCCTCTGGCTGAAAAAAGGAACCTATACCTTCTCTGGAAATACCAAAGGCTGTGGGGAACTTTTTGTTCAGGATGCCGCCGCAGACAAAATGATAAAGAAATCAAAAATCAGGTCGAACGACTGGAACAGTCAATCGCTTACCATAAAAGTTGAAGCAGACGGCACCTTTTACCTGGGAATTAAGGGTAAAGATGCCCGTATAAAAGAAGTACAACTGAAAAACGAAACCGCTCAGAAAAAATAAAAACAAAGAAACAACATAATCAATTAATAGAAATGCGTTTACGTACATTGAATTTCATAATTTACCTGATCCTTCAGGGTTTTATTTTGTCTCCATGGACTGGTTGCATTGCAAATACAAAATCAGATAGAACTGCCCTGCAGGGGAACAATCCTTCAAAAGATAAATTTCAGGTTGGCATTTTCTGGCCTCCGGTTTGGGAGCAGACCAACCCGAAACAGTATAAAGCCATTAAGGAAGCAAATGTTGATTACATCCAGAATGTACTGGGTTCGCTGCTCGACACCGAAGAACGCAACCTGAAAATGCTTGAACTGGCCGGAAAATACGGAATGAAAATGTTTGTGGCCGACCCCAGAGTAAATGGCACCCCGGAAGACATCAAAGCCATGGTTGAGACGTACCGCAAATACCCGGCAACATCAGGGTACTACGTGGTCGATGAACCCGATTTAAAAGGCATGACTGAGGCTGCCCGGAAATACAAATCCATTCTTTCCGTTGACCAACAGGCGGTTCCGTATGTAAATCTGTTGCCTTCCTGGGCTGTGCCCGACTACGAGTCGTATGTGAATCATTGGATGGAGGTGTGCGGGAAAGAGAACATGAAATACCTCTCGTTCGACTGTTATCCGTTTATGGTTGACGGTTCCATGCGAAATACCTACTACCGGAATCTGGATATCATCCGCAAAGCCGGGTTGGAAAACCAGGTGAAAACTTCCTGTTATCTTCAATCCATCGGAATCCCGGGATCGTACCGGCGCCCGAATGCTTCAGAAATGAGGCTAAATGTCTACTCCTGTCTGGCTTATGGAATCAAAAACCTCGTTTGGTTTACCTACTGGACACCTACCAACCGGGGCGAAAAATTCACCAACGCCATCATCGATTCGTGCGGGAATAAAACCGACCTGTATCGCCCCTTTCAACAGTTGAATCACCAGATGAGGCAACTGGGCAAAACGTTAATCGGGCTTGATGCGCAGGCTGTTTATCATACCGGCAACGCTATTCCTGAAGGGGCAGAGCAGTTACCTGGCAATTTTATTATCCGTCCCGAAAACAATAACGCAGAACTGATTATCACCAGGTTCACCAAAAATAATTCTTCGGAACAGTATGTCATGGTGGTCAACAAATCGATTTCAGGGGCGCTGGTTGTGCAGTTGAAGCTTGACAAAACGGTAACCGCGATCCGACAGATTTCTTCTGTTTCAGGAAAACCGGAGAACGTAAAGGTTAACAGGAACGGCAATCTGGAACTGGACCTTCTGCCGGGTGAAGGAAAACTTTTTGAAATACACCAGTCTGAAAATTAGCCGAATGACAAATCCGATTAAATCCGAAATGATAAAATACAAGATAGGTGTATTTGTTGCAATCGCCCTTTTTAGCTTCTGCGGCAACTTATCCGGGCAACAAACGCCACGGCACAATCCGGAAGGTAAATTACTTCCTATATGCAATTACGATGAGGTCGTCAAAAGAGGGATGAACTTCATCCTGTACGAGCACGACAACTGGTTCAAAGGCGACAAGGAGGTTTTGAAAGATGAAAAAGGCAGAACGCTGCC
>CAZAVU010000019.1:0-2120 GCA_964488805.1 uncultured Odoribacter sp. | reverse complement strand
TACTACCAGGGCAAACCCGGAGGATTTCAGGATGGCAACACCATCATGACCGACAAGCCTGCCATGATGGGACTGGCCTATCTAAGCCTGTACAAAGCAACGGGCATTAAGAAATACCTCGATGCGTCGGAACAAATCGCGTTGACACTGGCCAAAAACCAATTTCCTGAAGGAAACTGGCCTTTCCGCGTGAATCCGCAAACCCGCGAAATCAAAGAGTTGTACACCAGCAGTTCGATCTATGCCGTGCAACTCTTCGGACAACTCGATGCGTTCAACCGCAGCAACCGGTTCAGGAAAAACCGCGATCGGGCCTACAATTGGATTGTACAGAACCCGGTTAAAAATTTAAAATGGATGGGCTTTTATGAAGATATTGCAAACGACACCACCAACCGGACAAACTACGATTGCATGGATTTCATCCGTTACATTCTGTCGGGTCCCCAAAAGACCGGAAACAACGTGTCAGTGGCCCTTCGGTTGAATGACTATATCGAAAAAAAGTTTATCGACAAGCCGAAAGAATTCGAACCGGCCGAAGCCATCCGGGAGCAACTGGCCTGTTTCGAAACGATGGGCGACCACAGCGCCCACTGGGCTGCCATGCTGGCCGATCTGTATCATGCCACAGGCGATAACAGCTACCGCGACCGGGCTATCCAGACCATGAACTTCGTAACCTACCAGCTCGAACCCAACAACATCATTCTCACCGGACCGACTTATCCGCAATGGTGGTACAGCGGGCATTTCATTACAGTGTACTACTTCCTCGACTTCATGAATTCGTTCCCCGGGTTTGCTCCTGAGGGCGAAACTCATTTGCTAAACTCCACCTGCGGGGCAACAAATGTCGAGTATAAAAATAATTCACTGATCTATAGCACAATGCGTGAAAGCGAGGACAAAATCAAGCTCGCATTTAAGCCTGAAAAAGTCATGCTGAACGGGAAAGAAATGCCGGCAGGAAAAGGCAAAGCCGGATTCTGGAATTACGATCAGGACACGCGGGTGTTGATTTTGAAACATCGGGAAGGCAAAGTTCAGATAACAGTTCAAAACAAAATATAAGTAAATGGTAATGAATAGATTAATTGTTTTTTTAACGTGTTTTTTTATTGCTTTTTCCGGCAAAAGCGGACTTCTCTTTAGCCAGAATCGCACATCGCTGATTCCCCAACCTGTTGAATTAAAGGAGTTGCCGGGCAGTTTTAATTTGTCGGCCAAAACAAAGATTGTTTTTCCCGCCGGAAACGACGAAATCAGAAATACCGCCGGGTTGCTGGCCGGACAGTTGAAAGGGCTCACCGGAATTTCCGCAGAAATAAAAAGCTCTGACCAACGGCAGGCAAAAGGAGCAATCATCCTGGTCCTGAACGAAACGACCAATCCCAGCTTAAGCGACGAAGGATACACGCTAACAGTTTCAGAAAAAAACATCAGTATCTCAGCAAATAAGCCAGCCGGGTTATTTTATGGAGCACAAACATTGCTGCAACTGGTTCCGGCACAAGCAGCTACTCAGGTCGCTATTCCCTGCGTAAATGTAACCGATTATCCCCGTTTCGCATGGCGCGGTCTGATGCTCGATGTCAGCCGTCACTTCTTCACCAAAGACGAGGTGAAAAGGTACATCGACCAGATGGCCAAATACAAATACAACATCTTCCACTGGCATTTAACCGACAACCAGGGCTGGCGTATCGAAATCAAGGGATTGCCCAGGCTGACCAAAGTTGGCGCCTGGCGTGTTCCGCGCACCGGATCTTTTGGCGCCTTTGCACCTCCGGCTGAGGGTGAAGAAAATACCGACGGTGGATTCTATACCCAGGACGACATTCGTGAAATCGTGAAATATGCCCAGGATCGTTTTGTGACCATCGTTCCTGAAATCGACGTTCCCGGCCACAGCCTGGCTTTTATTGCCTCTTACCCCGAATCTTCCTGTACCCAACGTCAGTATCCGGTAAATGCTGGTTTTGGCACCGATGCCGATGTGGTTTTGTGTGCCGGAAATGATGATATTTTCAAGAAGTTAGAAATTGTTTTTTCTGAAGTTGCCTCGTTATTTCCATGTAAATACATTCACATTGGCGGCGATGAAGCCGATAAAGCTT
>CAZAVU010000018.1:52892-61938 GCA_964488805.1 uncultured Odoribacter sp. | reverse complement strand
AAACCAATGGTCGTCGCGAAAACTGACGGCTCCCTTCTGAAACGGGACCGGATGCCTGAAATTGGGGCCGTCGTATACGAATGTGTGGAATTCACCCTGTTCGGCACAAACATCAACGCCCTCAATCCGGGAAAGCTCTTCCACAAAAGTTTCATCATAAACCCGTCCCAGAAAGCTTTCGGTTAACTGGTTGGCATTGACCGAAACCGAGAGCGTTTTAAAACCCTCAGCAATGATTTCGGCAGCCAGGTCTTTCACCGGATTGTCCCACAGCGGGAAAATGGCCTCGATGCCACATTCGCCGCACACCCGCTCTATCCAGTGACGATGTTCCCAAAGGTAAATATCGCCAAACACGCCGCCGGTAATACCCTGTTCTTTTAACGTCAGGATGGCTGCTTTAAAATTCTGTTCGTAACCGGCCCGATCGGTTTTGGGCTGAAGCAGTTCCAGCCCCAGCGCTTCGGCCTGGCGAACCACCAAATCCTGACGAATGCCGTGCGAACGCGAAACATCCGAACCTGCATCGCACATGTTCAGGAGAACTTTCACCTCGTGCTCGCCTGATTTCTGAATGCGGTAAAGCGCAAGCATGCAATCCTTGCCGCCACTCCACGACGAAAATAGTTGCATCATACAAAATGTTATTCCGGAAGAAACGAATAGGAAACAGTTTTCACTTTTCACCGATCTTTTTTCCCGAAGATTCGACTAAAAAACAATTTGAACTGGCAGGTCTTCTGGCTCGCCTCACTTTTTGCGGCCTTCCCGTCGCGACGAATCGAAACAGTGGCGGGGATTGCAAAAGTTTGCAAAGGCTTACAGCTGCGGGTACAGCTCCGGTTTCGCACCGGATTCCCTTTTCAGACTCGCTCCAAACAGGAAGCTCGTCAACCAAAACGGGGCAAAAGTAGAGAAAATAAATAATAAACCGGTGGAATAACTTTTACTATCGTTGGGTTTTGTCTTTTATCTGACCTCTACAATCTAAAAATCTTTGTAGTACTTTTACTCACCTAAAATTTCTGATGTGGCTCAAAAAATATTGCTGATCACTCCGCCGTTTACCCAGCTGAACACGCCCTACCCGGCAACCGCTTACCTGAAAGGTTTTCTGAATACGCAGAACATCGCCTCTTTTCAGTGCGATCTGGGCATTGAAGTCATCCTGAAACTGTTTTCCGCTGAAGGGTTGAACTTGCTTTTCTCGCAACTCGCAACCCGTAACCCGCAACCATCTGAGAACGTTCAACGAATCTTCAATCTCCACAAAAATTACATCCAAACCATCGACCCCGTCATTGCCTTTTTGCAGGGAAAAAACGATGTGCTTGCTCACGTGATTTGCGAAGGCAACTTTTTGCCCGAAGCCTCGCGCTTTGCACAAACCGACGATCTGGAGTGGGCTTTTGGAACGATGGGAACGCGCGACAAAGCCAAACATTTAGCCACACTTTACCTTGAAGATTTATCGGATTTGATTGTTGACGCCATCGATCCGCATTTCGGGTTCAGCCGCTATGCCGAACGCCTGGGCCGCTCGGCCAACAGCTTCGACGAACTGCACGAAGCTTTGCAGTCGCCCGAAAGTTTCATCGATCAAATTACCCTGAAACTGCTTCAGGAAAAAATAGAAAAAGAACAACCTACGCTGGTGGCTTTTTCCATTCCTTTCCCCGGAAATTTATACTCCGGATTCAAATGCGCACAGTTCATCAAAAAGCATTATCCCGAAATAAAAATCGCCATGGGTGGCGGATTTGCCAATGCCGAACTTCGCTCGTTGAGCGATCCGCGGGTTTTTGACTATTTCGATTTTGTTTTGCTCGACGACGGCGAAGCGCCTTTCCTGAATCTAATCGAACTCCTTGATGGTAAACGCCTAAAAACCGAACTGAAACGTACCTTTGCACTCGAAAACGACGAAGTGGTTTTCCTGAACGGCTCCGCGCAGCCCGACTTTTCGCAATTCGAAGCCGGAACGCCCGATTATTCCGACTTCGAGCTGGACAACTACCTGTCGGTCATTGAAATTGTGAACCCGATGCACCGCCTGTGGAGCGATGGCCGCTGGAACAAACTCACGCTGGCGCATGGCTGCTACTGGGGCCGCTGCACGTTTTGCGACACTTCGCTCGACTACATCCGCCGCTATGAGCCCAACACCGTGCAGGTTTTGTGCGACCGTATGGAAGAAATGATTCGCCAGACCGGACAAATCGGCTTTCATTTTGTGGACGAGGCCGCACCGCCCGCACTCATGCGTGCTTTGGCTTTGGAAATCATTCGCCGGAAAATGACTGTCGTTTGGTGGACCAACATCCGCTTTGAGAAAAGCTTTACCTACGACCTGTGTTTGTTGCTGAAAGAATCGGGCTGTATCGCGGTTTCGGGAGGACTGGAAGTAGCTTCCGACCGTTTGCTGGCGTTGATTAACAAAGGGGTGAGCGTTTCGAAAGTGGCCAAGGTCACCGACAATTTTACCCGCGCCGGAATCATGGTTCATGCCTACCTCATGTATGGCTTCCCCACGCAAACCGTGCAGGAAACCATCGACTCGCTCGAAGTGGTGCGCCAGCTCTTCGAAGTCGGAGTGGTTCAGTCGGGCTTCTGGCACCATTTTGCACTCACAGCACACAGCCCGGTGGGTTTAAATCCCGATCAGTTTCGCATCAAAATAGAAAATGAGCAGCCCGGCCCGTTTGCCAACAACGACCTGCAATTCAGAGACCTGACCGGTATTGATCACGACCGGTTTAGCGAAGGATTGCGCAAATCGCTGTTCAACTACATGCACGGTATTTGCTTCGATTTCCCGCTTCAGGATTGGTTCGAGTTTAAAGTACCGCGCACCACGGTTGCCCCTGATTTTATCCGAAAAGCCATCGATGATCAGGCCTTTGAACCGGCCAACCCCAACCACAAAATCGTTTGGCTGGGCGGCGTTCCGTCTATTCGCAGCTTCACCAAAAAGAAGAAAAACCAGACCTTCGAAATGACAGAGCTCACTTTCAGCAACAAGAAACACGATTTGGTTATTCAGCTAAAGCAAAACGAAGGCGAATGGCTGATGGAGCAGATTCCGGCGTTGTCAGTTTTCAATCAGCAACAAGCCACTTTTGCCGAATTGGAGAAAAGCTTCGAAGAACATACCGGAGAGGATTTTGTGCTTTTCTGGAATAGCCGGCCGATGCAGGAATTGAGGGAGAATGGGCTGCAGATGCTGTAAAAAACTATTTCACCACAGAGAACACAGATTAATACAGAGAAAATAAGAAGTTGATTATGAGATTTTTTGACAACATATTTGCATCGATTTATTTATTTTTCGAAGCAATTGACGATGGAAGACCTGGCAATAAAGGCAATTCTATAATCGCGGTAATTTTCGTTCTAATCTTAACCTTAACAGCAAACGTTCTTTCCTTTTTTACTCCTGACGAAATAAAAGGATTTCCAGGACTCTATTATCTTATTGTGGTAATTGCTGGTAGTTTTCTAATCGCCATTTTCTATCGAAAAAAACGCTATCTCGAAATAGTAAAACAGTTTAAAATGACAAAAATAAAATCATTCTACTATTTCATAGCGACTGCTTATGTATTGCTCTCATTTTCTATTTTTTATCTGACAAGATAGTCGACTAAGATAATCCTTTAGGCAGTCAGCTAAAACAAATCGCAAAGAATATGCACCACTTTGTTCGAAGTTGAGCCTATCCTTTGTCGTTCACTTCAGTGAACGGACACTCGGAGAGTTATTGCGGCACAATCAACTGTAAATCATCATTTGCAAAACGGATACTGCAAGGCAAAAAACCAACCGGATCACCGTCGGCTTCAACCTCAGCCAACTTGGTTGAAGTCATTTGTATTTGCCGGGTATAGGAAAGACTGAGATAATCACTGTTTTCAAAGGGCTTGCCACTGTAAACTTTTCGCAAGAGTGGAAATATTCGGAACAGGTTCAGGTTTTGGACGGTTAATTTGTAAAATTCCTTTTCTTTTGGAACAAATTCTACCGGTACGCGGATGCCGGAAGCAATGTATGGAGTAATACCGATGGATAAATTGGTCAGTTTGGTCAAGCTGGTTTCGCAATCCACTTCATTGCAAATCATCGGGAACGATTTAAAACTGACCAACAGACCAAGCAAGGACAGCAACGTACCGCAGAAGTCGCCCAGTTTCCGGCGAATACCACTGTTGGCTTTTCGGGCAAGTGCAGCACCCAATCCAATATTGGCGCAGCAAACAAAATAACGAACGGTTCTATAATCAAGGTTGTCAAGAGTTTCAGGCAGATCTGGGTTTTCAAAATTGATCATCCCAACCGGAACGGACCGCGTTTTACCATTTAGAATAACATCCACTGCCTGCTCAAGAGAGGTCGGAATGTTGTAGCTTCGGTTAAAATCAGGACTGGTCCCGGTATAAATCACGCCGAACCGGGCATCCGAAAGCCGACGCCCATCATTATCGTAAAAGCCATTCACCACCGCATTTATAGTCCCGTCACCGCCAACCGCCACAATCGTTCTGAAGTCATTCAGGTTGGCATTTCTCGACAAAAGTCTGGCATGATCCAGGTCTTTGGTGAGGTGATACTCATAATCGATGCCGTTCAGGGTCATCTTTCGAATGATCTTATCGAACGTTTGCCGGCTTCGGCCTGAATGTGAGCCGGGATTCATGATCAGGAAAATGTTTTTCATGTCAGGAGCGTTTTTTAAGCTTATCTGTGTTGATGTATAAACAAATGTTTCGCAGTGGGTTATTCATTTCCTTTTATCAACAGGATCAACGGTTTCCCAAATTAGATAAAATCGGATACTCATTTGTTTATTGCCGGGAGTTTCATAGAAATCATTTCTTAAACTTATAGAAATCAGCACTGCATCGGTAGCAGTTACTTTCACTGTCAGGTCCTTTCTCTTTTGTAATGTTTATAAAATCAGCATTCAGGGCACAACCCTCCTTTTTTAAAATAACCATGGCATCTGCTTCACTGCAATGACTGGAAAATCCGGAATCACTTAATTTTATTGTACCAATTTTAGAGGCTACAGGATCTGGTATATTTTCAAACTTCTTAATCGGAATGTTCCAATTTGCATGAGCAGAGCTTTTGACACTAACGTTATAATTAATTCTTGAAATTTGGTGTAAGCAACTGGTGAAAAGTAAACACCCAATTAGGAAGAAAATTAATCTTTTCATTTCAGTCAATTTATAAATCGCAGTATATCAATGAATTATCTAATACATTTCAATACAGACAAGATCGATATAAACTTATGGATGCCTGATTTGCCTGATGGCTTCTTCGACCCGCCGAATGGTTTCTTCCCGAATGTTAGCGCCTGCAATCAACCGGATCCGCCCCTCATTTTGAGGAACCGACGGATATACAAAAGGAGTTGTCATGATCCGATTATCCCAAAACGATTTGGCCAGCCGGATGGTTTCGAACGAGCTGCCAGCCTTAATGGACGTAATGGGCGCTTTCCCGTCGGTCAGGTTAAAGCCGGCATCGAGCAGCGCCGTTTCAACGCGCCGTTTGGCGTTCCACATTCGTTTGCTGAGCTCCGAAAATTCGTCGCGGATGATGTCAAGCACCGTATCGGTACCCGCCAGCGCCGAAGGAAGAATTGCGGTGGAATAAACCAGGTTCGAGCTGTAATATTGCATCCATTGCATCAGGGAAGCTTTGCCACAAACCACTCCGCCCAGATTGGCCAGCGCTTTGCCCAGCGAGGCGGTATAAATTCCCTGGTAATCCGAAATCCCCGAATGTTCTAGGATTCCATGGCCGTTCGCTCCCAACACCCCAATCCCGTGCGAATCGTCCACAACCGGAATAGCCTCGTATTTCAGACAGAGCTCGTTGATTTCGCGGAAAGAAGCGATGGTTCCTTCAGTTGAAAAAACCGATTCGGTCACCACGAAGATGGTCCGGTATTGCCCGCTTTTCTGCAAAAGCATCTCCAGGTAATCCATGTCGTTATGTTTGAACGGTGAGATTTTGCACCCGGAAGCTTTCAGCCCTTCCAACAGGGAAGAGTGGGCACAACGGTCGACCAGCGCAATATCTTCGGAGGTAGCTATGGCGTTGAAAAGGCCTTGATTGGCCTGATAGCACGAGGGATAAATCAACGTTTGTTCGGTTCCGGTAAACCTGGAAATCTTTTGTTCCACCCGGTTGTGCAGTTCGGAATATCCACTGGCAATTGGTGTTGCGCAAAGCGAAGCGCCATATTGGTCAATGGCATCTTTGCAGGCCTGCTTCAATCGCGGATGGTTGGCAATTCCCAGGTAATTGTTGGATGCCAGATCGATAAAACGCTTGCCGTCAACCATCATTTCATCGCTCAGCTCCGACTGGACCTGATGATAATACGGGTTATGCCCGGCTTTTTCAACAATTCCCAGATCCAACCCGAACCGATTGTAAAAGTCAATGTTTTTCATGGACTGCTGATTTTTGCGTCGTAGTTTCCAAAACCTTAATAATATCGCCTACCGTTTTGATTTTTTCGACTTCGCCCAAGTCAACTTTATAGGAAAAGTCTGATTCAACTGCGTTAATCAGCATCAGCATGTCCAGCGAATCAAGGAACAGATCGCTGGTCAGGCTCATTTCCGGCGTGATGGGATATTTGATTTCCTTAATCGACCTGATGATCTCAATTATTCTGTCCTCTGTTGTCTTCATCGTTTTATAATTAACTGTTTTTAAGATGAATCGACGAATCATGACCGGCATCCGGTTCATGTTTGGTATGGGTATAGCATCGGGTAGGATGCCCGGAGTCGCACATCACAGCACACTGGTTGCAACTGATACATTTAAACTCGTAAAACGGGTTCTCCATGAGTCTCATGACCAGATCGGGTTCTGCAATAAATGGCCGGCACAGGCTCACAAAATCGATTCCGAAATCATGAATGGCATGATGGATCTGGATTCCATCTTTAAAACCGCCCACCACAATCAGCGGAATACTCGTCGCAGAACGGGCAAGAGCTGCATAAGGCAGGTTATACATGGGTTGTAATGGGATAAACCGTTTCTTCAGGGCCGGAAAAAGAAAGTTTTTGGCAAACCATTTATACAGCTTACTTCGATCCCGGTAAAATCCATTTTCGGCAAGGATGCGGTCAACGGGAACTTCGCCCCTGAAAATATTGAACGCGGCATCCATCGTTCCATAGCTGATTTCGATGGCGCTGACCGACATCAGGTCGAGAAACTCGATTAAATACTGGAACTGATCCTGTGAAAAGCGTTTTGGACAATCGTCGCCGGCGCTGATCTTGACCAGAATAGGAAAGTCATTTCCACATTTCTCGCGAATGGTTTCAATTATCCGTTGCAGAAAAAACGTTCCTATATTGGTTTCCAGGCTAATTCCGAACTCATCCTCCCGGTCGTTCACCGACGGAAGTAAAAACTGATGGATCAGGTAGCCGTGGGCCGCATGCAACTGAATGCCATCAAAGCCAGCTTTTTGAGCCACAAGTGCGGCATCGCCAAACTGTTCGACGATTTCATAAACCTCTGATGAGGTGAGCACCCGAGGCTCTTCCTTAAAATAGCCTGATTTTTTTGAAGACGCTCCAACCGGTTGGCTCCCGGTGACCGAGCTCAAGGTTTGACGTCCGGTATGAGCTATTTGCAGAAAGGCTTTGCAGTCATAACCGTGCAGCATATCTGTCATAAGCCGGAAAGACCCGACCTTTTCCATTGAGTCGCAACCGGCCTGGCCGGGTTGCATCGCCTTGCCTTGCCGGTCGATGTAGGTAAATCCTGTAATAACAGCAGCAACACCATGAGCGGCCAACTGTTTGTAAATTTGGTAATATGAAGTCCTTGGGAATCCGTTTTCATCGGCGGCACCTTCAAACGTGGATGAACGGATTATCCGGTTTTTCAACCTGACCTGACCAATATATGCTTCCTCGAATATTTCCATGGTACTTTTAAGCCTTGATGTTGGTATGCAGATTGAATAAAAAGCCTACAAAAACATAGGTTAACAAGAAGAGGACTAATCCCAGTTCGGGATTAAAAAGCGCCACAATGGTAGCTTGTCCACAGGTACAGGCCCTGAAATTGGTGACCAGCGAATAATAGGTCATTTCGCCCTGCGGATTTTGATAATACAGTATTCCGGTCCACACCTGCAGAAAAACAGTCATCAGCCCAAGGATGATGAAGATGTTATTCAGTTCAATCTGAAATCCTTTAAAAACGTAATAGCCAATCAGGAACAGGATTGATGGCAAAAATGATGCGGCAATGGCGATGTATTTGTTTGTATGCAAACCATATTCCACCACAATCGTATTTTTACCCGCCGCCTTGTCTCCGGTATAATCCTTAAAATAAGTATAATAAGTCATCAGTGCATTCATCACGGCAATCAGGAGCAGTGAGCTGATCCGGCTGCGGGTCATGTAAATTTCCATCGGTCCGCAGGCATAAAAACCATACAGGGCACACATCGAAATCATGATGCCAAAAACAATATTTCCCCAGATACCATGACCTTTGGCGTATTCGTAACCCACATTCAGCACCGCGCCGGCACACAATGGGATAAGCGCCACAGGTTCGAGATAAAACCAGGTAACCAGAAAAATAAACAACATCAGAACCAGCGACAAGGCCATAGCGTGATAGCGGTTCAATTCGCCGGTAACCATTGGCCGCTGCGGCGCATTGATCTGGTCTTCTTTATAACCCAGAAAATCGTTCACAATCTGGTTGATCCCCCAGGCCAGAAATAAAATGCCAATAATGACGGCCTGTTTCCCGATGGAAGCAGGTACTTCGATGGTCCTGACCAGGCCGGAAGTTCCGCGCGGCCCGACAGTATTGGTAATAAACTGATAATGCGACACGCCAACCCATCCGGCAATGCCGGTCACGAACGAATAGTAGATGCGCATCGACTTTCCGTAGGCTTTCAGGAATCGAAACAGGACCGCCCACTTCATGGCGCAGAATTTTAAAGTTGTGACAATTTTTCGTAAAACCGGGT
>CAZAVU010000018.1:50938-52792 GCA_964488805.1 uncultured Odoribacter sp. | reverse complement strand
TTAAAGTGGCAGGCCGAAGTCACCGAAATCAAAGCCGAAACGGACGGCATCTTTTCGTCGAAAACGGTCACTTTGTCGCAGGCCGTGTAAAAGGCTCTGGTCGGAAAGAATGGGACATACAGGTTCACTTTGGTCAGCCGGCCAATTTTCACGTATTTGTTCTCTTTCATTCTCGACAGGAAGTACTGCAGCCTTTTCAATACCCGTAAATAGTGACTGAACTTTAGTTTTCCCCGCAGGAAACGGGCCGTGTAATGAAAAAACACCAGCACTTTGATCCGGAACTCTTCCAGACGCCTGTCTGTTCCGATTAAGAATTTCACCTGCTTCATCTCATTCAGATTAACCGATTGTCTTTATACCATTTCACCGTATTTCGGATGCCCTCCTCCAAAGAGTACCGGCAACTAAAAGAGAGCTCGTCTTCGGCTTTTTGAGTGCTGAAGATGATCGAATCGTAAAACATGTTTACCCGGGCTCTGGTCAAAAAAGGAGGGCTCTCCATTTTCAGGAAGGAGCCTGTCAGCTCTGCCACGAATCCGATTGGCCTGGCAATTGCTTTGGGAAGGTTCACAGGCTTTCGCATACCCATTTCCCGGCAAATCAGGCTGAAGATTTCCTCCTGTTTGCAGACGGTTTTATTTCCGATGATGTAGTTATTGAACCCATCGGGCGACTTTTGCAGGGCCAGGTGATACGCCCGTGCCAGGTCGCGTGCGTAAATGACATGGAACAGGTTTTTCATGCTGCCGGGGCCAAAACGCATCCGCGACTTTACAAACTTCATGTATTCATAAAATCCGGATGAGAACTCACGTTCGCCATAGACCCAAACCGGGTGAAGCACCGTAACATTCAGGTTATTTCGGATGGCAAACTCTTTTGTTTCCTTGACGGCCATCGATTTGCTGATGCGGTAAAAATTCATCCCCGACGGCCATATTTTTTCGAGAAAATACGGATACTGAGGGTTGTGTGGCGACTGCTCGTCTTTCGGAATTGAACAGTCTTCCTCCCCGAAGCAGGAAACCGAACCGGTGGTAATGATCCGCGGAATACCATTGATCTGGCAGGCCGTCAGCACATTGCGGGTGCCGACAACATTCACATTGTAGAAATCGGGCCATTTGCCCCAATCCGTCACTTTTCCGGCAGTGTGGATAACAACAGAAGCGCCTTTTGTAGCCTGAATTAACGAATCGAGGTTGGTCACGTCGGCAAAATTCAGTTCAACCGGCAAGGTTTTGAGGAAAGTGGTGTTGCTGTTTTTCCTCACACCGCAAACCACCCGAAGCCCTTGTCCGGAAAGGTATTCCGCAACATGGCTGCCGATAAAACCGGTAGCTCCGGTCAAAAAGATAATATCATCGTTTGTGAGGTTCATTCCGAAGAAAATCAAGTAGTTTATGCAGGTATTCCTGTTTCGAACCGTAATCGCGGGCCGAAATACTAAATTTTTCCAGGTTCCAGACTTTGTCCTCAACGAGCAGTTTCCGGCTATCTGTTTTTGTGAATTCGCCGATCTGAGTGAACGTCAGGTCTTCGGCATGAGCAACCTTCAAAAATGCTTTATTGTTTTCCGGAGGAACTGCAAACAGCAATTCGTATTCACCACATTCGCCCATAAAGAGCGCTTCCTTCGGAACATGCAGCAACTCACACAACATCTGTGCATCCGGGTGATAGGGCAGATTCTCAACCTGGTATCCCAGTCCGTTTAAATCGGCCAGCGTGTTTAAGGCATTTAGCACGCCATCGCTGGTGTCGATGCAACACGAAGCCCATTGCCCGATCAGTTTCGACTCCTTGATCCGAACCGGAAAATAGTTCTTCTCAAACCGTGAATTTAAATGA
>CAZAVU010000018.1:19909-50838 GCA_964488805.1 uncultured Odoribacter sp. | reverse complement strand
TCGGTACGGAAAAGATCTTCGTCAGAAAATTCATCGGTAGTAAAAAGCAGTTTGCCGTTTCCACAAGTCAAAACTTCGGCATCCGATTCAAAGAAATGGTTTTGCATGTGTGGACTGGCCGGAAGTTCAGTCAGGAAAATATTGATCAGTTCCTTTTCTCCCAAGCGTTTCATGACTTTAAACTATTTGATGACCCAAAAACCAAGCTAAAACCTGCCTTGAGGCAACGACAGAAATATTATGCTTTTTCCTTCGGGCGTGGTCTTATACGTTGAGAGGAGATTGCTAGTTGCTTCAGCCGATTGAATAAAAAAATGGCATATTCTACCGGAATGTCTGCCCCGATTTTTGCAGCGTTATTTTCCAAATCACCCAACATTTCCGTACTTTGGCTATCTAAAATACCATCACCATGCTTGCTTCAGGAAATATCATAAAAATGCGGTCGGAATTTGCCGATCCGGTGCAGTACTTTCTGCCCATAGGCGAAACCGAACTGCCCATGAACGAACTAATCGGGAAAAACATCAGGATGAATTTCACCGGACAGATCAACTGCATCGCCTGCGGGAAACGCACTAAAACTTCGTTCGGACAAGGCTTTTGCTACAACTGTCTGCAAACTTCGCCAGAGGCCAGCGAAACCATTATGCGGCCCGAACTGTCGAAAGCACACCTGGGCATTGCCCGCGACATGGAATGGGCCCGCGAGCACGACCTGATCGACCATTTTGTTTACCTGGCTGTTTCAGGCGAATTAAAGGTGGGCGTGACTCGTCATCACCAGGTGCCGACCCGATGGATTGACCAGGGCGCCAGCGAAGCGATCATCCTGTCGAAAACACCCAATCGCCACATAGCCGGAGTAATCGAAGTTTTCCTGAAGAATTTTTTCTCGGATAAAACGGCCTGGCAAACCATGCTGAAAAACTCGTCGATGAACGAATATAACCTTCCGGAGGAAAAAATCAACGCCAACCTGTTGCTCCCGGCCGAATTGCAGCAATACTTTCACGACGACAACCACATCTGGCATTTCAATTACCCGGTGCTAAGTTTCCCGGATAAGGTGTCCTCGGTGACTTTCGATAAAGGCCCGGTTATTTCGGGCACTTTGCACGGAATTAAAGGACAATACCTCATTTTTTCGGACGGAAGGGTGCTCAACATCCGCAAACACAGCGGTTATTTTCTTGAAATCAGTTAACTTGAATTAATTCCTAATTTTCGGAAGTGAGACAAAAAGTCGTTTCCTTCTCCGCGATTTTTTTCGTTAATTTATGCTTCATTAACAAACCAATTTGACAAACAACATATCATGGAACAAATAGATTGGGGATCATTGGGCTTCGGCTACATGAAAACGGATTACAACATCCGTTGCACCTATAAGGATGGCGCATGGGGAGAACTGGAAGTTAGCGACAGCGAATATCTGACCATGCACATGGCCGCTACCTGCATTCATTACGGCCAGGAAGCGTTTGAAGGTTTAAAGGCTTTCCGTGGGAAAGACGGCAAAATCAGGATTTTCAGGATGAACGACAATGCAAAGCGTCTTCAGGATTCGTGCGAAGGAACCATGATGGCCGAACTTCCGGTTGAAAAATTTGAGGAAGCGGTAATCAAAGCCGTAAAACTGAACGAACGTTTTGTTCCGCCTTACGAATCAGGAGCATCGCTGTACATCCGTCCGGTTTTGTTTGGAACAGGCGCCCAGGTTGGTGTCAGCCCGGCAACCGAATACATGTTCATCATATTTGTAACACCGGTAGGACCTTATTTCAAAGGTGGTTTCCAGACAACTCCTTTTGTGATCATGCGCGAATTCGACCGTTCGGCTCCGCTCGGAATGGGAAAATACAAAGTGGGCGGAAATTATGCCGCCAGCCTGGTTGCCGGTGAAAAAGCTCACAAACTTGGATATTCCAACATTTTCTACCTCGATGCCCGCGAAAAGAAATACATCGACGAATGTGGCGCTGCCAATTTCTTCGGAATCAAGAACAACACCTATATTACGCCAAAATCGAGTTCAATTTTACCATCGATCACCAACCGGAGCCTGATGACCCTGGCCGAAGATCTGGGCTTGAAAGTTGAACAGCGTCAGGTGCCCGTTGAAGAACTTGCTACTTTGGAAGAAGCCGGTGCTTGCGGAACCGCCGCGGTAATCAGCCCCATCCAGAGGATTGACGACTACGATGAAAAGATTTCCTATGTATTTTCACACGATGGCAAACCCGGGCCAATCTGTGAAAAACTGTACCAGAAACTTCGTGGAATCCAATACGGCGACGAGCCCGATACGCATGGCTGGGTAACCGTTCTCGAATAGAGAAAAACATCGAAATACATATCAGAGCCCTGTCCGGATTAAACCAGACAGGGTTTTTTGCTGAAATACCACCGATACGCTGCACTGTAATCCGCCAATATTGAACAAACATAACCAGCAATAGGATTATGAACTAAAATTCAGTAATTTAGCCGGCAAACCTAAAATCACAAAAGCCATGAAAAATCTGAAATTTACAAGGCTCTGCAAACTGGCCGCATTACTGTCGGTGTTGATTATTATCAGTTCGTCATGTAAAAAAGACGATGAAGTAACTCCGGATTTTGTTGGAACGTGGGTTGCTACCGAATCCATCCCATTGGCGACAGGGTTTACCGCGATAAAAGAGGTCATAACATTCTCGGAGGATAGTTTTATCGATTTAATCCAAATGCCCGGCGAATCGTCAGATAAATGGATTGATTATGTCAGCATGAAAGGTTCCATTGCGGTAAATGGGAACCTGATAACCGCAACCGTTACTGAACTTGGGATTTCTTCATTTAATATGGTTACAGGAATGCCAACAGGAACAATCACCAGTTATAAAGCAGGCAGCGCTGAATTTGAGACGCTACTGTCGCAGACAGAACAGTCAAAAACATTCAAATCGGAATACAGCATTGAAGGGGATAAACTGACACTGAAAACGGACAACAACAATGACGGCGATTACCTGGATGCCAACGAAACAAATGTTTACACAAGGCAATAACATATAAATCCGGCACTTTTTACTGATCTGATGACTCCGAATCGGATCAGTATTTCGGTAAAAATCCCCTGAAACCCGCGAAAGGACAGGTCCCCTTCCTACAGGACGGCAAAAACTTTAACAGGACAGCCATATTTCCAACAGGACAGCCAGCGGAGCTACTCGGATGTCCAAATCTTTAACAGGGAGCCCAAAAAACCTACTCGTACGCAAAAAAAACCAACAGGACGGCGAAAAACCCAACAGGGCCAATGGTGGCGGGCATTTGCGGCTTCTTACTCCTGACAGGGTTTAAAACCCTCGTCAGGATTTTGTTTTAACAGAATCGGTCGAAGAAATCAGTGAGTTTTGGGTTCAGTTTGCATTAATCAACAAAAACCGAAAATTAATACAAATTAAAAACCCACATTCTGTGAACGCGATCAGAGTCGCTCTGCATTTTGCCTTTTATTTGAGTGTACCATTGATGAAAAATATTTGATGCTTTTTATTCATGCTTTATAATTTGTTTCAACAAGTAGGTCATGCCCTCTGGGCTTACCTCAAAGCCACATCCCATGGGCGTGGTTGTTTACTTTATTCATCTATAAAGATCAATGCGAAAGGCTGTCATTTTTACAATAATTGAAAAATTTCCCGCAGTTGTTACCCGTTGCCTGGGAGGATAATCAGAAGCAGATTTTGAAATTGAACCCAATTGTGCGGGTGGATGGAAGACTGAAATCATCGATAGCCAGATCCTTGATGGTGGTGTTCAGTGTTACTTCCGGATCGAAAGGGGCATCCTTGTATATAAAAAACAGGTTTTGCCCGATCAGGGATAAGTCTATCTGTTTGATTGTTGAATTCGGAAATTCCCAGCCGTACGAGAGCATGGCCTGTGACAGCCTGATATTTGACCGGTTATAGGTATAGGCTTCTTTTATGCCGTCCCTCTCGCCAGTGGTTGTGTAGTATTGCTGAGTGTCCATTTTAATGACCGCCGTGCCATCGGGCATAACGGCATTTATTTCAACGCCACCGTTGTCGCGGGCAATGGCAGATCGTCGGCTAACGCCATAGCCATCGAGCATGGACTCAGTCTGGCTAACCACTTTGCCGCCGAATTTGCTGTTCACCATGAACTCGAATGTCAGGCGCCGGTACCTGAATTTGTTTGTGAATCCAAGGCTCCAGTTTGGGTTTGAATTCCCGATGTATTCTTTATTCTCGGATTTGAGGATATTTCCTTTGGCGTCGAGCCTGATGCGTCCCTGATCATCTCTCAGAAATTTATGCACGTAAATATCTCCAAATGAGCCTCCTTCTTTAATAATCAACTGGTAGCCCTCAACCTCGGAGAGCGAGATCGGATTTTTGAGGTCGGGGTGTAGCGAGATGATTCGGTTTTTGTTACTGGAAAAATTGATGATGGAGAGCCATCTGAAATCCCTGGTTTTTAACGGTTCAGCATTAAATGAGAATTCGACCCCGGAATTGATGATTTCGCCGGCATTGACAAAATAGCGGGTATAGCCCGAACCGGCAGGTGCGGGCAAAGAAATGAACTGGTCGCTGCTGTTGAGGTTGTAGTAGGTAAAATCGAACCCGAGCAAGCCTTTAAATAGTTTCCAGGTAGTCCCAATTTCGAGACTGCGAATTCGTTCAGGTTTCAGATTGGTAAATGGGGTCTGGGTGTTTTTATCGACGCCCCAACTGCTGTTGATGTTGTTTTGGGGGTTAATTACATTGAACGGGACTTCATTGGCCACCATCGAATACGAGCTTCGCAGCTTCCCAAAGCTGATTGGCTCAGGCAACTGGAAAATATCGCTCAGCAAAGCGGTCATGCCAACCGAAGGATAAAAGTAGGAGTCGTTTCCTGTTCCGTAAAGACTTGAGGCCCAGTCGTTGCGTCCTGAAAAATCCAGGAAGATCCGATCCTTGTATCCAACCTGTACATTCCCGAAAACGGCTTCTTTGATCAGGCTGCTTCCGTAGAGCGAATTTACCATTACATTGGCCGCGATGTTCTGGAAATTAAATTCATTGGGATAGATCAGTCCGTCAGTGCCCGTAGTTACACCGATCCCGTCGCCATAAACACTTTTCTGGTAGCTTGTTCCCAAAACGGTATTCAGGCTTATGTTTTTGAAAGCTTTTTCATAGGTTAGGATGGCATCGCCATAAACCAGTTGGTCGCTGATTTTCTGGTAACTCCACGATCCGTTGGCATGAACATTGGTTGCATTCGAACCTGCTTTGTTTCTCTGCTCATACGAGCGGACCGCATAATCATAATTTCCCCGAAACTGAAGTTTCAGGTTTTGCAGCAGTTTACATTCAACAACGGTATTGCCGATCAATCGCCTGGTTTGGTCTTCCCGGGGTTGGTTGTTCACGATCCAGTAAGGGTTCGACTGAAGATGATCGGAAACAAACCAATTCTGAAGGTACATATTCCTTTCCGTATTAAACACCTGGTAGTTTTGGGCATACGATGAGAAGTTCCGGTCGCGGGGGAACAGATACAATCCGGTCAGCGGGTTGAAATAATAACCGGCAACATTTTTATTCATGGTTTTTTCCTGGGTGAGGTAAACTGAGGAAGAAACCGTTACGCGGTCATCAAAAATTTTTGACGATTGCTTGAACGACAGGTTTGTTTTTTCATACCTGTTCCTTGGGATAACGCCGGAAATGGAGGTGTTCGAAGCTGAAGAATAAACGGTAGTCCGTTCGTTCCCCCCGCTCAGGGAGATGGTGTTAACCATGTTTGTGCCGGTCCTGAAAAAATCGTCGATATAATTACTGGCGTATTTCCCTTTTGTAGTCGACCAGCTTTCCTTTGCCCCTCCCACGCTTCCATATTCGAACTGAAAATCGGGCATTTTTTGAATGGATTCGAGCGAGAATGCCGAACTGAAACTGACTTTCACAGCCCCACGTTCTCCTTTTCGGGTGGTAATCAGGATGACCCCGTTGGCTCCCTGGCTTCCATAAAGAGCTGCGGCATTGGCCCCTTTCAGGATTGTGATGCTTTCAATATCGTCGGCGTTTATTTGCGAAAGCCCGTCTCCCTGGTCGGTGCCGCCAAACAGTCCAAGCTGCTCGCCTTTGTTATTGGTCATTGGTATCCCGTCAATCACGAACAGAGGTTCGCTCAATGCGCTCAGCGATTTATTCCCTCTCAAAACAACTTTGGTCGATCCGCCAGCCCCGGCAGCGCTCCGGCTGATGTCCATCCCCGAAACTTTTCCCGAAAGGCTGTTCACAAAAGTGACTTCCCGGCTGTTGGTTATATCCTCGGCCATAATGGTCTGGGTGGCATAAGTCAGCGCCTTTTCTGCCCGTTTGATTCCCAGGGCCGAAACCACAACTTCTTCAACATTAATATTATCGGGTGTAAGTGCCACGTTGATCTCCGCTCTGCCTTTCAAACTTTCCTGAGTGGTTTTCATCCCCACAAAAGAAAAGATCAGGAATAACGCATTAGCCGGTACTTCCAGGCTATATGACCCATCGGTATTGGTAATGGTTCCCATCAGTGAGCCTTTCAGAATTACCGAAACTCCCAGAAGAGGGGCGCCGTTTTCGTCGGTAACTTTTCCTTTGACGATTCTTGTTTTGTTTTCGAACCCGTTGGTCAGGGGAATCTGGGACAAATCTTTCTTATCCCTGTCCGGGACAATGACGATCTGCCGGTCGAAAATTTTGTATTTCAGCCCGGTTTCCTTCAGGGCCTGATCCAGTATGTTTTCGATAGGTTCATTTTCGGCTTCGACCGAAACCAGTTGTGTGCGGTTGACCTGGTTGTCCTTGTAGAAAATGATAAACTCGCTCTGCTGCTGAATCAGCTCAAATAGCTGCCCCAGGCTAACCTGCTTCAAATGAATGGTTAGCCTGTTGCTTTGAGCCTGCATAACCAGAGGAAATCCAATTAAGCAGAATAGCATCAGGAACGCTTTGTTCTTCATATCTTTTAAAAACCCAATATGCAAAACTAGCTTTTTTTTGATGGGAAAAGATTACAGGGGAGCTGTCAGCCTTTTTTTAATCTTGATTTGGTGGTCGACTTGCATGATTTCGATATCCATTGTTTCGGCGATCAGATCAAGCACCTGGACCGGTGAATTCTGTAAATCCAGGTCGCCCGAGAAGGTTTCGGCCGCTAATTCGGGGCTTTCGAAACTGATGGAAACATTGTAATAACGTGAGAGTTGCTTGACAATGGTTTCGAGGGTTGTGTTTTCCAGGACCAGGAATCCGTCTTTCCACGACATGTAATTTCTGGTTTTGACCTTGGTCTGGCTGATGGTTTTGCCTGCCGGATCGAAAACGGCCAGCATTCCCGGAACCATTATTTCTTTTGAAAAGCCCAGCCACGAGTTGCCTTTGTACCTCAGTTCAACCGAACCGCTTTCCAGGACGGTATTCACCGTTTTGTCGTCGTTATAGGCCGAAAGGTCAAACACCGTACCCAGTACTTTGACCTCCAGATCGCGCGTGATCACACAAAACGGATGGGTGACATCGTGCTTTACTTCGAAAACGGCTTCTCCTTCAAGATAGACCTCGCGTTTATCCCCGTCGAATTTAGCCGGATAGATCAACTTCGATCCCGAATTGAGGTGAATGGTGCTGTTGTCGGATAACGTGATCCGGGTTCTTTTCCCGTAAGGGACAATTACGGTATTGAACTGGTTATTTGTTCGTTCTGCTTGTTGCTCCACTTTGCGGCGGTCATCAATCTTTACTTCTTTGCCGTTTTCCGAATATTTGATTTGCGACTCCTGCGATTCAATGTGGATTTCCTTTTTTCCTGAAAGCAATAAACGGGTATATTCCGAATCGGCCTTTAGGGAAATGCCTGAAGCATAGTTTCGGATGTCGGAACGGGAATCCAACTGAAAAATGAAAGTCAATCCTGTTAAAATCAGCACTGCTGCCGCCGAACTCATCCAGATAAGGGTTCTCTTTCGTTTTGCATTGCTAATGCTTTGACTTATCCGGTTGCCCAATTGATTCTTCTGGCCGGATTCCAGGTTTTGTTTGCCGGAGCCGGTAGCCTGGCTGATTGCCTCGGCAAACCGCAGCTCTTCTTCCCTGAAAAGTTTCCGGTCAAGAGTCCCTTTGATCAGGGCTTCTGCCAGTAGCTCATCGGTTAAAATGTCTTCGGCTTTTTTATCTTTATTATCGTCTTTCATTACAAGTTTCAATTTTGCCTTCGGGCCGTTGTTGCTGTATCTTCGAGGTTCGGAAAAAGAATAATACCAACGTTCTGCTGTTTATGTTTAGATCTTCCCTGATTGTTTTCACGGTCCTGTAGATCAGGGTCCTGACCGATTCGACAGAAATATCCAGTATTTTTGCGATTTCCGCATACGACAATTCGAGCTGAAACTTCAGGTTGAGCACTTCCTTCTGATGGTCTGACAGTTTCTGCATGGCCTTCCTGATTTTTTCCATGTTTTCCTCCAGGGATTCGTCGTTCTCGCTGGTCAAAGAGGTCGTTTTTTGATCGTTCTCGTCCTGAATTCCTGAGGTGTAAACCAAACTCAGCTTTCCGGATTTTGAAGATTGTATCTTCCGCTTCAGCGATTTGAACAGGTAGTTCCGGATATGGTCGTTATCGGAGAGGTTTTTCCGGTATTTAAAAAGGTCGAAAAAAAGATCGTGAATGCAATCTTTGACCAGCTCCTTGTCTTTCGAATAAATCATGCCAAACGAGAACAATACATCAGCATAGAGCTGATAGAGCTCGTCAAAGGCTTGTGTTTCGCCAGCCTTTATCCTTTTCCATAAAAGATAATCGGAATTGATCTCTTTTTGCATAAATAGACAAGTCTGTGGCCAAATGTATAAAATTTACCGACATGTACTTCAATCCTCCCGGTTGGATTTCGATGAGGTTGGTAAAGCCATTGCTGCGATCTGCCTGGAATTGACAAACTTCAATGCCGTAGCCCTCGTCAGGGGTTGGGCTGGCTTTCTTCTGTGGAATTGGACGGGGAATGTTGAAACTTACTTTTGCCGCTTGTATAAGGGTAGTTCGGCCAGACGGGCAATGGTTTCGGCAGCAAGGTCGCCTTCGGCGCTGAAAGCCCAGACAAAAGCTGCTTTTAGCTGGTGTTTTTTGCGGATTTCTTCGATGGCATTCAGGGCTAGTTTTTTGGTGATTCCTTTGCGGCGGTATTCTTCCAGAACCAGCGCCGAACAAAGGTATATGGCATCGTAGGCGATTCCCGGGGGAGTAAGCTCGTAAAGTTCTTTTTCAGTAATCTCTCCGGCAACAAACCGGTGCATCAGGCCGAGTGTTGTCGGGATAAGCAGCACCCAGGCACAGGGGCCGCTACCTTCGTCGTATTCAGAAATGGTAGCCGGATGCATCTGTTTCAATCGTTCGATGACTTCCTGGTTCACATCCAGTTGGCTCGGATCGCTTTTTACGGCAAACACTTCATCGGCCAGTTGAATCAATCTTTCGAAGTTGCTTAGAGGCATAGCTGAAAATTGAGATTGCGGTTTTCATTTGCCAATACGAATGGTATCGCTGATAATGGTTACAAAAGAACAAAATGACGCTGCAACAAGTTCAGATGTTGGCAGACCAATGCTGAGGTCGAAAAAAAAGCGGGATAAATGATAGCCTTTTACCATTTATCCCGCTTTTGATCCGAATTGATCTCTTGAATATTCTTGCCCGATTAATCAACTTTCTTGACATTCCCGGAACCCGAGACTGACTGATCGATCATCGGTTTGCCTTTATAGCTTACGTTTCCGGAGCCCAGCAGGCGAACATACAGGTTTTTGTTGGCTTCAATACCCACATTTCCTGAGCCGACAACTTTAACCGAAACATCCTCGGCGCTAAAATCAAGTCCTTTAAAATCGCCGCTTCCCGAAATTACCACGCTCAGGTCCTGTGCCGCTGTTTTCCCGGCTACCACAATGTTTCCCGAGCCCGAGATCGTTGATTTTACCCGTTCGGCAGCAAGTTCCGACAGTTTAATGTTGCCGCTTCCGCTGACCGTCATGTCCAGTTCTTTGGTTTTTATTGCTCCTTCGGCAATGATGTCGCCCGATCCTGAAATGTTCAGGACTTTAATTTCAGGAGTTGTGATGTAAATGACTACATCTCCCGGCTGGAAATCCTTCCATAAATAATCTTTGTTGGGAAACCTGATGATCAGCTTTCCTTCTTTCACTTCCGTGATTATTTTTTCGAGAGCCGAAGGTTTGGCTACAATTTCGAGGTTCTGTTTTTCTCCCTGTTCTAGGTGTACTTTGGCCGAAATCTTGAGCGAAATCTCGCTAAACGGATCAACCTTCCGGGTTTGTTCATCGGCTTTTGCCTGTGTAAATGCTACGGAAAGAGCAAAAAATAAGAATGTTGCAAGTTTTGTTTTCATCGACTTTCTATTTTAATGAATAATTGGTTTGTCATTTTTAACGTCCTTATTGACGACAAATTGCCTCTGAGGTTGCACCCTGGAAGATTATTTTTCCTGAAGGCCGGATGTTCCGGGTGCGTTGCAGTTTTCAAAAATAGAACAATATTTCGGGATGCCGCTTACCCAATCTAAAAGACGTTTGCCGGAAAAAATCGTCGGCTCACCTTTTCCCTTTGATAAGTAGCCGCAGATTCTGTACTTTCAACCTGTTAATCGTATTATTTCGATTCAAAACCAAAATCTATAACTATGGACACGTCTTTGATTATTGTTATTGCTGTTGTTTTAGTGCTGCTGATCAGTATCATCTCGTTGTACAACAGCCTCATCAACCGGAAAAACCAGGTTGACAATGCGTTCGGGAGCATCGATGCCCAACTGAAAAATCGTTACGATTTGATTCCCAACCTGATCGCCACGGTACAGCAATACGCCACTCACGAGAAGGAATTGCTGACCAAAATTACCGATTTGCGCACGCAGGCGTTAACGCAAGGTGCAACTGCTGACAGCCGGGTAAAGCTTGACAACCAGATTTCGTCGGCGCTTTCGGGATTGATGGTGGCCGTCGAAAATTATCCTGACCTGAAAGCCAGCCAGAATTTCATCGACCTGCAACGGTCGCTGAATGAGGTTGAATCGCAGATTGCTGCTGCCCGCCGTGCCTACAATGCCGCTGTAACCGACTATAACAATGCGGTCGAGATGTTTCCGGGCAAACTGATGGCCGGAATGATGCTCCTGAAAACCCGACAGGTATTTGCAGCTACCGAAACTGAACGTGCCAATGTCAATGTAAAAGAGCTTTTCCGCTCATAAAAACCGGCTCGTATGACTACTGAAAATGAATTAAAATCCTTCTACGAAACCCGACTCACGGAGAATCTGCGTACACTTGAATCGTCGCGCAAACGAATACTGGGTCGATATTTTCTCACTTTTCTTATTCTGGCAGGTCTGGGAGCCTGGAACTATTTCCTGGTTAGCCTGAATCCTCATGAAGCCCTGATTGTGGTATCTGTGATGATTTCGGCCACTTTTCTGGTTTATTTCATTTATCAAACCAGCAAACAAAAGAAAAAGTACCGCGAGACATTCAAATCGAATGTGGTGGCCGAGCTGGTCAGTCTCATTAATCCCGAATGGCAGTATATGGCCGATTATTGCATGAGCCAGGAGTCGTACCAGCAAAGCGGGCTATTCCCGCATCATTATGACCGGTACACCGGTGATGATTTTGTTACCGGTAAAGTTGATAAAACCGATTTTCAGTTCTCCGAGCTTCATACCCAATACAAACGGGTCACTCACGATTCAAAGGGGCGGCGTCACGAGCATTGGGAGACCATCTTTAAAGGGCTTTTCATGCACGCCGATTTTAACAAGGATTTTTCGGGAACCACTTATGTATTACCCGATACGGCCGAACGATTGCTGGGGCGGTTTGGGCAAAGTTTGCAGAAATTCAGCACCCGGGGCAAATTGGTCAAGCTCGAAAATCCTGAATTCGAAAAGCGGTTTGTTGTTTATGGTTCCGATCAGGTTGAAGCCAGGTATATTCTTACGCCGGCCATCATGGAATCGATGATCAATCTGTCGAACCGGTTTGGGGGTGATATCTATTTCTCGTTTGTCGGCTCACGCGTATATTTCGCCAACAGCATAAGCGAAGCCCTTTTCGAACCCAATATCTTCCGTTCGGGAGTCAATTTCAGGGATATCAAAGAAATGTACGATTTGTTTGGAATGATTACTTCGCTTATTCAGGAACTAAACCTGAACACCCGGATCTGGACCAAGGAGTAGAATCAGGCAAAAAGGTAAAAGTGAAAATGCGTTATTATCTTAATCTAAGTTCAATATTGAAATACTGCTAGTTAATAAGGTTGAATATACTTGTATCTAATATTTCTACTAAAATTAAGTTCAGGAGATAAGGTTTAAAACCTTGTTCTGTATTTTAACCTTAGTCGAAATTCAGACATTCATAACTTGTCGATTGCTTATTCTTCGTCGAGAGTGAGCAACCCATCCGGGATGCGAAGTTCGATCTCACGCTCATCCTGATCAATGCGGACCACCAAATCTTCATTCAGGGGAATGAGTACCTCTTTCCCCTGATAGTCAACCGAAAGCAGGAGATTGCCGGAATAGTCGTGAATATCCCCGATTTCACCAATCAGGCCGAGAGACTCGCCGAACAATTGGTAGCCGATCAATTCATGCGGGATCAGCTCATCTTCCAAAACAATAATGTCCTCTTTGGCTACATAAACTGATAGCCCACACAGGCTTTTTGCTCTTTTCTCCGAGTCGATCCATTCGAGGTTGGCAATTACCGATTCGCCCGATTTGAAACGCAAACCTTCTTCTGAAATGAAATAAGGCACCAGCAGGTTGTCGATCTCGAAAAAAAGCGTGGGGCATTCTTCGAGGGTTTCATAATACTCTTCCTGAAACCGGATAACCAGTTCGCCATGTATTCCGTGCGGCTTTTGGATATAGCCCACTTTAACGCAATTGCTTTTCGGGATTGTTTCCATGAGGGTAAAAATAGAAAAAAGCGACAGATTTCTCTATCGCTTTTATAAGTTGTCGGTTTTAAATCGAAATTTGAAACCTGATTAGACTGATTCTTATCCTTCAGCTTCTTCGGTAGCGGCCTCAGGGGCAGCTTCTTCAGCAGCAGGAGCTTCAGCAGCTTTCGCAGCAGCGGCGGCTTCAGCATTGCGTTTTGCAATAGCATTGGCACGTTCTGCATTCTTTTTAGCTTCAGCTTCGAGTTGTGCTTTACGCGAAGATTCTGTGTTGGCAACCAATCCATCTTTTTTAGCCTGAACGGCTTTAGCTTTTTCGGCCACCCAGGCTTCGAATTTAGCTTCAGCTTCTTCAGCAGTGAAAGCGCCTTTGGCAACACCACCTAAAAGATGTTTTTTGTAAAATACTCCTTTGTAAGATAAAATAGCTCTTACTGTGTCGGTTGGTTGAGCACCGTTTTGAAGCCAGGTTAAAGCTTTGTCAAAATCGAGATCGATAGTAGCAGGATTTGTGTTTGGATTATAAGCTCCAATCCGTTCAATGCTTCTACCATCCCGTGGTGCCCTGCTATCAGCTATCACAATGTGATAGTAAGCATACCGTTTGCGCCCGTTGCGCTGCAATCTGATTTTTGCTGGCATTTTGCTTAAATTTAAATGATAAACAGTTGTTAAAAATTTTGTGGCGCAAAGTTAAAACATTAATCCTGAATTCAAAATCCCTCTTCGAAATAAATATCTTTGCATCGCACAACCTTTTAGCCGTTAAAAGCATCTAAGGTTTCCGATAGTTCTAAAATTCAAAAAAAGATACTCATGAAGCATTCAAAATTATTTTCGCTTATACTGTTGACCCTTTTCGCAACATCCTGCAATCAAAACGATGAAGCCACCGGCCTGGGCGATGCCTTGATCGTGGCCAAACGTTCGGGAACAACCACCGTTTATGGACTGGCTCTTTACGCTTATACTTACAGTACCTTCTCCAGCGTAAAAGCCGTCAACTCTTCAGAAAAGGATACAACCTATTCCCTGGTTGAAAACGGCAGCAAAACAACGTTCTATTACGAAACTCCTGAAAGTGAGCTATCAACAACCAAACCGGCAGCGGGAACGTTCACTTTTTCGGCAGTCTTTGAAAATGGGGTAACCCAGGATTTTCAGGACGTTTTATCCAGCGAAACCGTGGCGCCTGTAACCTTCGAAGAGTGTGCATACAGTTCTGCCAATAAAAAACTGGACATTAGCTGGACATTGCTTTCCAATGCCGACTGTTACGCGATTTATATCTACGACGGTACATCATTGGTGTATGCAACCAGCAGCCTCGACAATACCACCAAAACACGTAGCATCACTGAAAGTGACAGCGGATGGGCATCCGGATATCCGGTCAGTGGAAAAACCTATACGGTCAAAATTTATGCTTTTGTTTACGAAGATGCTGTCAACAACTATAATATTCAGGCCACATCAATATCTGAAAAAACCGTTGTTTGGGGAAGCTAGAGAATCAGAATGGTTGAATGGTTATACGGTTGAACGGTTAGCTCTGCCATATAACCATTTAGCCCATTCCTACTCCGCACCTCATCCTTCATTTGCACACAATCTTCACAAATCTGCTGTTCTGTTGAATTATCACGTTTCATTTTCTACTTTTGCTTTTAGTAATCTATAAAAGCAAAAAATGATTCTTAAAGAACAGGTACAAGACCTTATTGATCGCCAGGATGCGTTAAGGAGGCATCTTTGACTACGATCAGAAATTAATACAACTACAGGAAGAGGAACTCAAAACCCAGGACCCCGACTTCTGGAACAATCCCAAAGAAGCTGAAGCTCAAATGAAAGTGATCCGTTCGGTTAAAGTCTGGACGGATGGCTACAAAGAGGTCACCCAAAGTATGGATGACCTGTTGGTGCTGTACGATTTCTTCGAAATGGGAGAGGCCACCGAAGCCGATATCGACCAGCATTTTAGCGAAACCCTTTCGTTAATCGAAGCCTTGGAAACCAAAAACATGCTCCGGAAGGAGGAGGATAAGCTGGGAGCCATTCTTCGGATCAATGCAGGCGCCGGGGGTACCGAAAGTAACGACTGGGCCGACATGCTGATGCGCATGTACATTCGTTACGGCGAAAAACAAGGCTACAACGTGAAAACCGTTGAGTTTCACCCTGGCGATGAAGTGGGGGTGAAGAGTTGCACCATCGAGTTCGAAGGCGAATATGCTTACGGCTATCTGAAGAGCGAAAACGGGGTGCACCGGTTGGTCCGCCTGTCACCGTTCAATGCCCAAAACAAGCGGATGACTTCGTTTGCTTCAGTCTTCGTTTCGCCTGCCATCGACGATACCATTGAAGTGGAAATCAAAGATTCAGACATCACCTGGGATACTTTCCGCTCAAGCGGGGCTGGCGGACAGAATGTAAACAAGGTGGAAACCGGGGTCAGGCTTCGTCACGCACCTACAGGCATCATCATCGAAAATACCGAAAGCCGTTCGCAGTTAGGAAACAAGGAAAATGCACTGCGGTTATTAAAATCGCAATTGTATGAACTGGAACTGCGCAAGCGCCGCGAAGTGGAAGAACAAATCAATGCGACCAAGAAAAAAATTGAATGGGGCTCCCAAATCCGTTCATACGTTTTACAGCCTTACAAACTGGTGAAAGATGTGAGGACCAGCTATGAAACCGGAAATGTGCAGGCCGTACTCGACGGAGGAATCGATGGTTTCATCAAAGCATTCCTGATGGAATTCAGCGACGATGAATAACTTGAAGACTGATACGAGTTGCATGTTCCGGGCAAATCGCGGAACCTGTAACTCGTAACCCGAAACAAAATATAACTATGAACGCAATCATTCGACTGGCTGAAAAACGCGATGTTCAGGGAATCCTGGAGATTTATGCGCCTTACATCCTTGACACATCGGTTACTTTTGAGGAGACGGTTCCCGGAGAGGCTCTGTTCTGGGAACGGATTCAGGGAATTATGGACGAATTGCCCTATCTGGTTTGCGAAATCGACGGGAGAATTGCCGGATATGCCTATGCTTCGGGCTACCGCAGCCGGGCTTCGTACCGCTGGACCAAGGAGGTTTCGGTTTATGTCCATCCCGATTTTCACCGCAAAAGGGTAGGGCACGCTCTTTACACCAGCCTGAATGAAATGGTGCGTTTCCAGGGAGTTGCCGATTTGCTGGCCATCATCACCATGCCCAACGATCCGAGTGTGGCCTTTCACGAACATTTTGGGTACCGGAAATGTGGCGAGTTCTCGAAAGTCGGTTACAAAATGAATCAATGGCAAAATGTGGGCTGGTTCGAATTGTTCCTTCAGGATGAAAACCAGCCGCCTAAAGAACGGATATTACGTTTGAAAGAAATTGTCGGACTTCCCGTTTTTCAGGAAGCCATACAGAAGGGGGTGGATAAACTCAATATCTGAAAGCTTTTTACCTGACCTTGCCGAGACTTAAACG
This sequence comes from uncultured Odoribacter sp., assembly GCA_964488805.1. Lineage (GTDB taxonomy): Bacteria > Bacteroidota > Bacteroidia > Bacteroidales > Prolixibacteraceae > Aquipluma. The sequence continues at coordinate 34,318 of CAZAVU010000018.1, read as the reverse complement.
CCTGAAAAAAAATGGAAAAACTTAGTAAATACAACAACCGCGAAATAAGCTGGCTTTCGTTCAATGCCAGGGTGCTTCAGGAAGCTGAAGACCCTACCGTTCCTCTGTTTGAGCGTATCCGCTTTCTTGGAATTTTCTCAAACAACCTCGATGAGTTTTTCCGGGTGAGGGTGGCTACCGTCCGCCGGATGCTTGAACTGGGAAAGGACGATGAGGTCATTCTTGGCGATTACAGCCCAGCCGAATTGTACGATAAAATTCAGGAAACGGTCATTCAGCATCAGCAAAAAGCCCAGGAAATATACCGGAGTATTTGGGCCGAATTGGCCAACGAGAATATTTTCATGCTCGACGAAAAGCTGCTTACCCACGAGCAGGGCGTTTATGTCAGGAAATATTTCATCAACAAGGTACTCCCGAACATTGTGCCGATCATGCTTGGCAAATCGATGAAGTTCCCGTACCTGCGCGACAAGTCGGTGTATCTGGCCGTTAAACTCTCGAAGTCACAGATGCCCGAAAAGTTTGCTTACGCCCTGATCCGTATCCCGACCCGCTCGGTTTCGCGGTTCCTGGTTTTGCCCGAACAGGGGAACAAAAAATTCATCATCATGGTCGATGATGTCATTCGTTTCTGTTTGAACGACATCTTTCCCATTTTTAGCTACGACCATTTCGAAGCTTATACCATCAAGGTGACGCGCGATGCCGAACTGGATATTGACGACGACATCTCCAAAAGCTTCATGGAGAAAATCGAAATCAGCCTGAAAAAACGCAAGGTCGGAATCCCTGTCCGCTTGATTTACGACCGCGAAATGCCCGACGACCTGCTTCAGTTCATCATGAAAAAGATGAAACTCGATGGCGCCGAAAAGACCGTGGCCGGCGGCAGGTACCATAACCACAAGGATTTCATGAACTTCCCGGATGTCGGGAAAAAGCACCATTATTACGCCAGCTTGCCGCCTGTGCCTCACAAGGATCTGCCCCCGAGGCAAAGCATCCTGAAAAAGCTGAGGCAGAAAGACGTGATGCTTCATTACCCGTATCAAAGTTTTTCGCATTTCATCGACTTTCTGCGCGAAGCCGCCATCGACCCTAAAGTCCGCGAGATAGGGATTACCATTTACCGTGTTTCCGAAACCTCGAAGGTGGTGAATGCCTTGCTGAACGCGATCCGCAACGGGAAAAAGGTGACAGTGGTCATCGAGCTGCAGGCCCGGTTCGACGAGGAAGCCAACATTTTCTGGTCGAATAAGCTTCAGGAAGAAGGGGCCCAGGTTATCAACGGCATCCCGGGACTGAAAGTTCACTGTAAACTGGCCTGGGTGCAGCGCAAGGAAAAGAACGGTCTGCGCAACTATGCGTATATCGGCACCGGAAATTTCCACGAGGGAACGGCGCGGGTTTATGCCGACAAGGGCTTGTTAACCGCCGATCCGGAGATAGCCGCCGATGTGGCAAACATGTTCGAATTCTTCAAGCATAACTATAAACATTTTCATTTCAGGCAGATTATTGTCAGCCCGTTTGCCATGCGCAATTTCTTCATTCATAAGATCGACCAGGAAATTGCCAATGCCAAAAAAGGGAAAAAGGCTTATATGATGCTGAAGATGAACAGCCTGATCGATCAGGAAATGATTGATAAGCTTTATGAGGCGAGCCAGGCCGGGGTGAAAATCCAACTCATTATCCGTGGAATTTTCGGGTTAAAAACCGGCGATCCGGAATTGAGCAAAAACATTGAAGCCATCAGCATCGTCGATAAATATTTGGAACATTCGCGCATTTTCCTGTTTGCCAACGGCGGGAAAGACGACATCTACATCTCGTCGGCCGACTGGATGCCCCGCAACCTCGACCGTCGTATCGAGATTACCTGTCCTGTTTATTCTCCGGAAATCAGGGCCGAACTGAAGGAAGTGTTTCGCATTCAGCTTCACGACAATACCAAGGCCCGCATCCTCGACAGCGAACTGTCCAATCAGTATAACAATCCGGGCTACGGCCAGCGTTACCGTACCCAGGAAGATTTCCACACCTACATCAAAAAACGGCATCAGAACAACATGAAAATCTATCACAATCCACGCTGCGCAAAAAGCCGGGAAGGCCTCAAATACCTGGAAGAAAAAGGATTTGACGTTGAGGTAATCGATTACATGAAAACCGGGATTACTGCCGGTGAAATCAAAGATTTCCTGAATAAATCGGGATTGGATGTTACGGCCATCATCCGTACCAACGAGGAACTCTACAAAGAACAGTTCAAAGGGAAAGAGCTTTCGGAAGAAGAATGGATCAATGTGCTGGTTGCGAATCCCAAATTACTTCAGCGCCCGCTGGTGATCAAAGGGACACATGCCGTACTGGGCCGCCCGGTCGACGAAATCCAGAAGCTGATGTAACAATAGAAAGGTTTGATGACTCCAAGACCTGACAGGTTTTCGAAACCTGTCAGGTCTAAAACAAAACCCGAAACACCCGCCACCATTGGCCCTGTTGGTTTTTTCGCCGTCATGTTGCCAGGAAGCCCGCCATGTAGGAGAAAATGCCCGTCATGTTAAAGATTTTGCCGCCATGTAGGAAAAAATTATCGTCATGTTGGAATTTTGACCGTCATGTTGGTTAGGAAGCCGTCCTGTTAAAGGTTTTACCGTAAGTTTTCGGCTGAGCTTTGCGAGTTTTTTTCAGCTATTGGCCTGAAATGGAAATGAACCGGGAATTGATTAACCAGGAGTTGTCGGAACTGGCTGATTATACCTGTAATGAGGTTTATTTAAGTCTATGTAAGGCTATTGAATATTTAAAGCAGTCGTTACCAGTTTTGGGGGATCAAAGCTTACCAGAGGCGAAGTCGAGGGAAAAAGAAGAAGTTGATTTGAACGAGTTGTTTGACAAATTTCCATGCCTGAACAATGACGAATTCATAAAATCGTATTGGGAAGATTTTGATCTGGGCGTTAAAGTTGATAATTTCTATTTTCAGGTGCACCAAAGGATTAAGAGAATATTGGTCGAATTTTATTTTGAAAGCATCAACATCCTTGAAGGAGATCAACTACGTTTCATTGACTGTCAATTGTATTATATGGCTTCCGTTCCATTCTCGCAAGATTCGTTAAGGCTAAAGTTCCATGCCAAAGAACCCGACAAGAATCCATCCCATCAATCTATTTTCAATCTCCTTCAATATTAGCAATCAATTAGTGAGCTTGTCGAACCACAATCTTTTTCAATCTTTACAAAAAAAACGCATGATCGGTTTAAAAGAATTCAAGAAATTAGCAGAACCTGCGATATGGAAACGGGGAAAATCGTATTTCGAAGATGGGGCTGTTGGGCGCCTGGAAGACGATGGCAACGGACATTGGGAAGCTATCGTTTCGGGGAACGACGATTACGAGGTATCGGTCGATATCCAATTTGGGCATGTGCAGAAATGGAGCTGCGACTGCCCTTACGATGGCGACATCTGCAAACATGTGGTAGCTGTGGCGTTGGCCATTCAGGATAAAAAGAAAACCATACCTGTAAATGTTGAGGAAAGTGCATCCAAACCCAAAACCTTTGAGCAGTTGGTTGCCGCCGTTTCGAACGAGGAACTGCGCAATTTTGTGAAACAATATGCCGATTCGGACAAAAACTTCAAGCGGGCATTTCAGGTGAATTTTGCCGAGAAAAACCCTGCTGGCGGAAAGGCCCAATACGCGAAACTTATTGCACAGTCGCTGCATTCGGCCATGGGAAGGTATGGGTTTATCGATTATTACCATGCTCGCGAGGCTTTTGATACGGTATTCAACCTGCTCGACAAGGCAAACGAACTGCAGAACCAAAAAAACTTCGCGGAAACCTGGCTGATTGCCTCAGCGGTGGTTGAACAGGTAAGTGAGGTAACCGGGAGCATCGACGATTCGGACGGGGTGATCGGCGAATCGTTTGAGGGGGCGTTTAACCTGATTTCGGAACTAACCGACAACGCCGAAGTTCCCATGCCGCTAAAAGAGCAGATGTTTGACTGGCACAAAGCCGAGTACCCGAAAGACAAATACCAAAACTATGGAGACGATACCATCCTTGATTCGATGGTCGAACTGGCTGAAGTTGCCAATCGCACCGGCGAAATTTTCCCGATCCTTGATGCGGCCATCAAGAGAACAACCAGTGAATATGAGTTGATAAGCCTCCTTCAGCAAAAGGCAAGGTTGCTGAAATCGCTGGACAGAATGCAGGAATATACCGAGCTTGTGACCTCAAACCTTCAGCATCCCGAATTCAGGAAAATAAAGCTGGCTGAACTTTTGGAACATAAACACTATACTGAAGCAGAAAAGCTGATCAAGGAAGGCATCCGGATTTCGGAGGCGCAGAAACATGGTGGAACAACCCAACAATGGAAAGAACAATTGCTGGAAATTTACCGAAAAACCAATCAGCACGAAAAATACCTTGTATTGTTGCGCGAATTGTTTTACTCACAGAACCGGCAATATTACCCTTTGCTGAAGAAAACCATCGGGCATGAAAAGTGGCCGGAAGAGCTGGCCATGATTATTTCGAACCTGAAAAAGAGCCATTGGGACTGGAATTTCCTGTTCGAATTGTATGCTGCCGAGCTAATGTTGGCCGATCTGCTCCAACTGATCGGCCAACATGCCGAGTTCCGGCTGATAAAGACCTACGAGTCGCTGCTCTTACCCGAATTCCCGGCAGAAATTTTGAAACTTTACGATCAGGTATGCCAAAGTTACGCGGCCCAAGCCAATGCCCGGGGAGATTACCACGAACTGGCCTCGATGCTTAAGCATGTGCAAAAGCTGGAAGGAGGAAAACCCCTGGTGACAAGACTGCTGACCACGTTCAGGGAGGTTTACAAACGTCGCCCCGCCATGATGGACGAGCTAAAAAACCTGAATTAAAAGCCAAATCAAAAAAGCTATGTACGTGATTGCAGTTTACGATGTGGAACAGAAGCAATGTGGCAAAATGCTGAAACTTTGCCGGCGTTACCTCAACTGAATTCAGAATTCGGTATTTGAAGGCGAGATTACCGAAGCTAAATTGCTTGAATTGAAACATTGGGCGATTCCTGGAATAATTGCAAACCAGCCACTCCCAATCGCACCTTAGAGGAATAAAAACGCCCAAACAAACTTCAGTACTTCAACCTCCGAAAACTGTTCTTCAACTTATTTTTCGTTTCCATTAAGGGGAATGATTGATAAAGACGTCACAATAATGTAATTTGCATTTGCCTGAACTTTACCAAAAATCAACAGCAATGAAAACATTGAGTTTTTTGTTCTTTCTATTCACAACCTTGTGTGCAACCGCACAAAATGATTGGGAAAACCAATCAGTTATTAGCCGTAACAAGATGCCTGCACGCGCAACTTCGTATTCGTTTTCGTCGGAAGACCAGGCTTTGAAAGGCGATCGTTCTCAAGCCCGTTTGCTTTCCCTGAATGGCGAATGGCTGTTTCATTTCGAAGCCGATTCCAAAAACCGTCCGATGGATTTTTATACCAGCGAGGCCAAAGTTTCGGGCTGGGATAAAATAGAGGTTCCGTCGTGCTGGGAAATGAAAGGCTACGGCATTCCTATCTACACCAACTCGACGTATCCTTTCCCGAACGATCCGCCGTTCATCCGTCGCACCAACCCGGTCGGTTCCTATTTCCGCACCTTCGAACTGCCCGAAGGATGGGATGGACAGCAAATTATCCTTCACTTTGGCGGAGTGATTTCGGCCTACTACGTTTGGGTCAACGGCAAAATGGTTGGTTACAGTCAGGATAGTTGCCTTCCTTCTGAGTTTGATGTAACCAACATGGTGCAGAAAGGGAAAAATACCTTGGCCGTCCAGGTTTTTAAGTGGTCGGACGGAAGCTACCTCGAAGATCAGGACCACTGGCGCATGAGCGGGATTCACCGCGAAGTGTTGTTACTGGCCCAGCCTCGGATCGCAATAAATGACTTCTTCGTGCGCACTAAATTCGACGAAAACCTGGAAGATGCCCGGTTACAGATCCGTCCGGTCATCACCATGAAAGACAGTGTAAACACCGATGGATGGCAGCTCGAAGCCCAACTGTTCAGCCCCACCAATAAACCCAAATTTGCACAGCCCCTCAGGATCGATCTCAACGAAATCCTTTACGAAGACTACCCTCAACGCGACAATGTTCCGTTTGCTTTGCTCGAAGCCAACGTTGAATCGCCCCAGAAATGGTCAGCCGAAATACCGGTACTCTACACCCTGGTGTTAAGCCTGAAAGATGCAAAAGGCAGCCTGGTCGAGTCCAGAAGCTGCAAGGTTGGTTTCCGCGACATTCGCATTCAGGACGGCGTATTCCTGGTTAACGGCAAACCTGTCAAATTATACGGGGTAAACCGTCACGATCACAACGAGACCAACGGGAAAACCGTTTCGCACGACGATATGCTTCAGGATATTTTGCTGATGAAACGCTATAACCTGAACGCCCTTCGCACCTGCCATTACCCCAACGATCCATACCTCTACGATTTGTGCGACCAGTACGGGATATACGTCATGGATGAAGCTAATATCGAAACCCATCACGCCAACGGGTTCCTGGCCAACCAGCCCTCATGGCATTCGGCATTCATCGACCGGGTGATCCGCATGGTCGAACGCGATAAAAATCATGCGTCCATCATTTCGTGGTCGCTCGGGAACGAATCTGGAACAGGACCTAATATTGCCGCAGCTGCAGGTTGGGTGAAAGATTTCGACCCCTCCCGTCCCATCCATTATGAAGGAGCCCAGGGAGACCCCTCCCGTCCAGAATACAAAAACATTGGGTCGGACGAATACAACAAAAAACCATATCTGGCCAATCCCGACGACAGTTGGTATGTCGACATGGTCAGCCGCATGTATTGTACTATCGATCAACTCAAGGGATTATCAGAAAGCCCATATATCCACAGGCCCATTGTGATGTGCGAATACGTTCATTCCATGGGCAATTCAACCGGAAACCTGATGGAATACTGGGACCTGATCCGCAGTAAGAAGAACCTGATGGGCGGTTTTATCTGGGATTGGATTGATCAGGGCATTGCCCGCACCGATGCCAATGGTAAAAAATACTGGGCTTACGGCGGCGACTTTGGCGACAAGCCCAACGATGCCAATTTCTGCATTAACGGGCTCATCAGCCCCGACCGGACCGTAAAACCAGCAACAGAGGAATGCAAATACGTGTTCCAGCCCGTTTCGGTTGAACCCTACGATCTGGATAAAATGCAGTTCCGCATGAAAAACAGGTTTTGGTTCCGTAACCTGAATGAATTTGACATTCGGTGGACTTTGATTGAAAACGGAAAGGAAATCGGAGTTGGAAGTCTGGGTGTTTTTCCGGTCGCTCCAGGCGAATCGAAGTTGTTCGGAGTAGATTTCGATCTCTCGAAAGCCACCGATGAGGTTTGGCTGCGGGTGAGCGTCAGGCTGGCCAAGGATGAATTGTATGCCAAACGGGGACACGAAATAGCCAAGGAACAATTCCTGGTTAAAAAAGCCAATCCGGTTCAGCCGGTTTCTTCCCCGATAGCCGTCCAAGTATTTGAAGATTCTGAGAAAAATCTTGTTCTGGGAACAAAAGAATCCAGGGTAACCTTCGATAAAACAACGGGATACCTGACCAGTTACCAATTTCAGGGAGAAGAACTAATTAAAACCCCGATGAAGCCCAACTTCTGGCGGCCACTGACCGATAACGACATCCGGGCCTGGCAGGTCGAAAAAAACCTTTCCGACTGGCCATCGATTACTTCAGGCCTGAAAGTCGGACGATTTGATGTTGCATCCAACGGACCGGCCAAACTTATAACTGTTGACCTGAAAAACGATTCAGGATTGAATTTGCAGCTTTCATATAAAGTCTCAGGGAATGGAGTTGTCGAGGTAAATTACCAGGTCAAAATCGGCGAAAAGCTCACCGAACCGTTGCGCATCGGAATGACAACCCAAATGGCGAAGGATTACAACCTGATGAGTTTCTACGGAAAAGGTCCGTATGAGAATTATTCAGACCGTTGTCGTGCGGCCGAAGTGAATGTTTATTCGGGCAAAGTGGAAGATTTTATTTTTCAGTATGTCCGGCCAATGGAAAACGGCAATCACACCGAAGTTCGCTGGATGGCTCTGCGCATTGCTTCCGGAAACGGCTTGATGGTTATTGGCAAACAACCGCTCAACACCTCTGTTTGGCCCTATTCGCCTGAAAATATCCAGAAGGCCCAACACATCAATGATCTGGAGCCTGCAGGTTTCTTTACGGTTAACATCGATCTGGGACAGGCCGGTGTGGGAGGAATCGACACCTGGTCGCCGCGCGGAATGCCGCTGCCTCAGTACCGGTTAAGTCAGAAAGAGTATTCGTATGGATATAAGCTGATTCCCTTTGCCAAGGCAAAAGATACAGAAGCGCTGGTTAAAGTAGCCGGAAAATATTAGAATTTGTCAGGTTTTCTATTGAAAAAGCCCTGTCAGCATCTAAACTGACAGGGCTTTTCCCTTATTCCTGACCACAATTCTATTTGACAACCTTCCAGATGGCTTCAGCCCAAAACTCTCCGAGTTGAGCCGCTCCCTTGGGGTTGGGATGCAGGTAAAAAGTGCCCTGCTGCCCTTTTTCAGGAACCAAATCAGTCAGAGAATTCTTCCGGAAATAGTTGAATCCTTTCTGATCGCCCATGAAAACCTGGTTTTTATGAGTTGACGAATAACTTTTCACCAGAGATTTCAACTCCGGGAAATAACTTTGCAGCCGCGCCAGCCCTTCAGCCAGGTATCTCGCACTATTGTAAGTATTGGGACTGTACCAGATGGGTTGCTGAAGGATCACTTTTGAACCTGGGAACAGCCGAAGCAATTCATCAACAATCGCCTTCATGTTTTGCCGGTAAGCTTCTTTGAAAACAGGTGCCCCTTCAGGACCTTCAACCGCGCTGTCGTTGGTTCCCAGTTTGATCGAAAAGATCAGGACATGCGCTGGATCGGAATGCAGTTGCCGGGTTGCCTGAACCACTTCTGCAAAAGTGGAAGAAGCAGGCAGGTAATTCACGGTAGTGTACCCGCTCCAACCCTGATTGGAAAACGAAACCGAATGAATTCCGGGTTTCTTCTTCAGTAATTCTGAAGCAACGACTGGCGGAGCATCTTGTTTGGGTCTTTCCAGATTAGCGCCATAAGTAATGCTGTTGCCAATATACACCACATCCAGATCAAGTTGTTTGAGGTTTTTCTGAGCCAAACCCTGAAGCTGAAAAACGATCAGCAAAAAAAAGGATACAAAGAGCGAGGTATTTTTCATAGTTATATGGTTTAAACAGGTTCGCTAAGGTCAAAAAAAATCCCAATTGCTGATTGGGATTTTACGTCTTTTATTTTGAAATTTCGAGCATTCGCAAGATCGGCAATTGCGCTTTTCGGATCACCTCTTCGGGAAGAGTGATTTCCGGGAGTTCATGCTTTAAACAAATGTATAACTTCTGAAGGCTGTTCAGCTTCATAAACGAGCAGTCGTTACAACCACAGGTTGAGTCAATTGATGGCGCCGGGATGAAAATTTTGTCGGGACAGAGTTTTTTCATCTGGTGAAGGATGCCACTCTCGGTAGCCACGATAAACTTCTTTGCAGGGCTTTGGGCGGCATATTTCAGCAGGGCTGTAGTCGAACCAATGAATTTGGCCAATAACAAAACCGGCTTTTCACATTCCGGGTGGGCGATAAACTCGGCATCGGGATGCTGGTCCATCAGCTCAATGATCTTTTCGACCGAATATTTTTCGTGAACCATGCAGGCGCCGTCCCAGAGAACCATCTCGCGCCCGGTCAGGCTGTTGATGTAGTTTCCCAGATTTTTATCCGGTGCGAAGATCAATTTCTGTTCCGGCGGGAAACTGTTAACAATCTGCAAAGCGTTGGCCGAAGTACAAACCACGTCAGTCAGGGTTTTCAGTTCGGCCGAGCAGTTCACATACGAAATCACCTGATGGTCGGGATATTGTGCCTTGAATTCGGCAAACCTGTCGGCAGGAGCCGAGTCGGCCAGCGAGCAACCGGCTTTCATATCAGGCAAAATAACTTTTTTCGTAGGATTGATGATTTTTGCGGTTTCGGCCATGAAATGAACGCCCACAAAAACAATAAGATCGGCCTGTGTTTTAGCTGCTTCCTGCGCCAACCCAAGGCTGTCGCCCACAAAGTCGGCTATGTCCTGAAGCTCGCTTTCCACATAATAATGACTGAGGATTACCGCATTCTTCTCTTTCTTCAGTCGGTTTATTTCGTCAATCAACTTTAGTTCCGGGCTGATTGGCTCGTCAATAAATCCCTTTTCTTCAATCATTTGCCGGAAATCATTCTGTTCCATCACGTGTATCTTTAGTTCCCTAAAATAAGGCTGCAAAAGTATCAAATTCCAAAATAAAAACATTCCGGAAAATGAATTGTTTGTCGATTGCGCTGGTTCACACCACAAATTAGTAAAGTATCGTAAAGATACAGCTTGGCATTTTTACATGAGGGATAAAACGACTTCTGGGGTGAAAATCTACAATTTATTAACATTTTAAGCTCTTCGTGTTGAAAATAAACCTTTTATTGCTCCTAAAATTATTATAACTTTCAACTCGAAAGATATTCAGTCAATCGCTCCTTTTCTCCGGGAAAGTCCAGGAAACAAGCTTTAATTGAATGATTACATAAAGGTAACCTTATAGTAATGGAGGATCCATCATAATTAATGATCATATCATTTTCTTTGACGGCAATTCTAAAACCGATTTTCTATGGGAAAAATGCTGAAAAGATGTTTAGTGTTCTTTGCTTTTCTTACAACCGTTACTTCAGGTTTTACACAGGTAACCACCTCTGGAATGAACGGTAAAGTTTCAGGATTGAACAATGAACCTCTGCCCGGCGCAACGATTGTGGCCATACATCAGCCCTCGGGGACTCAGTACGCCACCATTTCAAATGCCGAAGGGCGTTATACCTTGCAGGGAATGCGTTCGGGAGGGCCATACAGGGTCGACGTTTCGTTTATTGGGTACAACAAAGAAACCTTTACGGATGTGGCCTTACGGTTGGGCGAATCGTTTTTGCTGAACGCCAGCCTGAAAGAAGAAAATGTAAATGTTGGTGAAGTTATCGTAATGGGAACCAAATCGGCAGCCTTTGGAGCTCAGAAAACAGGGGTGGCAATGAATGTCGGCTCCCGCGAAATAACGACTTTGCCCACCATTTCCAGAAGTATAAACGATTTTACCCGGCTGATTCCGCAATCAAACGGTTTATCGTTTGGCGGGCGCGATGGCCGATACAACTACATTACCGTTGACGGAGCCGCTTTCAACAACAGCTTCGGATTAAGCGGACAAACCAAAAACCTGCCCGGAGGTGATGCTCAGCCAATTTCGCTGGATGCGATTGACGAAATCTCGGTCAGTATTGCGCCTTACGATGTCCGGCAGTCGAATTTCACAGGCGCCAGCATTAACGCGGCGACCAAAAGCGGCGACAACACTTTTAAAGGTTCTGCCTATAGCTACATGCGCCCGGCAGCCTTTGCAGGGAAAAGGATTGACGGCACCAGGTATTCGCTGGACAAAAAATCGGGAAACACTTATGGGGCAAGCTTTAGCGGCCCAGTCCTCAAAAACAGGCTTTTCTTCTTTGTCAACGGCGAATATGAAAAATCGGAATACCCCAGCACTTTGTGGAAAGTCAGCACCGACGGAGTTTCTGATGCAGCCAATTACATTTCGAGGACTAAAGAGTCGGATCTTTCAAGTCTGAAGGATTACCTGGTCTCGAACTATAATTACAACCCCGGGAACTGGAACTGGGGCCAGTTTACCAGCAAGAACTATAAAATTCTGGGCCGCATCGACTGGAATATCAATCATGCGCACCGATTGTCGGTTAGATATAACCAGGTCGTTTCGTCAAACGATGTGCTGACCAATGCCGCCAGTTCTCCAGGCGGTACGTTTAACAACGGGCGCATCAGTGAAAAAGCCATTGCGTTCACCAATTCGGGATATGGATTTGAAAATACCGTCAGATCAATAACCGGCGAATTGAACAGCACCTTCGGAACAAAGTTTGCCAACAAACTTCTGGCCACTTATACCAGCATACGCGACAAAAGGACATCGGAAAGCGACCTCTTCCCGTTTGTGGATATCCTTGACGGAACTGACTTCTATACCAGTTTTGGGTTCGAACTTTACACTTACAACAACGATGTAAAAAACAACACGTTCAGCATCATCGACAATTTCTCGGCTTATTTCGGCAATCACACCCTGACTGCGGGAGTTTCGTATGAACAGATGTACTTCGGGAATGCTTACATGCGATTTGGTTCGGGTTATTATCGCTATGCCTCGCTGAATGATTTCATGACAAACCAAGCGCCTATCATGTACGCGATTACCTATGGGTTAAACGGGAACGACTATCCATTTTCCGAACTCACTTTCGGGATGAGCGGAGTTTATTTTCAGGATGAATGGCAAGCAACCGACAACCTGAAACTGACTGGCGGGGTACGTTTTGAAATGCCATTTTACCTGAACGACCTAAAGCAAAACCAGGTCATTGCCAATATGACCTTTGCCGAGGACCAAAAAATTGACGTAAGTTCCTGGCCCAACCAGCAATTGATGTTCTCTCCCCGATTAGGCTTTAACTGGGACATTTTAGGCGACAGTAAGTATAAAGTCCGCGGAGGCACAGGAATCTTTACCGGGCGGCTTCCTTTTGTCTGGTTTGTTAATCAACCTACCAACGCCGGGGTATTGCAGTACACCAAGATCCTTTCCGGCACATCAATTCCTACGGACATGAGGTTTAACCCGGAAATCAAGGGGCAAATCGGGAAATACCCTACCCTTTTCCCGGCCAGTCCGGTTGAAGCGCCCAGCGATCTTGCAGTTGTGAGTAAAAATTTTAAAATGCCACAAGTCTGGCGTTCAAACCTTGCCCTTGACATTGCCCTTCCTTCCGATCTGACATTCACTCTGGAAGGAATCTACACTAAAGACATCAATGCCATCGTTCAGGAAAACATTAATGAGAAGGCTCCGACTTTAACATTTGCAGGCTCAGACAACCGTCCCCGATACACGTACAAGTCCGACAATAAAACGTATGACAACAGGATAAACAGCGCCACATCAAGCGCCATGGAGCTTAACAACACCGACAAAGGGTATCAATATTCCATCACAGCCCAACTGGTTAAAAAATTCAGTTACGGACTCTCCGGCATGGTCGCCTATACCTATTCTGAAGCTAAAGATGTAACCGCCAATCCAGGCGATCAGGCGGCTTCGGCCTGGCGATCCAATGTAGCCGTTGGCAGTCTGAACGATCCGGGAATGAGTTATTCGAATTTCTCAGTTCCTCACCGCATCATCGGATCGGGTTCGTATGCTTTCGACTGGATGAAATGTTTTTCAACAACAGTATCTCTGTTCTACCAAGGTTCAGCCCAGGGACGCCTGAATTACATGTACTCCAATGACATGAACGGCGATGGACAATCGTCTGACCTGATGTATATTCCCAAAGATGCCAATGATATTGTCTTCAAAGATTTGGGAACTGGCATGTCTTCCAAGGAACAGTCTGATGCCTTTTTCAAATTTGTGGAACAAGACGATTATCTGAGCAAACACAAGGGAGCATACGCAAAACGCTACGGTGCCGTGACACCTTGGAGAAACCAGTTCGATTTCAAAATTGTTCAGGACATTTGCTATGACAAGGTATCGGAAAGAAAAGTTCAGATTTCGTTTGACATCAAGAATGTAGCCAACCTTCTGAATTCTTCATGGGGCGTTCTAAAATCGCAAATCACTGGTTCGTATGACAATCTGCCACTTCTAAAATATGAAGGTATTGAAACGGCTTCCGGCAAACCAATGTTTTCGTTGCCTGTAAAGACTGCGGCCAGCTATTACAGCAGTACCTATAAAGATGTCCTGGGATATAGCAGCACCTGGTCGATGCAATTGGGGCTGCGGGTGACATTTTAAACAGATGATCTGCAATTAAAAAAGAAGCATTTCCTTTATTATTGACTCACTGCTGCCACTGGGAAAGGAGATCAAAAGGATGTTGTGCAAATAGGAAATAAAAAAACCACAACTGACTGATTTTCAATTGTGGTCCTTTTTTAAAAGTGGGTTGTACTGGATTCGAACCAGTGACCCCTACCCTGTCAAGGTAATGCTCTAAACCAACTGAGCTAACAACCCTTAAGGGAACGCAAAAATAGAATTTTTTTCTGTTCAAAACATAGAGCGGAGAATTTTATGCAAATCGCCGGAATGCCAACAGTTTAACCTATTCT
>CAZAVU010000018.1:13196-19899 GCA_964488805.1 uncultured Odoribacter sp. | reverse complement strand
TGCTCTAAACCAACTGAGCTAACAACCCTTTTCGTGCGACAAAAATATAAAAATTTCGTTTCCTTTCTTAATTCCTGAATAAATCATCAAAATTTGAGAAATACAAATCAGAAAACTATTTTTGGATTCTGTAAACGAAATACTTCCTATTTCGTTTAGACAACTGATTTTGAGAAACTAAATTATTCTTCATGAATTCAGGGATTCGTTGCACAGGGATACTCTTTTTTTTGCTTTGCCTGGTTTTAGCCGTCAGTGCCCGCACCAACGAAGAACCAATGATGAAGCAGTACGACGAAACAATCTTCGTCATCTCAAATTTTTCCGGTGTTGACGCAAACCGGAACGAAACCCGCACCATTCCTGAACTCCTCAACGAAAACATCAGCGGATTCCGGTTTTACCTGGAATGGGAAAAACAACAAAACCAGCTCACAATTAAAAAAGCGGACGGAACATCGATCCCTTTCAGGCAAACCCTAATCGAGATCAAAAATTTTCTGGAACACAAGCCCGAAAAGATTTTCACCCTTTTCCTCGATTTCAGCACCAACATAAACGAATTGTGCGATATTTTTCAGGAAGTTGGCCTCAACCAATATTTCTACACTTTTGATCCAAAAGAAGGATGGCCTTCATTAAAAAGCATGGTCGATGAAAATCACCGTCTGGTGGTATTCTCGATGCAGGAACATCGCAATAGTCCGGAATGGATGCTTTATGTATGGAACCACGCCGTGGAACCTTATTATTCTATCTGGGAAGCACCTGTATTCAAGGGCGAATTTCTGAAAGGTGATCCTAAAAACAGCCTGCTTATTTACAACGACTACAATTTCCCCCGCAAATCAGAAAATGCAAAAAACCTGAGATATGACACCAATCAGAATCCGTACCTCATCGAGCATATAAAAAACACCTGGACCAATACTGGGAAAACCCCGAATTTTATCATGCTCGATCGTTACGAAAGCTGGATACTGGGAGTGCTTTCTTACGTTCGCGGTTTCAAAACAGTCAGGGGCACAGTCACATACAACGCTCAGATTCTCGACTATGTGAATTGGGAAAAAACTGAAAGCCTCACCAGTGGAAAATATTGCTTTCCTGTAGGACCTGGCGACAATCTGGTATTGACTCCCCAAAGCCCAGGTTTCCGGTTTACTCCCGAAACAGTCATCTTCAACGAACCCAAGCAGAATATCATTCAGCATTTTATCGCAACACCTCTTGAAATAAACGATAACCTGGAAGGTCATTATACATTTGTGAAAAAAGCCCACGATTACAGCATCAACGGATTTAATGGGAAACCCATAAATGTCAAGTTCACCAACGACTCGGCCCGATCAACCGTAGCCCTTTTTGGAAAAGACAGCTACATCATTTTACCCAAGGCCGAAGAATTTAAGATCCGGGATCATGATTTTACCGTAGCCGCCTGGATCAAGATCAAACAATATCAACCAAATAAGCGTGACTACTGTGTAATTGGAACCAAAAACAACTCGTACCAGCAAGGCATTCACCTTCTGATTCGTGATAAAAAACCTTACTTCGGTTTCTACAACAACGATCTGCAAGGAAAAACCATTCTTGAAGCCGGACGATGGTATCATCTGGTGTGGAGATTCAATAAACTCTCAGGAGAACAGGCCATCTTCCTGAATGGCAAACTCGACAGCCGTTCGCTGGGACATCCCGCATACAAAGGACGGGAAAACCTATACATTGGCGTTGCCGGCTTTAACTGGTCGTCGAACATGAACGGTGCAATCGACAACCTGAGCATTTGGTCAAGAGCACTTGGAGAAGAAGAAATCTGGCAACTGAGCAAGGAGGTAATCGAGATTGTTCCCATTAAGAATATTTTCATTCTCTACCCTATCCTTTCCTGGTCGGCAGTAGCGATTATTGTAATCGGATTTATTGGATTTATTGGCTTCCAGCTCACCAAAAAGCTCAAAAAGCAACCGTCGGACGCTGAAAAAATCAGGAGCATCGAGCAAATTACCACAGAAAAACCAACCTCAAACTACATCCAGCTTTTCGGCGATTTTAAAGTACTCGACAAAGACGGTAATGAAATCACCAGTTTGTTCACTCCAAAGCTTAAACAGCTATTCCTAGTAATTCTTTTGTATTCACAGCGCAACAAAAATGGCATCCCGACCAAAGACCTGACTGATATTCTTTGGCAGGGGCATTCGTCGCAAAGTGCGAAAAACAGCCGCGGGGTTACCATCCGGAAGCTTCGTCTGCTCCTCGAGTCGCTTGATTCGGTTCAGATTAATTTCCATATCGACCGATGGTCGATGGCTTTTGGTGGCCAGGTTTACTGCGACTACGTGGAATGTATGAACCTGCTGAAACGCGAAAAAATTCACGACACCGATTTCAACCTGAACTTTTACCACATCATTCAGGAAGGTGAACTCTTCAAAGGCGAATCGTACGACTGGCTCGACGATTTTAAAGGATTTATCGGCAACAACATTGTCGATATCCTCATGAAATTTATCAGCGAGCTGACCATCGAACGCGACAACGAATTAATCCTGAAACTGACAGACCGGATCATGGAAACCGACCCAGTTAACGATCAGGCGCTGGCCTATAAATTGAAAGCGCTGATCCGGCAGAACAATTACAACCTTGCCCGATTCACTTTCGACCGCTTTTGCTCGCTGTATGAAGAAATGTATGGCGAAAAATTCACGGGCAAATTTGACGAATTAATTGCTTCCTGAAAAAAATGTTTTTTAACAGGGTTAATTTTTACATTTTATTCAAATTTTGCCTGAAAATCAAGATTTTCACCATTTTCTCCAAGCTGTTCTTTCAGGAATATTAACCCAAAATTAACCTCTCCTTAACCCAGCTGTAAACCTCAGCTAAAACCCCGCTAATTGGCCTGTTTTAGCTTTGTTTTGCGTTTTATTTCACACGAAACTGAAAGAAACGCGATAAATTAGTTGAGAAAACTTATGACAATCTGGAATTCTATTCGCACTCTGTTTGCCGGAAGAAAGGCCTTTCTCTGGTTGATTGTATCAGGCCTGATTTTGGGAGCAATTTTTATGCTTTCGGCTGGCAAAGCTGTAAAATATACTTCATCGGACGAATACTGCATGTCGTGCCACGTTCATCCCCATGCCGAACAAAGCTGGAAACTCTCAAGTCATTTCAACAATAAACCTGGCGTAGTTGTGCATTGCTCCGAATGCCACCTGCCACCTCAGGGGCACGGGATGCTGCTGACAAAGGCAAAATTGGGAGCAAAGGATTTGTATGGTTATTGGTTCAAAGACTCAAGCGAATACAAATGGCCTGAAAAGCGCAAGCTGGAGAATGCAAAAAAATACATAAACACCGAGTCGTGTGTAAAGTGCCACCAAAATCTGTTCCCAAAAACCTTGTCCGTTGAAGGAGAAAATGCTCATTTGAGTTACATCTCCAGCAAATCAGAAGTCAATTGCCTGAACTGCCACCTCAACGTCGGGCATTTTGATCCGAACAACAAGCACGAACACGACACCAATTTCGGACTCACTGAAGCCAAAAATGTTCAGGTTTTCACCGAATCGACACCGGTCACTTCATTTGCCAATTTCACCGAAAAGATACCCGGAACAAGCGTTACATTCGAGATGGTGGCCATCCCCGAAGGCGAATTCATGATGGGAAGCCCCAAAAATGAAGCGCTGCGTAAACCGGATGAAAGTCCGGCCCACCCGGTTAAAGTATCCCGTTTTTTTATAGCCAAAGCCGAGGTGAGCTGGGATGAATACCTGGAATTCTTTAAAGCAACTTCGTCGCAAGGACGAAAGGAAGCAGAAGTAAACAAGGACGTGGATGCCATTTCAGGTCCAACTCCACCATGGGGAGCTCCTGATCAAGGATGGGGAAAAGGCACTCGTCCGGCCATTACTATGACCTGGAAATCAGCAAACGTATACTGCCAGTGGTTGAGTAAAGTAACCGGGAAAAAATACAGGCTTCCCACAGAAGCCGAATGGGAATATGCGGCTCGTGGAGGAACGAAAACGCCATATTTCTTCCAGGGAGATGCAAAAAAATATACTTCGGAGGGATTCCTCAAAAAAATACTTGGCCGCGACACTGCCACAGTTCAGTCGTATGTAGCTTATAAAGAAAACAGTCCATCGCAAACACTCGAACCGGGAATGGTTAAAGCCAATCCGTTTGGACTGAAAAATATGCTGGGCAACGTTTACGAATTCTGTTCCGACTGGTATGCCCCCAATGCTTATCAAGCCTACAAGAAACTGGTGGTTGACCCCAAAGGGCCGAAGAGAGGGAAAGAGCATGTAATTCGGGGAGGATCATTTAAAAGCGACGCCAAGGATGTACGGTGCGCCGCACGCGACTTCACCAAAAGTCAGGCATGGCTAGTGACTGACCCCCAAATGCCCAAAAGTATATGGTGGTATTCCGATTGTGTCGACATCGGTTTCAGGGTAGTTTGCGAAGTGGATGAAAACATTAAATAGAAAAACAGTTTTCCAATGGAAAAGAATAATACAGGAATAAACAGGAGAAGATTTTTGGAATCGACGGCATTGGCCGGGATTGGGCTATTGGGAGCCAGCGCTTTGATTACCGGGTGCAAAAAAGAAATCAGCGCCAAAGAGCTCGGTCTTCCACCAATCTTAAAGGGAGCCCCAAAAGGAAGAAAACTACGTGCCGGTTTGATTGGCACAGGCAACCGTGGAACCGGAGCTGCACTGAACTTTATTAGCTGTGGTCCTGATTTACACATTGTAGCTTTAGCCGATGTTTTTCAGGACAAAGTTACCGCTTGCCGCGAACGCCTTGCAAAATTAAAGATCAACATACCTGAAGAAAACTGTTTTATCGGGTTCGACGGATACAAAAAGCTGATGGCAATGCCTGACATTGACGTAGTTATTCTGGCTACGCCACCACAGTTCAGGCCCGAACATTTTAAGGAAGCCGTGACGCAGAATAAGCACGTTTTTATGGAAAAACCAGTAGCTGTCGACCCTGTCGGTATCCGTTCGGTAATTGCCAGTGCCAAAAAAGCACAAGCCATTGGATTGAACGTGGTTACCGGAACCCAACGACGTCACCAGCAAGATTACATCGAAACCTACCAACAGGTGGCTAACGGAGCTATTGGCAAACTCGTTTCGGCAAGGGCTTTCTGGAACCAAAACCATGTTTGGTTCCGCACACGCGAAGAAGGTTGGGACGACATGACCTACATGATCCGCAACTGGAACAATTTCTGCTGGTTATGTGGCGACCACATCCTGGATACACACATTCACAACATCGACGTAATCAACTGGTTTTTGGGACGTCAGCCTGAAAGCGCCGTTGGCTATGGCGGCCGTGCCCGGCGAATAACCGGCGACCAGTACGACTTTTTCAGTATCGATTTCGACTACGGGGGAGGTGTCTTCTCGCATAGCATGTGCCGTGAAATTGACAACTGTGCCAACAATACAGGCGAATTTATCATGGGAACCGAAGGATACACCAATTGTGTGAACACCATCTGGAACCTGGACGGATCGGTGAAATGGAAATTCGAATACCCCAAAGATGAAAACGGGAACGAAACCAATTCCCTGAAAATTCCGGCTTATGTGCAGGAACACATGCACCTGGTTCACGCCATACGAACCGGCGTGTATGTAAATCAGGCTGAAGAAACAGCCATCTCAACCCTGACGGCTATCATGGGACGCACGGCAGCTTATACCGGAAAGAAAGTCACCTGGGACGAAATCTTCAAATCGGATATGGACCTGGGGCCTAAAGTGATAGAGTTTGGGCCTGTTGCCATGCAGTTTGATGTGCCGATACCAGGAACCGCTCATCACGAGTAACTCTGAGAACACGAAAATCAATCAACCCAAATAGTAATAAACCTAAACCAACTAAACAAACCATTATCAGCGAACTAAAACCAACTGAATCATGAACAACAAAAGCTTACGTATTACATTTAACACACTTACCTAAATTACAAATAGCTTTTTCATCCTGAAAATTCGGGATCTTTTCTAGACCAACTAAGAGCTGCCAGCAAAGGAAATCTGTTTTCCCGAGCTGGCAGTTTTTTAAATTCCACAAAACCAGCGATACCTGAGCTGTGCAATAAAATAAGCGTAACGGCTAAACACAAGCACAGGTAAAGATTTCGCCCGTCTTCGCTATCCGATAAAAAAAGGAAGCATTTACTGATGAAAATCTGTATCTTTAACCCTTGATTAACCCATCATTTGCTCCCTGGACAGGGTTAATTCAGGAATAAAAAGAATTGCCTAAATAAACTAACCAATGTTCTCACTAATAATTCCCGTTTATAACGAAGAAGCACTGATCGAGGAACTTGTTGCACGATCGGTTAAAGCGGTTGAATCGTTTGCACCGAATTACGAGATTTTGTTTATAAACGATGGAAGCACCGACTCGACCCTCCAGAAACTCATTGAGGCCCGCAAACACTTTCACCGGATAAAGATTGTTGACCTCTCAAAAAATTTCGGGCATCAGGCCGCTTTCACCGCCGGGCTTGAAATGGCATTGGGTAATTATGTGGCTATGATGGACGGCGACCTTCAGGACCCACCGGAATTACTTGCCGAGATGTATCGGATGATCAAAGAAGAAAAGTACGATATCGTGAGCGGCAAACGCAAAGGACGTA
>CAZAVU010000018.1:0-13096 GCA_964488805.1 uncultured Odoribacter sp. | reverse complement strand
CGGATGATCAAAGAAGAAAAGTACGATATCGTGAGCGGCAAACGCAAAGGACGTAAGAGCAAAAGATTGCGCCTGGCTACAAACCTGTTTCACACCTTGTTTAAAAAAGTCGCAGAAATCAACGAAATGGAGAATTCCGGGAACTTCTCGATGATGAACAGATCAGCCGTAAATGCCTTGGCACAAATGAAAGAGTCGATCCGTTACCTGCCCGGAATGCGCTCATACATTGGGTTTAAGCAAGGTTATATTGAATACGTCAGAGAAAAACGACTGGACGGCGAGCCCAAGATGACAATTAGCAAACTAGCTGTTTTAGCGGCCGATGCCATTTTCTCGTTCTCCAAATTCCCCATCAATGTTTGCCTTTTTCTGGGCACCATCGGAACCATTGTTTTTATGCTTGCCGGAATCTATGTCCTGGTTGCAAAAATCTTCGGATTTGCCGTAATAGGTTGGTCTTCAACGGTTTTAAGCATCTATTTTCTGGGGTCAATCCAGCTTATCTTTCTGGGCGTCGTTGGTGAATACGTTTACCGGATTTACAAAGAATCGCAAAACAGGCCCATTTATTTGGTCAAGAAGTTTTACGATGCCGAAGCTGAATAATGGGAGAAAAGAAACTAAAGCTGATTTTCTACATCCTGGCATTTACCATGCTGGTTGCTATGCTGATAGTCAGCCGAGATGCAGGCATCTCAGGCGACGAAGAAGTGCATTACAAACACTCCGAAATGGTTTATAACTATTTCAGCACTTTGGGAAAAGACAAATCGTCGCTCGATACGCCCAAAACCCACCTTCAATACTACGGACAAGCATTTGATAACCTGGTAACTTTCCTGATCCACGGATTCGGAATCGAAGATATTTACGGCTTCAGGCACCTCATGTGCAGCTTATCGGGATGGCTAGCTATTCTGATAACAGCCTTATTTGCAGCATATTTTTCCGGGTATGGAGCGGCCATTATAGTTTTGCTACTTTTTGCCGTATCCCCAACATTTTTGGGACATGCCCAGAATAACCTAAAAGATATACCATTTGCACTGGCCTATATTTCAAGTATTTATTTTGCTGCAAAATTTGTTTTCGGGGAAGCAAAACCGTCAAAAGCAACAATCGCCTTCCTGATTTTATCCATCGGCTTTTCAATCGGAATCCGGGCTGGAGGCATGCTGGTCATTTTTTACCTGGGATTGTTTATGCTCCTGAAAACTATACAAGATTTGAAGGCAAACAAAAAAAACGAGTTCCGGCTACTCGAGAAAAACCTCATCAGCTTTGCCGGAATTTCACTCGCGGGTTACCTGCTGGCCCTGATCACCTGGCCTTATGCCCTGCAGAATCCGATAGTGAACCCTTGGAAATCCTATCTGGTAATGACCCATTTCCCGACCACCGTCAGGCAAATTTTCGAGGGCCGGTTCGACTGGTCAGACTTTCTCCCCTGGCACTATCTGCCTAAATACATGGCTATTACGATTCCGCTCATCGTTTTTTCAGGAATAATTGCGTTCTTCCTGAATACCCGGAAGAATTACACCTCAAGCCAAACAATTCAGTTATTGCTGATAGGTTTCACGATTCTGTTCCCAGTTGTATTTGTAATCGTGAAGAAATCGAACCTGTATGGCTCGTGGCGGCATTTTTTGTTCATTTATCCAGGAATCATCCTGTTTTCAGCGCTTGGTATTCAAGCACTTTGGATGCGTTTTAAACACCGGTTGATTCGCCTTGCAACCATCGCGGTATTGTTTGTACTGGCTATACATCCTTTGAAATTCATGACATTGAATAACCCCTATTATTATCTGTATTACAATCAGTTAACTGGAGGATTGAGGGGCGCCTACGGGAAATACGAAACCGACTATTATTACCACACCATGCGCCGGGGTGCCGAATGGCTTCAGGAGTACCTGAAAAACAAGCCTCATGGCAACCCGGTAATTGTTGGCGCGAATTTCCCAATCCAGTGGTATTTCAGAAATAATCAGTCGGTAAAAGCGGTGTATTTCCCCTATCAAAACCGCAGCGAATACACCTGGGATTATGCCATTGTTGCCAACAGTTACATTTCTCCTTATCAGCTTAAAAATAAACTATGGCCACCGGCCAATACCATCCACACCATTTACGCCGAGGGGATCCCGGTTTGTGCCATTATTGAACGCCGAACCAAAGACGATTTTTCAGGAATTCAGGAACTTAAAAACGGCGACAACATTAAATCTGCGTTGTTATTGCAAAAAGCGATGGAACAAGATCCTCAAAATGAATTGATCTGTTATAAATTTGCAGAATCGTTGCTGGGTTCCGGTCAATATGGGCAGGCTGAAAAAATGTTGGACACCTGCCTGAAAATAAATCCGGAATATGAACGTGCGTTGGTTTTAATGGGTGACTTAGCCTTGAAGAAAAATGAGCCAGAGAAAGCTGCCGTGTGGTACAGGAAAACAATCCAGGTAAACCGGAAATATTTTGGCGCTTATCCGAAGTTAGCCGGTATATATGCCGGAAATAAGGTTAATGAAGCCCGAAAGGTACTTCGGGAATGTCTGAAGTTAAATTCCAGGTATATACCTGCCCTGCAAGCCATGGCCGAGACATACCGGAAAACAAACCCGGGAATTGCCCGGAAATATGATGAATTGATAACTAAATTAAAATAATTCTTAAAAACAGAGCAATGAAAAAGTTAATTGTGCTGGCCTTGTTTGGCCTTTTGTCCGTTGGAGGAATGAATATTTATGCGCAGGAAGATTCGGCCAAAGTTGCAGAAGAACCTAAAGACACCATCTCAATCGACACCATGGATCCCAAATTTTACGAAGATGAAGCTCCGAAAGAATCGTCAAACACCACCACTTATGCCATCATCGGCGGAATTGTTGTTGTAGGTGCAGCAGCCTTCTTCGTTATTCGCAAAAAGAAAAAATAGGCATTGCCATTATTTTAAAGAAAAGCCGTTTCTCTTAGAAGGGAAACGGCTTTTTAGTTTATAGACTAACGCGATTCGAGGTCATTTCACCTTCAGACGAAGTTCTTTGATTTCTTTTTCAAGCTGAATTTTAAGTTTCAGTGCATTCGACAAAGTCAGTGCATCTTTAACTGCCTGTTTGTCAAACTGTTCAAGAACAATGAAATACATGCGTTTGCCCAGAAAAACAGCTTTCAGGTTACGATCGGCGTGATCAGCGATAAACTGAATAACGCCATTGTCTTTGCCATCCTTGTAACTGACTTTTTCCCAGTGAACATTCATAAAATCGCTGTGGTGGTTATTCGGATCATCCAGCGAAACGGTATCGGTTTTGGCCTGAAATACCCCATCGTAAACCCTCAGCCCGACATGGTCAAGCCATTGGTCACCATGATAATTACTCGACATAAACAATTCACCCCTTTCGTCGAGATGTAACTCAATAAAGGATTGATTCCACCGACGATCAAAATTTTGCATTTTATGCACATACTGGGTATACTGGTCGTATTCGGTCTTTTGTTGATCAAACATTTTACTAAAATCAGCTATCTGAGCCCCCAGATGACCAAGTTGGGCCTCTTTTCGTGACAAAATCTCAGAATTGATTCGTTTGGTCATCTCTTTCGCTTTTCCAACAGCTTCCGTAACCTCAGGAAACAATACAGGAATCGAATCCAACTGCTGAAGCGCAGTAAGCGAATCACCTTTCTGGCAAAGAACAACGGCCATCTGCAATTTTTCGTCAGCCAGCTTTTTAGCCGATTTTCCACACGAGAAAAGCACTGTAAGAAACAAAATCCCCAATACTATTTTAAAATCGCTCATCATTCTCAGTTTACACAACCAGTCTTTTGTTTTTCAAAGAAAAAGATATTCTCTGAACGACGAAAACAATTTTGTCAGATTTTTTTCATTATCAGCAATCTCCGATCATATATGGCAAAATTACTGCAAATCGTTATCGCCATTGAGTTGTATGGCCCAAAAGAGCTGTTGCTTTTCGGATTTTTCAGCGTACCCCCACAGGTTTTGCAATAGGAAATGGAATTGATTTATATGTATATTTAGCAGCTAAAACAAAAAAAATGATCACCCTAACCCAACTTGAGTACATTGTTGCCGTTGATACCTTCCGTCATTTCGGGAAAGCGGCGGAAAACTGCTTCATCACTCAGCCCACCTTGAGCATGCAGATTAAAAAGCTGGAAGAAGATCTTGAAGTTATCATATTCGACAGGAGTCAGCAACCTCTGATACCGACCGATGTAGGCCGTCGAATTATTGATCAGGCCCGAATTGTGCTTCAGGAATCGCAAAAGATCAACAGCATCATTAAAGAACATAAAAACCAGATTTCCGGTGAATTGAAGATCGGGATCATTCCAACATTGGCTCCATATCTGTTACCATTGTTTGTCGGCAACTACAAACGAAAGTACCCCAACATCAACATCCGGGTTGAAGAACTAACCACCGCAAACATTATTGATCATCTGCACCGCGATTTGCTGGATGTCGGGATTCTGGTGACTCCCCTTCACGAAGAACGAATCAACGAAAAACCTTTATTCTATGAAGCAATGTTGTTGTACCTCCATGATGAGCATCCGCTAACCAAAAAAAAGGAAATCCAACTGAAAGAAATTGCAGTTCCGGAGATCTGGCTTCTCAGCGACGGGCACTGTTTCCGTGATCAGGTTATCAATCTCTGCTCGTTTAAGGGGACAACCAATACCGCTTTGCCATTTCATTTCGAAGCAGGATCGCTGGAAACCGTGATGAACATCATCGACAAAGAAGGAGGTCTTACCATTATTCCCGAGTTGGCGACCCTGGGGATGAGCGAATCGCGCTTTGAACACGTGCGAAATTTTTCAGACATCAATCCGCTGAGGGAGGTGAGCCTGGTTTATTCGCGCCATTTTGCCAAATACAAACTCATTGAACTACTTGGCAAAGAGATCATTGCTTCAATGCCTGAAAAGCTGCTTCAAAAGAACCGTGGTACAATTGTTGAATGGCGATAATTTTTTTCTGCGTTTTATTTGATGTTTCAAAAAACTTGTCTTTCTTTGCATCGCCAAAATAAAAACAGCTTTTGCTAAACGAAGCAGAAGAAATTTTGGTAAAAAATTCTGAAAAAATTTGGAGGCTTAAAAAATTGAGTTATTTTTGCAGTCCCAAATTCAGGGAATAATAAAAGTTGGCCCGTTCGTCTAGGGGTTAGGACGCAAGATTTTCATTCTTGTAGCAGGGGTTCGAATCCCCTACGGGCTACGAATAAATTTAACAATTTAGGAAAAGAAAAAATGGCACACCATAAATCGGCAAAAAAGAGAATCAAACAAGACGAAGTAAAGACTTTGCAGAATAAATACTATGCCAAAACAATGCGTAATGCTGTAAAGAAATTGCGTCTTGAAACTAATAAAGAAGTAGTTGCAGAAGCTTTGCCAAAAGTAGTATCAATGATTGACAAGCTTGCTAAAAAGAATGTTATTCATGCAAATAAAGCTGCTAACCTGAAGTCTTCACTTGCTTTGCACGTCAATAAGATCTAAGAATTCGTTTATCTAAGATATTGAAAACCGTCTTTTTCAAGACGGTTTTTTTGTTTTGTAACACCTTCAGGCTCATTTCAAAGGGATCAAATTTCTCTAAATGCTTCTTGAATACATAGCAATGCTTTCTCCAGGATGGAACGAGGGGAGCCCATGTTCAGGCGCATAAATCCACTTCCCTGCTTACCAAATTGAACGCCACGGTTTAGTCCAACCCCAGCATCAAGCAACCTCTGGTTTAGCTCATCGTCAGTAAGACCAAACGCGGAAAAATCAAGCCAGATCAGATATGTAGCCTCCGGCCTCATGACTCTCACCTGCGGAAGGTTTTGTTTAAGAAACTCATCAAGAAAGGCATAATTAGACCCCAGGTATTTCATAAGTTGGCCGACCCACTCATCACCATTGGTGTAAGCCGCTTCAAGAGCCACTGTTCCAAAAATATTCCCCATGTGCAAGTGAGGAAGCCGCAAAACACGCTCGTAAGCCACCAAATGCCGTTTATTCGGGATAATCAGGAAGGAAGTAGTCAGCCCCGCCATATTAAACGTTTTACTGGGAGCCATACAAACCACACAATTTTGAGCAATCTCATCGGAAATCCCAGCCAAAGGAGTGTGTTTAAAATCTTCAAATATCAAATCAGAATGAATTTCGTCTGATATGATCAGAATATTGTTTTCAAGGCAAATACAGGCCAACTCAGACAATTCAGCCCGAGTCCAGGCCATGCCACCCGGGTTATGAGGGTTACTAAGCAAAAGCAATCGGGTTTGAGAGTTGATTTTCTGCTTAAGATCCTCAAAATCAAAATAATAACGACCATTTTCAAGCCGGAGAGGATTTTCAATTAACACACGGCGTGAGCCTTTTACAGAATCAAAAAACGGGAAATAAACCGGGGGCTGAACAATCACACCATCGCCAGGCTTGGAAAGAGCTTCAATAGCCATAGTCAAACCGGCAACCACACCTGGACTGAAAGTTATCCATTCGGGTTTGACCTCCCAGTTGTGGCGCCGTTTTAACCAATCAACAATCGATTGGTAGTATGACTGGCCACGAAAAGTATAGCCGAATATTTCATGTTCCGTTCGTTTCCGAATAGCTGCAACAATAAAGTCAGGCGTCCTGAAATCCATGTCAGCAACCCAAAGCGGCAAGACATCAGCCTTACCAAAAAATCCGGTGCGGGCATCGTACTTAATACAATTTGTATTAGTCCGGTCAATCAGCTCATCAAAATTATATGTTTTCATTTGGGTCTTTTTGGTTTTAATTACCGATAAATCTTGCACTGATTAATTAATACGAATGTCCTTACAACAATTCAAAGGCTGTGCTTCATTTTCATATCCGGGAATGATCCGATTTGAAACCTGTTGATGTCATTCAATTTAAATATCTATTCTCGTCAGGTAATTCCTATCGTTTTCCATTTCCACTTTCAAAACAAAGTTAAAACGGTTCAACGAAAGACACAGGTCAAAATCAGATGCAGGAGCCCATTCCTGTTTTTCAGGAGCAAAAAACCGGGCTCCGTCACCTTTTCTGATCCGTTCAACCATTTCAGGAAAGTTGTTGGGCTTTCCTTCCAGCTCATTTTTGATATAAATGGCCAGCAGCGTGTCTTCGTCAGTAGGATATTGACAACTATATCCCATACAAACTAACGATACTGTTTCCGGGTTCTTCCGTCGGATATATTCAACAATTGCTCCTGCATTGACAAAGCTGCCAGTCAGTATTTCATCGGCACCAGTGGCATTGGCAATCCCCTGCGTTCCCGAGCTGGTGGTATGCACCATAGTTTTGCCATGAAGGTCGGCGTCCATTAATTGGGAGGGAGAATTCCCAAAATCGAATCCTTCAGGCTTCTGTTCATTGCGTTCACCGACCAAAATATATTCTGGATTCTTCTGTTTCATCCGATAAGCCTCGTCAAGGCCACCCACGGGGAAAATTCGCACAATTCCCATATCAGTGGCATAACAAGCAGTAGAGAAAGCTCGAAAAACATCAATTATTACGGTCAACCCCCTTGATTTCTTAGCGCCGTCGAGCAATTGCAATATTTCTACATCCATAAAAATATCATTTTATAATAAAAGAATGATTCCATACCTCATTGTCTATCAGCAAGATGTAAATTTTATGTTTACATTGCTTTAATATTGCCCAAAACCATTAACACAAGGATAATGAATGATTAATGTATGTTTTTCAACATGTATGTTGTAGAGCATGTATATTTGCAGTGTACTTAAAAACAATAAGAAATGAAAACGAGTAAATCAATCTCAAAAGTAACAATGTTGGTTGCATTTGTAGCAATTGCAAACACATTAATGGCTGCCGGGAATTTAAAAGTTAATATTCTTCCGCTGACCGCAGAAAAGGCAGTAGTAGCAATTTCAAATACCGATGCAGCTAATTTCCAGATTAGCATTGAAAACAACAAAGGTGAAGTAGTTTACTACAAAGAAACCGATAACAATTCCAAGGATTACCGAAAAGTTTTTGATTTTTCGAACCTCGAAACCGGTGATTATAAACTGATGGTTTCACTCGATGGATTGACCACTGAGCGTTCGTTCACAATCGAGAACAGCAAAATTGCTGTAGGAAAAGAAAAAAGTTTGATGGAGCCGTTCTTTGCCTGCCAGGAAGGTGTGTTAAAGCTTTCGTACCTGAACTTTCCCGAAGAAAACCTTGTATTGAATTTCTACGGAAATAATGACCTGGTTTATACCAAGGAAATCGGCAACAAGTTCAACGTAGTTGAAGGTTTTGACCTTTCAAAGCTTGAAAAAGGAACTTATACTGTGGTACTTTCTTCTGATTCAAAGAATTACACTTACAATCTGAATATCGAATAATCAATTCATATACTTACCTTTTAGCAAAAAATGCGGTTTCATACGAGACCGCATTTTTTGGTTATCCCACTCTTGCAACATTCTCAAGTGGAAAACATTCGTAAAACAACTCCGGTAAACGCAAGCCAAAATAAAAACTAACTTTGCGCCAAAACTTTGATGTAACTATGAAAAGGGAAGATGTGGAGATAATGGCTCCGGTAGGTTCTTACGAATCATTAATCGCTGCCATTCAGGCTGGAGCAGGATCGGTTTATTTCGGGGTAGAACAATTAAATATGCGGGCCCGCTCATCAAACAATTTCACACTCGACGACCTCAATAAAATTACCGAAATAGCTCATTCCAAAGGCGTTAAAACCTACCTGACTGTTAATGTGATTGTGTTCGACAACGAGTTGGAACAGCTCCATCAGGTTATTGACGCAGCAAAAGAAGCCGGAGTTTCGGCAATCATAGCCTCTGATATTTCGGCTATTATATATGCGCGAACAATCGGAGTGGAAGTGCATATCTCAACACAGGTAAATATCACCAACATCGAGGCCGTCAGATTTTATGCACAATATGCTGACGTAGTGGTTCTTGCACGCGAAATGAATATTGGACGTGTTTGGGAGATCTCACGCCAGATCCGGGAGCAAAACATAACAGGACCTTCAGGCAAGCTGGTGAAGATTGAAATGTTTGTACACGGAGCCTTGTGTATGGCTGTTTCGGGCAAATGTTATCTCAGCCTTCATGAGATGAATTCATCAGCCAATCGCGGTAGTTGCATGCAATCATGCCGACGGGCATACATCGTTACCGACAAGGAAACGGGTGCCGAACTGGAAATTGACAACGAATACATCATGTCACCCAAAGACCTGAAAACCATACACTTTATCAATAAATTACTTGACGCCGGAGTATCGGTACTTAAAATTGAAGGAAGGGCACGTTCTCCCGAATATGTTTACACCGTAGTTGAATGTTACCGTGAAGCGGTACACGCCTATTTCGATGGCTCATATACCGAGGAGAAAATATCCGATTGGGATAAACGGCTGGAAACTGTTTTCAACCGTGGCTTCTGGAATGGTTATTACCTTGGGCAGCGATTGGGCGAATGGAGCAAAAACTACGGGTCGATGGCTACACAACGAAAAGTTTACGTGGGCAAAGGCCTGAATTATTTCTCGAACCTGAAGGTCGCTGAATTTAAACTCGAAACCGGTCCGCTAAAGGTTGGCGACGAGATTTATATCACCGGACCAACTACCGGATTGGTAAAAACCATCGTCAAAGAGATACAACTTGATAAGCAGCCCGTTGCGGAAGCCCCGAAAGGCTCTTACATTTCCATCCCGATTGAAACAAAAATCCGGAAATCGGATAAATTGTATAAAATCGTTGATGCCTCTGAAATCAGGCAGCAGTAGCAAAATGCAAGCTGGCTGCCGAGCATCGATTATACTGGCTTCTTACTAAACATTGGCAAACCTTTGAATTTGAAAATTCAACATTCTTCTTATTTTTGAAATAAATATTACCCTTTATGCGAAAAGTAATTGTTATTTCAGGAATCCTGATGCTGATGGCCGCCGCGGTTTTTGTCGGTCTAAAATATATTCCACTGAAGAATTTTTCATTGAAGAAGGAAAAACCTGTTATTCAAACCTTTTCAACCAAGCAAAACCCGGCATTCAAGGCGGTTCCGCAAAAAAGTCCGTTGATCGTCGAAATAAAGAATCAGGAAGGATTTTTTAATGCAATCAAAGGCGACAACCCTATTTTTGCCGAACTGCGCGGAATCAAAGAGTTCGACCATTTATTTTCGGACATCAACCGCTTCCGAAATTTCACCGAAATCCATTCGGGCATTGAAGAACTGCTGAAGAACAAATCCATTATCATCTCGGTAAACCCAACCGGGAAGAACCAACTGACCAACCTTTTCCTTGTTCAGTTAAATAACCAAAGCGAATCGGGTTCGGCAGCCGAAATTGTTTCCAGGGAACTGGGGCCCGGTTACACCATTACGCGAAGGAATTACGAAGGAACGACCATTTTTGGAGCAAAATCAGCCGACATGGCGTTCTTTTTCACCTGCACGGATGACATCTTCATGATCAGCGAGGATTTCATCCTGATTGAAGAAGCAATCCGGCATTCCAATTCACAAAACCTGCTCAACAACCACGAATTCACCGAAGTTTACAAAACCATAGAAGAAACAGCCCTGATTAATATTTTCATCAACCACCAGACCATTCACCAGATTCTGGCCAGGTTGGTTTCTCCTGAAATCAGGAAAAACATCCGTCAGATAGCGTCTTATTCAAATTGGTCGGGCCTCGATCTTACAGCAAATGCCACCAACTTAAAACTCGACGGGTATAGTTTCACTCGCGATTCGAGTGATAATTTTCTGAATATTTTCAAAAATCAGGAAGCTCAAAAGCTGACAATTGAAAAAGCGATACCCAGCAACGCCTCCTATTTTGTGGCCATGAACCTGAAAAACACAGGCTCGTTCCTCGATCATTACGAAACCTACATCAAAGCCAATGGCAATTTCTATCCCCGGGAGATGAGCCTCATTGAATTCAAAAAGAAAACGAACACCGATGCTGTAAAACTGATTAAAGACCTGGGTGGCAATCAGTTTGCAGGCGTTTTTACCAACATCAACAAATCGAACCCAAAGCTAAACCGATTTTTTGTGGCCGAACTGAATAATCAGGCCGATGCGAAAGAAAGGCTGGAGAAAGCTGTTTCGGATTATTGTCAGGAGAGCCGGATCAGTTCTGGACAGATACACACCCGATATGAGACCGACAAAAAAAAGTCGTTCGATATTTACCAGTTCCCTTTCGGCAACATGGCCGAATCGCTGTTTGGCAGAACTTTTTCGGGCATCGAAGGCGAATATTTTGCTTTGATTGATAAATACATCATTTGGGGAGATAACCTGCCCGGATTAAAAAATTACCTGCAAAACCTGGCTTCGGCCCAAACACTCGCCAACGACTCCATTTACAAGATTTACACCAGGGGAGGCCAGCCCAACCCAAACTTCTACCTCTATGCCAAAGTTCCAAAAGTTTTCAGGCTGAAAGACCTGCTGCTGAAACCCGAAACAAGCGCTTTAATAACTGAAAACGAAGACATTATCCGCAAATTCAGCACTTTTTCCTGGCAGTTCTCAGCGGCTAACAGCATGATCAAAAACCAGATCAACCTGAGATACGAACCTAATATAAAAGAAGAACCTCAAGCCGTATGGCAACTGAAACTGGAAGGGCAACTGGCGCAAAAGCCAAAACTGGTTTTGAATCATAAAGATCTACCAAACCGTGAAGTAATTGTGCGCGACAAAATGAACAATGTTTCACTGATTAACAAAGAGGGATTGGTACTTTGGACGATCAATATCCCTGGCGATATAGTATCCGAAATCCATCAGATTGATTTATACCGGAATAATAAATTTCAATACATCTTCAACACCAAATCCCAGCTCTACATAATCGACCGCATGGGCAACAAAGTCGGAAAATTTCCGGTAACCCTGAAGTCGATGGCCTCCAACGGTGTTTCAATTGCTGAATACGGACAAAATAAGGAATATCGGTTCTTTATTGCCGGTGAAGACAACCAGGTATATGTATTTGACCGTGACGGCAAACTTATCCCCAAATGGAATTTTGGAGGCGCCGAAAGCCTGATCAGCCAACCAATTCAGCATCATGATATTGACGGGAAAGATTACCTTGTATTTACCGACAAACGCAACACCTACTTCCTCGATCGCCAGGGAAAAAGCCGTGAGATACAATCTGCCCCTTTTGACCGGTCAAATAACCGGATGTATTTCATCAATGATGGAAACCCAAGGTTAATATCAACCGACATATCGGGTAAAATTCATATTCAGGATTTTACCGGACAGAGCGAAATAAAGGAAGTCGGGAAATTCAGCGCAGCCCATCGGTTTGTTGTCGGGGATCTTGACGGAGATGGTATCCCCGAATACCTCTTTGCCGACGGGAAAAAGCTTTTGGCTTTTGCCTCAGATGGGAAGAGACTGTTTGAACGTTCGTTCCCCGATGCCATTACTGAAACTCCGGAAGTATTTTCATTGACCAAAGGAGACGTCAAAATTGGTATCGTTATCGGAGCAGAAAACAAGCTTTATTTAGTTGAACGGAATGGCTCAATAGCAAAAGGATTCCCTCTGGAGGGAGATTCCAGCTTTGCACTCGGGAAATTTAACGATTCAAATGCCTGGTTTAACCTGATTGCGGGAGGCATGGGTAACACACTGATGAATTACCGGATAGAATAACCCGCTTGAAAATTTCGCAGAGGGTGTAAAAACGACACTCCTATGAGAAAGCCAAGATTAAACTGAATATCAGCATTGTTGTACCAGAAGAAAATTGGGATCAGCATTTTATTTTCGATGGATTTTATTTTTCATTTATACGATCCCATTGCAAATGAAAAATATTTATATATTTGTCGCCTCAAACGGGGGATTAGCTCAGTTGGCTAGAGCGTTTGACTGGCAGTCAAAAGGTCATCGGTTCGATTCCGATATTCTCCACTCAAAATCAAAGAGTTGCAAAGAAATTTGCAACTCTTTTTTTATTGGTACAAACAATATACAAACAACTTTG
>CAZAVU010000017.1:30968-62162 GCA_964488805.1 uncultured Odoribacter sp. | reverse complement strand
GGCAAAAATATTATCGGCAGCTTTTGTCCACAATTTGAGTAAAGATGCCTTTTAATATTTGGAACCATTAACTAAAAAACTATGACTAAACCACTAAACACTTACCGATGGCATGTTTATCTGCTTCTTTTGATCCTCCCGTTTATCCATTCTTGCCAGACTGCACAAAAACGGGCAACCGATTATGTCGATCCGTTCATCTGCACTCAAGGCGACCACGGTCAATGGCTGCCGGCAGCGTTGGTCCCTTTCGGTCTTGTTGAGGTTTGCCCGGACACATATCCCGGAAGCCTGACTGCCGACGGCGATTTCGCCCACTCTGGCTATGATTTTTCAGACCTTCAGATCCGCGGATTCAGCAATTTTCACAAGGGAAGCTCCGGCGGCACGCGCGTTGGCGACCGGGCCGGACTCTTATCCCTCTTGCCTTTTGTCGTGGGAAACGATAGTTTATTCCGCAATCCGGTGATCGACATTGACAAATCAAGCGAAAAAGCCAAACCCGGATACTATTCGGTCGGCTTGCCTAAAGATCAAATCCTGGCCGAATTAACCGCCGACACTCATGTGGCTGTTCACCGCTATTCATTCCCCAAAGGTCAAACGGCAAAGGTGTTTTTATTCGAAGGAAACCGGACCCGTTCCGGCGGCATTTCTTTTTTACTGAAGGACAATCAGTGTATCGAAGGAAAACAGGAATGTTATGCCGGAGTATATTTTGTAATGAAATTCAACCACCCCTTTCAAACAACACAAATCTGGAACGGGAAAGATCTTTCGGAAGGAAAAAATCTGAACAAACAAGCATCTGGAGGAATGGTCTGCCAGTTTGGCGACCTGAAGGGCCAGCCACTGGAAATCAAAGTCGGGGTATCTTTAACCAGCCTCGAAGCCGCCCGAAAGAACCTTGAGACTGAATGCCCCGATCGGACAAACTTTGATCGGGTTTGCAAAAATGCGCTGGAAGCCTGGAATGAAAAACTCAGCCTTATTGGGGTTGAAGGA
Organism: uncultured Odoribacter sp.; assembly: GCA_964488805.1. GTDB lineage: Bacteria > Bacteroidota > Bacteroidia > Bacteroidales > Prolixibacteraceae > Aquipluma. The sequence continues at coordinate 61,157 of CAZAVU010000017.1, read as the reverse complement.
ACCGACGAATACAAAACCATCTTTTATACAGCCCTTTACCACACCTGTTTTATGCCCCAGATATTAAGCGATGTTTACAATACTTATCCGGGGCTCGATCAGAAAATCCATCAGTCCATCGGGTATAAACATTACGACAATTATGCTTTTTGGGATGATTTTCGCACCAAGTTTCCCTTGTACAGCCTCTTCCTGCCATCGGTTTACAAAGATATCGTGAAATCAATCCGCGACTTGTACGAACAGGCTGACAACTGGGGAATAACACCTGCCAATAACCACACCCCACACCAGGGTGAAGGATTTCGTCCTTCCGGGAAAAACGGCTATCAGCCCTTCAATACCTGCCGCCACGAACACATGCTGATGGTGATGACGGATGCTTATTATAAGGGGCTTTTCGATCCCGACCTGAAATCTGTTTATCCGTTTATCCGCAACGAAGCAATGGTGCAAATGCCTGAAAAATACGATTCAATCGGATTCATTCCTGCCCGACCCGATCAAACCGGCGAATTCTGCTGGGACAGTTGGTGTGTGGCACAACTGGCCAAAGAAACCGGTAACGATGCCGACTACCAATACTTCATGAAACGTTCGGAATACTGGAAGAACACCTGGGACCCAACCATCCGGTTTTTCCGGGCCCGTGCCGCCGATGGCACCTGGCTTGACTTTCCGGAAGATCCAACAGTGAACCGTGAAAAATATACCTACGAAGGCAGTAAATGGCATTGGCGCTGGAACGTCATACACAATGTTCCGGCCCTCATCGAAAAATTCGGTGGGAAAGATGCTTTTGCCAAAGATCTGGAATACATGTTCGACAGCGACCTGTACACTGCCGGGAACCAGATTGACCTTCAGGCTCCTTTTCTATTCAACTTTGCAGACCGCCCCTGGCTGACCCAGAAATGGTCACGTAAAATCCTGACAGAACCCATCATTCAGAAATACGGAACACATAATTTCTTCCCAGAACCAATTTTCGACCGGGTTTATAAAACTACGCCGGATGGCTACCTCGAAGAAATGGATGACGACTATGGTTGTATGGCCGCCTGGTATGCAATGAGCGCCATGGGACTATACCAGGTTTGCCCGGGCAATCCGGTTTACCAGATAAGCTCACCAATATTTCAGCGAGTGACAATAAAACTTGATCCTTCGGTTTACCAGGGCAAGGAATTTATCATCGAAGCCAAAAACCAAAGCAAAGCAAACTGCTACATACAATCGGCCACGCTGAATGGCAAGCCTTTCAACCAATCATGGATCAGTCATAGCGACATGGTGAAAGGTGGAAAACTGGTTTTTGAAATGGGACCAGAACCGAACAAAAACTGGGGAAAGGAATAGCAAAACCATTTTTTAGGATTCTCTTTACCTCCTGACCTATTGGGATTCAAAAATAAAGGACAAAAAATGAGATATTCGGTTAAAATAGCGTCCCTGCTAAACGTCAAAACATCAAAGTTCCTGATGGCCGCAGGCTTACTTCTGACCAGCTTCAGTATTCAATCACACCCCCCGACGATGCATGGCAACAATCCTCCTGTTAAGAACTTTTACATCGGGATCGACAATTCGGGTGACAACTGTAAACCCGATGAGTTTTTTAATCCCGATGCCATGAGCGCCCTGGGAGTCGATTTCGTTGTTTATCATTATCGCGGTCCCAAAGGAACCATCAGTGAGGAAACCCAACGTCTGGGAAAGCTTGGAAACAGTTTTAATGAAAAAGGTTTGAAGGTTGTCGTCAACGTTGAATGTGGGAACTTCAGCAAAAACATGACTAGCACCGACGGGGTAAGTTGGGTCAATCAGCCCGGCAACCTGCACTTGTTCAAGTTTCCGCCCGAAGTACTCAAAAGCCTGACCCGATCGTCTGCCGTGTGGGGCGTACTTTACGACGAGTTGGAACATTCGCAGATTACCCGGAACCTCTCCATAACTTTGCGTAATCCGGGTGTGGAGCTGGTTAGCTTGGCCGAAACAAACGGAATGGATTTTAAATCGGCTGATAAAGCGGTGTACGAAGGCGCCAAATCGTTGGCCAACGAGTGCAAAGGCTATGGTTCTCAAAATGTGTTTACCGAACATGTGTGGCCGGTCCTCTTTCACAATTTCGCCAGAGCCGGGATCATTCCGGTTTACAAACAGATGAAGGAAAACTGGTCGAATGTATGGGCGGCTTGTGCTATGGGAGCTTGCCTGCAATACCATACCGAATTGTGGACTTGCATCGACTTCTGGAATCACAATACTTTTCCTGGTCACTCGGCCAGGGAATTATGGGGAAACCTTTTGTTTGCCTATTGGGCCGGAGTCGATAAAGCTTATGTTGAAAGTATTGGGAAGCATACCTACGGGATTGATGCACAGGGTCAAATTCAGTTAAAAGAAAGAGGTGAAACACTGAGCCGTTTTGCAAAGGAATATCTGCCGAACAATCCCCGTCCATACAGTTTCCGTGATTATGAACCTGAAATAGCCATCATCCGTTTCGACGACACCGAATGGGGACAAAGCAAAAATACATGGTGCGACGTTGACCTTACCGAAAAAGAAGGGGCTCAAAAAATCAGGTTATACTGGAAAGACTGGCTTTTCGGAGCATACAACCTCAATACCAGCGCCGAATCGGAAGAATGGATAAAAGCCTGGCACACCATCACTCACGGAATGGTGAAAAAAGAAAGTTTGTCGTGGAATGCCGGAAACTGTTACAAAGACGTGCCACACCGCTCGTTTGCTCCGGCCAATTCGCCCATCGTGTTCGACGACCAGGTAACAAAAGAACACCTGAAGACTGTAAAACTGGCTTTTTTATGCGGTTTGTTTATCAGCGACCAAACAAAAAAAGACGTGAATGCTCTGGTAAAAAACAACGGCCTAGTGGTAGTGAGTTCTTCGCGTTTTGCTCCTAAAAAATTGGCAGACAGCTATTCGGGCGGAACAAAAGAGTTTAACTACGGAAAAGGAAAATGGATCATTACCGATGACATGGCGGGCAATGAATTAAAGAAACTGGTGAAACCCTTCCTTGGGAAAGATGACGAAATCGTTTGCCGGTTCAAAGGAAACAGGAAAATTATCCTGAAAATATCGCCCGATGGCAACGAACTCAATATTAACAAAACGAATTTTTAGCCCCGGGAAAGTAAAATCAATTCAGAACAAATGATAAAAGCAAAGGTATTTCCAGTCAGTCATAGTTTTACGCTAAGTAAAGCCCTGACGATCCTGTTTATCTGCATATCGGCACTTTCAGTTTTTTCACAAGGCAAGCCTGTGCTGACCAAGCTGCCCTTTGCTTTCACAGGCGAAGGCCGCACGCCTATGGAAAATACACCTTTTATTTGGGGCGACAGATTGTTAATCGTGGCCAATTACCGTCCCGGAGGGGCTGATGCTAAAGGGAAAGATGCTTATCTGTATATCGACGACCTGCAAAACGGGATGGAAGTTGTCCGCTTCGGGCAAGGACATTCGTTCGTCTCGGCTTTTGTAAATGGCTCCGAATTGAATGTGTTTGCACTTGAATTCACCGATTTCGGGCGGATCATGAACTCATCGGGCATCGACCGGATGGTTACCTCCAATCTGAAAAACTGGACATCCAAAAAAGTGATTTTACCCGAAGATGGCGAACATTTGTTCAATTCATCGGTTTGCCGCGACGACAAAGGTTATGTGATGGCCTACGAATCCGACAAACCGGTTCCGTTTTGCTTCAAGTTTGCCCGTTCGAACGACCTGTCTAAATGGGAAAAGGTAAACGGACTGGCCTTTACCGGCGAGAGGCACGAATATTCAGCGTGTCCGCTAATTCGCTATTTTGCTCCTTACTACTATGCGATTTACCTCCATGCGCCGATAAAAGGGCACAACGGCTGGATTTCATATCTGGCGCGGTCAACAAACCTGGAAAGCTGGGAACTCAGCCCCTTCAACCCTATTCTGGAAGCTGGTCCGGGAGAAGGGAAAAACAACTCGGATGTAGACATTCTGGAATACGAAGGAAAGACCTATCTCTACTATGCCACTGGCGATCAGGAAACCTGGGGAACCATTCGCACGGCTATGTACGACGGAACCGAAAAGGCTTTTTTTGAAGGCCATTTCCCGAAAGGAACTTTATTTACAAAAGTATCAGCGAAACAATCAAACTAAACCAATACTAATGAAAATCAATTCATTAAAAATATTAATTCTTGTCTGTTTTTGTTACGGATCAGTCAATGCCCGGAACAAGCCGGTTTCGCCTGCACAAATCCCGGTTATTGGATGGTACGGCATTCCCGCCCAGGAAAGCACAATAACAAGATATTCGGAAATGAGGGAAGCCGGTTTTACCATGAACCTTTCACATCTTTCAACGGCTGATGAAGTTCAAACAGCGCTTACGGCAGCTCAAAAAGCAGGGATGAAATTAATTATTGGGCGTAATGAACTCCATAGTGAACCCGAAAAAACCGTCAGACGCTTTATGAATCATCCGGCCCTGGCAGGCTATTTTTTAAGAGATGAACCAACCCGTAACGATTTTCAGGCTCTTGCAGAATGGGTGAAAAAAATCCAGGCCGTCGATAACAAACACTTTTGTTACATCAACCTTTTGCCAAATTACGCCACGCCTGAACAACTTGGCACAAAAACATACCGTGAGTATGTCAATACCTTCATAAAAGAAATTCCGGTACAAATACTCACTTTCGATCATTATCCGGTAACCGGCGACGCTCAAACTCGTGTGTTGCGCCCGATCTGGTATGAAAATCTGGAGATTGTGGCTGATGAAGCTCAAAAAGCAGGGAAACCTTTCTGGGCGTTTGCCCTGGCAACCTCGCACAAACCATACCCGATTCCAACGATTGCGGATTTAAGACTTCAGGTCTACAGCAATTTAGTTTACGGGGCTCAGGCCATTCAATATTTTACCTACTGGACACCGGCTGCCGGAACCTGGGATTTCCACGATGGGCCTATCTACAATGGAAAAAAAACGGAAACTTACAGCAAAGTCAAGCAAGTAAATGAAGAATTTAAAGGCCTTTCGGAAGTTTTTCTCCATGCCAAAGTAGTTTCCATTTTTCATACAGGGGCTACAATTCCTCAAGGCACCAAACGACTGGAAAAACTGCCGGCACAGATCGAAACGCTTGAAACTGAAGGCAAAGGAGCTATTGTTTCTTTTCTTGAAAAAGGCAAGGCCGAATATGTGGCCATCGTAAATCGTGATTTGCAGAACCCCATGACATTAAAAGTCAAAGGAAATTCTAAAATGAAGAGGGTGCAGAAAAATGGCACTTTGACTGACGATAAACTATCGGAATTAAAAACCTACGAAGTGGAACCAGGAGATATTATTGTTTTCAGATGGATTAAATCCTGACCATCAAATTTTAAAAGGAACTGAATCTTAACGAAGTAAAACTACCCCATGAGATCATCACTTCGTGTTTCTATAATTACCAGCGTTGCCGCGATTTCGATCTTTTTAACTGGCAATGCCAACCCTGTATTTTGCCAACAACATTCACCCGCAAAAAATGGAGCTATTTCATTTCAATCAGCCTTCAATCTTCAAGCCGCCGAATGGGCAATTTCCTGGCCTGAAAGGGTTTCACAATACGATCTGGCCTATCTCAGTCCTCCCATCGACCCCTTGCAGGGAATCCCGCTCGGGAATGGCGATGTTGGAGTGTTGTTCTGGTGCGAGGATTCCAAAATTATCGCTGTAGTAAACAAAAGTGATTTGTGGGACGACGCCGCTTTCGGCCCGTTCAAAAACTGGAGTAGAAAAGAAGAAGATTACAGCACTACACAGCGCCATGCCTGCCGGATTGTTATCGATTTTAAATTTCCGGTTTTTAACACCTTATACCTTTCTGAATTTAAAGCAAAGCTCAACCTTGCCGATGCCTCGTTAAGCCTGGATGCTGCCAGCCCGTTTGGAAAAATTAGCTTAAAAGCCTTTGTCGACCATGAAACCGGAACCTTGTTTTATGATCTGAACAGCAACCTAACGGAAGATGTCCCACTGGAAATTTCATTGGAAAGATTTGGCTCACGAACTTTTTCGCATTGGTACAGCCAAATCAACCGGGATGCCACCATCGGATTGTCAGGAACAGAAGCATTGGCCGATGATTCGGGCGCTTTCATTACCCAAAAATTGAGCTGCGGCACATTTGCTGTGGGAGGTAGTATAATTCAAAATAATGAATTAACGGTAAACTATTCAAGGGATCATTCGAGGTGCTCAACAATGCGGTTATCAGGGAAAACACAAAAAAGCGTACAACTGGCATTTGCAGCTACTTCACCAGAGGATGGAAATCCTGTTCTCAAAGTGAAACAGGTTCTTGCCCAGGTAAAAGAAAAAGGAGTTCACTCTTTCCTTCAATCAAACGCCGAAGCCTGGAAATCGATCTGGAACCGGTCGTTCATGGATTATGGCGACGATTACCTGAACAACCTGTGGCACCTGACCATGTATTACGCCAATGCGTCGCAGGGAGGCCAATACCCCGGAAGGTTCAACAACGGACTATGGGGATGGAGCCGCGACGTTCAGAACTGGAATTTCTATTTTCACTGGAACCAGCAACAATTGTACTGGCCGCTGAATGCCGCCGGATTTCATGAACTGGTCCTACCCTACCTCAACTTGAGGTTCAATTCACTTCCACAAGCCCAAACAGATGCCAAAGAATTTTTCAATACCAGTGGCGCCTTCATTTCTGATGTAACCGAGCGACGCGGATACAATTCACTGGCTGAAATGGGCAACCATACCCCGGTTGCAGAAATCGCACTCGATTTCTGGCGGCAATACCAATATACCGGTGATCAAAAATTCCTTCAGGAAAAAGCGCTGCCATTTATTCTTGAAGCGGCCCGATTTTTCGAATCAGTACTGATCAAAGAGTCAGACGGATTGTATCACGCAAAAGAAGGAACCGGTTACGAAGGCTGGATCAAACTGAAAGATGGACTTACAGAACTGGTCTATGCTAAGGCTTTGTTTTCAACTGCCCTGGAAGCCATAAAAGTGACCCGGACTACTTTGCCCGAAACTGCGAAATGGAAAGATATACTGGAACATCTGGCGCCTCTGCCAAACATAGCGGCCGGGGAGAATGTAATCACGGCCAAGAATTCGGACTATATACTGGACAAAGGTTTCTTTAGAGGTCAAAAATGTCCGACTGACCAGATCCTGGCAGCAGGATGGGGTATCAACGAAAACAAAATGCTGACGGTTTATAATCCTGTAGAAGATTCTACCATCAACCACGGATTGAAACTTCTCGATGGCATTTTCCCTTCCGTGCCTTCATCGCCGGTTTTTCCGTCAGGACAAATTGGCTTGTCGCAGAAAGGTACCGAATTGTTTGACAAAATGACCACGACCGCACTTCTGTATGGTTCGGAAGGAACCGGCTGGGATCCCATCCCCGTAGTTCTGGCCCGGTTGGGGCTAACCGACGAACTGGCAGTTGACCTTGCTCGCTTCCCCGGAAGATGGCAAATCTATTGCAACGGTTGGGGGCATTGGGGATTGGAAGGCGAAGTAAACAAAGATGCCGAATGGTTTTTTCGCACCAATACAGTTAAGGATGTAAAAACAAAAGAGAAGTTTCCTTTTCCAATGTGGCCTTTCCGACACATGTCAATGGAATCGATGTCGGTACTGGCAACGTCCATGAACGAGTCGCTGCTCCAGAGTTATGATGAAATCCTGCGCGTATTTCCGGCTTTCCCATCCAGCCGGAACGGGAGATTCACGCTCCATGCTGTTGGCGGTTTTATTGTTTCCTCAGAAATCAAATCAGGAAAGGTTCAGTGGATTTGCATCAAAAGTCTTTCAGGAAATCCCTGTAAACTGGCATTGCCGTGGAGAAAAGCCATTTGCCAGTCAAACGCGAAGAAGATACAATCGATATCCGGCGAGGTTGCCGAACTAAAAACGAAGAGAGATGAAATAATAATGATCGTTCCTGAAGGCGCAGATATGAAAGCATGGACCGTTGTCAGTGAGAAACCGGTTGCCAACGAGAATGTAAAATATCATTCTTCAGGAAAAACACAATTGGGAATTCCCCGGATGTTCTAAAACGAACCAAACAACCGAAACCAATGAACAGAAGCAAACTATCAGTCATTTTTCTCCTGATCCTTCTTGGGGGATGTTCGCGGAATGCAGAAAAGCCTGCAACCCAAACTGCATCAACGCCCGAAAAAGCATTCATCTCCTTTCGTATCGGAGTTCCTTTATGGTCATCCGAAGAACGGTTTCACGAACTGCTTGATTTGTTTGACAAATACAAAGGTGTCACGGATGAAATCACCTTTTTCACTTCCGAAACCCATCCGCCCATTCCACTGGAGGTATTCAAAGAACGGGCGGGCCTTTTGAAAAAACGGATGGAAGAAGCACGCAAACACGGCTACCGGGTGGGAATCAACATTCTTAGTACTATCGGGCATCACGAAGAAAACCTGGATCATTCCCTGAAAGGAGATTATACCGGAATGACCAACATCGACGGAGAAGTTTGCCGCGGATCGTTTTGTCCAAATGATGAGCACATGCAGCAATACATTCGAACCATCTACAAACTGACCGGCGAAGCAAATCCTGATTACATCTGGATTGATGATGACATCCGGTTTGGACACATGCCCGTCGGCAACGGTTGTTTCTGCAATAATTGCCTGAAAATCTTCGAAAAAGAATATGACACCAAATACACCCGCGAAGGTTTAAAGAAAGCCCTGAACGATGGCCCGGTCGAAGAAAAACTGAAAATAAGGAAAGCCTGGCTGCAACATAACCGGAATACCATTTCAAAACTGCTTGGGCTGATCGAAAAAACGGTTCACGAAATAAACCCGGCCATGCCGCTGGGATTTATGACCGGCTATCGATTCATGGAAGGTTACGATTTTGACAACTGGGCAAAAATTCTTTCGGGGCCAAATCATGCTCCGGTTATGTGGCGTCCGGGAGGTGGTTATTACAATGATATCAATACGAATGAACTAGCCGGCAAATCTCACGACATTGGGCGACAGGCTTCTTTGTTACCGCAAGAAGTGGTTTCTATTCAATCAGAAATTGAAAATTTTCCCTACCAACGATTGAAAAAAGCCGCCAACCTTGTGGTATTGGAAGCCTGTTCGCACATGTCGTCCGGCTGTACCGGAGCCGCGTTCAATGTACTCTCGATGTACGATGAACCACTGGATGAATACGAACCGCTGATAGCTAAATTGCACGAGTCCCGTCCATTTTTTGACCTGATGGCACGTACATTAGGAAGATCTCCTATTGCCGGAGTTTATGCCTTCTGGAACAAAGACAGTTACATCACCGGACATCTGGAAAGCGGAAACTGGACAAGCTCAGGAAACCCGGTGGTGACCAGCGAGTTGAATGATATCGGGTTGCCGGTTTGCTATTCAGGACAACATTCACAGGTTACCCTGCTTGGCAAGGACAACATTTTTGCACTTTCAAACGACCAACTACAAAAAATACTCTCCGGTGTGGTTTACATGGATGCCGAAACCCTGAAACAGTTGAATGAAATGGGACTGGGGGAACTTACCGGTTTTGAGACGATTAATTCGGAAACAAAAGACCGCATCGAGAAGTTTACCGACCACCCGTTGAATGGCGAATTTGCAAATCGCAAACGCGATAATCGCCAATCTTTCTGGAGATCACCGGCCTGGTCTCTCCATAAAACGAATGAAAAAGCCCAAATACTTGCTGGTTTGATTGATTACACCGGAAAAGAAGTCGCAGATTGTACCGTAGGCATTTTCGAAAATAAACTAGGCGGACGCATCTGTGTCGCCGGCTATTATCCATGGACATTCATGGAAAACCTTTCCAAAAGTTCCCAGATGAAATCGGTTTTTCGCTGGCTTTCCAAAGATTCGCTTCCGGGATACATCGGCTCGTTCCACAAAATAAACCTGTGGATCAGGGAACCTCAAAACGGGAAGATTGCACTGGCTTTCACCAATTCGTCATTCGATGAGGCTGAACAGGTGGTGCTGATGCTGAAAACGAAGCTGAAAACCATCAGGCTTTACGACATGAAATGTCGTGAAACCGTCATCCGGTCATCCGGGGAAGATGGGGTTTATCAAAAGTTTATCATCCCCAAAGTCGATCCCTGGCAAATGAGGCTGATAACTACGGATAATAATTAACCGACACTCAAACCAATAACCGACCAAGACCTCAAAGATGAAAAGAACAACTCTTGCTGTGATTCTTCTGCTTTTGATGAGCGGTGCAAAAGCACAGCAAAAAATCATGGACCATGAAGTTGTATTGAAAAACGGTAAACTTCAGCCCTGGACTGATTATACCAATGTGCTCAAATGGAGCATGAACTTTTTGGAGAATTGCCCTACCTACAAAACCAAATTTGGCGACGATCCGCTCTATCTGGTCACATCAAAACTATATAAAGACGGATCGTTCTGTTACAAACAAAACAACCCCGGAAGCAATGTTTACTGGGGAATGGAGACGTTTCTGAAATATTACGCCTATTCGGGCGATAGCGCTGCGTTAATCCCGGTTAAGAACCTTATCCAGCGTGTAGCTTGTTATCATACCCCGAAAGACTGGGTCTGGGCCGATGTTCCCCGAACCCAGGATGACACCCCGGACGGTGAATATACCGACGAATGGAGCGGAGTCGATAAAATCTGCATGGTCGCTATTGGCTACCTCAACTATTATCGCTTCTCCGGCGACAAACAGTACTTTTCGAAAGCTGAGGGTATTGCCCGGACTATCCTTCAGCATACCAGCCGAGGTGATGACAAACAATCACCTGTCCCGTTTATGGTCAACCTGAAAACGGGTAAGATCCTTGATCCCTATTGTTCAAATATGATCCTGCCGGTTCAGCTTTTTGACGAACTTCTTAAAAGCAAATCAACCTCAATCGACAAAAAGGAACTCCAAAGCAAACGCGACCTTCTTTGGAAATGGATACTGGATTACCCGATGAAAAACAATCTGTGGTCGGGTTATTACGAAGATGTAAAAACAAACTATGCCAACCTTAACCAGCAAAACCCGATGGAAACCGCCCGGTACATACTGAATCATCCCGAAATCGATCCAGACTACAAAAAACATGTTCCGGCATTAATCAGTTGGGTAGAGAACCGATTCGGAAAAGAGAAGCGATTCGGGGCAACCAGCATTAAGGAACAAGACGGATGCTTCAGGGAAATGAGTAGCCACACGGCTCGGTATGCTTCGATCGTTGCCAAATGGTACGGCGTATGCCTCGATGAAAAAGTCCGTGAAGAAGCCCGCGCCTCATTTGCCCTGGCAACCTATTCGGCCTACAATCAATACTCAAAGAATCAGCAAGCCATCAACTATACCGGAATCGGGTACATCGAGCCCTGGTTCTCCGATTCGTACTGGGATTATTTGCCACATATTCTCGACGGCATGGCCGAAATGCCCGACATGCTACCGGCAAACGAAAACCACATTTTCTATTCATCTTCAATGATTACCCATGTAAGTTATTCAGCAAAAAGCATTTCATATACAACCTCCAATAATTCGGGAACCGACCGGATAAAACTCAGCTTCTCCCCGGTTGTATTCTCAAAAGGCAAACCGGTGGATAAAAAATATTGGAGTTTCGGAAAGTACCGTGGAGTCGACAATGTCCTGATCATCAATCGGGAAGAAATCGACCAGATTGAAATCAGGGAGAAAATATAATTTTCAATTGCTGGTTATGAAACGCGTCCTGATTACACTCGCAATATTCATCAGTCTCAATATACTCTGCGCCAGAGCTGAAAAAGCCGATACCTGTCTGTATGTGCAAATGGATTTGGCCAACCGGTGGATCTGGAGAGGCGTTGCCTATTCGGAAGCCCCGGTTATTCAGCCTTCAATAGGTTATGCCGGCAACAAGTTCAACCTGTCAGTTTGGGGCTCCTATCCAGTTGAACGCCGGGCTTACAGCGAAATCGACTTCACCTTCGAATACCGGTTAACAAAAAAACTAAAGCTTGGCTTAGTCGATTATTTCGCCATCAACGATTCGATTGGAGCCAGGCATCATTTTTTTGACATAAAACGGGAAACAACCTGGCACATGCTGGATATTTATGGTATTTTCAAACCGGTAAAAAAAGTTCCATTATCTTTACTTTATTCATTATGGTTTTGGGGAGCCGACCGGAACACAATCACCCAAAAACAAAATTTTTCTTCCTATTTTGAAACCAGGTATGAAAAAGACTACGGGAACATAAAAGCAAGCGCCTTCGCAGGAATGACCCTGGGAAAAGGTTTTTATGCCCCACATGCCGCAGTAGTCAATATGGGCGTGGGATTGTCCAAACCGATTACCTTGGGCGAAATAGGCTCGTTTCCAATTAAAATCGAATTTATATTGAACCCCGAAACTCAAAATGCTTATATCAACGCAATCGTCACACTCGAATAACTGATAACCAAATAAAATCTACCTAAACAATGAAAACATCCAATCACCAACCAGTCCGGCATTTCGGGCAGAAAATGATTTTAATTACTTTACTGGCTTTTCTCTTTTGCAACCAGGCCATCGGCCTGCCTGTTAAAAGTATTCCTGCAAACAGCAACGAGGTCCATCAATGGATCAATCAACACTTTGCCAAAGGGAAAGTTCCTCCATTTTCATTTGTCTATGACAGCAAAAGCTCCACCGATTTCATCAAAAGCTGGCAGTTCAGCGCAGAAAAAGGGAAAGCCTCTGAGCCCAATTCCGAAGTAACCATCTTCACCTATTCCGACAAATCAAGCGGATTGGCCGTAAAATGCACCCTTACCAGTTTCTCCGATTTTCCGGCAGTGGAATGGGTGGTGAATTTCGTCAACACTTCGGATAAAAACACGCCAATGATTGAAAAAGCAGCCGTTGTTGACCAGTCATTTACTTCAACCGAAAATGGCGCCTTTATCCTGCACCATTCCAAAGGAAGCAATGCCGAACGAAGCGATTTTCTGCCTATCGACGATCGGATGCAGCCAGGTAAAAATATCTACATGACTCCTTCCGGCGGACGTTCGTCTGACAATACGGCTTTCCCGTTTTTCAACATCGAGATGCCCGGACAGCAAGGAATCGTGGTAGCCGTGGGCTGGACCGGCAAATGGTACGCTGATGTACTGCAATCCGGCGAAAAAGCGGTTTCATTAAAATCGGGTATGGAACGGATGCAGTTGTACCTCCTTCCGAAAGAAGAAATCCGCACGCCCAAAATCTGTCTGCTGTTCTGGAAAGGTAACGACCGCATGATTGGGCACAACCAGTTCCGTCGTTTCATTCTGGCACATCATTCGCGCAAAGTAAACGGACAATTTGCCGAGTACCCACTTTCAGGCAGCTTCGACTATGGCGATCCGGCTCCTTGCGGAGAATATGAATGTTTGACCGAAGAATTTGCAGTTGCCCTGGTGAAACGCTACCAGCAATTCAATATTCTTCCTGAAGTTTTTTGGCTCGACGCCGGATGGTACACCGGATGTAACGGGCTCAAAAAGGACGGAAGTTGGTGGCAAAATGTAGGAAACTGGTCGGTTGAGAAAGAACGCTTCCCACACGGACTGAAACCGGTTGCTGATGCGGTACACCAAACGGGGGCTAAATTTATGGTGTGGTTCGAACCTGAACGAGTCCGCCCCGAAACACAACTTACAAAAGAACATCCTGAATGGCTGATTAAAATTCCAAATGAAAGCAACATGCTGTTCGATCTCGGGAATAAAGAAGCGCGGGCCTGGATGACCAACCATATTTGCAGCCTGCTCAAGAATGAAGGAATCGACTACTACCGGCAGGATTTCAACTTCGACCCGATGCCTTTCTGGATTGCCAACGATAAACCAGGCCGGACCGGAATTTCTGAAATCAGGAATATTGAAGGACTTTATGCTTTCTGGGACAGCATATTGAGCATCTCGCCCAATCTGTTGATTGATAATTGTGCCAGTGGTGGCCGGCGGATTGATTTGGAAACCACTTCGCGGAGCGCTCCACTCTGGCGAACTGATTACCAGTATGGCGAACCCAACGGATACCAATGTCATACCTACGGATTAAACTTCTACCTTCCGATTCACGGAACAGCAATCTATAAAACCGACAGCTACACATTTCTTTCCGGATTGGGAGCTACGGCTGTTTCCAACTGGGAAGTTACCGGTAAAGCATCGGAAGCCATTCCGGCCATTCAAAAACGAATTCAGGATTACAAAAACCTGCGTCCTTACTTTTACGGCGATTATTATCCGCTGACCCCTGCCGACACCCGCGATAACGCACTACTGGCCTATCAGTTAAATAGGCAGGAACAGGAAGACGGCATCGTCATTGCTTTCCGCCGCGGTGACTGCATCACCGAATCAATCCACACCAAACTGTATGGACTTTCGGAAACCGCCACCTACGAACTGTCCTTCGAAGATTATGGCATAAAACTCAGGAAAACCGGGCGCGAACTGATGGATGAATTCAATTTCGACATTCCGCAAAAACCGGCTTCGATGCTGATCAGGTACCACAAATTGCCGAAAGAATAATAAAACAGTCAAAAACAGCAGCTAAAAAAAAACTTAATACTCAACCAATTAACAACAATATTTACTCGTGAAGAAAGTTCTCTCAATAGTATTCATTCTGCTGACATTTTCCACGTGGTCATTTTCAGCAGAAAAAAATTCAAGCCCGGTTTTGAAATTCAATCCAGATGGAAAATTCAAAATCGCACAGTTCACCGATATTCACTACAAATACGATTCGTACCGATCCGACAGTGCCCTGATTCTCATGAAAACTGTAATCGCCAAAGAAAAACCAGACCTGGTGATTCTGACCGGGGATGTGGTATGTTCAAAAAATACAGTCAAAGCATGGCAGACACTGACGAAAGTACTGATCGATGCCAAAGTTCCGTGGGCCGTGACCATTGGGAACCACGACGCCCAGTTCGATCTGACCAAGCCTCAGATCATGAAAACCATTGTCGGTATGCCATACAACCTGACAAAAAACGGCCCTAAATATGTTTCAGGCAACGGTAATTATGTACTGAAGATCAAAGCTTCTTCATCCGACAAAACAGCCGCCCTGCTTTACTGCCTCGACTCTCAAATGGGTCTTCATCCCAAAACTGACCTGGGAAGTTACGAATGGTTCGATTTCAGCCAGATTGATTGGTATCGCGAAAAGAGCAGCAAACTGACCAAACAAAACAATGGGAAACCTTTGCCGGCGCTGGCTTTCTTTCACATTCCACTCCCTGAATACAAGGAAGTGGTTGGAAAAAAGACAACGATTGGAAGCCAGATAGAAAATGTCTGTTCACCCGACCTGAACTCCGGCATGTACACAGCCATGCTCGAATCGAAAGATGTCATGGGCATTTTTGTCGGACACGACCACAATAACAATTTCATTGGTTGTTTGCACAACATCTGTCTGGCCTACGGAAACGCCACCGGACGTCAGTGCTACGGAACCATTGGCAAAGGGGCCCGGATTATTGAGCTGTATGAAAGACAACGCAAATTCGATACCTGGATACTCAAAATGTATGAAGGCGACCGCGACAAAGACACCTGGGCGCCGTCAACCGACCGGACCCCTCAATACATGGTTACCTACCCCGATTCATTTAAAGAGCCCGAACCAACACCAACCAAATAAACTCCCGATGAAAACCCGAAACCCATTTACCAGATGCAAACTTTGGGGTTTGCTGTTGCTGCCATTACTTTTCATTCAAGGTCAAAAAACCAGCCTGATGCCCGATGAATGGGTCAAATCGTGGTCTTCTCCGCCTGTGAAATATCGTCCGCTGCAGATCGTTCACGGTGCTGACATTCGCAACAAGGCCGTTTACTTCAAAGATACCTGTGGTCTGGGCGGCGTGGTATGCAACGTTGCTTTTGGCGAGAATTATCTAAAATCAGAAGCCGACTGGAAGGTTTTTGTCGACGGGGTGAAGGCCATGCAAAAACAAGGATTGCGTGTCTGGATTTACGACGAAGACGGGTATCCCAGTCTTGGCGCCGGAGGCAGAGTTCTTGAAGCAGACAAGTCATTGGAAGCGCTCGAAATGGTTTATGACAAGGCCAATCCTCAAAATCCGTTCGCGGTGCGCCCCTGCTACGAATTCACCCATGCGTGCAACAATTTTTATGTAGCCCGCCGGTATCCGAACCCACTCAATCCCCAAGCCACCCAAAAGTTTATTGAGCTAACTCATCAGTCTTATTATAGCCATCTTGGACCAGACCTTTATGGAAACGTGGAAGCCTTTTTCACAGATGAACCATCGATGATGGCAGCTAACCTGGGGCAACTTAGGGAAGATGTTCGCAAAAACGTAAAAGTGACCGATCCGCTCGATGCGAACAAGAAAAATCTGCCTATGGTTTCCTGGGATACCAGTCTTCCGGAGAAATATAAAGCCAAATACGCAGAAGATCTGATGTCATCGCTACCGTCATTATTTTATGGCAACGATGAAAAGGATAAAGTAATCAGGCAGAAATTCTGGTCGTTGCTGGCCGAAATTGACCAAACCAATTACTACAAAGCAATCCAAAGCTGGCTGAAATCCACAAGCAAAGTCAATAAAGGCAAGGGGCCTGTTGCTTCGGGACACGGATTGCGCGAGGAAAATCCTTCGTGCCACGTTCCGCTCGATGGAAATAAACTTCTGGTTTCTTCCGGTTTCGATATCCCCGGTCTCGATCAGCTAAACTCTGATCCTGACATCTGGAATTACAGTGCGTGGATGGCAGCCTTTTTTCCAAATTCATCAGCAACGTTGAACGGTCAGCGCCGCGTGATGTGCGAGATGAGCGATTTCGAGCAGACTCTACATGGGAAAGGACCGGTCGACCTTCAGCACATGCAGGCAGCCACAGCCTGGCAAATGGCTTTTGGAGTAACTGATTTTACACTTTATTACGCGATTACTTACGGCCAAAAGTACCCCTATCGCCGCGAACCGGAATACAAAGAATATTGCAATTTCGTTGGTAGGGTCAACTCGATATTGATGGAAGCAAAACCCGTGAGAAAAACCTTGCTCTACTA
Source organism: uncultured Odoribacter sp. (assembly GCA_964488805.1). Classification (GTDB taxonomy): domain Bacteria; phylum Bacteroidota; class Bacteroidia; order Bacteroidales; family Prolixibacteraceae; genus Aquipluma. The sequence goes on along the minus strand of CAZAVU010000017.1, from coordinate 43,989 downwards.
CCCGATTTACGATTTGCAACGCAAGTATATTCCAACTGCCGAAAAGGCGGATAGTGAAAACCAAAACGAACGGGTGCAAACACTTGAAAAATCATTCGATCACTTAGGGAGGAACTTGCTGAAAGCTCAGATACAATTTGTGCTGGCAGATTACCTAACCCTGGAAAAGGCTATCGTTAATTCCAATGGAACCATTCAGATTGGCAAAAACCAATACTCATCCATTGTTTTTCCCAAAGGAATCACCCTCCCTGAATCCATAGCCGACATCCTCGAAAAAGCAAAAAACAAAGGGTTAAAAATCGTTTATGCCGACAACTACGAAGAAACTCCATCTTCAGGGCAACTTGCCCAGCTCATTGGAACTGATGAAAAACTTCTGCCATCCGATGAATCGATCGCTTTTGGAAAATATGCCCGCGAAGGATTGGATATTTTTGCGATGGTTAATAGCGGTAATAAAACCTATACCGGTAAACTCAAAGTTGAGAGGGGTAAACAATACATAGAACTGGATCCGCAAACCGGGAATATCTCGGACGAACAACAGATTAAGGATCATTCCATTAACTTAACCCTGGCTCCTTTACAAATGAAGCTGTTTACCGTTCGGTGACAGAATTCATCCTAACCAAAACACCACTAGTTATCAAACCGAACTAAATCGTTACAGCATGCACAAACCAGTCAACTCTTCATTCCGAAACCGGCTTCAATGGCTGGTTGTCGGAATATTAACAGCCTTTACAGCCTGTTCTCCCAGAGATTACACCTCGTACATCGATCCAAACATCGGCAGTGTAGCCACTTTACTGACAACCAAAAATCCAACGGTTCACCGGCCTCACAGCATGGTCCGGGTGTTCCCCCTCACCCGCCCCGGCTTAAACGATCGATACCTGTCTGACAAAATCTACGGATTTGCTTTCAACATGCCGGCCTACCGGATGGGGGCCGTCACCGAACTTATGCCCACACAGGGAAAAATAAGCCTCTCGCGAAACAAAAACGCCTCGGTTTACGACCACGACATGGAAGAAGTGCATCCGTGGTTTCACCAGGTTTTGCTCGAAGACCACGACATCACGGCCGGATGGACAACCACCGAAAGAACCGTCTGGTACCGCTTCAAATTCAGCCGGAAAGATTCATGCAATGTCATTTTCCGGTCATCGAATCAGGCTTCATTCAAAATCACCGGTGAAAATGCTATTTCCGGATGGGAAGAATTTAAAAACACCAAACAGTATTTTTATATCGAACTAAGCCAGCCGTTTAACGAAAGTAGCCTGTTTAAACAAGATCAACTGATTCCTGACACGAAGGAACAAACCGGATCCAAAATTGGAGCTTATGTGAGTTTCAAGGATGCCAACGAACCGATCATTATAAAAATCGGAATCTCATACATTAGTGAAGACCAGGCTAAAGACAACCTTCAGAAAGAAACCTCCGGGAAAAACTTTGATCAGGTTAAGAATGAAAGTTTTCGGATATGGAAAAATGCGATCAACCGGATCAGGGTGGAAGGCGGCACGGAGCGCCAGAAACGTATTTTTTATACCTGCCTGTACCGCGCCAATGAACGAATGGTCGACATTTCGGAATATGGCAAATATTACAGCGGCTACGACAAACAAATTCACCAGACCAACGGACGACCTTTCTTTGTTGACGACTGGCTTTGGGACACGTTCCGCTGCCTGCACCCTCTGGGGCTTATCCTTAATCCCAACCAACAGGCCGACATGGTGCAATCGTATGTCGATATGTATCAGCAAAGTGGCTGGATGCCTACATTCCCTCAGTTCTATGGCGATTTTCCTGCAATGATCGGTTTTCATACTGCTCCATTAATCTGGGATGCCTACAAAAAAGGAATCCAAAACTTTGACGTGGAGAAAGCCTATGAAGGACTTAAAAAGAATGCCACCCAGGCCACCATGCTGCCTTGGCGAACCGGCCCGATGTGTTCGCTCGACACCTTCTACCTGGAACACGGGTGGTATCCGGCTCTGAAAGAAGGAGAACAGGAACCCGTTTCAATGGTTGATGGATTCGAAAAAAGACAGGCCGTGGCGCTATCGCTTGAACACAGTTTTGATGACTGGTGCCTGGCACAACTGGCCAAAGCCTTGAACAAGACCGATGACTATGCCTATTTTATGAAGCGATCGGCAAACTATAAGAATGTTTATAATCCGGCCACCGGATTTATGTCGCCCAAAGATGCAAATGGCAACTGGATTGAACCTTTCGACCCGCAACTTTCAGGCGGGACCGGCAGCCGAATGTATTTTGCCGAAAACAACAGCTACATCTGGACATTTAACGTGATGCACGACATTCCGGGTCTGATCGGACTGATGGGTGGCAACGATAAATTTGTCGACCGTCTGGATAACCTTTTTAACGAACCTACCCACATCTCGAAATGGCAATTTATGGGACAATTCCCCGATGCCACCGGGTTAAACGGTATGTTCCCTGCCGGGAATGAGCCCTCGTTCCATGTTCCATATCTTTACAACTATGCAGGTCAGCCCTGGAAAACCCAGCGACGCATCCGCGAAATTATGGATATGTGGTTCGACGATTCGCCACTGGGACTGGCCGGCGATGAAGATGGCGGAGCCCTCTGCTCGTGGTACGTTTTCTCGGCCATGGGATTCTATCCGGTAACCCCGGGGTCGAACCTGTATGCTATCGGAAGTCCTTTCTTTAGCCGGATTGCCATTACTCTGCCCAACGGAAAAACCTTTGCTGTTGACGCCCGGAATTGCTCGAAAAAGAATAAATACATCCAATCGGCCAAATTAAACGGGAAAGAATTGAACCGCGCCTGGCTGACCCACTCCGAAATTATGGACGGAGGGAAACTCGAACTCATCATGGGAAACCGGCCTAATAAACAATGGGGAACCGATTCGACATGGTATAAGCAATATCTAACGAAATAAGTAAGTTAAACAATTTATTGTCGTATTTTATCCTTGACTCACCCCACTTCCGCCTGCGGACGTCCCCCCTCTCTACGAGTAGAGAGAGGGCAAAGCGAGCGTTGCGAGCTTTGGGCGAGTAAAAAAAACAATTCGAAATACGACATCTTTTTATTCTTATAACTTAACCATTGAAAAAATGAATAGAAACAACATAAAATCTCTCCTTGCAGGCATCCTGACACTGTCACTTCTCCATTTTGCATCAGCTTCGGATTCAAAAAGTATCCGTGAATTTGGTGTAATTCCGACCAACATTCCGGCGATTAATAAGATCAATCTTCAAAAAGCTATCGACTGGGCTTCGGAAACAGGTGCAGCTTTATTTGTGGAGCCATCTGATGAACCCTATCCTGTTGACGGAGGAGTGATCCTGAGAAAAAATGTTTCACTCATTGGCATAAATGGTCCGACACCACGGGGAACCTCACATCCGGGGAAAAAGCAGCCGGTTGGAAGCGTATTCAGGATCACCGATAAAAAAAATGTGTTTATAACCGTCGAATCGGCAACTCAAATAAAAGGCATCCAATTCTGGTATCCTGAACAGACTATCGACGACCCGGCAAAAATAATTCCCTATCCAGCTACCATCCAGGTGTCAAAAACAAGTCCGGCCCAGGGCGTTTATCTATCGTGCCTCACTTTCTACGGCGAATATTTGGCGATGGATTTTAATGCTTCGCCCAAACAGGCCTGCGAGCTGATCCTTTTCGAGCATTGCTACGGATATTCTCTTGGAGGCACTTTTATACAGATTGATTACTGCTATGATATTCCGCGGATTCTCCATTGCCATGTAAATCCAGCGATACAGCGTTATATAGGTGGACAATACAGCGCTTCTGTTGTTGATGCAGTGGTTGCCCGGAAAACGTTTGCCTATTCGATTAATCATACCGACAATGCCCAAATCATGGACATCTTTACCTTCGGAACTTATGGCGGAATACTCCTTGGAGGCGAAACCTACGGACAACTCACCAACTTCAATTTCGACTGTGTCGCAGTAGGTATTCATAAGCTTGGAAACAATGCAAAAAACCGGAATTGGCAGATTGCACAAGGCTCTATCATCGCCAATACGGGAGAAAATGTAAAAAACATACATCCCTTGATAATAGAGGGCGAAGGACATATTTCACTAAGCAATGTAGAGGCATTCTCAGGCGGGAACTCGGCCTTATCGACCGTACCGGAAAATCAGTCCTACGATTTTATGTTCGTCCGGGGGGATCAGAAACTGACCATCTCAATTTTTGGCAGCCGGATGCGAAACTATGTTTCCGACAATCCGATTACCATCGAGAACAAAAAAGCAATTATCCAGATTGCAGCATGCCTGGATAAAGAAGAGCGCCCTTTCAACCTGATGCCTGAATAGGTGTCAGTCATAATTTGCTGTTTCTCCTGAAAAAATAAATCTCATCAGCCAGGATACTGTAAATCCTTAAACTACCGTTATTAGGTTACAGTGTTCTGGCTTCATCTTTTATTGCAAATCATAAGAAGCCACTGTAAGATGGAAAATACATTGTAATTTTGATGCGCCAGACGATGGATAACTCGGCATTTTTAAGAGAGTAACAGAGAGTGACAATCCTAACACCATGAAAACATTCAGGCATACAAGCTTCACATACATGATCAGGTCAAGTGCGCTATTTACCAAATTAACATTAACAATCGCAGCGCTTTTCCTGGTTCTATCGCAAACAATAGCCCAAAATAAGAAGCCTGGTAAAATCGCCGGTTTTGTGGTTGACGACGAATTCAATACCCCGCTCGAAAAAGCAGTGGTCACCATCCCCGGAACCCTGATCAGCGTACTGACCGACCAACAGGGTAAGTTCTCGATGACTTTAATTGGCGGCGACTATACCGTTGAAGTGAATTACCCCGGCTACTTCAGAAGAATGTACAACATGTCGGTGTACGATGAAATTTCCACTCCCATGTTTATCATCAAACTGAAAGCCAATGCAGTCGGACGGGCCATGCAACGCAGGATAACGTCACTGGAAAACAAGCGGGAATTTCCGCAAACCATCGAAGATTTTTCGACCTGGCAAGTCACAGAGCAAAATGGCAACCAGGAATTCAACCAATTGCTCCGCACGATTCCCTCAGCCACTCTTCAAAGCAATGGAAGCGGCTATTCGGATTCACAGGTTGGATTTCGGGGTAATGCTCCTGACCGGACTTCTTACTCCTTCAACGGAATCTTACTGAATAACCCGGAAACGGGTACTGTTGGTTCTTCCCTGCTTTCCGGCCTAACCGATTGGGCCGGACAAATACAGGTAACTGCCGGACAAGCAGCCAACCTGCAAAGTCAAACAAATTCAGGGGCATTGATAAATGTGCTTACCTACGTACCGCACGAAAAAGCCGGCGCCGATTTGCTGGCAGTCTATGGTAACGAAGGATACCTGAAAACTTCGGCCACGGTTCATTCGGGCTTATCGAAAAAGGGCTGGGCTTCTTCCGTCCAGCTATCGCGCACGACAGGCAACGGACTGGTTCAAAACACCGCATTCGAGCAATACGCGTTCTTTACCAATATCCAGAAAGAGTTTAATCACCGGCACACCCTGGTACTAAACCTGAACGGTGTCATCCAACAGCACGACCGGAATCCTTCCGATTCCATTGGCGCCTATAATCTTTACGGCACCAAATACAACCGTCAATGGGGCTACCTGAACGAAAAACCGTTGTCGTGGAGCACCAACTACGGCAGAAGTCCCTTGATCAGCCTCACTCATTTCTGGCAACCGCGCATCAAAACACATGTCACCACCCAAATATTTGCCCTGTTTAACCGGTCAGGACAGCTCATCGAAGGCGACCCTAATATTTCGAAGAATGATTCATTGCCACGGAATCTGGAAGGGCAACGCTCCTACGCCCTAATCGTCAAAAACAACAATTCACTGACCGATACCCTATCTCCTTTACATGCCCGAATCGACCGGGAGAACCGCTTTGGACTCCGTTCGGTTATAACTCACAGCTTCAGCAAAAAATTCGATCTGACTGCAGCGATCAGCCTCGAACACTATCATGCGTCTCACTTTGGCGCCATTCACGACTCTCTCGGCACTGATGGCTATACCAGTTTTTCCGATCTCAATCGCCCTGAAGGTTTCGCCTTTGAAAAGCTTTTCGGGTCAGGATTCTTTCAATCCTATAATTCGCCCAAAAAGACTGACTATTCCTACGAATCAAGCATCCAGACAGGCGGATTTTCACTCCGGACGGATTACCGGCTTGACCGTTTTTACTGGTACTTAAATGGAACAGCCTCCTTGCAGCGAATGCAGCGGATTGACCACTTCTCTTATCTGGAAACCGATCCTGCACGCAAATCAGAATCGATCCTGCTTCCTGCCGGACAGGCTCAAACCGGCTTCAGATTAAACCTTTGGAAATATCACTCCGTTCATCTACGAGGTGGATATGGATCGTACCAGTCGTTATTTTCCGTCCTTTTCCCTTCCGGAAATAACTGGAAAAATCAGCAGGCAACCAACGAACAGATTTTCGATGCCGGGATTGGATACACCATCTTCAGCCGCAGACTAAAAGTGGAAGCATTGGCTTACCGCTCTCAGATCACTAACCGTTCGATGGTCAGAAGAAGTAACCTGCATCCCGGCGATGCGATGGGCCTGATAAACGGACTGGAAGAACTGCATCAGGGAGTGGAACTGAAAACTTCGTACAAAGTGACCCGTAATTTCCAATTCTACCTGAACGGCTCATTGGGCAACTGGATCTATACCAAGGATGCTTCAGCCTCAATTTACAATTCCGGCAATCAGTTAACCCGCATCAACGAACTGTGGTTGAAAAACATAAAAACAGCCAATGCACCGCAACTCAGCATTTTTGCTGAAGCCGAGTGGCGATGGGCTCACAATTTCTACGTCCGGCTGAATTACTACCGTGCCGATCAGATTTATGCGCCATTCGGCCTGTACGATTTTCAAAACCTGGCCAACCGAAGCGACTTCGAACAATGGAAATTACCCAAATACGAATTGCTGGGATGCAGCGGGAATTACCTGCTGAAGGTTAGTAAAACGCACACATTGAACCTGATCTTTGGAGCCCAGAATTTACTCGATACCGAATACATTGAACAATCGGGCACCAACTGGAACGAAGAAAACCCGCATTACACCGCTAACCAGGTTTATTACGGAACCGGCCGCACCTGGTTTGCCGGAATTAAATACCAATTCTGATCATTTTCCCTTCGCCAAAATTCTGAATTTATCGCTGCTGATTTCCAATCCGGCAATCACAAGAGTCGCCGTTTCCCATCAATTTTCGCTCCTGTTTATTTTTCCAGAATTTGCTTTTTACAGCTAAAAACATGGAAAAATCACAAAAAAGAAGAAAAAAACACGATATTTTTCAAGAAAATTGACACAAATAGCATCAAATTGATCAATCAAATACTATTTTTGCTGCAATTTTGAAATTTTGATTAACCTCTATAAAAACGAATTAATGAAACTAGTAATCCCCCAGAACTACCAGCCTTTGCTGGATGTAAACCAAACGGAAAAGGCCATTAAGCTTGTCAAAGACAGTTTCCAGCAAAATCTGGCCTCCGAACTACGTTTGCGCCGAGTGACCGCTCCTTTATTTGTGATGAAAGGAACCGGAATCAACGACGACCTGAATGGCATTGAACGTCCGGTATCATTCCCGGTTAAAGAACTGGGCGACAACAAAGCCGAAGTCGTTCATTCGCTTGCCAAATGGAAAAGAATGACTTTAGCCGATTTACGGATTGATCAGGGCTACGGATTATATACCGACATGAATGCCATCCGTCCCGACGAGGAATTGTCGAACATTCATTCACTCTATGTCGATCAATGGGACTGGGAACGGGTGATTTCAAAAGAAGAACGCACCCTGGATTTCCTGAAAAAGATGGTGAAAAAGATATACTCAGCCCTTCTGCGAACCGAATTTTTGGTGACCGAGAATTTTCCTCAAATCAGCCCTATCCTTCCTGATGAAATCACATTCATACATGCCGAAGAACTGGAAGAACAGTATCCGGACCTCAGCCCGAAAGAACGCGAACACGAAGCCGCAAAAATGTACGGGGCAGTGTTTATCATCGGCATCGGCGGCATACTTCCCGGCGGAGAAAAACACGATGGCCGCGCTCCCGATTACGACGACTGGACAACTCCAACGTTGGGCAACCGCAAAGGATTAAACGGCGACATCCTGGTTTGGAACCCGGTAATGGAAACTTCGCTCGAACTGTCATCAATGGGAATTCGTGTTGACAAAGATGCTCTTTTAAAACAGCTGGAACTTACCGGGACAGAAGAACGCAAAAATATGTACTGGCACAAACGACTGCTAAACAACGAACTGCCACTATCAATCGGCGGTGGAATTGGACAATCACGTTTGTGCATGTATTTCCTTCGAAAAGCCCACATTGGTGAAATCCAGTCGAGTATCTGGCCCGATGAAATGAAGGCAATCTGCAAGGAAAACCGAATCGAATTAATCTAAAAGGCTTGAAAATACCGCCAAACAGGCATTTTTATCATATTGGCGGTATCTTTTTATTTTTTCAGGAATCATAGCCGAAGGTGTGCTAATTTTTATATATTTGCAACCGCAAAAAAGGATGTCTCGGTAGCTCAGCTGGATAGAGCAACGGCCTTCTAAGCCGTAGGTCTTGGGTTCGAATCCCAACCGGGATACAGATTAAAAGACAAAAACCATTGAAAATCAATAAATTCAATGGTTTTTGTCTTTTATTTTATAAAACACGACTACCTTCGTTTCCGGTTACTATATATGGCGGTTATCAATGGTAACGTACTGCCAATGTATATAAAAAAGGGAGCAACCAACTTTTTCACATCGGCACCGAAATAAAATACCAGAAAAGGTCCAACTACATAGGAAACGATCATAAAATGAGCGATATACGTCCAACCCTTTGAATCATAGTAGTTTCTTGCATTCACACCATGCAATTCAATATTTTTAAAAACATGTGATACAAGCACATTCCTATCTTTTTCAAACTGACTTATTTTCAAAAAGCAGAGATCAACTTTTTCACCATCTTTCAATTTCAAAACAAGACGACCGGTCTTTCGACCTTCATTCTCAAGATATCTGTACCACTCGATATCTTTCCATAAAAATGAAATATCTTTTTCTTTTATAGACATACCCTCGTCTCCAATGCATATAGAAATAACCTGATAGGATATATTCCGATAAATCAAAACAGACACAATTATAGCAAGTACTATCACTCCTAAACAAAGAGGACCACTTCTTGTGTATTTAGCAACAAATCCCATTAGTACCACAGCAGTAACAGCTATTAAGCAAAAAATAAATACGTACAATATACAATTCATGCAAGATACTTTAAACTCTTTCATGTTATACTGATTTGTTATTAATACACCGTAAATAGATGAAGATGAACGCTATAAATTTACACTATCCGATAAATCAATCCTTTATAAATGCCCCTTATCCGCCGCTACATGGATATTTTTCCGCATGATGGCATTTGTGTGGAAGAGTGAAATAAAAAACTGACCCACCCTCCGACTCCTTGTCTATCCATATCCTGCCCCCCAACATTTCGACATAAGCTTTTGATATAGCTAAACCAAGTCCGGCGCCTTCATATCTTCGGTTCATAGTTTCGCTCCCCTGCCTGAACCGCTCGAAAATAATGTCTTTGAGTTCCGATGAGATCCCGATTCCTGTATCCTTTACAAAAAATTTCAGCTCAGTTATTGATGCCGGGGCTTTCTGCTTAATCGGTTCATACCCAATCTCGATAGAGCCTTCCTCTGTAAATTTGACTGCATTTCTTACCAGATATGTGAGTATTGCATGTAGCTTCTCCCGGTCGGTTGTTATAATTGCTTCAGATGGCGGAAGCGAATTTTTCAGCTTCAGCAATAAGCCTTTCTGTTCAGCTTCAGGTTTGAAAGAATTATATATAAAGCGGGTTTGGTCATTTATATTGGTCGCCGACATGAAAAGCTTCATCGTACCGGATTCAATCTTGGAAATATCAATCAGATCGTTTATAATGTTTAGCATCCGGGTACCACTGCTTTGGATGATCGAAACATACTCCAGTGTTCTTTCGCAGGAAATATCCGGTTCTTTTAACAACTCGGCAAATCCCAGAATGCTGTTCATTGGAGTGCGGATTTCATGGCTCATATTGGCCAGAAAAGCTGATTTTAAACGATCACTTTCTTCAGCATGTTCTTTTGCTGAAATTAATTCACGCTCCGTTTTTCGCTGTTCGGTTATATCGCGAATAACAACCAGACGACTATCAGGCTGATTTTTAACCGTATGTTTAATTATCCTGAATGTTTTCAGTTCGTCAGTCCAATGAATTTCCTGAGTCTGGTCATTTTGATCATCGACCACAGCATCCAGCAACTGCGGTACCGTGGCACCAACGTATTGAACCGGAAATCCGATAATATCCTTGTTTTGGATACCTAAAAAAGATAACACTGCTCCATTGACATCCTGAATCCGATTTTGCCCATCCAAAACCAGTATCCCATCGGGCAAAGTTTCAACAAGCGTTTCACGGGCCACCGGAATCAGATCCAGAAACCGGGTGTCAAGAATGGCATAAGTTGCAAGAATACCACTTATGATAACACTGATTTGAATGATATCCAGTCCTTTGATGAGATTATTGCCCGAGAGGTACATTACGCTGGTTATCCATGGGCAAAGTCCTCCGATCATCATAATCGTACCCTGTATCCGGAACGGCTTCTTTTGCCGGATCATGAAACGGATGATGTAAACGAAAGCAAAAAATAGCAGAAGGTAACAATAAACCACATACCCCAACCAGAAACCAATCCCATGATAATATTCCATCAGATTCGTTTCCTCTGAAATAGCCGAAAAACCAGTCCATATCAGCTTGTGCTGTTCATTAGTCATAGCAAGCGCAACGGTGATGGCCGGAACAATAAACAAAAGCCGAATATGCTTTGGGGAAAGGTATTTGTCCTTTCCGGTGAACCGAAGGATGAAAATTAAGTAGAACACCGGAGTCGTGACGCAACCTATATATTCGAGTTTTGACCAGAATATTTTCTCATTGACTGAAAGGGCGGCAGTTTCGAAAATAAGACAAAGACTGGCAATGCCGGCGGCAATCATCAGAAAAGCAAGCTCATGAGATCCTTTTACCAACCGTCGTTGCCAGGCCAGAAAAGCCACAAAAAAAGACACTAATGCTGTAGCCAGAAAAAATAAGGAATATATGGTAAAAGTCAGGTCCATCGTTCGCTTTTGACATTAGCATCCACCGCCAGATATGCAAAGATAACCATGTACACCAAACACGCATCATTTGTCCAGAGCTTTATAATGCCACGATCAATTTTATTTCAGGGAGAACCTGCATTCAAAATTCCGGATATTTGCTGATAATTTTTTCGACTAATCGAGTTTTGATTTAGAATAATGACAAAAACACAGCCGTTTTATGACATTCTGTTAGCCCAACCAGCTATTTTTTGCATTCGCAACTGCATTATTCCGACATTTTAACGTTCAATTAAAGCGAATAAGCTACTTTTGAACGCTCAAAAATTTCAAACAGAAGATCATTATGAGTTTTCATAATCAACCACACACATTTCACATCCCCGTTTTGGGGCTTGGCTATACCATCGACACACCGGTAAAGGTTGCTCATTTGGGCATTTCTTCGGTGGTCTCCCTGGTCGATGATATAATGATGGAAAAGATGAGGGAATTTTATTGTAAAAAATTCAACCTGCCTTTTCAGTCCATTTCTCCTAAAACAGAAGATCACCGGGCCAAACGGATCACTGCTTACCTGAATACTGTTCAGGAAATCGTGAAGCAAAAGTTCGAAAATCTGAAAAATTCGGTTTCGCAAAAGGAAGAGGAATTGGAAAAATACATCGCGATGTTGCCTGATATGTCTGAAATTAAACAGAAGTTTAATCAGATGATCAGCACAGCCGATATGAAACAAAAATTATCGGATTGGCTGAAAGAAAACCTGGTGGCCGGCGAGATTGATGTGAATATCATGTCGAAACTGGATCGGGATAACTTTAAGGATGGCGAGAAACTACCTTCTATTTACAGCGATGCCCAATCGGCCCTCCGCGGGTTTGCAATGAGCGATTTAAGCTCATCGATCGTGTTGTCAGCCGGAATGAATCCCCGCCTGTACAGCTATCTGGAAGAGTTCGATGATTTCTACCCCGACGCACAGCTTGAGCTAAAGAAAAAAGTCATCCTGAAAGTAAGCGATTACCGCTCTGCTCTGATTCAGGGACGTTTTCTGGCTAAAAAAGGAATCTGGGTTTCGGAATACCGTGTCGAATCGGGTCTGAACTGCGGCGGCCATGCCTTTGCCACCGATGGTTTTCTCCTGGGACCAGTTCTGGAAGAATTCAAGAACAATAAAGAACAACTGATCGACGCCGTCCACGACATTTATGTCAAAGCCCTTGCTGAAAAAGGCAAGCCCGTGCCCGAAAAGCCTTTCCTGGTAAAGATTACAGCTCAGGGTGGAGTTGGGTCGAACACCGAACATCAGTTCCTGCTCAATTACTACCAGTTGGATTCGATTGGCTGGGGAACACCATTTTTGCTTGTTCCTGAAGCCACGTCCGTCGACGAACAAACGCTGGAACTGCTTTGCAAGGCTAAAGAAGAAGATCTTTACCTGAGTGAGGTTTCTCCAATGGGGGTTCTTTTCAACAACGTTCGCGGAAACAGCATGGACCTGAAAAAAGAAGCTCAGAATAAAGCTGGGAAATACGGATTCGCCTGTACCAAGAAATATCTGGCATTGTGGCCGGTTTTCTCAGAGGAAGGAACCTGCACAGCCTCGAAAGAATATCAGCGCAAAAAAATTCAGGAGCTGAAAGAGAAAAACCTCAGCGAAATGGAATTTGAAAAAGAACTCA
>CAZAVU010000017.1:0-30868 GCA_964488805.1 uncultured Odoribacter sp. | reverse complement strand
GACAAGCAGAGGAAGCATTTCGAAACTTTCCAGGAAAACCTTAACAAAGGGGTTGAATACTATAAGGAGTTGTTCCAGAAATATAAAACACAGCTCGAAGATTCGACTTCAAAAAACAACATGATGCAGGATCTCGAAAAGCTTAAACTGGAACTGTCGGGACTCAAAGCCAAACTGCTCCAGTAATTCAAAATTTCAGGAAGCTGCCTCAAAAGTCAAAACATTCGCTGACCTGGTCATCCCGAATTTATTTTGGGATCTGACGCCCAGCGGGTTGAGATCCTGAAACAAGTTCAGGATGACTATTGAGACAGCTTCTTTTTTTACTTGAAAACTCCAACACGTCATTCTTCAAACGAAACAAGCGCCTGCCTGTTTTTGCCATCCATAAGGATATTCAGATTGTGGGCAAAACTGACGTGCTTGACATACTTTCCTTCCTCAATCACAGGCATTTTTTGCAGGATGTCCATATTGACTGTTGCATCCGGCGAATTGTGCGGAACCGTGAGATAACCAACATTCATGGAGGTTACATTATGAAAGAAGTGCGACCCCAGCGAACCATCCAGAGGAAAATCATTCAGTCCCATCTCCACAATGACCCGTGCTTTTGAAATGTTGGTCCATAAAACCGGAATCCCGGTAAACGGATCGCGGGTTCCCCAGCGTCCGGGACCAATCAGGATGTACTCTTTATTCAGGAAATCCATCTTCCGGTTAAAGTGATTGATCTCTTCAGCAATCTCGCGGGTTTTCATTTTGTCGAAACGGTCGGGATCTACAAAAACGACATCCTGAATATTGTTGATAATCCCATTCCCCATTGCCTTTTTGGCGTAAATCAGGGTTTTCGCCGGATCAATATTCCCCACGTTCACAGTCAGATGCTCTTCACGGCGAATCAAGGGTTTGATTTGAAGCAGGTAAAAAGTAGGCCGCTGGTTCTCCCCGGTTTCCAGATCAACGGCATATTCAATTTCGACAGGTGAACCCATGGCTTCCCTGAAGAGTTTAAGTAAAAGCGAGAGCGTGTCGGCTAACGGAATATATTTGTATTTCAGCACATTGGCAAAGTCAACAACCCGCAACCCGGGGCTATCAATACCGGGCATCAGGCAATCGTTTTCGTAATCATAAGCCGAAGCGCAATGCTGCAAGATACCATCATTCTCGGCAAACGAAATCTTCATTTTTCGGATAGCTGCATGTTCTCCCCCATTTTCTAAGTCAAACTGGGTATGGTCCATATCGATGGCGTAAAACTCCTTTTGCGAATCGCGCACCAGGTCGTGAACCGAAAGTGCATTGATTTCAGGATACCTGGGACAGAAACGGAAAGCCTTTTCTCCTCCCACCACATACATGCCCAAACCAATAGCCGCCACAGCAAAACCATCTTCGGGCTCCATGTACGAAACCGGATAAAAATTGTACGATTGGGCAACGCCGCTTATCGACGGGTAATAGTGATCCTTGTAATGATGACCAACAGCTTCCTGAATGATCACGGCCATCTTTTCTTCTTCAATTTTATAATTCACCGCGTCGAAATACGACATGGCCGATTCGGTAAAAATACTGGCATAAACCAGCTTAATAGCCGTTTGAAGCTGCTGAAAGCGAACCTCGATATCAGGGTGATTATTGGGAATCAAATAAGTAGCATAAACTCCTGAAAATGGCTGGGTAAGCGAATCCTCAAACAAACCTGACGACCTGATGGCCAAAGGGCGGGTCATTTTTTCGAGATAACTGAACAAAAGCTCCTTAAGCTCATCGCTAAACTGCGACTCCAGAAAAATGGTTTTGGTCCGTTCATAGTCGTTACTTGCATATATTTCTTCGTATATATCATTACTTTCCAGGAACTTATCAAACTCAACAGCCCCAATAACAGCCGTCGACGGAATGCGGATATTCAGTTCAGGAATAATATGGGTGAAATCAATGTTTTCAATGAAGTTGCACATGAACGCCATTCCGCGTCCTTTCCCGCCAAACGATCCTTTGCCCAGCCTCGTCACATAACGGTTGCCCAGCACCAGCGACGGGTCGAAATCGACGATGCTGCCGCGAAGTTTCTGAATCCGGGCCCGCTCAAACACATCGAGACAGAATTGACGCAAATCTTCACCGTTTTTAAAATCCTCGAACCGGTAAGGCAGCAATTGTTCTGCAATGTTTATTTCTCCGCGTGCCATCAGCCAGGTCGAAAACGAATTGCGGTGACCGTGATACGCCAGTGCAGCTTCGGGAACAACCCGGAACATCTCCTGGAATTCGGCCAGGTTGCGCGCAATCATGATTGGGTTTCCTTCAGCATCCTTAAAAACAAAGTTGCCAAAACCCAAGCGTTTAAATATAAAGTTGTGAATGTCGAGCGATAAACTTTCGGAGTTTTTGTTGATGAAATCGGCGCCAACATTCCGGGCACGCTGCGCATTGTTCACATCGTGGCTCTGAAGCAGGATGGGTATCGGGAACCGCAGGGTTGAATTCACGTACCGCAGCAGATCAACCCCAGCTTCTTCATCATCAATACCGTTTCGCTGGAACTTCACATCCGAAATTACCGCAAGCAGGTTGTTCATGTATTTATTAAACATGAAAACTGCTTCCTCGTAGTTACTGACCAAAATAACCTTAGGTCTGGCCCTCATTTTCAAGATCATGTGCAGTTCATCAGCCGACCGGTCTTCCACCAGGTTCTGGGTTTGCGTCATGATGTTGGTATAAAGCATCGGCAAGTACCGCGAGTAGTACTGGATCGAATCTTCAACAAGCAGGATAACCCTGACATTTCCGTTTTTGGTATCCTCCTCTACGTTTTTCTTGTCTTCGATGTATTTGATCATCGCCAGAAAAACATTCGAGTTGCCATTCCAGACAAATACCCGGTCGATCGACTCAATTTTGGTGGATGAAGTCTGGAAATAGCACAGGTCGCCATTGTTGTTTACCAGCAACAGGATCGGAACCTGTGGCTTCAATTTATAAATGGCATTTGCCGCCCGCACCGGGATATTTTTGTCGACACCAACCATAATGATAACCAGGTCGAATTCGCGGGTGCGGATCATCCGCAGCGCATCGTGTTCGGTATTGACACTGGTAAAACGCGGATAAGCGTAAAGGTTCAGTTGAAGAAATTCGCCAAATATTTTATCGGTGAACTGCCCCTCGCGAACGATTGAATAACTGTCGTATAGGGTTGCAAGCAAAAGAACTTCCTTCACCTTGTATGGCATCAGTTCCTGAAAAATATCGCGGTCGGTCTTTTTCAGCTTGTATATCGAAGAAAGAGACATTGATTCAATGGGTTCCATTTTTATAAACTAAAGGTTATGGTTTCCGATTCCGGAAACTAAACTGAAAAGTATAAAAAACTATTGGTTAAAACAGGAGGAAAGGATGTTTTAAAAAACTCACAAATAAATTTTTACCTTTAGCCATCCAATAAATTTAAACCAATACTGATGAAAACTTTCCTTATCTCACTATTGATATTAGTCTCAGTGACAGGCTTTGCCAAAAAGAAACAATCACTTTTCAACGGAAAAAATCTGGATGGATGGTACGCCTTTGTAAACGACCCCAAAGTTGATCTGACCAGATATTTCTATGTAAAAGACGGAGTAATCGAAACGGTTGGAACTCCGGCTGGCTACCTGAGGACCAAGAAAGAGTTTTCGAATTACCGTTTGCATGTGGAGTGGCGTTATCCTGAAAATGAAGTAAACAGCGGCATCATGCTGCACGTTACTGGTCCCGATAAAATTTGGGTGTCACACTATCAGGCTAACCTTAAACACATGAATGTGGGTGATTTTGTTGTTCATGGAGTTGGGCAAAAGGCAACCATCAACGGAAAGGAATATGTTTCGACTGAAAAAGATAAGCCGGCTGTTGCCAAAATGAATCCGGCGAATGAAAAACCTGCCGGCGAATGGAACAGCTACGACATTGTTTGCAAAGGAAATACCATTGAAGTTAAAGTGAACGGAATACTTCAGAACGTTGCCACCAATTGCTCGGTGACCAAAGGCGCCATTGCTTTACAGGCAGAAGGTTGCAAAATTCAGTTCCGCAACATCTGGATTGAAAAGATTAAATAGTACGGGGCTAAATGGTTTGATTGCTAAATTGTTTTTAATCCATTTAGCAAACAGCCATTCAATCATTAAACCGTTAAAATAAGTGCTGCAAAAAATGGAAAATAAAGTAACGCGAATCGCCGATGAACTTTTCGATCAGATCAAAGCTGGTGATCAAAAGGCTCTGGAGCGTCTGTTTTCCATTTATTTTCCACGCCTGAACGACTTTGCCCGAAACGTGGTGAAAGACGATGTGATTTCCCAGGACATTGTTCAGGAGGTGTTTGTGAAAGTCTGGGAAAGAAAAGCCGAAATTGAAAGCATCAACCTGGAAGCCTATCTTTTTCGGCTGGTCCGCAACCGCTGCATCGACTACATCAAGCATCTGAAAGTAATCAGTAACCGGATGCAGGAAATCCATATTTCATCGAAATACGAAGAACTTTACCGGATTGATTTTGTCGGTGACGAACCTTATGTGTTGATTGAACAGGAGTTGAAATTAAAAATAGAAAAAACCATTCAAAGCCTTCCCGACCGTTGCCGCGAAGTTTTTATTTTAAGCCGGATGAACGGACTCAAGAATAAAGAGATTGCCGAAAAGTTGGATATCAATATCAAAAACGTGGAACGGCATTTAAACCGTGCCTTGCAATCATTCCGCGAGAACTTTTCAGAGGAACTTCCACTGGCGCTTATTATATTGGTATTGAGAAATCTGTAATCCGGCAAAAAAATAATTCCTATTTTCCTGAAAATATTTGCCTTTCAATGATGGGTAACCGGTCCTCTATTCAGTTGTATATGCAAAAGAGAAAACAACACCAATGGAAACCCCGGAATTTAGAGATATTATCTCCAGATATTTTAGAGGCCAACTGGCCGATCAGGAATATGAACTATTAACTGATTATCTTCAGGATGAACAAAACAGGGATTATTTTGAAATAGCCAAACTGGAATGGGAACAACAACCGGAACTAAATGAGCTAGGCAAAAGAAACCTGACCCGGCTCCTGTTCAAAATTGCACAAAAAGATTCGTACCGTTCCACACCTTCAGTTACCCGACGATTATGGATCCGTGTTGCCTCAGCCGCCGCGATTCTTCTGATTGGGATTTTGGCTGGAAGTACTGTCACCCACCTGATTTCGCAAGTGCAAAAATCATCGGAACAACTGGTCTTTGAAACTCCCCGCGGTGAAAAATCGATGGTAAAACTGCCCGATGGCTCGGAAGTATGGCTGAATGCCAATTCGCGCCTGGTTTATAATTCATTTTCTGCCAGTCACCGTCAGGTAGAGTTGAAAGGAGAAGCCTTTTTCAAGGTCACTCACAACGAAAAAGCACCTTTTGTAGTGAAAACCAATGAATGTGACATTAAAGTTTTGGGAACCACCTTTAATGTCATGGCTTATGATGAGTTCGGACGAAAAGAAATCACCCTGCTTGAAGGTAAAGTTGACGTGCAGGCAGGAGAAAAAGAACAAATTCTAAAGCCGGGCCAGTCGCTGGTTCTGAAAGATCATCAGATTCAGGTCGTTGATGTCAGCGCCGAAGAAGCATCTGCCTGGGTCGACAACAAGTTCAATTTCCGGAATATTCCCTTGTCCGAGTTGATGCAAAGGCTGGAAAACTGGTATGATGTGGATATCACCCTCGAGAATACGACGGGGAAAGAAGTCAATTTTACAGGAACATTTAAAAATGAGGAAACCATCTGGCAGGTTTTAGATGCCATCAAAGTTTACACCCCAATTCAATATCAGAAATCCGATCTAAGACAGATTAAAATTACAGTAGAATGATAAAAAGAAGACGCCAGTTAAGCGGCCACTCAACTGACGTCGGTAAATTGAAATAAATTACTCATTTAAATCGAAGTAAAACTATGAAAAAAAATGATCCGAAGCAACGGCATCGGCGATGCCCTGCGCTCCGAAAAATGCTTAACATTATGAAACTAACAACCTTGTTGTTCTTTCTTGCACTCTTTCAGGTATCGGCAAACTCGTATTCTCAGACCCGCTTGAACCTGAAGTTTGAAAAGGAAAAACTTGAATCGGTCTTCAACAAGATCGAAGCGAATTCTGAATTTTCGATTTTCTACCAAAACGATTTGATCCAAAACTCAAAGGAAATTACCGGCGAATACAGAGATGCTTCCATCTTTGAAATTCTCGATCAGATTTTAAAGTCTGAAAATCTCTCCTACACGGTAAAAGGGAAACTGATTATGATTGTTTCCAAAAATGCCGAAGCTGCCACCACCAGCGAGCAACAACAAAAAGCCGTTTCCGGGAAGGTAACTGATAGTTTAGGAACTCCACTTCCAGGAGTTTCAGTAGTAGTGAAAGGTACCACCAATGGAACTATTACCGATGCCGATGGAAAGTATATACTTACCAAGATTCCGGGAAACGCTATATTACAGTTTTCTTTTGTTGGAATGAAGGGGCAAGAAATCTCGGTTGGGGAAAAAACAACGATTAATGTTGCACTGACCGATGAGACAATCGGGATCGAAGAAGTTGTGGCTGTGGGGTATGGTACGCAAAAGAAAGTGAATCTTACCGGTTCTCTCTCAAGCGTTTCTGCAAAAGAACTGGAAAGCAGACCGATTACACAAGCTTCACAGGCCCTTGCAGGTTTGGTTACCGGAGTTTCAGTTTCTCAGGGTTCGGGACGCCCCGGAGGAGATGGCGCAGAAATTCGCATTCGTGGGATTGGCACATTCTCGGGCGCAGGCAAAGACCCATTGGTACTGATTGATGGTTTGGCAGCAAACATTAACGATGTTGATCCGAGCAATATAAAAAGTATCTCCGTTTTAAAAGATGCTGCCTCTGCATCAATTTATGGAACCCGCGCAGCAAATGGTGTAATCCTTATCGAAACTAAGCGCGGGCAGAAAGGGAACATGCAGATTAGCTATAACAATTATTTTGGATGGCAAAAAGTGACTGAATTACCTGATTTTCTTGAATCGTGGGAATACGCAACCTATAAGAATATTGCTGCTCCTAATTCCTATACAGCCGAACAGATTGCAAAATATAAGAACGGCTCCGACCCAGATAACTATCCTAATGTACCACACCTTAAAAATCTATTAAACTCAGGCTCAGGTTTTCAGACCAATCATAACGTTAATTTTATGGGGGGCGATGATAGAAATTCATACCTTTTTTCATTGGGCTATTTAAGTCAGGATGGTTTAGTTGCTGAAAACAATTATTCCAAATATAATTTCGGATTGAATTTCGATAGTCAAATAAAGAAAAACCTAAACCTGAAAGTTAATTTAAACGGTTACAGTCAAAAAACAGACGAACCACGCGCTTCGTATGGAGATGTGCAAAGCATGATTGGATATGCAGTGAGAGAAGCTCCTATCTATGCGGGTAAAAAGTCGGATGGGACTTTTGGATATCAGGATGACTTTAGTCCTGAAGCATGGTTGGCAAGCGAATCGTTTACCAACAACAAAGGCAAAAATTTTCTTGGTGGAATTGAACTTTCGTGGGATATAATCAAAGGCTTAACCTTGAGTGGAAAAGCCGGGTATAAATATTACAACTATACCAACCAGGCTTTTAAATCCACTTTTGTTTTCGATGCCTCCAAAACCGTCGGGCCAAATTCGCTGTCAGTGTCTTCCGGCGACAACTCGCTCGTTACACTGCAGTCACTGCTTCGGTACAACAAAACAATTGAAAAACATAACATATCTGCTTTGGCTGGTTTTTCGCAGGAAGCCTATCGCGAAGATTGGACTTCAGCATCACGCGATAAGTTTCCTAATAATTCATTGTACGAACTGAATGCAGGAGCTGCCGGAAACATGCAAAACAGCGGATCGGGATCGGAGTGGGCGCTACGTTCCTATTTCGGCAGGATCAATTATGATTTCGGTGGAAAATACCTTTTTGAAGCCAATGCCCGTTACGACGGAACTTCACGTTTCCCTTCCTCCGGCAGATGGGGGCTTTTCCCTTCTCTTTCCGCCGGATGGCGAGTATCAGAAGAATCTTTTATTAAAGATAACCTTAACTGGATCAGCAACCTTAAGTTGCGCGCTTCATGGGGAAAACTGGGGAATCAGAACATTTCCAATTACCCGTATCAAAATGTGTTGAGCTTAGGCCAGAATTATACTTTCGGCGGAACTCTTGCTTCAGGAATTGCCTTAACCAAATTATCTAATGCCAATATTACCTGGGAAAAAACACAGGTGAACGATATCGGTCTTGACCTCTCGGTATTAAAAGACCAA
Source organism: uncultured Odoribacter sp. (assembly GCA_964488805.1). Lineage (GTDB taxonomy): Bacteria > Bacteroidota > Bacteroidia > Bacteroidales > Prolixibacteraceae > Aquipluma. The sequence goes on along the minus strand of CAZAVU010000017.1, from coordinate 22,495 downwards.
CTTAGTGTGACGGTTGATTATTTCGACAAAACTACTTCTGATATCCTTTACCCAAAATCAGCTTCTGCAGTTCTGGGATTATCTACATCAGAATACAATGCCGGGGAGGTAAAAAATACCGGATTTGAAGTGGTACTGAATTACCATACATCTATCGGGAAGTTAAATATCAGTGTGTCACCCAATTTCTCGTATGTTAAAAACCGGGTAACAAAACTGGCCGATGACAAACTTCAGGACATTGGTAAGGGGCTCTTTGTTGGTCAGCCCATTGGCGCCATTTACGGTTATGTGGCCGATGGCATTTTCAAAGATGCCGCCGATGTGGCCGGTTATGCAAAACAACCAATTGCCGGCCAGCCCGGGGTAATCCGTTTTAAAGATATCAGCGGACCCGATGGTGTCCCCGATGGCAAGGTGGATGCAACATACGACCGAAAGGTAATTGGCTCAACAACTCCAAAATTCTATTACGGTGCTACAATTACAGCCGATTATAAAGGATTCGATTTCTCGATGCTGATACAGGGATTAGGTGGTATGGAAAAACAAATGGGCTCTTACATGGCTTTTGCATTCTATAACAGCGGCCAGATTCAGCGGTGGCAGGCCGACGGCGCATGGACCGAAGCCAATCCAAACCCAAATGCAGCATATCCCAAACTTACCAACCTGAACATGGGAAGTGAAAATGTCCAATCATCAAGTTTCTGGAATAAGAACGCAAGTTTCTTCCGGGTGAAGAATTTACAGTTGGGCTATACCATTCCTAAAAACATCATTCAGAAAATAAAATTGAGCAATTTACGCGTATTCTATAGCGGTCAGAACCTCCTTTCGTTTAGTCATTTCTACAAAGGTTGGGATCCTGAAATGTACCAGGCTACTGGCGATTCACCAAATTTCTATCCAATTACCGCCGTTCATTCATTTGGTTTAAATGTTAAGTTTTAGCTCAATGCAAATTTGTCCTAACTATTAAAATTAGTAAAATGAAAAAGAAATATAATAATTCGATAATACCTGGAATATGGATTCTGGTTCTGTTCCTGGGGGTTTTTAGCTCCGGATGCAACAAAGATTTTTTCGATAAGCAGCCCTTGGACCAGGCTTCTGACGCTACATTCTGGAAAACCGAGGGTGATGCACAGCTTGCCCTGGTAGGATGTTACAATACCGGCGCCGGATGGCAGGGTGAAGATTTTTGGACTCCCAGATCTTTTGTTTACCTTGATCTGATGGCCGGGAATGGTTCCGAAAAAGAGCTTATTCCTGACCATGTAACCGACGGAACTTTAACCTCATCGTATTGGGTTACTGGTGGTTACTGGAGCAACACTTATCGAAAAATAACTACCTGCAACAATTTCCTCGATCACATCGAAGGAATTACGATGGATGCCGCAAAAAAAGCGGTCATAACTGCTGAAGTCCGCACGCTTAGGGCATACCAGTATTTTAACCTTGCGTTATATTTTGGCGATGTTCCTTTGGTAAAGCATGTACTTTCGATGGAAGAAGCAAACAGCGTTAGCCGCACTGCTAAAGCCGAAGTGTGGTCGTTTGTTGAAACTGAATTAAAGGAAAGTGCCGCAGTACTTCCAACGACCCGGCCAAATGCCGAAAACGGACGAATCACAGCAGGAGCTGCATTAGGCATATTGGGACGTTTGCAAATGGCCGAGAAAAAATGGAGCGATGCCGCTGCAACTTATAAGAAAATCATTGATTTTAAATGCTATAGTATCGATCCTAAATACAGGGAATTATTTTTTGAAGACCATGAGTTTAGTAAAGAAATTGTTATGAGTTCTCAATACATACCAGAAACTTATGGTCATGTTCTGCTTATATATATGACTCCGGAAGCCTGGGGCGGTTGGCATCAATTTTCTGTATTTAACGAACTGGTTAAAACTTACGAATGTACCGATGGTAAAACAATTGACGAGTCGCCTTTGTATGATAAAAACAATCCATACAATAACCGTGATCCACGATTGGATGCGACCGTATTCATTCCTGAACGGACTGTTTTCAGGGGAACAAAATATACAACAAACCCAACTTCTGGAAACAACGACAAGTTTGGAAAATATCCGGTTTGGAGTGGATACAGTATCCTTAAATTTATGCAGGATGATCCTTCTGTGAACGTTTGGGGTGCAGGTCCTAACTGGATAATCATCCGCTATGCTGAGGTGCTTCTGGGGTATCTTGAATCGCAACTGGAATCTGGAGCAACTATTGACCAGGCATTACTCGACCAGACAGTGAACCTGGTCCGTGGACGCGCTGCAGTAAACTTGCCTCCGGTAACAACTACAAATGCTGCTAAACTGAGAGAAATCATCAGGAGGGAACGTCGCGTTGAGTTTGCTTTTGAAGGTCTGAGGTATTACGACATCCTTCGCTGGGGCATTGCAGCCGACGAACTGAACCATCAGTTTACCGGACAAAAACTCACCAACGATCCGGCAAATTACAAAGACTATCCAGTTGATGCTGAGGGATATTACATTATGTCGCAGCAAAACAGAAAATTCATAAAAGGTAGAAATGAATTGTGGCCCATTCCACAATCAGAGCGCGATATCAATAAAAATTTGACCCAAAATCCGGGATATTAATCATTATAACGTATCTAAAGAAGGGCTGTGTATCAATTCTTACATAGCCCTTCTCTTTTTAAAAGTATCAATTCACCTACAATTTAAACAATAAATCATGAAACGAAGAACATTAATAAAGCAATTGGGGCTTTCGGTGCCGGGTCTGATTTTGGCTCGTCAGGCTGCTGCTGCCGGGTTTTTATCCGGAATTTCTGAAATGAAATATCAGAAGGGACAGTTTTCGCCAACCTGGGATTCGTTGCAGAAATATCAGGTTCCCGAATGGTTTCGCGATGCCAAGTTTGGTCTATGGGCGCATTGGGGACCTCAGTGTCAGCCCGAAGCAGGCGATTGGTACGCCAGAGGCATGTACCAGGAAGGATCGCATCAGTACAAATTTCATCTCGAAAAATATGGACACCCTTCCGTTTTTGGTTTTAAAGACGTAATTAACGAGTGGAAAGCCGAAAAATGGAATCCGGAGGAATTGGTTGCTTTTTACAAAGGTGCCGGGGCAAAATATTTCTTCGCAATGGCCAATCATCACGATAACCTGGATTTGTACGACAGCAAATACCAGAAAGACTGGAATTCGACGAAAGTAGGTCCTAAAAAAGATATCATTGGTGGTTGGGCAAAAGCCGCAAAAAATCAGGGTTTGCCGCTGGGTGTGAGTGTTCATGCGGCTCATGCCTGGAGCTGGTACGAAACGGCTCAGCGCGCCGATAAAACCGGAAAATATGCAGGTGTTCCGTACGATGGGAAACTGACCAAAGCTGACGGAAAGGGGAAATGGTGGGAAGGTCTCGATCCTCAGGATTTGTACGCGCAAAACCATCCGTTGAGTGAAAACAGTCAGGATGACGGCATGATTCACAAACAATGGCATTGGGGTAATGGCGTAGCCAAACCGACCGATGCTTACATTGAGAAATTTTACAATCGGACCATCGACCTGATTGACAAATACCAGCCTGACGTGATTTATTTCGACGACTCGCAACTTCCGTTCTGGCCAATTAGTGATGCAGGTTTGCGCATTGCGGCACACATGTACAATAAAAGTATCAAAGACAATGGTGAACTTCGATCTGTCATTCTTGGGAAAATTCTTGACGAAAATCAACGAAAAGCAATGGTTTGGGATATTGAACGCGGACAAAGTAATAATATCGAACCTTTGCCTTGGCAATCATGTACCTGCATTGGAGGATGGCACTACGATCGCGGACTTTACGAACAGAAAAGATACAAATCGGCCAAAACTGTGATTCATACTTTGATTGATGTGGTTAGCAAAAACGGTAATTTACTACTGAATATTCCGGTTCGTGGCGACGGCTCTATTGATGAACTGGAACGTCAGGTTGTTGAGGAAATTGGCCGTTGGATGAATGCAAATGGCGAAAGCATTTATGGAACACGCCCGTGGAAGGTATTTGGAGAAGGACCGGCACAGGAAAATGCCGCTGCGCTATCAGCCCAGGGTTTTAACGAAGGGAAAGGCAAACCGTTTACTTCAGAAGATATTCGGTTTGTAACCAAGGGCAATGTGCTGTATGCCACAGCTATGGGCTGGCCTGAAAACGGAAGTGTGACAATTAAAAGTCTGTCGGAAGGCAACGCCAATTATCCGGAAAAGATTAGCAGGGTTGAATTGGTAAGTAACAAACAATCACTAAATTTTGAACGAACCAGTCAGGGTTTGGTAGTACATTTCCCTGAAACAAAACCAGTTGATTCGTATGCGGTTGCGCTGAAAATCGTTTAATCATAGTCTTTCGCGGATATGAAACTGATTGTTTGCGTTAGGCAAATACGCCAGATTGAATAATAAATGCAGTTAGTAATAGGTTTGAACTTGCCCCTTTGCCACATTCCCGGCCAAAGGGGCTTTTCTTCTTTTTACAGAGTCATCAAGATCTTGTATAGTTCCTTAAAAGCAATCGACACCCGTTCATAATTTTATTAATAAACAATCAGTGTTAAGTATTGACTTTCTGATTTGATTGCGCGAACTTGTATATGTAAAATTCACTTAACAGTTTTTTAGCCCAAATTACGCAATAGGAATTTGGTCAAAGAAAATAGCGGCTTGTTTGATGCAGCCAATGCCCTGAAAATTTACATCAAGTCGGTTTTTGGCACTATCAGTCCGCAATACAAGCAGGTTAGTTCCCTGATGTTTACAAAACCAAGGTAGACCGATAAAACTCCCTTCCTGTCCGATCAGATAACCTCAGCGCTTTGTATTTTTCGCAAAGGCAATTGTGTATGGCTGTCAGGATATTTTACACCAGCCAGAGAGAAAATTGCAAGACAGGAAGGGATTTTTACAATAACGAAAGGGATTGTTGTAATTCCGACAGGCATTGTTGCAGAAGCCACAGGCAATCTTGTATTTTGGAGAGGGATTTATAAAATACTCACCGCACAAATTAAACCAGCCATCCGTGTTTATCAGGTAAGCTTCGCCAGCGTTCTATATTTCTCGTTTTTCAGCCCCTTACTTAAACAGTTTTTTCAGTTCGTTTCCCAACTTTTTAACCGAACCTTTAATTTCTTCGATCGACGCTTTTTTTACCTGTTCTTCAATCTGTTTGCGGGCCTTGCTCAAATCGAGCGAGACTTCCGGTTTGATTAAATCGCCCTTAAGGATTACCGAAGCTTCAACCATCTTGATATTCTCCGATCCGGGTAAAATCCCAAGGCCTTTGTTGATGTCGGCCCCCAGGTCGTCACGGTTCACCACGAAATCCATGTTCAGGTTTATTTTACGATCGGCCGACAAACTGCCGTAAACCGTAGCCTGCTGATCAGCCACCGTGGTTTTGACCGGGTTCAGGGTCAACTGGCCATTGGCAAACTGAAACTTGGCGGTAAAATCATTGATCTTTACATTTTTGAGCTTTTCTTTCTTGATGATTCCCCGAATCTGGTCGAAAACCGGTGAATCAACAATCACCAGGTTCTGGGTATTCAAAATGCCCAATCCGTTCAGACTAGTCGGGACAACATTCATCTTTTCGTTCATCTTTCCCGAAAGCCCAAGCTGGGTTGAGATTTTACCCTGGCTCTTTGCCGCAATGGGCAGGTAATGCCGAACCGTACTGATCGATTGGTAAGCCGTTGGCAAATCGATATTTTCCAGGTTCAGTTTAAAATCGAAAAGCGGTTTGTTTTCCTTGTTGCCCGTGTACGATCCGTTGATGGCCAGCTTCCCCTGCAACATATCCATCGACAGGTTGCTCAGGTCCACACGCTGATCCTTCACTTTAACCAGCCCGTTGATGTTGCTGATCGGCATTTTATCGTAAACGGCTTTTTGAATCGCAGACTGGAAAGTCAGGTCGAGCTTTTCGGGAACCTGGAATGCCATTACCGAATCAGCCGGAGTGGCTGGCGCCGGTTTGGCTTCAGCCTTTGTTCCTTCAGTTTTCTTCGCCTGCTTTTTAAGGTTAGATAACTCCGAGAAGTTCATGAACCCAGACTTCAGGTTGAAATCACCTTTCAGGACGCCGTCCTTAAAGATGTAAGTCAGGTAATTATTCACCTTACCTTGCAGCGAAAGATCGCTCTGCCCTATCTTCATATCGAACTTATCAACCACAATCTGTTGGGTTGTTGCTTTTACCTGTCCCTGAGTAATCTCGATCGGTTTGGTCAGTTGCTTACTTTCAATCCTGAAATTTTGAATAGTTGCTTCACCGTTCGATTTAAACTTTTCATATTCTTGTTTTTCGATAGACGACATCCGACCGGACAATTGCATCTGAGCCTTCAGAGTTCCAGTAATATCAAGGCTATCAAGAGGAAGCGCTTTTTTCAGCGAATTGAAATCAATAATACCCGAAAACGCGCCATCAATATTTGGATCAGTCATCAGCTCGCTCAAGGTCATTTTTAAGTCAATCGGATTATTTTTAACCGAGGCATGGGCTTTATCCACATCAACTTTCAGCAGGTTCATATCACCCTCAGGCTTGGTTATCCGGGCCGAAACCTGAATATCCTGAACGCTTTCGGGCAGTCCCTGATATTTGAACCCGGCATTGCTGACGGCCAGCAAAACATCAATTGCCGGATAAATCTCGTTGTAATACAATCCTTTCACCGAGCCTTTAAACTCAGCAGAACCATTGATATCGGCCTTTTCGAGATACTTCTGATAGTCGGCAGGCACCAGGGCCAGTATCGTGGCAAAATCGCTCTTTTCACTCTTGAACGAAAGATCGAAAAACATACTGTCATTGGGCATGGCAAACGAACCATTGACTTCCAGCGGCAGATTATTAATCCACAGTTTGCCCTGATCGAAAGCAAAATCCATTTTCGAATAATCGACCTTCAGTTTGGTTTCAGCCTTGAGTTTGGTTTTCGAGATATATTTTACCGAATCGTATTCGAAGATAAACTCAGCGGCATCGCCTTTCAAATCAAAAGTCGAAAGAGATCCGGCCACTGTTCCTGAAGAACTCAGGTTGGTATTTTTCAGCCACAAATTCATGGGCATTTCCTGATCGTTGTATAACAAATTCAGGTTATTCACCTGAACGTTATCAAGCTTGATCTGAACCGCATTTTCAGGATTCACCGCAGCCTGTGGAGCTGTCTGCTTGGCCGAAGTTTTGGCAATATCCCAGTTGACAGCTCCTGATTTATTCACCATCAGGGCAACTTTAGGATCATCAACCTTCAGGCTTTTCAAGGTCAGTCCTTTGTTGCGGATCATTTCCATCAGCGAAATGTTGGTCGAGATGCAGCTTGCCGAAAATATTGTATCCTTGGCAAAATCGTTTACCCCGACAATGCGCAAACCCAGCAATTTCATTTCTACCTTGGGAAACTGAGAAAACACCGAAACCTTGAAATCAGAAAAATCAATCCTGGCATTGATCTGATTATTCAGCGTCGTTTTTACCTTGGCCAGCAGTTTATCCTTATACAAAAAAGGAAGGGCCGACAGAATCCCGACAATAAGAACAAAGCACCCTGAGATGATGAGTATTTTCCGTTTCATATAAGTCTTATTTTTCAGTTAGCAACAGGTATTTACGCAACAAATCCAATGCCGTTTGGGTGGAACGTATAATATTTCGTTCCCGGTTATGTTTAAACATATAAACTTCACTTTTAACTCCTGAAGGACCGGCCACAGCAATCCAGACCATCCCAACAGGTTTTTCCTCCGTTCCTCCGTCAGGACCGGCAACACCGGTTGTGGCAACCGAGTAATCGGTATCCAGGGCTTTCCTCACGCCAACAGCCATCGCCTCAGCCACCTGTTGACTCACGGCGCCAAAACGTTCAATGATGTCGGCAGGAACCGCAAGCAACCCACTTTTAACCTCGTTGGAATAAGCCACCACAGCCCCTTTAAAAAAAGCCGAACTACCCGGGTTTGAGGTAATGGAATGAGCAATGTTTCCCCCGGTGCAGCTTTCGGCAACCGCCAGCGTTTTCGACGAACGGGACAGCAAGCGGCCAACAGCCAGCGCCAGGTTATCATCATCGAAACCGAAGACATATTCCTGAATCAACGGCAGCAGTTTGTCAATCTGTCTATTGACTTCGGCTTCAAGATCTGACTGATTGGTCCCGTAAGCGCTCAACCGAAGCCGTACCATCATTGGGCTGGGCAAATAGGCAAGCTTGATAAACACAGGCAAAGCACTCTCCCACTCCGCAATACGCTCGGCCAGCATCGATTCGGGAAGACCGATGGTCTGCACCGTTTTATGCACGATCGACTGCATGATTCCAAGCTTTTTCAGGCGAGGAAAAACTTCTTCGGTCATGATCGCTTCCATTTCGAACGGTACGCCCGGCATGGAAATGAAAATGGTATTGTTGCGCTCGAACCACATTCCTGAAGCTGTACCGAACGAATTGTGCAGCACGGTGCAACTGGCAGGCAGCAAAGCCTGATCGCGGTTCAACTGGTTGACAACCACATTTCGGGAAGTCAGAAGCGATTGAACATGTTCCAGCACTTCGGGATGGAAGACCAGCTCTGTTCCGAAATACTCGCACAAACACTTTTTCGTGATATCGTCTTTGGTCGGGCCAAGACCACCGGTAATCAAAACCAGATCTGCGTTTTTTTCGGCATTGGCCAAGGCTGTCAGGATGTGATCGCGGTTGTCGTGAACCGAGGTAATCTGGTAAACGTCTATTCCACACAAATTGAGTTGTTGCCCCATCCAGGCCGAATTGGTGTCAACAACCTGCCCGATTAAGATCTCATCACCTATGGTAATCAGTTCTGCTTTCATTCTGAGAAATTTAAAATGTAAAGAACCGATCTATTTCTTTGCTACCAGTTCTGCAATCCGGATAACCACTTCCACAGCCTTTTGCATCGACTGTACCGGAATAAACTCGTATGGACCATGAAAATTATGTCCTCCGTTAAAAATATTGGGGCATGGCAATCCTTTCCACGAAAGTTGAGCGCCGTCCGTTCCGCCACGAATGGCATTTATTTTGGGGACAACCCCAACATCTTTCATGGCCTGCTCGGCCAGATCAACAATGTATTTCACAGGCTCAACCTTTTGCTTCATGTTGTAATACTGATCGGTTATTTCAGCAGAAACAGTTCCTGATCCGTATTTCAGGTTAATCAGACTGCAAACTTCCTGCAAAAGTTTCTTCTTCGATTCAAACTTCTGAAAATCGTGATCGCGAATAATGTATTCGATCCGAGTTGTCGACACATCCCCCTGAAACGAGGTCAGGTGGAAAAAACCTTCGTAGCCGTCTGTGTATTCCGGCCTTTGTTCCGGAGGTAGCGCTTGAATGATCTGCGTAGCCACGAGCATCGAGTTGATCATGGTGTTCTTGGCTGATCCGGGATGCACGCTCCGGCCTTTTACCGTTATTTTGGCGCTGGCCGCATTGAAATTTTCGTACTCCAGTTCACCAATTTCGGAACCATCAAGGGTATAGGCAAAATCAGCACCAAACTTTTTCACATCGAAATGCTGTGTTCCGTGGCCAACTTCCTCATCAGGGGTAAAGCAAATCCTGATCTTGCCGTGTTTGATTTCAGGGTGACGGATAAGCCAATCCATAGCCGTGATGATCTCAGCAATTCCGGCTTTATCGTCGGCTCCCAGCAGCGTCAGACCATCGGTAGTAATGAGGTCCTGACCAATATATTTCAGCAATTCAGGGAAGTTGGTTGGGCTCAGAACAACCTTCTGGTCTTCATTCAGGAGCAAGTCCTGTCCCTGGTAATTTTTCACCAACTGCGGATTTACATTTTCGCCGGAAAAATCAGGACTGGTATCCATGTGGGCAATAAACCCCACTACCGGAGCCTGACGATCGAGATTGGACGGCAAGGTGGCCGTAACATAGCCATGCTCATCGAGTTCGACTTCCATTAAACCAACAGTGTGCAGTTCGTCGGCCAGAAGAGTGGCAAAACCAAGCTGGCGGCTGGTACTTGGGAAGGTATTGCTTTCAGGATCGGAGGTGGTATACACCCGCGCATATCTTAAAAATCGGTCGATAACTTTTTCCATTTCAATAAGAATCAATCTTCAGTATAAATCATAAAATCAAATGTCATCAGAATTAAATTTAAACCCAAGGCGCTTACCGGTTTGAATCTTTGAATTATTGATTTCGGTGTGCATCTGCTCAACCGTTGCAATTTTCACCTGATCGTATGGAGGCACCAGCAAATCAAAGTCTACAGCATAGTTAACAGCCGTTTCGATGATTGCTTTCAGGTTTTCCTTGGTTAGCTCGTCAATGGCGAAATCTTTTACCAGCTCACTCGATTGACGTTTGCCTTCAACAAAGAAATGGTTTTCGCGGTTAACAAAAATACGGGCAATCAGGTAGCCTAAATCTTCCAGACGACTGTATTTAAAGGAATCGGCCAGGAAGTTGTAAATGTTAAAAATCCCGCAATACGAATTCGCCGGGTTGGCTTTGATGTATTCAAGTTTCCAGATGGGATGCTCGCGGTTGAAGACAAACACGTTGGAGTGCATCGAGAAAATAAGCAGATCACCACCGATCCGAAATTCGGCTTCAAAGATCCCCTTTTCCTGATATACGGGCAGCACATTCTCATCAACCTTATTCTTCAGTTTTTCACGATATTCTTCAGCCAGTTCTTTCAGGACTTCTTTCAGCAAAGCAAACGAACTGAAAGTTTTCTGGTAAACTTCCTGTTTCAGGTTCGTTTTAAAGACCATGCCTTCCAGCTCATTGTTGCCACTTTTTGTTGCGTTCATAAACGGTAGTTTTAATTGCTCATAAAAATAAGAAAAGCAGCCAAGTTTGGCTGCTTTTCCATATTATGATTTCAAAATTTTTAATATGCCAGTGCAAACAGCACCCTTCCTTTGGATGGTTTGCCCGAATAAATACATTTGCCTTCTTCAGGAACCTGATCAAACGGAATACACCGGATGGTAGCCTTGGTTTCGTCTTTGATAGCCTGTTCGGTTTCTGGTGTTCCGTCCCAATGAGCCGAAATGAATCCGCCTTTATTCTGAAGCACCTCTTTAAACTCCTCGTAGGTTTCAACCGGAGTGATCATTCCATCACGGAAAGTGAGTGCCTTATTGTATATATTTTCCTGAATATCGGCCAGCAATTGCTGAATATACAGTTCAATATTTTCCATCGAAACGACCTGTTTTTCCAAGGTATCGCGGCGGGCAACCTCAGCCGTTCCGTTTTCAAGATCTCGCGGTCCGATTGCAATACGAACCGGAACCCCCTTCAATTCGTATTCAGCAAATTTCCAGCCCGGCTTTTTGGTATCGTTATTATCGAATTTTACCGAAATTCCCAAAGATTTCAATTTAGCAATGATAGTTTCCACTTTTTCTGAAATAATAGCCAATTGATCCATCTGCTTGTAAATCGGGACAATAACCACCTGAAAAGGCGCCAGTTTAGGGGGAAGTACTAATCCGTTATCGTCGGAATGAGCCATAATCAGCGCACCCATCAGTCGGGTTGAAACGCCCCAGGAAGTTGCCCACACAAAATCTTCGTTACCTTCTTTGGTTGCGAAACGAACATCGAATGCTTTTGCAAAGTTCTGTCCAAGAAAATGAGAAGTTCCTGACTGCAAAGCTTTTCCATCCTGCATTAATGCTTCGATTGTGTATGTTTCAAGCGCTCCGGCAAAACGTTCGTTAGGTGATTTTGCTCCTTTGACAACAGGCAGAGCCATAAATTTTTCAGCAAACGTTGCATAGACATTCACCATTCTTTCTGTTTCTTCCAACGCTTCCTGGCTGGTTGCATGAGCGGTGTGACCTTCCTGCCACAGGAACTCGGCAGTACGCAAAAACAAACGGGTACGCATTTCCCAGCGAACTACATTAGCCCACTGATTACAGAGGATTGGTAAATCGCGGTACGATTGGATCCAGTTCTTGTAGGTACTCCAGATAATAGTCTCGGAGGTTGGACGAACAATCAGTTCCTCCTCCAGTTTTGCTTCCGGATCAACAACAATACCTTTGCCATCCAGATCATTTTTTAGCCGGTAATGAGTCACTACGGCACACTCTTTGGCGAAACCTTCCACATGGTTGGCCTCTTTGCTAAAAAAGGATTTAGGTATGAATAATGGGAAATAAGCATTCACGTGACCGGTTTCCTTAAACATGCGGTCGAGCTCGGCTTGCATCTTTTCCCAGATTGCATAACCGTATGGTTTGATGACCATGCAGCCTCTGACTGCCGAGTTATCGGCAAGGTCAGCCTTGACAACCAGCTCGTTGTACCACTGTGAATAATTTTCACTGCGAGGGGTTAATTCTTTTGCCATTTTTTTACTTTTGGTATGGTATTTGCCTTTTTCGTATTAGTTTTAAAGCCTACAAAGAAAGTAAAAATTATCATTCATTATAAGGAGGGTGCACTATGAAAACGAAACTTCCACTCATCGCAATCGCAGCAATTTTGGTCAGCGCGTGTACTACGGGAACATACATGACCAAGAGTTACGATGACGACATCTATTTCTCTCCCGCAGATGTACCACCTGCCACGATGGTTGACAATCAGGCCCCGGCAGCAGAAAGGCCGGTAAAAAAGAGTATTTCGGATACCGGCAAACAAAAAATTGTGATCAGCCAGATGGAAAAAAACGAGGATGGCACATCAACGCTGAACAACTACGTATATCAGTCGGATCAGAAGAACAACAATCAGGATTATCAAAACTACGACATGGATAATCAGGATCTGGTGCAATCTGACACCACTGTTTATTACAACGATGATGATGTAAAATATGTCATCAACAATTATTACGACGATAACGACATTGACTTTGCATACCGGATCGGAAGATTTCACCGTCCATGGCATTATTATAGCCCATTCTTCTACGACAACTGGTATTACGGATATAATTCATGGTATTCGGGCTACTACGGATGGGATTGTGGCTGGGGCTATGACCCATGGTATTCGTGTAGCTGGGGTTACCCATATAGCTACTACGGATATTACTCGCCATTCTATTTCGGGTTTGGAGGATACTGGGGCGGATGGTATGGAGGTTACAACCACGGCTACTATGACGGTTATTACGGCGGCGGTTATTACGGAGACGGTTCCTGGGATAACCATCACCGGAATCGTGACAATGTCCGCTACGGACGAAGTTCTGATTTCTCGAACTATGCAGGCGGTGGCGGCGGTAGCATCAACAGGAATAGCTCCGGTTCTTCAGTCGGCAGATCTGTACTGACCGGGAAAAATGGTTCGCTTAATCAAGGATCGACACGAATTTCTAGGTCAGTGGATGGCAGCAACACCATGGGAACCCGCTCGGCAGTTCAGGGCGCCAGAAATGACAGTCGTGTCTCAGGCCGTCAGGTTTCGGGAGCTACCGGAAGCGTACGCCGGATGTATGCACCATCAACCACTGGAAGCACATACAACCAGAGCCAGACTGGCAGACAGAGCAACTATACCCCCAGTTACAATAAACCAAGGGTTATCAGCCAGTCGAGTTACAACAACAACAGTTATTCCCGCCCGCGTACCTCTGAAGGCAGCGAGAAAGTATATATAAAAAGTGCCAATACAGGAAATTCCTATAATAGTACTCCAAGAAGTTCTTCAAGCGTAAGGCAAACTTACCGGTCAAGCTCATCATACTCCAGCGGATCGAGTTCATCGTCAACCAGAAATTCGGGCAGCTATAGCAGCCCAAGCAGAGGATCATCCAGTTATAGCTCAGGTTCTAGCTACAGCGCTCCTTCCAGAAGTTACGGAGGGGGAAGCGGCGGAAGCAGCTCCAGTGGCGGAAGTAATCCCAGTGGCGGAAGCGGAGGCAGAAGCGGAAGTGGAGGCAGAAGATAGTTGCAGTTGACACATTGATAACCAAGTCCATTAATCTAAAAACTAAAGTCATGAAACATCTTATAATTATCAGTGTATTAATTTCCTTCCTGTCACAGGCCAAGGCCCAAACGATAGCTGATGCTTACCTTTTATCCAATCAGAAAGTGAACGGAACAGCCAGGGCAAGTGCCATGGGAAATGCGCTGGGCGCAGTTGGAGGTGATTTCACCTCGCTTTCGATAAACCCCGCAGGAATCGGAATCTTTCGTTCGAGCGAATTAGAATTCACTCCTACGATAAAATCCAACAGCTCTGATCTGACTTTGATGGGGAATACTTACAACGACAGCAAATTTCAGGTTAAACTGAACAACATTGGTTTTACGGGAGTGGTTCCAATTAATAACGAGAACTCAGGAATTGTTAGTTTCAACTACGGAATCGGCTATAACAACCTCCTTGATTTTAACCAGAATTTCTATGCCCGAAACAATAATTCCTCCCTTTCTTTCCTCGATAATATTGTGTCGTATGCAAACAGTGAAGCTCTATCGAATGCCTATCTGAACCAAAATATCAGTCAGGTTGAATACAGAGACTGGCCTGCAAAACTAGCCTGGGACAGCTTCCTGATCAATCCGACATTGGACGATGAAGGCAATGAAATTGACGGCTCTTATGCTTCTTTGCTGTACGAGAACGAGAAGGTAAACCAACGGAAAAGCTACTCACGCAGCGGCGGTATCGACGAATTTGTATTGAGCGGAGGAATGAACTTCAACCACAAATTCTATCTGGGTGCAACAGTCGGATTCCAGAATGTTGACCTCAGGCAGGTTGCCGAATATACTGAAACTTTCGGAAACAACTTTTATACATTTGGGGAAGATTACTCACTGGAAGGAACAGGATACAACTTCAAATTCGGGGCCATCTTTAAACCGACAAACTGCTTTCGTTTGGGTCTGGCCCTGCATACGCCAACCTATTACGTCCTGAAAGAAGAAAAACAGATATACATCGATGCCGAACTTCAGGACCATCAAGGATCTGATGGCTTTAACAACTATGAATACAACCTGTACAGCCCGTGGAAAGCTGTATTCAGCGGTGCCTATGTTTTTGGTAAAAAGGGTTTAATCAGTATTGACGCCGAATACCTCGACTATTCGACCATGAAATACCGGAGAAGCTCCGGCTCAAATGAAGATTTGAGCGATGTGAATACCGAAATTTCCAACGGTTTTGACAATGCCTTAAACATTCGCATTGGAGCTGAATACAAAGTCACTCCCCAATTCAGCCTGAGAGGTGGTTACGAAATGTATCCAAACGCCCAGAAAGAACCCGCCCAAATATCCTATGAACCTTTAGCCGTGGATAACAGTTCGGTTTATTCATTGGGGTTTGGCTATAGCTCGAAAAAGTTTTTCACGGATGTTGCATTCCGAAATACAACCAACAAGTTTACGTTGAACGAGGTTCAGCCAAACCTGCAATCGATGGAATTGAAAAACAGCAACAGCAAAATCATGTTCACTGTTGGATTTAGATTCTGATTACTATCGCCACAAATACTATAGAAAGCCGGTTAAATGATTAACCGGCTTTTTTTTTGCATACTTCTTGCCTCATGCCGTGTTTGTTTTTCTCTTAGGTTAAGTATTTCGAGCTCATCCCATGTTTTTATGCCTGATTATTTTTTTTTACATAGCTTTGGCCTAACTTAGCTTCAATTAATAATCCCAACATGTCACAATTCATCGAAATAGCCTTTGATTCAGCAATGAGCTTTTTCAGCAAAGCCGAAGAAGACGGCTGCCGACTGCGGCTGGGCGATTTTTCAGCCTCACAATGGCTCCAAAAAAACAACATCAATCTCGACGACATCGTTTCTTTCTCGAAAAATATGCCCGACTCGAAAATTGTGGTAATCGGAGAAGGTCCGGAAGAAGGATTTTACATTTATTCTCAGAAACAAAAATCATGCTTCAAACTGGAGCAAAAATTAGCCGAAGTTTAATTCAGGAAAATACAAGGTATGACTCACCAATTTGATGACCCGATGGGTCGAGCCGTTTACGATTACCATTTCAATTCGGTTAATCAGCCCATCATTGTTCATTCCGACGATTTTGATGACGACTCTATTGAAACAGCCTATCTCTTTCGCAACTACAAGCAAATGCCGGCCCTTGAGAAAAAAGCGCTTAGCCTTTGTAAAGGTGCCGTGCTGGATGTTGGAGCCTGTGCCGGAGCTCATTCTGTCATCCTTCAGGAGAAAGGATTCGACGTTACCTCACTCGAAACTTCGGAACTTTGCTGCAACGTTTTGAAAAATCGAAACCTTTCCAAAATCATCAAAGAAGACATTTTCAAATTCAACGGACAGACTTTTGATACCATTTTGTTACTCATGAACGGGACTGGGATTGCCGGAACCCTGAGTGGACTGGAAGTTTTGCTCCATCACCTGAAAGGCTTGCTCAACCCGGGCGGTCAAATCCTGATGGACTCGTCTGACCTGATTTACCTGTACGAACAGGAAGATGGTTCGGCCATGGTCGATCTTGCAGCCGACCGTTATTACGGCGAGTTGACTTTCCAGACGGAGTACAAAAACTGGATCAGCCAGCCATTCCCCTGGTTATATGTTGATCTTCACAGCCTGAAAGACATTGTGGAAAAGAACCAATTAAAACTAACCAAAACATTCAGAGGTCAGCATTACGACTACCTTGCGCAGATAACTTTAAAAGAATGAACAACTTAAACAACGAAAAATATTACCGTTCACTTTCTGCACCGGAAGTGGAAACCCTAAAACAACAGGGATGCTCGGCTACAGACTGGAGCCTGATCTTAGTCAACCCTAAATTCATTCCTGAAAACATCCGCAACGTTCAGTTTTCAGGAAGCGTGAAAATTGGCGACAACTCCGGAACTATCGAATTTAGCGGAGGAATCCTGAGAAACTGCGGTATCTACAACGCCAGCATTCACAACTGTACAATCGGCGACCAGGTTTATATTCATCACATAAGCAACTACATAGCTAATTACGATATCCAGGACCATGTTATCCTGGAAAACATTGAATTGTGCTTTATCGAAGGAGAAACGTCGTTTGGAAACGGAATAAAAGTTTCGACCCTCGACGAAACCGGCGGACGAAGGGTAATGATTTACGATAAGCTTTCGGCACATCTGGCCTATATCCTGGCTTGGTACAAACACCGCCAACGCTTGATTCAGGAACTGGAAG
This sequence comes from uncultured Odoribacter sp., assembly GCA_964488805.1. Classification (GTDB taxonomy): domain Bacteria; phylum Bacteroidota; class Bacteroidia; order Bacteroidales; family Prolixibacteraceae; genus Aquipluma. The sequence continues at coordinate 5,278 of CAZAVU010000017.1, read as the reverse complement.
ATATGATTGTCCGTTACGCCGAATCGGTAAAAAGCAACCGGGGAATAATTGGCGAATATTCGGTGATCCGCAATTGCCGCCAGATCAAAGACGTCAGGTTCGGAGCTTACAGCCAGGTTTTCGGCCCTACCCGCCTCGAAAACGGATCGGTAAACAGCAACAAATTTGCACCGGTAAAACTGGGCTCAGGCATCATGGCCGAAAACTTCATCGTTTCATCCGGATCCGAAATATCTGACGGAACCATCGTTTCCAATTGCTTTGTCGGACAAGGCTGTATTCTGGGCAAACAGTATTCGGCCGAAAATTCGCTCTTCTTTGCCAACTGCCAGGGTTTTCACGGCGAGGCTTGTTCCATCTTCGGCGGGCCATATACGGTAACTCACCACAAATCGACCCTGCTGATTGCCGGGATGTTCTCATTCTGTAATGCCGGAAGCGGTTCGAACCAAAGTAACCACATGTACAAACTGGGACCGATTCACCACGGCATCGTCGAACGCGGCTCCAAAACTACTTCCGACTCGTACATCCTGTGGCCGGCCAAAATTGGGGCTTTCACCCTGGTCATGGGCCGACACTATAAAAACACCGACACCTCCGATCTTCCCTTTTCGTACCTGATTGAAAACAAGGACGAAAGCTGGATTGCACCGGGAGTCAACCTTCGCAGCGTGGGAACCATCCGCGACGTGATGAAATGGCCACGGCGCGACCGCCGCGAGGACCCTGAAAAACTCGACTGCATCAATTTCAACCTGCTCAGTCCCTTTACCATCAAAAAAATGCAGAAAGGACTTGATATTCTGCACAACCTGAAAGAAATTTCAGGAGAAACCACCGGAGTTTTTGCCTACCGAAACACCATGATCAGCAAAAGTGCCCTGGAAAAAGGCATCAAACTCTACGAAAAAGCAATCTGCAAATTTCTGGGAAATTCAGTAATTTCGAAGCTCGAAAAATGTGACGTCAAAACGCACGAGGAACTTCTGGAATGTCTGAAACCGAAGCACGCTGTGGGACAAGGTGAATGGTGCGATCTGGCCGGACTGATCGTTCCCAAATCGGAAGTCAGCAACCTGCTCCAGAAAATCGAACTTAAAGAACTGAACAACTTACAGGAAATAGAACAGGAATTTAGAAATTTCCACGCCAACTATTACGAATACGAATGGAACTGGGCTTCTGAATTGCTAGCTGACACAACCGGAAAGAGTCTTGAAAATCTAAAAGCGAATGACATCATTCAACTGATAACCAATTGGAAAGAAAGCGTAGTTGGACTCGACCAGTTGTTGTACGAAGATGCTAAAAAGGAATTCAGGCTTGACTCGATGACCGGGTTCGGAATGGACGGCAACAAAACAACACAAAAACTTGATTTTGAGAAAGTAAGAGGCAATCTCGAAAACAATGACTTTGTGAATGAAATCGTAAATCACATTCAGCGCAAAACCCTTTTGGGCGAAAAAATGATTGAACGTTTGAAAAACATAGAAACATCCTATCACAATTAAATATTATGAGACTTATTATTCAGGAAAATTACGAACTGGCCTCTGATTGGGCCGCCAATTACATTGCCAGAAAAATCAATCTGGCAGCACCTACTGCCGAAAAACCCTTTGTATTGGGATTGCCAACCGGTTCATCGCCCTTGGGCATCTACCGCAAACTGATCAAAATCTACCAGGCTGGTGCTGTTTCATTTAAAAACGTGGTAACCTTCAACATGGACGAATACGTTGGTATTCCGAAAGATCATCCACAGAGTTATTACACCTTCATGTGGGAAAATTTCTTCAGCCACATCGATATTCAGGCTAAAAACGCGAACATCCTGAACGGAAATGCGCCCGATCTTAAAGCCGAATGCCAGGCTTACGAGGACCGAATCAAGGCAGTTGGCGGCATCGACCTTTTCCTTGGAGGCGTTGGACCTGACGGACACCTGGCTTTCAACGAACCCGGATCATCACTGGCCTCACGCACCCGCGACAAAGAATTGACTTACGATACCAAAATTGCCAATTCACGCTTCTTCGACAACGACGTGGCAAAAGTGCCAAATTCAGCTTTGACAGTTGGTGTGGCTACTGTTATGGACTCGAAAGAAGTTCTAATTATCGTCAACGGCTACAACAAGGCCAGAGCTTTGCAACATGCCGTGGAAGAAGGTGTTAACCACATGTGGACACTCAGCGCCCTGCAACTTCACTCACGTGGTATGATCATTTGCGACGAAGCTGCTACCTACGAACTGAAAGTGGGAACTTACAAATACTTTAAAGACATCGAAAGCAAAAACCTGAGCCCGGACAGTTTGAAAAACTCAAACCTGGTTTGGTAAACGGCTCAAACCGGTCTTTCTGAATTTATTTTCGGAATCAAGCCTTAGATAAACAGCTCCAATGACTCGAAGCCATCGGAGCTGTTTTTTTTACGTCCAAAACACCTGTTTTTTTATAAAAGTCCAAAGTCCGGCACATCAGATTTCTTCTGTTTTAGGACCCTTTTCCTGAAAATCCTTAATACCTTCGTTCCACAAATTAGATTTTAAAAACCAACTAATCACCCATGAAGAAGATTGTTATTTTACTGCTGACCGTGATCTGCACGACCAATGTTGCATCAGCATGGTCGAAATCCGGACACTATGCCATTGCCTACATCGCCGAGTGCAACCTGACTAAAAGAGCCAAAGAGAATGTCGAAAAATATCTTGGAGGAAAATCGATTGTCTATTTTGCTTCCTGGATGGACGAATACCGTCGTACTCCTGAATATGGCAACACAACGGATTGGCACATGGCTGCCGTCGATAAAGACTTCAATTGTACCGATGCGATGCCAAACGCAAAAAAAAGGAATGCTGCTCTTGAAGTTGAAAATGCAATGAAGCTCCTGAAAGATTACAAAAACCTTGATGATTCAACCGTCGCCGTAAATATCAAATACATCGTTCACCTGGTTGGCGACATGCACTGCCCGGTTCATATTTACTATCCCGGACTCAAGATTTCGTTCGACATCACCTTAAATGGGGTAAAAGACAGTTACCACCACATTTGGGACGGGACGATTAACGAGACTTGTCACAGATGGTCGTACACCGAATGGCAGCAACAACTCGACCGGTATTCGCCAAAAGACAAAGAAGCCATTACAGCAGGAACTCCGCGCGACTGGTGTCACGACAATGCGGTATTCTGCCGAAAAATTTACGACATGGTCGTGCCTGACGGAGAATACGGTATCGACTTTTTGAATGCTGCTCATCCCATTGCCGAACGCCAGATTATCTATGCAGGCTATCGTCTGGCCAAAGTCCTGAATGAGATTTTCGGCTAGACGTCTGATAGGCAAATCCAAGTAAAAAATTCAGGGTTTCACTTCGAGTGAAGCCCTGACTAACTTAACTCACATCTTCAACCTATTCATTCCGCAGCGCCTGCACCAAATTCTGTTTGAAAGCCATGCGGATAGCGATCAGGCTAAAAATGGTTCCGCTTAAAATAACCAAAACCGTAATGGCAGGCAGCCAAATCCACAGGCTGGCATAAAGCGAGGAAAGCAGAGTTGGCAAACCACTCAAAACGGCCGGAATCAGGCCTATCAGAACGGAAAAAGTCATTAAGAAAAGCTTCTCCGTCATTACCATTCGTTGGATGGTAGGTTTGGCAAAACCCAACGAAAGCAGCAAAGCATATTCGGGAATTTGCTCAAAAGTGATCCGGAAAATCAGGATGCCGAGACCCAAAGTGCCAATGAGCAAACCCAGCGCACCCAGCATCAGAAAAATATTGAGGTACGTATTTTCGATGGTGTAAAACGACAGCAAACGATCAGTCGCCCGGCTGATTTCGGGGCCGTAATTGCGAAGGCCCGACTGCAAATCGCCCATCACAGAAGCCGTATCTTTCACATCCACCAGAAATACATTTGAGCCGCTCACCGACGGAAATGCCCGGTTGAAATGTTCTTCAGAAATCAGCACATTTCCCTGAAAGATCGAATTGGCAAGTCCGCCAACCAGTTTCAGCTTCAAATTACTGCCATCTTCGGTTTTATAAATCAGCGTGTCGCCAACGCTTTTCATCAATCCCCACTGAATCACGGTTTGGTCGGCAATCGCCGGAATGCCATCATCGGCAAGCGTTTTATTTAGTGTCAGCCACGGATGTTGAGCATCGAGTTCATCTGTTCGGGTGGCAAAGGTAAATGCGCCTCGCTGATCGAAAGCCGCCGGATTGAAGGCCATCAGCCGCGGACGCGAAATTTTGTTCAGGTTCAGGCAACTGGCATCGTCGCCCGGTTGCGACTGGAATTGCACCACCAGCGCGCTGTCAGGAATGTTCAGGTCTTCCCTACCCTTTGGCGAATTAACGTCAAAAAGTACCGGCATCGTGGTTTCCACAAAATAATCGTATCCGCCCGTGCCCGATGATGGTAATTCGGCATGGGAAGTCAAATCTTTGCGGTTCAGTCCGGTGGAGACCACCATAAACACGCCCACCGACAGGAAGCTCACGATCATCACGTTGCGGCGCCGCTCCCCGGCAATGCGCTTCAGCAACAGGTTTTTCACCGAAAATTGCATGGTTTTTTCCTGAATAGCCAGTCGTTGCATCCAGAAGTCGAATAACAGGATCAGTCCGGGCAACAAACCGAAACCGCTGATGAAGAACATTTCAGGATTGATCTCGCCGCTGCGGAAACCCATTGCAAAAAGGATGAAAAAGGAAAGAGTAATAACAAAAAGGCCAAGTCCAATCGACCAACGCCCGCGTTTTATTTTTCCGGAGGCTGATTTTCGTTGCAATACAATTACCTCGCTTTTCAGGAACCGGTTGAGCAGGAACCCAACAGCCACCAGCGAAATCAGTGCAACAGACAAGCTCCCGACGATCAGCGTAACCGGTTTGATGCAAATATTCACAATTGATGTACGCACAATGTCAACCCAGATCGTATTTATCGCTTTTAAAATCAAGCTATTGTATAAAATAGCGAACGGCAGTCCAAGCAAAATTCCTGTAAACACCAACAGTGCAGCTTCAGCTAAAAATATTTTCCGGAGCAGCTTAAATGAAAATCCCATGGCCGTGAGCGTCCCGATTTCCGATTTGCGAAAATTAAGATACAGCCAGAACAACAGGAAAGCCAGCAGCACCGCGGCAAACAGCACGAAAAAGCTCAGCCCGATAAACAATCCGCCAAAGTCGGTTCCGCCACTGGCAGCCGCCAGTCCGTCACTTTTCACATCTTTTACATCGAA
>CAZAVU010000016.1:0-63041 GCA_964488805.1 uncultured Odoribacter sp. | reverse complement strand
TCGCCGTTTTTTTAAAATAAAAAAAAGAGGCTGAACTCTTTTGAGACAGCCTCTTCTTGTTGGAAATCAGTTCAGAAAATGTTGATAACAAAAAGCATTATTGACATAAATTTTAAGGTTAGTGGTGTATATTTGAGGATAGAAAAATAAATAAAATGAACTGGTTAATTTCCGCAAATTCAGATTTATATGATCATTCGAGTTCTTTTGAGCATTATGGGTTTATCGATTGGAGACAAGGAGTCACAAAATATAGATTAGGTGATATCGTTTATATTTATTGTACACGTCCTCTTAAGATGCTTCAATACAAATGTAGAGTTGATAAAATTGATCTGAAATTTAGCGAGATTCGTGATGATAAGGAGTATTGGAAAAATATCGATGAATACCAAAAATCACAAAGTGGAAAATTTGTGCGTTTAAGATTGATAGAGCAGATTTCGAATGATTTTATGAAACTTGAAAATCTTCAACAAAATGGACTGAATTCTGCTCCACAAGGACCTATTCGGATTCAAAATGAGAATTTATTGAATTACATTGAGCGTTTTTTTACAGATAAATATCAAATTGATTTTTTCCCAGATATTCTAAATGAAGATGAAGTTCATTATGAGGGCGCTAAAAAGGTAGTCCTTGTAAATAAATATGAAAGAAGCTCTAAAGCAAGAGAAAATGCCATTAAGTATCATGGATTTAAATGTAAAGTGTGTGGAATAAGTTTTGAAGAAGCCTATGGAGTAATAGGCAAAGGTTTTATTCATATTCATCATTTAATACCTATTAATGAGATAGGGAAAAATTATAAGATTGATTATCAAAAAGATTTAATCCCTGTTTGCCCTAATTGCCATTCTATGTTACACCGGAAATTAAATGGTAAAGAACTTACTGTGGAAGAATTAAAGAAAATGATTTCGAAAACAGTTGTCAAGATTTAGGTGCAATATAGCTATTGGTTCCTTATTAGTGTCCTAATCTTGCCTTCACTAACACTGATTTGCAATCACCTTTTTATTCACGGTGGAATTTAAATCCACCAAACACATCAAAGCAAAAAGCCAATGAGCGGTTGACTGCAAGTCAACCGCTCACCAAAAGATAAAAACCATGACCAAATAAACAGCCATCAAATTGTTTGAGCAGAAGCAAGTTCGCTCCGTTTGGAACGACGAAGAAGAAAAGTAGTATTTTTCGATTGTTGATGTTGTTGGAATACTTTCTGATAGTGTTGATCCACAGGCGTATTGGCGGAAATTGAAACAACGCTTAAAAGAGGAAGGCAATGAAACCGTGACGAATTGTCACGCTTTGAAAATGCTTGCTGCGGATGGCAAAATGCGCCTGACGGATGTAGCCGACACCCAATAACTATTCCGGCTAATTCAATCTGTTCCGTCGCCCAAAGCTGAGCCTTTCAAATTGTGGCTGGCGCAGGTTGGCAGCGAGCGCATCGATGAAATTGAAGATCCTGAAATTGGTTTTGACCGGTTAATGGAAACCTATCTGAGAAAAGGCTATTCGAAAGTGGTTTGAATACCAAACAATACAAGAATTTTAAAGACCTGAAAAAGGAAAACCTTCGCGATCACATGACCAATCTTGAATTGGTTCTCAATATGTTGGCAGAAGCATCAACCACCGAAATATCGAAAGACAAAAAGCCGGAAACGTTTGAAGAAAACAAAGTCGTTGCCCGGAAAGGCGGCAATGTGGCAAAAGCTGCACGAGTACCACTCGAAAACACTACGGGTAAAAGGGTAGTAACCAGGCAAAATGCCAAACAAATCCAGAAAAAAAAGGATAAGGAAATTGGTGAATAAACTGTTTCAGGAACATCGAAGCAAAGATTAGTGATCTGATGATTTCGAGTCACTCGCTCACTAAAATAAAAACCAACGCTGTTGCGGATTTCAGGGGCAGAAGCATGGAATTTCTTCTTTCCATTAATTAATCTAATTTTAACCCGCTAAGAATGGAATCTTAGTGTTAATATCATTTTTTGATGAATCGTCAACTACAGCTCCTATTGCTCTTTTTTACAATCTTTACTGTTAATGCGGTTAAGGCTCAGAGTGCCAGACTCGATAGCCTTGAAAATCTACTGACGAATCATCCGATAGAAGACACTGTAAAAGTAAATCTTCTCAATGAAACGGGTTATGCCATTTATAAAAGTGATTCGGTCAAAGCATTTCGGTATACCACAGAGGCGGCAGAATTATCAGGCAAATTGAACTTCAGAAAAGGGTTGGCGCAAAGCTATTATGTGACTGGAATATCGCTTTCGTACAACAAATCGGATAAGGAGGCTCTGGATTATTTTCTAAAAGCCCTGAAGATTGCCGAAGATATAAATTATAAACGTGGAATAGCGAAGACTTTGATTGCCTGTGGGATAAGCTATGCTGCCATAGGTAATATTCCGGAGGCAACAGCGTGCTATTTGCGGGCCATAAAAATTGCAGAGGAGTTGAAGGATCAGACACTGATGACAAGAGGCCTGGGTTATTTATCGGTGATTTATACCGGGAAAGGTGATTACCAAAAAGCTCTTGACGGGTATCAACATATCTTTCTGTTATTGGAGAAGAAAGATGATAAAAAGATGCGTGCGGCGATTTATATCAATATAGGGGAAATAAACAAATACCAGGGAAATTATCCTCAGGCACTCGAATCTTACCAGAAAGCGTTAACGCTTAAAGAAGAAGCAAATGAAGAGTCGGGTATCTCCTTGTCATTAATAAATATAGGAAGTATTTATACCTTGCAGGGCGAGTATGAAAAGGCGCTGGACTATCAACATCGTGCATTAAAGATAGCGGAGAAGATAAATAACAAACGTCTGATTTCTAATTGTTATGAGGAGATTGGCATCGTATACTTGCAAACCAATAAACCGGAAGCACTTGATTATCTTCAAAAGGCTTTAATTATTGTTGAGAAACTATCCTATCAAACTCCAATATTGCGCATAGTAAGTAAAATCGGTGACTTTTACCGCAATCAGGGCAATTACACGGCAGCTCTGGCAAACTATTCGCGGGCGTTGAATATATCGGAGGAGCTAGGCCGAAAGCGGACGATTTGTGAAACAAGCATCAAGATTGGCGGGATATATTTTCTTCAGAAAATGTACGCAAAAGCATTGGAATTCAACCTGAAAAGCCTGGAGCTTGCCAATGAACTCAAACTATTGGATAACCAAAAGGATATTTATAAACAGCTTTCTGAAATATATGCGATAACGAATGATTATAAAAATGCTTATCTCCACCATAAACTGTTTACCGAAGCAAACGATAGCGTTTACAGTGAGAAGAATGTGAAGAGAATAGCTGAGCTTGAGTTAAGCTATAAATTTGAAAAAGAGAAACAGGCCATTGAGTTAGGGCAACAGAAGAAAGATGCAGTACAGAGGGCAATTATGGTTGCACTGATTGCTGGCTTGGTATTGGTGTTATTGTTTGCAGGATATGTATTTCGTTCGTCGTTGATAAAACATCGAATTAACCAGACTCTAACCAAACAAAAGGATGAAATTGAAAAGCTTAATGAAGAATACCAGGTTGTCAATGAAGAATTAATGACAACAAATGAAGCCTTGGTTGAGACCAAAAGAATGGTTGAAGAGAGTGAAGAAAAATTACGGCTATTGATAAAAAATTCAAACGATATTCTTGTTCTGGTAAATAAGAAAGGCGAACAGGTTTTTATTAGCGAAGTAGCTAAAGACCTTACCGGGTACACTGTTGACGAGTTGTTGGGGGCGATTGATGATGTTATTTTCCCGGATGATGTTGATGTCGTTCGTCAGCATTGGGAAAGGGTTTTGACGAATAAGGATGTTGCAGACATCATCCAATACAGGCATAAACATAAAACTAATGGTTATGTGTGGTTTGAGGCAGTTGCACAGAATTTTCTGGATCATCCGGCTATCCGATCGGTAGTGGCCAATGTGAGAGATATTACTGAGCGAAAAAAGGTTGAACTTGCGCTAAAGGAAAGCGAAGCAGCTAAAGCTCTGTTGTTAAAATATGAGATTGAGCGAATAAATTATGAGCTTGAATTGAACCAGCAATCGATAGCGGCTGCGACGTTAAAATTGATTCAGAACTCGGAACGCGATGCCCAAACGATTGAACGGCTGCAGGAAATCGAGAAGGACTCTAATCCGAAGGGTAAACAAAAAATAAAGGCTCTTATTGCTGATAACAAGCGGATCTCCTATAACTCGAACTGGGATGAGTTCGAACTTCTATTCGAAAAGGTGCATCGTTCGTTCTATGAAAAACTAAATACACAATATCCTACCTTGACGGCCAATGAGCGAAAATTGTGTGCATTCCTGAAGTTAAACATGAGCAATAAAGATATTGCCCATATTACGTTTCAGTCGGACGATGCGTTGAAAAAAGCTCGATTGCGTTTGCGCCAGAAATTGGGAATAGAACGGGAAACCAATTTGTCCGTTTTTCTGCAGAATATTTAATTGGAATAAGGTGCAAATGTTATACGGGGAGATGATGCCTAAAATCAAAAAATCTATCCCTGACTTAAAGGACGATTTTTCCTGATCCATGCTGTTTTGGCAGGTTTTCATATTGGTACGGGTGTTTATTGTTCGCTCTTTTATTTGGTTATATAGTTGTAAATAAGCGTGTTGTTGTGTGGTTTCTTACGTGGCTATTTTCGAATTGTCCACTTTTTGTCGCCCGGTATTTTAGCCGTTTCTTCCTGAAAGGCTTTTAGTTTTGCCCCGTAATCAATTTTATAAAAAACGACAATGAAAAAATTAGCTTTAATTATTGGTGCTGTTGCACTTTTTACCATGGGAACTAATGCTCAGGGATTATTTGAAAAAGGAACCCAGATATTTAAATTGGGTATTGGGGTGAATGGTAATGGGACTCCACTTGAGCTATCTTATGAAAAAGGAGTTAAGGAAAATTTTCTTGGTGTCGATGGTCTTGTTTTAGGCCTTGGCGGAAACATAGGCTACTATGGCTATAAGGAAGATTTTGCAATTCCCGGAATGAGTTATTCCTGGAAATATACCGATTTCATTGTGGCAGGCCGCGCTTTGGCTCACTATCCTCTCATTAAAAAACTGGATACTTATGGTGGTATATTGTTAGGATACAATGTGGCTAGCGTTAAGTATGATGGACCTAATGCCGGCTCTATTCCCACACCATCTGCCGGTGGTTTTGTTTTTGGCGGTGTTGCGGGCGCTCGCTACGAGTTTAACCAAACCTGGGGCGCATACGTTGAGGCTGGTTTCGGCGTATCAAACCTGAACCTGGGTGTAGCTTATAAGTTCTAATTCTTTACATTCATATTTGAATACTCTAAATGCAGCAGGCGTAAATGTTTGCTGCTTTTTTTGTTCGATAATTTCAATAATTTACTCTTTTGATCATTCAGGCTTTGTAAAATTGTGATATGAGCGTTTTTTAACAGATATAGTTCAAGCCTGTATTTTTCGGTTCCCTCAGAAAACTGTTAAATTTTTAGCTTTTCGCCTGCAAACGCTGTTGATGGGAAGAAATGAGATGGAAACGCTTATCCGTATAACTTGACTCCTCACGATTCACCAGCAAGAGCAATCCGTTTATCATCGATACCGCTGGGAAGTAGGTTTGTCTTGTTGAAGTAATTGAATGTTAGTATGTTATTGAGTGTGAATAAGGTCTTCTAGTTCGCTTAACGAATGAATTCGGACACAATGGGGAGATACTGCCGAGCGGTCTCGGTCGAGCCAAATACCTTTCATCCCAGAATGTAGACTGCCCAGGTAGTCGAGCTCGTAGGAATCACCGATATAAGTGCAATCAGGAAGTGAAGCTCCGATTTGTTGGGCGGCAATCTGGAAAATTTCCTTGTCAGGCTTAAAGTAGCCAACCTTCTCAGATATAATGATTTCATCAAAGAAACAGGACAGGTGATTATCCTCCAGTTTTTGAATCTGATCAGGATAGGTGCCATTCGAAATAATTCCCAGTTTAAGGTTGTTGCTTTTTAACCGATCAAGAGTGGAAACAGTATCCGAAAATGAGGTGCAATTCTGAAGGAAAAGATGGTGATAGCGTTGATATACCGGAAGTGTTTGTTCCTCAGAGATTTGTTTGTTGTTGTATTGCCAGAACTCCCTGATTCGGAAAATTCGTTGTTGTTCGAGCGAAATCTTCTTTTCGAAATAAAGCTTTAAATAGTGGTTGGTGATAGACAACCATTTCTGGAAGTTCTGATCTATCTTATTTTCAGGAAAACCATACGCGCGGCTTATTTCCCCCATTGCTTTCCAATGAGCCGATTTGCTGTTGACTAACGTGTCGTCGATATCGAAAAAAATGACCATTTGACCAGCGCGTATCTTAAAAAGTGCTTCTTCGGATCAACCGGAAATCACACTTGATTTTTTTGAATGATTTATTCAGTATCATTTTGGCAGCCAGTTCGCCCATTTGTTCGAAATTGGTCGATAGAACGGTTAATCCATTCAAAATGATTTCGTTGATGGGCGATTCGTTATAGGAAATGATGCCAATGTCTTCTCCAATTTTGCATCCTTTCATTTTGGCTATCCTGACCAGTTCTATCAGTTCTACATCAAGCTGGCTGTTCAGGATCAAAAATGCTTCCTGTTTCTGAATGTTATCGGTATTGATGTTTTTATGGATTTCAAAGTTTACCATGTTGGCTTTGCAAAACCGTTGAATTCCTTTCTCAATAAGCGCGGCATATAAACTACCTTGCATCGATACGACATTTAGTTTCCTGAACTTTTTTAAAGTGTCCAGTCCCTGGGTTAAGCCGTCAATGATGTCTTCTTCAAAATCCTGGTAAACCGATCCAAAGTTGCCTGGGAGAGTTTCGATGTACCGGTCGAGTAATATAAGCTTGCGGTTCGGGATTTTTTTCAGGGTATTAATAACCCTTTTTTGTATTTCGGGTTGAAGGGGTAGGTGTGGCGTAATGAGGTAATAATCATACTTTTCCAGGTTGTCTTCAACAAATTGCTCAAACAAGGCAATGTCCTGATTGTGCAGCCGGATAGTAATTTCGGAAACCTCTCCGATATGAGCGATTAAGGAGCTATAGAGTACTTGTTTGTAAGTGCTGATTTTGTCAAAGAGCAGGAGAATCTTGATCTTGTTATTTCCATGATTGGTTACATAGAATCCTTTGCCGTGAGCCGATTCAATGATTTCCTTATCCCGGAGAATGGAATAGGCTTTTTTTACAGTTTCCTTTGAAATTTGCAACTCCGCCGACAATTCATTCATGGAGGGCAGGAAATCACCTTCGTTATACTCCCCTGCATCTACCAGATTCTGAACCGATTGAATGAGTTGTTTGTAAACGGGTATTTGTGAACTGAGGTCAACTTCAATTTTTGATTTCATTGTGTATTCTTATTTTTGGGTGAAGATGATAGAAGAACCCTGCTGATTTCGTTACATCTGAAATGTTTAGCAAACAAAATAACAGAATTTTATACTTCCCTTAAAAATAGTGCCAACCAGATTTGATTTAAATTCAAAATATATTAAAATCACACCAGAATAAACTTAGCTTTAATGTGGTGAGGTTTTGTGCAAATATAACAATAAAGTGACTTGAGAAAACAGAAAAAGATTGAAGTCTTTTTCAGGTAAAAGGAACTCAAGTGTATTCAAAAAAAATAAGGTTTTAAATCCAAGGAAAAGATTGATTTTTTAATCGCGTTAAATTAGCTTTAAAACGCACTTAAGAAGACGTAACAAACAATAACTAATTACCAATATTTATGACAGATAAACTTATTCTTGCCCTTGACCAGGGAACGACCAGTTCGAGGTCTATCCTCTTCAATAAAATGGGGCAAATTGTCTCTTCAAGCCAGAACGAATTTGAACAGATTTATCCCAAGCCAGGATGGGTTGAGCACGACCCTCTTGCAATATGGGAAACGCAGATGGAAACTGCAAGGGATGTGATTCAGCAAAACCCAAACGCTGAAATTGCCGGGATAGGAATTACCAATCAGCGGGAGACAACTGTAGTTTGGGACAAGACTACCGGCGAACCAGTATACAATGCAATTGTGTGGCAAGACCGGCGGACCTCGAAATATTGCGATGAACTGAAAGCTGAAGGATGGGCCGAAAAAATTCAGGATAAAACAGGTTTGGTTATCGATTCGTATTTTTCGGGCACGAAGATCCGATGGATACTGCAAAATGTCGAAGGAGCTATGGAGAAAGCCAAGGCCGGAAAACTGGCATTCGGAACCATCGACAGTTGGCTGATCTGGAAATTGACAAATGGGAAGCAGCATGTCACCGATGTGAGCAATGCCAGCCGTACAATGATCTACAATATCCGAACGCTTTCGTGGGATGACGAATTGCTCCGGTTGCTTGACATTCCCAGGGAAATGTTGCCGGAAGTGAAATCTTCTTCCGAAGTTTATGGCTATACGTCAAAAGAATTGTTTGGGGTTGAGATTCCGATTGCTGGTGATGCCGGTGACCAGCAGGCAGCTACTTTCGGACAAATGTGTGTGGAGGTTGGCAGCGTGAAAAACACATACGGAACAGGGTGTTTCATGCTTTGTAATACGGGCAGTGAAGTGGTGAAGTCGAACAACAACATGTTGACCACCATTGGCTGGCAGATCGACGGGAAAACCACTTATGCCCTTGAAGGAAGCATTTTTATAGGTGGAGCTATTGTTCAGTGGTTGCGCGATGAATTGGGTATTATTCGTACCTCAGCAGAAATAGAGGATATGGCCGATAGTGTTCCCGATAATGGTGGTGTTTATTTGGTTCCGGCACTTACCGGATTGGGTGCACCTCATTGGGATCAATATGCCCGGGGAACCATTATCGGTTTGACCCGAGGTTCGAACTCAGGTCATATTGCTCGCGCCGCTTTAGAAAGTATTGCCTTTCAAACCTGCGATGTTTTGAAATCAATGGAAGCCGATCTGGGTTCGTCGATTAAAGAATTGAGGGTCGACGGCGGAGCAGTGGCTAATAACCTGCTTATGCAGTTTCAGGCTGATGTACTTGGAGCTCCGGTTTATCGTCCTACCGTAATGGAAACCACGGCCCTTGGTGCAGCATACCTGGCTGGTCTTGCTGTTGGATTCTGGAAAGATGTGGATGAGATCAAGAAGCAATGGTCAGTAGATCGTTGCTTTAACCGGAATATGGAACCTGAGAAAGTGCAGAAACTGATGAAAGGGTGGACTAAAGCATTATCTCGTGCTATGAGTTGGGCCGAAGAAGATGAATAAAAATAACTAATTAATAACTAAGAATATGAGTGAATTTTGTGCAGAATTTATTGGCACCATGATCCTTGTTCTTTTGGGGAACGGTGTGGTTGCCAACGTAGTGTTGAAGAGTACCAAGGGAAACAACGGAGGTTGGATTGTCATTACCCTTGGCTGGGGGCTGGCCGTTTTCATGGGCGTGACTATTGCCGGGCCATATTCGGGTGCACATCTGAATCCGGCAGTGACTATCGGGCTGGCTATTGCAGGGAAGTTCCCATGGATAAAAGCCGGAATATTTATTCTTTCGCAGATGCTTGGTGCAGCTCTAGGTGCATTTCTGGTCTGGGCATTTTACCGGCATCATTACAACGAAACTCAGGATAAAGATGCAATTCTGGCTACTTTTGCCACCGGACCGGCGATTCGGAAGTTGTCCAACAATTTCTTCAGCGAGATGTTGGGGGCTTTTGTACTTGTTTTTGTCATTTTTTACATCCAGGGGGCATGTATTACTTGTAATTCGTTGCCCGAAGTGAAAATTGGGCTGGGAAGTGTAGGTGCTTTGCCTGTTGCACTTTTGGTTACGGCTATTGGTCTGTCGTTGGGAGGAACCACCGGATATGCCATTAATCCGGCCCGCGATTTGTCTCCAAGGCTAATGCATGCCATTTTACCAATAAAATACAAAGGTTCCAGCGACTGGGTTTATTCATTTATTCCGGTTGTTGGGCCAATCGCAGGAGCAGCAGTAGCAGCCGCATTATATCTGTTTTTTATTTAGGTAGCCCAAGGCTTCATTTAATTATTTTCATAAGGATATTTTCCCCGATAGGGCTGAGGCCTGTCGGTTGATTGCAAAACTCTGTACTGACTCAGTGCAGAGTTTTGTTTTTGCCTGAAATACATGCCAGTTTAGAGTGTACAGAGCTGTTATGAAAGAGTTTTATAAAGTTTTTCCAACATTTTTTTCGGGGAAAGAGATAGCAACCTATTGCGTATTAAAAAATAGCTTCTATATTTGCACCACACTACACAACACTAAACGCAGTCTGACTAAATGTGCATGAGAGGGTAGCTTTACTAAAATTAAACTAAAATGTGATTCTATGAAATTAAATGTTGGAGCAAATGGTTTTAGCCAGTTCTTCCGAAAGGTATGGACTGTGATGCTTATGGTCATGTTTGTCTGTTTTTTCAGTACAAACCTGATGGCACAGAATATTACTCTTAAAGGAAGTGTGAAAGCCGCTTCAGGAGAGCCTGTGCCCGGAACTACTGTTATAGTTAAAGGAACAACAATTGGCACAACTACTGATGCTAATGGTAATTATACTCTGGGAAATGTTCCTCAAAACTCTGTTTTGCTTTTTTCTTTTGTTGGGATGAAAACACAGGAAATTGAAGTTAAAGGAAAGGGCAAGATCGATGTCAGGATGGAAGATGAAAATTTTGGACTTGAAGAAGTTGTTGCGATCGGATATGGCACGATGAAAAAGAGCGATTTAACAGGTTCGGTTGCCTCAGTAAAAGGGTCAACCCTTGCAGAGGTTCCCGGAGCTACTGCCGCTCTTGCTTTACAGGGGCGAAGTGCTGGGGTGGTGGTACAACAGAATACAGGTGCTCCGGGAGCAGCAATCCAGATTCGCATCAGGGGAAATAACTCGATCATGGGAAGTAATGAACCGTTATGGGTAGTTGATGGATTTCCGGTATCGAGCGCCAATATGGTTAATCTTTCCGATATTGAGACAATTGATGTTTTGAAAGATGCTTCTGCTACTGCTATTTTTGGATCAAGGGGAGCGAATGGTGTTGTTATTGTGACCACCAAACATGGAAAAGTAGGCAAAACAAAAGTAACTTATGAGGGAAGTTACAGCATTCAAAAGCTGAGAAAAAAGTTCGATATGTGTAATGCCAAAGAATACATGGAGTTGATGAATATTCAACAATCCAACGACTTTGGTACAAAATATTTTTCACAGCAGGAGATTGATAATGCCGGAGAAGGTACTGACTGGCAGGATTTAGTTTACCGTGATGCTCCCGTCCAGGATCACGCTCTGAATATCAGTGGCGGTAATGAAAAGACCAAATTTTCAATCGGGGCCAGCTATTTTGATCAGAAAGGTATTATCCGTAATTCAGGTTATAACCGGATTTCCCTGCGTAGCAGCATTGATCATCAAATCAGCAAAATATTCAGTGTTTCATTCAATACTATTCTGAGCAAATCGACCAATGACGATAAGGATAATGTTGGCGGTTTAAGGGGGAACAACCTGCTTCAGGCTTCCATCTGTGCGCCGTCAACAGTCGGTCCTTATTATGAAGATGGAACATATCGACGTTTAAATGAGGATTATCCGTTTAGTGCAACTGGTTTTGTAAATCCGGTTGCCTATATCAATGAAAAAAACAGAAAATGGTTCAATAACCGGGTAATGTCAAATCTGGCCTTCACAATTAAGCCATTGGAAGGGCTGACTATCAGAACATCAGGAAATGTTCAGAACTCGGAATACCGCTGGGATAGATATGACACTTCCAAATATCCGAATTCATCAGGAAGTGCGGGAATTGAAGTAAGTAATGCCTTGGAATTGACCACAAATAATACAGTCACATACGAGAAGCAAACAGGCAGACATAGCTTTTCAGTAATGGGGGGATCAACCTATGAACAATACAAGTATACGCCAGCAAGCGTTACCGGAGACGGGTATATCAACGATGTTTTGGAAACTTATGATATTGGTTCTGCATCGGTTCTTGGAGTTCCTTCATCGAATTATACAGAGTGGAGAATACTTTCTTTCCTGGGGCGTGCAAATTACTCTTATGATGGGAAATATCTGGCAACAGTTACTTTTAGAAATGATGGATCGTCAAGATATTCAGAAGGATACAAATGGGGGCAATTCCCTTCAGCAGCATTGGCCTGGAAGATGTCGAACGAAGAGTTTATGAAAGATATCCACTCCATTTCAAATTTGAAGCTGAGGGCAGGTTATGGGGTTACCGGAAGTACTGCTATTGCTGCCTACTCAACAATAAATCTTCTGAAATCGGAATCGGCAGTGCTTGATAAACAGCTTTATTCGGGTTTTGATCCAAGGGATACCTATCCCGGTGATCTGAAATGGGAAACTACTGCACAGACTAACTTTGGAATTGATCTTGGTTTATTCGATAATAAAATACAGCTTGTTGCCGATTACTACATCAAAAATACGAGTGATCTGTTGAATAGCGTTCAGTTACCTCCATCTGCCGGTTATACCACGACCATCAAAAACATTGGAAAAATGCAGAACAAGGGATTGGAATTCCAGTTGGATGCCTATGCTTTTGATCGGAAAAATTTCAAGTGGAATATTTCGTCCAATATCTCATTTAACAGGAATAAAGTAGTGGAATTGTATGGTGATCAGGATATTGCCGGCGACTGGTATTCTTTAACCTGGATGGGTGATTATATCAATCTTATCAGAGAGGGGCAGCCATTCGGCATCTTCTATGGATACAAGGAGGCTGGTTATGATGCGAATGGAAAGATTTTATACAAGAACAAAGCTGGCGAAAGCGTGTTAAAATCGGGATTGAAAAATGAAGACAGAACCTATATTGGCGATCCTAATCCTGACTTTACTTATAGCATAAACTCAAGAATGACTTATAAAGACTTTTCACTCAGCTTCTTTATTCAGGGAGTGCAAGGTAATGATATCATGTGTTTAAGCACTGGTTCCACAAATTATGATTATGGATGGGGATTAAATACATTTAAGGAAGTTCTTTATAATCATTGGACTCCGGAAACTCCAAATGCTAAATATCCTAAGATTACCAGTTCCAATACCTATGCTGTTTCCGATCGTTTCGTCTATGACGGTTCATACATTCGGCTGAAAAATATTGAGTTGGCTTACTCAATTCCTACAACAAAAATGGGTATTCAGTGGCTTCAGAAAGGTCAGGTGTATGTTAGCGGGCAAAACCTTCTGACCATTACCAATTATCCGTGGTGGGATCCGGATGTGAATAGCCGTGGCGGTTCCAGTTCTGTTAATCAGGGGATTGACCATTTTTCTTATCCAACAGCCAAAGGAGTAATGTTTGGCGTAAGGCTTGAATTTTAACCTCTAAACGAAGAAATCATGAAAAAACTAATATTCCTATTCATTGTAGCTATTGGTTTCGCTTCCTGCGAAGATCTTTTGACCGAAGAACCTAAACGGATTGCTACCGAAACATTTTATAAGACTTCTGATGAAATCGAATCGGCAATTATTCCTATTTATTATCAGCTTCAACGAGGCTTGAGAAAAAATTTCCAGACTATACCTGAATCCCAGATTGATTACGGTTACGCTCGTGGTTCTTATTTGGTTGTCAATCAGTTCCAGGGATTTGATGTGACTAATGTCAACCGGATGTCAGATGTGTGGATCAGAATTTATATGGCAATCCGCGATGCAAACCTGATTATTCTGAATGCCCCGAAGGCGGAGTCCGTTTCAAAGGACGACATTAACAAATTTGTAGCCGAGGCAAAGTTTTTAAGGGCGTTCTGCTATTTTCAACTTGTGCGTTACTGGGGCGGTGTTCCGTTGAGGACCGAAGCAAATATGGTAGAACTGGCTGTTCCAAGAGAAACTGCGGAGAATATCTATAAATTCATTGTTGAAGACCTGACTTTTGCTGAAGCCAATTTGCCCGATAGTCCCAAGATGCTGGGCAGGCCAACAAAAATGTCAGCAAAAGCCATGTTTACTGAGGTGCATCTGGAGATGAAAAATTATGCCGGAGCACGTACTAAGGCTCTTGAAATAATCAATTCGAATAAGTTTGCGTTGGTTACCGTTTCGAAACCAGATGATTTCTATAAAATTTTTGGAACCTCCGTTAGTGGCACTACTGAAGAAATTTTCTACCTGAAATATAATCAGGAATATGGAAATGAGTATACTGGAATGGGACACTATAACAAGTGTAAGTATTTAAATTACAAGGGGAACAATGGTCTTTATACTGATTCTGTCCTTAATAAATTTATCAAAGAATGGGATTATAAGGACTTGCGTAAAAAATTTAATTTCTACAGTTGGAACAACGATTTTAACCAGCCAAAGACTCTGGTGAATGGCTCAAAAACAACCTTGTTTTACAAAAAGTTTAAAGATGAGTCAGCTATTGATAATTATTGTGGAACTGATAATCCTTTCTATCGTTATGCCGACATCTTGTTGTTCTATGCAGAAGCCGATTGCCACGTAAACAACGGCCCAACCGAAGATGGTGTTGAAAAGTTAAACATGGTTCACCGTCGTGCTTATGGATTAAATCCGAAGACTGCTTCTGTAAAGGATTTCAAAAAAGCGGATTATAATATGGAATCTTTCCTGAATCTGGTTTTGAAAGAACGTGGTTATGAAACCATATTCGAGGGGAAACGTTATGCAGATTTAAAACGCATGGGGAAATATGCGCAGACAATATTGGATGCCTATGGCATAACTATAAATGAAAAGATATTGTTATATCCAATTCCAACTGATGAAATCAATTATAACGACGCTATAGATCCTGAAGATCAAAATATTGGTTATTAAATATTTATAGGTTCTTTCTTTAGCTGGAAAGTGGGATGAAACCCATCCCGCTTTCCTTTTCGCTTCAATTATCAAATGTTGATCGGATTTTTAATGGTCAAAAGTTTATGCGAGTAGCAATCAAATTAATAATAGCATTCTTTTTTGCACTGCTTGTGGTGTTTCTCTGGAACAGATATTTGTCTCCGGCAAAATACCTGAACGAAAAAGGTAGTGTTGTTGAAGGTAAGGTTGTTGCAGGTAAACAGGGAATTGAAGGTGTGGTCGTAACCGATGGAACTAATTTTGCAGTGACCGACAAGAATGGCGTTTATTCTCTATCCTGTAATTCATCAGCAACCCATATCTATATTTCATCTCCTGCAGGATATACCGTGCCGGTTGAAAATAGCGTCCCAAAATTCTGGATTAAACTGACCAAAGAATCTGACCGGAAAAATATCAATTTCACGCTCAACAAAATGAGTGTTTCCGATCAGAAACACTATTTCATTGCCATTGGGGACCCTCAGGTAAGAAATGAAAAGGAAATAGTAAAGTTAAATTCAATACTTGACTTCTTAAAGTCGGATATCAGGGATAACAATCTGAATCCGGTGCACCTGATGGTGGTTGGAGATATGGTATTTGATGCTCCTGAGATGCACAACCTGAGTAAATCTTCGTTTAAAACAGTTGACCAGCCTGTTTATTATTGCATTGGCAATCATGACCATTTGCAACGAAAGAATATATTGGCTTCGGATGAATATGACAAGGTTGCTTCAAAAGATTATGTCGAAAAATACGGACCAACTTATTATTCCTTCAACCGGGGGCAGGCTCATTATATTTCATTGGATAATGTTTTTTACAAAGGTGGGCTACTTACTGAATATACTTATCAAATCACTCCGCAGCAATTGGATTGGGTTAAAAAAGATCTTTCGTATGTTCCCAAAGACAAAGTCTTGATCGTAATGCTTCATATTCCTACCAAAAAACGTAATGGTGATGTTCTTGGGAATGGCGGTGATCTTCGTGCTCTTTTATCTGGATATAAGGAAGTACAGATCATTTCAGGGCATACCCATTATAATTCAGTGGTGGTGGATGATTCAGGAATTACGGAGCATATTGCTGGAGCAGCTTGCGGTGGGTGGTGGCATGGTCCTGTCTGCATAGACGGAACTGAATTGGGATATAAGATTTTTGAAATTGATGGGACAAACGTTAAATGGAAATACCGGGCTTATCAACACCCCGACAAACAATTCTCGGTTATCAAACCAGCTCCAAGACCAGCATCACTTCCGTCATCAGAAGAATTGCTCGTTAATGTTTGGGACTGGGATACCGCATGGGATGTTACGTGGTCCGAAGATAGCGGGGCAACCTTCAAGCCGATGATGCGCTATGTGAACAATGCATATGATCCCGTAGCATACAGATATTATGGAATAAAAGGGGATTCAATTCCTGCCGGGCAAAAATTTATAGGTGCAGCTCTTACCGATCATCTATTTACCTGCACTCCCTCCCCGGGAATAAAGAATGTGATTATCAGAGTAGTCAATCACTTTAAGGAAGAATATACCGAGTCTGTAAAATTGTAAAAATCTCAATGAATCATTTTATATCAGTCAGGCAAGGTCAATGGTTTATAAATATGAGAATTAAGAGTATCGAAATATAAGATAAAATAACTTCAGGAGATATGATAAAACGTTCAATAGCATTGATTTTTATTTTGGTTTTTTTTGTTTTGAATGGGATTGCCCAGAATAGATATACTTTGAAAAATCAGGATATCGAGCTGTCGATTGATGACCAAGGAAACCTTGTAACCCTTAAAAATCTTCAGACCGGTACCAATTATGCTTCGGGCAAGCCGATGTGGAGAATGTATTTTGATACCCAAAGAGAAAAAGAAATTCAGATACTGGCTAAAGATAACCAACCAGAGATCCAGCAGGCAGGCAATCAGATTACCCTAACCTGTAAAGGCGTGAAAGCCAGGGGTAAGTATTATAAATTTAATCTGACTCTAAAAATGAATCTGGAAGAGAATATGATTCGCTTCGGTTCAGAAATCACCAATAATGAATTGCATACGATTGTCCGGGAACTTCATTACCCGCTGGTAGGAGACATCAGGACTCCTGCAGATCACCAGCTTCTTCTGACTCAAAAGGGAGGACACATTTATCCGGATGTCAGGAAAAAAATAGAATCCATGGAATTTACCTACCGAGGACCTGATCATCATTATCGTTCCCTGGACATTACTTATCCCATTGGAGTGGCTGCCAATTGTTTTGCTTTCATCGGAAAGGAACAAGGTCTTTATTTTGGAAGCCATGATACAACTTTCCAGTTTACCCGTCATGGAATCAGGCTATATCCTGACGAAAATAGCAAATTCAATAAATTGGAATCAGGACTCTACAAATACCCGAATTGTCTTTCAGGAGAAACCTGGAAAAACAATTCCAATGTCATTGCACCTTATAACGGCGACTGGCACCAGACCTCCAGGATATACAGGAACTGGGCAAACACCTGGTGGAATCATCCGGAACCACCGATGTGGGTGAAAGAGATGACCGGATTTCAACGTGTCATTTTAAAGCACCAAAGTGGTGAGACCCTTTTCACATACAAGGAATTTGGTGACCGTATTAAGAAAGCCGGAGCAAAAGCCGGAATTAATGTTGCATTCCCATTTGGTTGGTGGGATCGTGGAATGGATAACGGATACCCTGATTCCTATTATGTTACAGATCCCGATCAGGGCGGTGACAAAGCGTGGAAACAAGCTGTAGCTGATTACAAGAAAGATGGAGGGAAAGTCATCATGTATTTCAATGGTAAATTGATAGACAAGGAAACTGACTATTTCCTGAAAGGTCCGGGTAGGGATGTTTGCTATAAAAACAGCACCGGAACCGAAATGAATGAAGCTTACAAATTTCCCGGTGAAGGTACTTTTGCCGGAGACTTTAATCCAAGATCCTTTGTGGTAGCTGTTGCCAAGAATCCTGTTTGGCAGGCTGAGCTAAAAAAGATGGCTGACCGTGCCTTTGATTTAGGTGCAAATTGTGTATTCTATGATCAGATGGGATATGCTGAAAGTTTTACCAATTTTGATATAAGTAAAGAATTTCCAATACCTGATTTATGTGTGATCGCCAACAAGGCGAATGCCATGAAAAAAATCCATGACTATATTGATACCAGGGATAAGGATATGGCCATCGGTGTAGAATGGATTACCGATGTCACTTCCCAGAATGTAGACTTTGTACATGGTATTTTTGGTGCTGGAGCTGGTGGCACAGGAACCGCACACACCAACTTCATTGAATGGTTCCGTTACACTTTCCCCGAAATTATCATCACCGACAGGGATGTGGACGGAGATGAAGAAGATCTTGAATGGCTGACCAACAGAGCAGTCATGTTGGGCCTAAGACAAAACGTAGCTGTTTACAGATTGCGTGAATGCATTGACAAAACACCTTATTATCAGGAATATTTAGGAAAGGTCAACGCGCTGACCGAAAAGTATAAATCATTGCTTTTGCTGGGAACCTATCGCGATACAGAAGGCTTTTCCATTGACAATGATAAGATTGAAGCCAGGAGTTATACCAATGGTAAAAAAATGGCTATTGTTATGACTCATCGGGAGAACAATCCGATTGTCGCTCAGTTGGTTGTGCCTGGCTATAAATACAAAGAACATGCGGGTGTAGGCGATGTGAAAGAGGAGATGGGGGCTGATGGCAATCAGAAAGTGATTATTGGTAAAGATGGACTTCTTGTAATGATTTATGAGAAACTCTAATACACTGATTAATAGAATTGTTTATGAAGGAAGTTAAAGGTGCATATAAGTGGGAAGTTTTGGCGTTGTTGTGGATTGCCTTTTTCCTGAATCAGGCCGACAGACAGGTTTTTAATGTGGTGTTGCCGTTGATCAAGGCTGATTTACACCTTTCGGATATGCAGGTAGGCTCAATTGCTACGGTGTTCAATATGGTTTATGCACTTTTGGTCCCTTTTGCGGGATATATTGGAGACCTGTTCAGCCGCAAATGGATCGTTTCGCTGAGCATCCTTTTCTGGAGTGTCGCTACCATGTTTACCGGTTTGAGTAACGGCGTACTGATGCTCATCTTGATGCGGAGTATTGCCACCGGTGGCGGCGAAGCTTTTTTTGGTCCGGCCAATTACTCGCTGTTGGCAAGTTATCACAAAGGGACCCGGGCTTTTGCCATGTCGATTCATCAGACTTCCTATTATCTGGGAATCATCCTGAGTGGCTATGTTGCCGGGTACATCGGCGAACATTATGGATGGCGCAATGCCTTTTATGTGTTTGGTGCAGTTGGTGTGATTCATGCCATTGTTCTGATTTTCCGTTTGAAAGACAAAAAAGATGAACAGGAAGTAAAGGCAGAGAAAGTGCAGTTGCTCGAAGGTTTTAAAGTCCTGTTCAGAACGCCAACAGCCGTTATGCTCACGATTGGTTTCAGCGGGTTGATTTTCGTTTTGACCGGTTATCTGACCTGGATGCCGACATACCTGTACGAGAATTTTGGGATGAGTCTTTCTGCCGCAGGTTTTCACTCCATGTTTTACACACACCTGTTTGCGTTTCTGGGGGTGATCTTAGCTGGAAAATATTCGGATAAAGCGGCACGAAAAAGTCCTGGTGCAAGAATGATGATGCAGGGTATTGGTTTGCTGGTTGCCGTTCCGTTTATCGTGATGATGGGTAATTCACATGCATTGGCGCTCATTTACATTGGGTTTGCCGGGTTCGGTTTTGCCCGCGCGTTCTTCGATGCCAATACCTATACCGTTTTGTATGATGTTATTCCCGAAAAATATCATTCCTCGGCTTCAGGCGTGATGATCATGACCGGATTTATGGTTGGTTCGATGTCGCCAATCGTGCTGGGGTATTTAAAACCGCTGGTTGGCCTTTCGTTTGGAATTTCGATGTTGGCCGGCGTTTGGGTGGTTTGCGGATTGCTTTTGGTTTTTACATCCAGATATTTATATCAGAAAGATTATGTCAAAACTCATTAACTATAAAGGTTGGACGAAAGTCTGCTTGCTGGAGAACAGGTGGATAAAACTTCATGTCGTTCCGCAATTGGGAGGACGGATTATTCAACTGGAGATGGATGGTCACGAGTTTTTCTTTGTCCATCCGTTGCTGGCAGGTACAGAACCCGATGGCTCACGGTTAGGCAGGAATGGCGTCTGGTTGAATTTTGGAGGCGAAAAGATATGGCCTGCCCCGCAGGGCTGGAATTCACCCGATCAGTGGCCCGGTCCTCCCGATCCGATGCTCGACAGCGGAGAATATTCACTATCCGACGGTGTCGCGGGCGAACAAAGTGCACAATTAATCAGCCCGGTCGATTCTTATACTGGTCTGCAAATTGAGAAAGTCGTCTGTTTGGCTGAAGATTCTTCGGAAGTTATTGTCGGGACTTCATTTTACAACAAGAGCGATGTTACCCGTGAATGGTCGGTCTGGCCTGTGATTCAAATGAATACTTCCGGAACCGATCTCGAAAATCAATATCAGGTAATTTGCCCGGTTAGTCCGGATAGCAAGTTTCCCAATGGATACAACGTGATGCATGGGTTGGTCAATAATCCTCAATATCAAAAGATTTCGGAGGAGAAACTACTCGTCAGCTATCAGTATCTGGTTGGGAAGGTTGGGGTGGATACCGATTCCGGCTGGATTGCCTTTGTTGACCGAAAATCAGGGAAAACATTTGTTTTGAGGTTCCCGTGTCTGGAAAATGCAACCTATCCGGACGGCACCAATGTGCAGATTTGGACTGCCGGGCGGGGAATTGTTTATTCCAGAAATGTAATCAGGGAGCATCAGAATAACAGGCAATTGAATCCTCCATACCTGGAGCTGGAATTGCTTTCGCCGTTGCAAAAGATTCATTCCAACAAAAGTATCCGGTTCGAATACCGCATGCAGGTCTGCACTGTTCCTGAAAACAGTGAAATCAGCAATGTAAGTCAGGTCGGTGTGATTGCTTCTCAGTTAAAACTTGATGTTGGGGAAGGTGATTTTGCAGTAGTTGGAAAGTATGGTGTTTTCAGAGATGGAATTTTAAAACTGCGGCTAAAGAATGGGGCTGAAAGTTTGATCGAGTTGCATTCAGAAAAGGTAAGCCCGCTTAAAGGGATCGATTTGAATTTGAAAATAAACGACGGCAAAAGATTGCCTGATGGGAAAGCTCAGCTTTCGGTTGACTTTTTTGATCAGAACAATTGTTTTGTCGAGAGTCTGGATACAATACTAATTTGAAATAAAGATGAATAGTAAGAAATTTGAAAAAGCGAAGGCGGGTTTACTATTGATAGCTTCTCCACGATTCAAAAACCTGGGAGAAGGCTTATCGCGGGGAACTTACCACGAACGGAAGCTGGATGAAGTTGAGGGCATCATCGGTCCGCTTCAGGAATCATTAGACCTTGTTTTTCCCGGAATTGCATATGACCGTGATGAAATGCAGCGGGCAATGGATCTTTTCTATACCGAAAAGGTTGATTTTATTGTTGCCGAATTTCTTTCTTGGTCAGAAGATTTTGCCTGGATTCGCTTTTTGAGAGACATGCCCGAAATGCCGGTTTTGTTTGTAAATGTGGCCAGGGATAAGATGACTTTCGAAACAACCGTTGATGAGGATGATTTCATCGATTACCTGTGTGCTGGTACGTTGGTTGGGTCGCTGGAGGCTTCCGGTTCTATACCAAGAACTGACCGGAAAAATATAAAAGTCGTGATGGGCAACCGGTCCGAGATCGTAGATCAGATCCTTTGTTTTGCGAAGGCTGCGAAGGTTCGCAGTGTTCTTCGTCAGTCCACATTGGGGCTTCTGGCCAATTACAATGAGGCGATGTGGTCAACTTATATGGATCCGTATAACCTTTTTACCCGCATTGGGCCTGAACTTCGGTTTATTACCTACACGGCAATGGCTGAGGAGATTGAAAAAGTCAGCGACGAACAATTCAAGGCATATAAAGCTGACTTGTTATCGAAATATCCCGTCATGGACGATGTGACGGAAGAATTTAAACTTGATGCGGCCATCCGTGGTTCTCTGGGGTTAGCTAACCTGACCGAGCGCCTGGGTATTGACATCATGGTGTACAACGATATCGATACGGCAATGTTCGACCTGATAGGTCTTCGTCCCAGTTTCTATCCGGAAACTTACGAACGCATTCAGTCGGTGTTGGTTCCTGAAGCCGATATGGGGGCGGGATTGATAACCTTTATGCTGAAGCTGATCAGCGGCAAGCGGGTGAATTTTATTGAACCTTTTCACATCGAGGCCGAAATGGGCACGTTTGCAGCCGGCCATGCCGGTCCAAATGATCATACCGATCCGGCTGCCCAGGGCAATGTGCTGATTGCACGCGACGTCCGCTTTGCCAAGACCCATTATAAATATGCCGGAGCGCCGTTTGCCTGGTACCGCATCTCTGCAGGATTGAAGACGATGGCTCAGTTGGTTGAAGACCACGGCAAATACAAGCTGGTATGCACGATGGTTGAGTCCCTTCCCGGGAAGCACCTTCTGGCTACATACTCTCACAGCATCTTTAAACCCGTTGTACCGGTAAAAGAGTTGTTCGAACGTATTCTGAAAATTGGAACGACTCAGCACTTTGCCATTGCCGACGGCGACTACCGCAAGGAACTCGCAATGCTGTCAGAAATTATGGGATTTGAATATTACCAAATAGATTAATCAGTAAAAAAAAGGAGAAAAAGAAAATGAGTTTCATGTTTAACCCACATCCGTATGACGATCCAAATGCAGTTAATAAGATCAAACTTGGAGCGGAAACGGTTCGTTCAATTATTTCAGGAACCAAAGAATCAGCCGGATATATCAGTGATTTGCTTATTGGCAAGCTGACCGAAACCCCCAAAAAAAATCTGATCATTGCGTTGGACGGATATAGTAGCGCTCAGTTTGACCAGATGGTGAACCTGATTTCCCAGAATCTGGGGCTGAAGTCGATCCGGGTATCAACTTTTGATGTTGCTGAATTGGTGAAACCATCAGCTCAGTTGGACGAAGAACTTTCGGAATATTTGCCTACCGACAAGGTGAAAGATCCGGTATTGCTGTATGGGAAATTATTTAAAGGTCACTATGAAGATATGATGGTTGCTGAAAAGCTTTCAGCATTCGAAAATAAGTTGAAAGCTGTGAAAGAGGCAACAGCCGAAAATGGGGAAGTCTTTGTCGTTTATGGTTTGGGATGTGCAATTTCCAGTCTTCGTCCAATGTACGATTATGTACTTTTCTTCGATGTGACTCCGAAGAAGGCAGTATTGAGGGCTCGCAACGGGCTTTATGCCAATTTGGGCGATACTGCTGCCAAACCCATCAAGGCAATGCTCAGGAGATGCTATTATATTGATTTTGAGCTGGCAGGCCATTTGAGATGGGAATTGCTTCGTGAGAATGCTATCGATTTTTACGTTGCCAGTGATGATCCTGACAATCTGAAACTGATTCCCCGAAATGCGCTTGATGCTGTAATGTCAGCCATGGTTAAACAGCCATTCCGGTGTAAACCGGTTTATCTGGAAGGTGTTTGGGGTGGACATTATGTGACCAGGATGCGTAATTTGCCCAAAACCATGAAAAACTGTGCCTGGGTATTCGACCTTATCCCGCTGGAAGTGAGTATTGTTGCACAGGCTGGCGATTTGTTGCTTGAATTCCCTTATTTTACGTTAATCCAGAAAGAGGGAGAAGCTATCATGGGGGCTGAATGTGTGCAAAAGTTCAGCGGCTATTTCCCGATCCGATTCAATTACGACGATACGTTCCACAGTAGCGGAAACATGTCGATCCAGGTTCACTCCGGCCATCAGTACAACATTGACAACTTTGGAGAATTTGGCCGGCAGGACGAGAGCTACTACATTGTGGCTACAGGACATGGAGCCAAGACCTACGTCGGATTCACTGAAGACGGCGATCCGGACGAATTCATGCGTGAAGCCAAAAGATCTGAAGTGGATTACAAACCTGTTGATTACGAAAAATATATCAATTACGTGGATTCCAAACCGGGCATTCAGGTAATGTTGCCGGCAGGAACCATCCACTCTTCAGGACGTGATCAGGTTATACTGGAGATCGGAAGTTTGTCCGTAGGATCGTATACCTACAAACTCTACGACTATTTGCGTGCCGATCTTGATGGCAAACCACGGCCAATTCATACCTGGCATGGAGACCGCGTTCTTTGCAAAGACCGGAAGACCAAATGGGTCAATGACAACATCGTTCAAAAACCGCAATTGGTGAGAAAAGGCGAATCCTGGGCCGAGTATATCGTTGGTCAGCACGATCTGCTGTACTTCAGCCTTCGGAGACTGGAATTCGAAAAAGAGATTGAAGACAATACCAATGGGGTGTTTCATGTGCTTACTCTGGTCGATGGAGAAAAAGTATCGGTGCAATCGTTGGATAACCCCGAATTAAGTTACACTCAGGAATATCTGGATGTTATCGTAGTTCCGGCCAACATGGGACGCTACGTGATTAAAAATCTGGGTAACCAGCCTGTTTGCATTCACAAAACATTACTGAAAGATGGTTTCATTGACGACAGGCCATAAAGCTTATCTGATCATTGATGCAGGAGGAACCTTCCTGAAGTCGGCAATCCTTGATCCGGACGGTGGGGTCTATGAAGACTCTTCTTTGATGATCAAGGCTTGCTCCGAAGGATCGAAAGAAGAGATTCTTGGAGCTTTGCAGGAAATTATCTTCAAAGGACTTGGCTATATTCGCGGAAACAAGTTGATGCTGGGTGGAATCGGGATGGCGTTTCCCGGACCTTTCAATTATTACGAAGGGTTTTCAATGATGGATCATAAGTTCAAAAATTTAAAGGGAGTCAACCTTCGGGAATTCATTTACGGAATTCCCGGGGTTCATCCCTCTGTTCCGGTTGTTTTCGGGCATGATGCCAACTCCGTCGTTGCCGGTGAGCTATGGAAAGGGAATGCCCAGGGGTTTCAGAATGCAGCCGTAGTGACTTTAGGTACTGGCCTTGGATTCGGTTTTTCGGATAAACAGGAAGTGCAGTGTAATGAATTGGGTGGTCCGGCGATTTCTATTTTCAAGTTCCCCTATAAGGATGGTATTTTAGAGGATTATGTTTCAAGAAGAGGCTTTCTCCGTATTTATAGGGAGAAGTGCGGCAAAGAAGAACCGAGCCTTGATGTTGCTGATATTGGAATAAGAGCAGGTGCTGGAGAACCAGTCGCTCTTGAAACATTCCGTGAAGTTGGCCGGATCATTGCAGAAAACCTGAATGGAATACTGGAAGAAAGGCATATCGAATGTCTTTTGTTTGGAGGTCAGATTTCCCGTTCCTTCTGCTACATGGAAGAAGTCTTGAATGAAGGTTTACAAAGTGTTGGTTGTCTGCGTGAGATTTCTGAAGTAAAAAGTATTGAAAATGCAGCTTTGCTGGGAATACTCCATGTAATGGTCAAGCAAGTAACAGATACGAAACGAAAAATAAGTATTTAGCTATATTTAAACCCTTTAGTAATCTTGAAATAAACCATGATAAAATATTTTATTACCGGGTTGATTGCAATAATGAGCACTTTCTCAATGGCCCAGTACAAAAGCATAAACTGGGACAAATTCAAATTTTCGGGACCTGGTTTAAAGCAAATTGGCTGGCTGGCCACCAAACCTTCGAAAGAAATACAGTCATCTCCTTGGTCGGTAGGCTGTGAAACTTTGGATCGCAACTATGGCAAATTCAGTGTCTACAAAAATTACGTGGGTGAACTAGGTGTAAAACATGCCCGTTTACAAAGCGGTTGGGCCAAATGCGAAAAAGAAAAAGGCAAATATAATTTTGCATGGCTCGACAGTTGTGTGTATGGCTTGTCGGAACAATCGGTAAAACCATGGATGTGTCTGTGCTATGGCAATCCGGTTTACGGAGCTGATTTTGATTTACAGGCAAAAATCTTTACCGATGACGAAACTATGTCTGCCTGGCTGAAATATGTGGAAGCAACGGTTAGCAGATATAAAAACGTGATTAATGAGTGGGAACTCTGGAATGAAGCCAATAACGGGAACAAAGATCCTAAAGTATATGCTTCACTTTTTATAAGGACGGCCGAAGTGGTCAGAAAAGTACAGCCAGATGCGGTTATCATAGGACTTTCAACATACCGGATCCCGCTGGATTATACCAAAGAATTTCTCGATATTTTAAAAGCAAATAAGAAATTAGGTTTGCTTAACTATGTCTGTTATCATCCGTACCTAAACAATCCGGATGATAGCTATGAGGATGTTGGAAAGTTAGCTTCCTTGGTGCGTTCATATAGTTCTGATATTAAATTGTTTCAGGGTGAAAACGGGTGCCCTGCCATTCTGGAATTTGGGCATGCCCTGAAAAATTATCCGTGGACGGAAATCAGCCAGGCCAAATGGTTCATGCGCCGGATGGCTGGCGATAGGGTACGCGATATTCGTACCAATGTGTTTACTCTTATTGATCTGAAATATCCCAATATGTTACAGTCGTTTGGCCTAATCCGCTCGAACCTTTTGCACGAAATCATTTATAAGAGGCCTTCTTTTTATGGGGTTCAGCACATGGTCAGTATTTTTGACGATTCGGTAAAACCGGTTGGGGAATTGGAATTTACATCAAATGCCATGAGAACGATGACTGTTGCCGGATTTAAAAAAGATAATTCGCCGATCATTCTTTTGTGGTATAAAGATCAGATCCCCGGTGACGATTTTAAATGGGATCTGGCTGATCTTAAAATAAAAGGAGAGAATTTTAAAGATCCGGTGTATGTGGAAATGATTTCCGGAAAAGTTTACGAGATTTCCGGTGGTGATTGGTCGAACGAGAAAACCGATGTCAGGTTTACAAATCTGCCTGTTTGGGACAGCGTGATCATGATTGCCGAACGCTCGCAGGTTAACCTGAAATAAGATCGGAAATTTTCTTGCTTTATGCATGCTAAAATAATCAGGGTGAGATAATGAATGTTTCATTCTGATTACTTTAGCATTTTTATTTATTCAAGGTATTATGGTAGGAAAAAAAGTCGGTCTTTTCATCCCCTGCTACATCGATCAGTTTTATCCGCAGGTGGGCATTGCTACGCTCGAACTGTTGCAAAAGCTTGGTTTGGATGTACATTATCCGTTGAAACAGACCTGTTGCGGTCAACCTCTGGCCAATAGTGGTGCCGAAAAGGAAGCCATTCCAGTGTATGACAATTTTGTTCGCAATTTCAGCGAATTCGATTATGTGGTTTCTCCTTCGGGAAGCTGCGTTTATCATGTGCGCGAGCATTACGATATTCTGGAACAGACTGAAGACGTGAAAAAAGTCCGTCGGAATACTTATGAGCTGTGTGAGTTTATTGTCGATGTGCTGGGTATCGATGATCTGAAAATTGATTATCCGCATAAAGTGGGGGTACATCAGAGTTGCCACGGATTGCGCGGCTTGAAGCTGGGAAAACCTTCGGAACTGATTGCTGAACGCTATTCGAAAGTTCACAGGTTGCTGCAAAAAGCCCACGGAATTGAGATTATTCAGCTCGACCGGGAAGATGAATGTTGCGGTTTTGGCGGAACTTTCTCGGTATTCGAACCTGATATTTCGGTGAAGATGGGGAAAGACCGCATTGCCGATCATCAGCGGAACGGAGCCGAAATCATTACAGCTACCGACATGTCGTGCCTGATGCATCTGGAAGGAATTCTCCGCAGGCAGAAACAGACTTCCCGGGTTGTACACATTGCCGAAATATTAAACAGTAACCGGCTATGAAAGGACATTCAGAAAAAGCGGCTCGGTTTCTGACTAATGAAACCCGGGTTGACTGGCACAGTCAGACTTTATGGTTTGTACGCCAGAAAAGAGATAAAGCTGCGGCGTCGGTTGCGGGTTGGGAAGAACTGCGCGAACAAGCTTCGCAAATCAAACTCCATGTGCTTTCTAACCTGGATAGATACCTGCACCAGTTCGAAGAACAGGCTGTGCTAAATGGGGTGAAAGTTCATTGGGCTAGCGACGCGGCTGAATTCAATACGATCGTACTTCAGCTACTTCAGGAAAACAAGGCAAGCAGGCTTGTTAAGAGTAAGTCGATGCTCACGGAAGAGTGTGGTCTGAATCATTTCCTGGAAAAACAGGGAATTGAGGTTGTAGATACTGACCTGGGTGAACGGATCATCCAGTTTCGGAATGAACCTCCAAGCCATATTGTGTTACCGGCCATTCACCTGAAAAAGGAAGAAATCGGGGAACTTTTCCACGAAAAACTGGGGACCGAAGAAGGAAATTCGGATCCGACTTACCTAACCTCAGCAGCCCGAGCCCACCTGCGCGAAAAATTCCTTGCAGCCGAAGTGGCCATCACTGGGGTAAATTTTGCTGTTGCGGAAACCGGAACCGTGGTGGTTTGTACCAACGAAGGAAATGCCGACATAGGAGTGCATTCGGCGCAGGTGCAGATTCATTGCATGGGAATTGAAAAAATCATTCCACGAAGTGAAGACCTGAGCGTTTTTACCCGGGTGCTGGCTCGCAATGCCACCGGGCAATCTGTAACTACTTATACCTCGCATTATCGTGCTCCAAAGCCCGGAGGCCAGATGCACATTGTGATTGTGGATAATGGCCGGTCGAAGCGGCTTGGACAGCAAGCTTACCGCGATTCGCTGAAATGTATTCGTTGCGGGGCCTGCATGAATACTTGTCCGGTTTACCGGCGAAGCGGAGGGTACAGTTACGGTTATGTCATCCCTGGTCCAATTGGCTCCATCCTTGCACCGGCGTCAGACATAAACAGGCACAAAGATCTTCCTTTTGCCTCGTCGTTGTGTGGATCGTGCGCCAATGTGTGCCCGGTGAAAATAGACATTCACCACCAGCTATACCAATGGAGACAGGAAATATCGGAGAAAAAACTGCTTTCGCCGATGAAAAACTATTCGATGAAAATTGCCGGTAAAATTCTCTCTGCCAGTGTCTGGTACGATTTCTCGGGCAAAATGGCGCGGTGGAGCCTTCGTAATCTTCCCAGGAAAATGGTTTACCATCGGGTGAACATCTGGGGAAGGGACAGGGAGCTGCCTGAAACCCCCAAAGAATCGTTCAAACAATGGTATATGCGGAATTCTCAAAAAAAGGAGGGCGAAAAATGAGCAAAGATCAGATATTACAGACAATCAGGCAAAATGCACCTGAATTATACCCATTGCCAGAGCATTTGCCGGTTAACGGGATTAATCAGCCGGAAGAACTAAAAGAGTTTTTTAAAGCAAGCCTTAGGATGGTTGGCGCTGAGTGCGTTGAACTGAAGGACGGAAATAATCTAGCTTCGTATCTTGAAACGCATTATCCTGAAGCAATCGATTTCAGCAGGCAGGAGATCCGGGCAGAGTATCCGCCTTCGTGCCCGAAAGAAAAACTTGATCAACTGGGAACAGTGCTTTTGACCGGACAGTTTGCTGTTGCCGAAAACGGGGCCGTCTGGCTCGACGATTCAAATTTTCCGAATCGGCTGGTTCCTTTCATAGCTCAGCGGCTGATTATCCGGTTGGATGCCGGGCAAATTGTAGGCAACATGCATGAGGCTTACTCGCGCCTCAATTTGAAAAATACAGGTTTCGGGGTATTCATTTCAGGCCCTTCCAAAACTGCCGACATCGAACAAAGCCTGGTGTATGGGGCACACGGGGCGGTAAGCCTGAGTGTCATTCTTACAGGAGTTTGATGTCAAATAGCTTTTGTATTTTACCTAAAACAGTAACTAGCCAGACAGGTTGGTCTGCGGGGATTGTCGACATTGGAGGCAGCCTTGCTGGCCATTCCGTTTGCATGGGGTAGTGTCGGTTTTAGAGACCAAAAGACAAAGTACCTAAGCCGCAAAGCGATTCTCACTTTGTAACTTAGGTACTTTATAACTTAGGTAAGTCTATTCTTCCTTGTTTTCTTCTTTTTCGGCCAGCAAAACGTTGTTTACCGATCCGTGGAGCAACAGCAGCCGTTTGGCTTTTACCTCGTCGTAGCCCAGTTCAGCCATGATCATGCGGGTTCCGCGGTTGATCAGTTTTTGGTTGGTCAACTGCATGTTTACCATTTTGTTGCCTTTTACGCGGCCTAACCGAATCATCAGCGAAGTGGTGATCATGTTCAGGATCAGCTTTTGCGAAGTTCCCGATTTCATCCGGGTGCTGCCGGTCAGGAATTCAGGTCCCACAATGGCTTCAATGGGGATATCCACACTCTGAGCCAGTGCGCTGTTGCTGTTATTTACGATGCACCCGGTTAAGAGGCCTTCCTGCCGGGCTTTTCTCACGGCTCCAATAACGTAAGGAGTTCTGCCCGAGGCGGCTATCCCGACGATCGTATCCAGCTTGTTCACCTGGTATTTTTCAAGGTCTTTCCAGCCTTGTTCTTCATCGTCTTCGGCCATTTCAACAGCTTTGCGGATGGCGCGGTCGCCACCGGCAATCAGGCCGATAACCAGGTCGTGGCCAACGCCGAAGGTCGGCGGAACTTCCGAAGCATCCAGAATACCCAGACGTCCGCTGGTGCCGGCTCCCATGTAAAACAAGCGGCCTCCTTTTTTCATGCGCAGATAAACCTGTTCAACCAGCTTTTCAATCTGGGGGATTGCATCGTGAACAGCAGGCAGTACTTTTTTGTCTTCCTCGTGAATGCTTAATAAAAGCTCTTTTACCGTCTTCTTTTCCAGATCATTGTACAATGAATCGGATTCGGTCGTACTTTCTGTTATCATTCGTTTTGTCTCCTTAAGTTTATTTCTTTTCTGAATAATATTTTGCAAGTCCGTCAATCGGATCTTTGAGAATCGAGGTTTGTCCGAACCCGAAATGCTTGGCTGTCTGGTTTAAAATCGGACTGAAATGCCAGGCTATCGAGCCAATGAACCCGATCTGGTAATTCAGATAGCCAGGTATTTTACAAACGTTTCGTTCGAAGAAATCCGTAAAATTCTGCCGAACGAATTCCTGACAATAGGAAGTGTCAATGTGCTCAGATAAAAACGGGGTGAACTGGGCCATAAACTGATTAGCCTTTTCGGTGCGGTAAACGCGGGTCAGGGCTTCTTCCCTGGTCAGGTGATATTTGTTTGTGAATTCTTCACGCAGCGAGGGTGGCATGACTTCCTTAAAATAGTCGCCAAGAAGTTTTCGTCCCATGACCGATCCGCTGCCTTCATCGCCCAGGATGTATCCGAGAGGCGAAATGCCGCCGGTAATTATCTCACCGTCGTATAAACAAACATTCGATCCGGTGCCCAAAATGCAGGCAATTCCGGGTTCGTTTCCGAACAAGGCACGTGCTGCGCCTAAAACATCGCTGTGTGTTTCTATGGTTGCGTCCGGATAAAACCGGTTGAGTATCTTTTTGAGGAGGTCGCCTTTCTCGGCATTTACAATTCCGGCCCCGAAGAAATAGATTTCCTGAATGTTGGTGCCGGTTTCCGGAAGGAGGTGTTTTTCAATCTCCAGAGAAATGCTTTCTTCTGATTGGGTGTAAGGATTGAGCCCTGATGTTTTTATGTTTTTTATTTCGCCGGAAGGGCCCATAAGTTTCCAGGCTGTCTTGGTCGATCCGCTATCTGCGATGAGTTTCATTGATTGGGGGTTTTCAAATACGTTGGAATTCCAATTTTGACGTTGTAAAGATAAGTAAATTGATTGGAAAATAAATGTATCATATAACATGTATTACCAATATTTTGTTTTTTCAATTATTCCATTACTTTTGACTTTCAATCAGACTCCAAAATCAGATACTGGAATCGTTTGTTTAAGTGCTTGTTAGTAATTATCTTGTACTTTGATTGGAAGAGTTGATTGATTTTGCAGACTAACCCGAAACCTTAAAACTATGAAGATATGAAAGTGATATTACTTCTTTTTCTGGCCAGCCTGGTTTCTTTTGGATCCCAAGCTGTCAGTGTCATCCGGGTAAACCAATTGGGATATTTGCCTAATTCATTGAAGGTTGCTGTCTATCTATCCGGCAAATCTGAACCCAGCGATACCTTTGAAGTGTTTGAATCCCTTTCAGGGAAAAAGGTTTTTGAAGGCAGGACCGAATCGGCCGATGCGCTGATTTGGGGTCAGCAGGTTGCCTATCGTCTGGATTTTTCAACATTAAAAAAAGAGGGCGGCTACTATATTAAGGTAGGACACACGGTTTCGCCTTCTTTTTGTATTTCGCCTGATGTTTATAAAGGAACGGCTGATTATATTCTGAATTACATGCGCCAGCAGCGTTGCGGGTACAACCCGTTTCTGAACGATTCCTGTCATACCCATGATGGTATCATTGTCGATCATCCCACCAAAACCGGGCAACGAATCAATGTTATTGGAGGTTGGCACGATGCTTCTGATTATCTGCAATATACCACAACTTCAGCCAATGCCGTTTATCAGCTTTTGTTTGCTTATCAGCAGAATCCGTCGGCTTACGGCGACCAGTTCAATGCCAATGGAAGGCCCGGAGCCAATGGTATTCCGGATGTTTTGGACGAAGCCCGCTGGGGGTTGGAATGGCTGATGCGGATGAACCCTGCTAAAAATGAAATGTATAACCAGATTGCTGATGACCGCGACCACAAAGGAATGCGGCTTCCAAATAAAGATACTTTAGGTGGTTACGATCTTGGAAAATACCGTCCGGTATACTTTGTGACCGGAAAGTCGCAGGGGCTTGGCAAGTATAAAAACCGGTCAACCGGGGTTTCATCGACCGCCGCTAAATTCTCATCCTCCTTTGCTTTGGGCGCTTCCATTTTTAAAACCATTGACCCTGAATTTGCAGGAAAGATGCTTCAAAAGTCGCGTGATGCCTTGGACTTTGCCAAATCAGATTTGGGCAATTGCCAGACCGCCTGCATGGTTTCGCCTTATTTTTACGAGGAAGATAATTGGGTTGACGATATGGAACTGGCCGCTGCTACGCTGATTCCTCTTGAAAAAGAGACAGATTTCCGAAAAGAAGCCAAATATTGGGGCGAACTGGAACCGGTAACTCCCTGGATGGAGCTGAACCGCGCCCGCCACTATCAGTTTTATCCTTTTGTGAACCTGGGACATGTGCTTCTGGCTCAATCCGACGATCCGGCAATTGCCAGACAGTTTGCTGGTTTGATGAAACAGGGGCTCGACCAAATCAAAAAATATGCAGGAAATGATCCGTTCCGGATTGGAGTTCCATTTGTGTGGTGTTCAAACAATTTTGTGGTTGCAGCGGCCACTCAGGCCAAATTGTACCGGAAGATAACCGGCGACAACAGCTTTTTGGAAATGGAAACAGCCCTGACCGACTGGCTGCTGGGCTGCAATCCGTGGGGAACTTCGATGATTTGCGGCTTGCCGGCAGGAGGGGATTTCCCGGAAGATTCTCATTCAGCCTATACCCGGTTCATGAAGGTCCTGACTAAAGGAGGTTTGGTTGATGGACCGGTTTACAAGAATATCTACCAGAGTTTACTTGGAATCCACTTGCTTCATCCCGACGGATATGCTGAATTTCAGAACGGAAAGGCTGTTTATCATGACGATGAGGGCGATTATTCGACCAACGAGCCAACCATGGACGGAACGGCCAGCCTGAGTTATCTGTTATCGTCACTCGAAACAGAAACAGATAATAAATCGTTTGTGCTTGATAGCCAGGGCGCAGTGGTGCGAATGAATCCCAAAGAAAAGAAAGTTTACCTCATTTTTTCAGCTCACGAATTTGCCGAAGGAGGACCGGCAATTGTTTCCGGTTTGAAGAAAAATAAGGCCAAAGCTTCGTTTTTCTTTACAGGCGCGTTTTATAAAAATGAATCGAATCAGTCCATTGTCAAACAGTTGATAGCTGATGGTCATTACCTTGGCGGACATTCCGATGGTCATTTGTTGTATGCCGACTGGACCAAACGCGATTCCACACTGGTTAGCCTGGAGCAGTTCTCCGACGATCTGAAAGCGAACTACCAGAAGATGGCTGCTTTCGGGATTACTCCTGAAAAAGCCCCGGTATTTCTGCCTCCCTACGAACATTACAATTCAGAAAGTGTTGACTGGAGCCGCCAGATCGGATTAACGGTCATCAATTTCACGCCCGGGATACGCTCGAATGCTGATTATACCACGCCGGATATGAAGAATTACCGCTCGTCGGAAACCATACTGAACGACATTAAGGCTTTTGAAAAAAGCGATCCGAACGGGCTGAACGGCTGTATCATGCTGATTCACTTTGGAACCGCGCCTGAGCGAACCGACAAGTTTTACAACCGGCTGGATGACCTGTTGAAATTCCTGAAACAAAAAGGCTATCAGACCGAACGATTTTAAATTGATAAATCAACCTGTAATATAATGAATACCGAACGAACCATGTTAAAGAATCTGTCATACCAATTTCGAAAATCGAGGTTTTTGCCTTTTTGTGGGGGCGCCGTGGCCTGCCTGATTTTTACTTTTTGCAAACCTGTGCCGGTGAAAGAAAACTGGAAAGAACAAGCCAAAAAAATTTATGATTCCGGAAAATTCAACGAGTTTAAATCATTTGCTGATTCGGTAAAGACAACCGGAGCTTTGAATCAGACCGATGTTCACTGGATTGATTCTCTTCAGGAGATCAGCCGGCGGATTTGCATTGATTTTTGTTTAACCGAAGCTGACGTACATGCCCGGTTGCTGAAGTATTATCCCAATCTGGATTCGGTCTGGATGAGAAACTGGGAAATGAACCTGAAACTGGAAATGCGCCTGATTGACGGTCAGAAACGCTATTTCAAACAGGCAGTCAGCAATCTGTTCCGTCTCGACGATGCTGCCGGTAAACGCAAGACTGAAGTGGATGGTTTTCAGGCTGATTCGCTTGACCTGTTTTGCATCGGTCACGCCCGAAAGGTAGTTGCGCAAACCAAAGTTTCCGGCGAACCTGTTCTTCCGGTCAAAATGAAGCTGAATTACACGGTTACCGTCCAGCCCAATGCGGTTCCCGAAGGCAAGGTCATTCGTTGCTGGTTACCTTTTCCGAGAGAGGGACATGCCCGCCAGAAAAATATCCGTTTGCTGAATTCGGATCCTGAAAAGATTTCCATTGCGCCCGAAAGTGATTTGCAACGGACTGTTTATATGGAAAAAACAGCAGTAAAAGATCAGCCCACCACGTTTAACATTGAATTTGAGGTGGAAACTGCCGCCCAGTATTTCGACCTGAAACCTGAAAATATCAGGCCCTACGATACGACAAGCCCGCTTTACAAGGAATTGACCAGCGAACGGGCTCCGCAGATTGTGTTTACGGATCAAATCAAACAGCTTGCCAGCCAGATCCTTCAGGGAGAAACCAATCCGTTGCTGAAGGTTCAGAAAATATACAACTGGATCAATGCCCATGTTCGCTGGGCAAGTGCATTGGAATACGGCACCATGTCGGATATTCCGGGTTATGTACTGAAAAATCATCACGGCGATTGCGGGATGCAAACTCTGCTGTTCATGACGCTGGTCCGTTCGCAGGGTGTTCCGGCCAAATGGCAGAGCGGTTGGATGTTACATCCTTGTTTGGTGAGTATGCACGACTGGTGCGAAGTGTATTTCGAGGGCATTGGCTGGGTTCCTGTTGATCAGTCGTTTGGATTAAAGAATGATCAGGATGAAAAAGTCAGGAATTTTTACCGGTCGGGAATCGATGCCTATCGGTTGATTGTGAATGATGATTATGCCCAAAAGTTGACTCCGGAGAAAAAATACCTGCGCAGCGAACCGTATGATTTCCAGCGCGGAGAGCTGGAGTGGGAGGGAGGAAATCTCTATTTCGACCAGTGGGATTATCACATGGATGTGAAATATGAATAGATACAGATTAAACTCAGGAAAATTGAAAAATAGGAACAGACAATTATACGCCTTGATTTTTGTTTTGCTGGCCGGAATGACTGTTTCTGGCTATGCTCAGACTTTTCCCAAGCGGGAAATGCGGGCGGTGTGGATTGCGACGGTCGAAAACATTGACTGGCCATCGGCCAAAGGATTGACTACCGATCAGCAGAAAAAAGAGATGATTGAAATCCTGGATCAGGTGAAGGCATACAACATGAATACGGTTGTGTTTCAGGTTCGTCCAGATGCCGATGCTTTGTATGATTCGAAGCTGGAACCCTGGTCGGAATGGCTTTCCGGGAAACAAGGTGTGGCTCCCGATCCGTATTACGATCCGCTGGCTTTCACCATAGAGGAATGCCGCAAACGCGGGCTGGATGTTCATGTCTGGCTGAATCCCTACCGGGCCGTTCAGAACATCGAAAAGTCGGTGCTGGCGCCCAACCATGTAGCCAATACTCATCCGGATTGGATGCTGACTTACGGAAGCAAGAAATATTTTGATCCGGGAATCCCGGCTGTTCGCGATCATGTGGCGCGGGTGGTGAGCGATCTGGTGCGGAGATACGACATCGATGCCATTCATTTTGATGACTATTTTTACCCGTACCGCCTTGCCAACCAGGAATTTCCTGACCAGAATTCGTTTGCAGCCTATCCCAACGGGTTTGCTGCGGATAAAAAAGACGACTGGCGGCGGAATAATGTCGATCTGATCATCAAACAGTTGCACGACAGCATCAAAGCAATTCGTCCGACTGTTGAATTTGGCATTTCGCCGTTTGGCGTGTGGAAAAACAACACTACCGATCCGGCGGGTTCAGCCACCAAAGCAGGGGTGACCAATTACGACGATTTGTATGCCGACATTCTGCTCTGGCAAAAGGAAGGCTGGATTGATTACGTGACTCCGCAACTGTACTGGTACATTGGCAAAACGGTGGCCGATTATGCCGTACTGGCCGACTGGTGGAGCAAAAACACTTACGGTTGCCAGTTGTATATCGGGCAGGCGCCTTATCTGCTGAGCGAAAAATCGCGCGACCAGGCCTGGCAGACATCTGATGAACTGATTAAACAAATCAGACTGAACCGGGCTAACCCAAACATCTCGGGAAGCATGTTTTTCAGCGCCAAATTTCTGAAGCTAAATCCGCTTGGAATGAAGGAAAATCTGCAAAAAGAGATGTTCAAATATCCGGCGCTGACACCGGCAAATCCGCGTGTGAATGCGGTCAAACCGGGCACTCCGGCACATGCTGAAATTCATAAAAAACGTAAATCTTTTGAAATCAGTTGGGAAGCTGGGAGCAATAACCGCCTGTTTGTGGTATATAAATCCGGCAAAAAGGCTAAATTGAACATTGAAAATCCAGAGAATATCTATACCGTTACCAGCGATAAGTCGCTGACCATTGATTTGAACAGAAAGACCAAACCATCGCGCTATAGATATGCGGTATCGGCGATCAGTCCTACACACCAGGAAAGCGAGCCGGTGGAATTCAAAAAATGAGTGAATATTTATCTGTTGCTGGCCGCGTAACCTGAAATTTGAAACTTGAAATTAAGTAAATGAGCACAACCATCCTGTTTATTGTTATAGTCTGCTTCTTTGGGCTGCTGTTTGGCATTTCGTATATCACCTCGAAAAATGTAAATAGCGAAACATTCTTTACCGGCAACCGCAAATCGCCTTGGTATGTGGTGGCTTTTGCCATGATCGGAACCTCCATCTCAGGAGTAACCTTTATCTCGGTGCCTGGTGAAGTGGGGAATTCGGGCTGGACCTATCTCCAGTTTATCCTGGGAAACTTTGTGGGATACTGGGCTGTCGCGCTGGTTTTGATCCCGCTGTATTACAAGCTGCAACTGGTTTCTATTTATACTTATCTCGATCATCGGTTCGGGGTTAGGTCCTACAAAACCGGATCGTTCTTCTTCCTGGTTTCCCGAACCATCGGGGCATCATTCCGGATGTACCTGGTTGCCGGTGTATTGCAGCTTGCTTTCTTTGATGCGTTGGGAATTCCTTTTGCAGTGACGGTTGCTATTGCCGTTTTCATGATTTGGGCGTATACCTTCCGGGCCGGAATCAAAACGGTGATTTACACCGATACCTTGCAAACCACGTTTCTGGTGGCATCGGTGATACTAACTACTATTATCGTGTCTTCTCAACTGGATATGAACTTTGGAGATATGGTCAAGTCTATTGATCATCATCCTTTCAGCAAGATGTTTGATTGGGACTGGCGTTCGAAAACCAATTTCTTCAAACAGTTTCTGGCCGGACTTGGAATTGTTATTGTGATGAACGGGCTCGATCAGGATATGATGCAGAAGAGTTTGACCTGCAAAAGCAAGCGTGATGCACAGAAGAACCTTTGCTGGTTCAGTTTTGCTTTTATTCTCACCAACATCTTGTTTTTGAGCATGGGGGTCATGTTGTACATTTATGCACAGACCAAGGGAATCGCTGTCACTGCCAAATCCGACGATTTCTTTCCTTTCCTGGCCC
This sequence comes from uncultured Odoribacter sp., assembly GCA_964488805.1. Taxonomy (GTDB): domain Bacteria; phylum Bacteroidota; class Bacteroidia; order Bacteroidales; family Prolixibacteraceae; genus Aquipluma. Next base: position 24,620 of record CAZAVU010000016.1, on the reverse strand, counting down.
TGAACCATTTTGGAACGGTTGCCGGGGTTTTGTTCCTGCTGGGTATTATTTCCTGTACTTATTCGAGCTCTGATTCTGCTTTAACTGCTTTAACCACATCGTTTTGCATCGATTTTATGAACCTCGACCCTCAGAGTCCTGCCAGTAAATCCAAACGAATGAAGGTTCATCTGGGCTTTTCGGTACTGATGTTCCTGGTGATTGTGCTATTTCGCATCATTAACAACGAAAGCGTGGTTACCGCTGTTTTCAAGGTGGCCGGGTATACCTACGGACCGCTGTTGGGCTTGTTTGCCTTTGGAATTTTAACCAAACGTCAGGTGAAAGACCGCTGGGTCCCGGTTATTGGGCTTCTTTCCCCTGTGTTGACTTATATCATCAATGTTAATTCGGTAGCCTGGTTTGGGGGGTACAAATTCGGGTTTGAGCTGTTGCTCCTGAACGGATTGATCATGTTTGCCGGATTATGGTTGTTAACTAAAAAAACGAATCAGAATGAAGACTACACAACGCTATCTTGCGCTTGATGTTCTGCGAGGAATGACTGTCGCCCTGATGATCCTGGTGAATAATCCGGGAAGCTGGGCCCATGTTTATGCACCTTTGCGTCATGCCCAGTGGCATGGCTGTACGCCAACCGACCTGGTTTTTCCGTTTTTTCTTTTTGTGGTGGGCGTTTCCATGTTTTTCTCGTTCTCAAAATACGGAAACTCGCTCAATAAAGAATCGCTCCTGAAAATCGGAAAAAGGACGTTGCTGATTTTTGCCATTGGTTTATTCCTGAATTCGTTTCCGCAGTGGACAACCGACTATTCCAAACTGCGCATTCTGGGCGTGTTGCAGCGGATAGCGCTGGCCTACGGAATTGGCGCCGTGATCGTTCTGGCTTCACCAAGGAAATATCTTCCTTACATCGGCGGGGGAATCTTGCTGTTGTATTGGGGATTGATTTATTCTCTGGGTGGAAGTGACCCATATTCGTTGAAAGAAAACATTACTACGGTGTTCGATTCGGCAATTCTGGGCGAAGCTCATTTATACAAAGGCTTTGGAATCCCGTTTGATCCCGAAGGTTTGTTCGGAACCATTTCGGCTGTCGGTACGGTGATCTTTGGCTATTTGATTGGCTCACTGGTGAAGGAAACCGAAAAGAACCGGGTCCCTAAAAAACTGGTTTTATTTGGCATTTCAGCAGTGGCGGCTGGCTTGGTCTGGGGATTGGCTTTCCCGATTAACAAACCGATCTGGACCAGCTCGTATGTGATTTACACCGCTGGATGGGCTTGTCTGGTGCTGGCTCTGCTTGTTTGGATTATCGACCTGAAAGGCTATACGCGATGGACTTCGTTTTTCGTGGTTTTTGGCATGAACCCGTTGTTCATTTTTGCGCTCGCCGGACTTTGGGCCAAAATAATGGGGCGATTGGTCCAAATTTCAGTACCCAATGGCGAGTCCATCAGTGGTTCGGGCTGGCTTTACAGTCATGTTTTTCAGCCTTTGGCTGGCGATATCAATGGTTCCTTACTTTTCGCCATCTCACATGTCGTGTTCTTTTGGCTGATTGGTTATGTGCTGTATAAGAAGAAGATTTTTATAAAAGTTTAGGAATTGCTGGGGGGTGGCTGATGCCATCGGCAATGGATATCTGCAATAAGTTATGGGACAAAATATTTCAAAACTGTGAAAACTCAAAATATGACTAGAATTCTTATTCTGGTAATGCTGTTGGTGATGATTTCTCCTGTTGGCAAAGCACAATCGAAACGTCTTCAGAAAAAGGCCGGCCAGGCTTCGGCTGAGTTTGCTAAAAAAGCTTCGGAAGGAACGGTCTATAAATTTAAGATGGACACGGTCGTTGTTGACAGTCAGGCCAAAAAAGTGAATTTGAAGATGAAGGAAGCTTTTTCGTACATTCCTTTCCGGCCTGAAAATACCACCCAATATTACGGCTGGTACAAAGATTTGCTTGGTCGTAAATTCCGAAAGTACACGGTTTCCATAGAAAGTACGGGCATGGAAATTTCGGAACTGATCCCGAATTGTTTTCGGGGCAATGCTTTCCCGGTTGATCAAAACCGTTTGAGTCGCCCCGCCAAAACGGTAATTCCGGTTGTGCGGAACAGTTCAAAGAATCTGCATCCAGCCAAAGGATTGGATAACCGGAATATCGCCATGTGGCAAAGTCACGGCTGGTATTACGAAAACACGCTCGATCGCTGGGAATGGCAGCGGGCAAGGGTTTTCCTCACGGTTGAGGATTTGTGGACCATGAGTTTTGTGGTTCCGTACATCACGCCGATGCTCGAAAATGCAGGAGCTCAGGTGTTCCTTCCGCGCGAACGTGATATTCAGAAACATGAGATCATCATTGATGCCGATGGTTCAACCAAAGGTGCAACATACCAGGAAACCGGAGAAGCCATTCAGGAAACATCGGAAAAGGGTTTTGGATTGAAAATGCCGTTTTTACTCGAAAGCGAAAACCCTTTCCAAATGGGCAAAACCAGGCAGATGGATGCCCGGAAGACGATTTCTTCGCAGGTGATTTATACGCCTGAAATTCCAGAAACCGGTGAATATGCCGTGTATGTTTCGTATGTCCGCGATGAGCAGAATGTAACCGATGCCCATTATACCGTTTATCATTCCGGTGGAAAAACCGAAATGCTGGTGAACCAAACCATTGGTGGCGGAACCTGGATTTACCTGGGGACTTTCCGTTTCGAAAAAGGATTGCATCCTGAAACCGGTCGTGTTGAGCTTTCGAACCTTTCGGAAGAAAAAGGCCGGTTCGTGTCGGTTGATGCCGTTCGTTTGGGCGGCGGAATGGGTAATGAGGTTCGCGGAAAACTTCAGGATATGGAAAATTTACGAAAGCTGCGCGACGAAAAAGGCTTTGCTGTGGATTCGTCAGCCTGGCTGCCTTATGCAAGCAAGCGTCCGCGCTATCAGGAAGGTGCGCGTTATTACCTGCAGTACATTGGGATGCCCGATTCACTGGTTTATATGCTGAATAAGGAAAAGATCGACTACTTGAACCGGGGAAAGGATGCCGCGCTTTATGCCAAACGCGAAAGCGGGAAAAACGATTATAAAGATGATTACCAGAGCCGCGGCGAGTGGGTGAATTACCTGTTGGGCGCGCCAAACGGTCCCGCCGCTAATCAGGATGCCCGGGGACTTGGCATTCCGGTTGATATGGCAATGGCTTTTCACACCGATGCCGGAACCACTCCTGACAGTTCGATTATCGGAACTTTGGTTATTTACGATACAACATACGGCAAACCTGAATTCCCGAATGGTCAGTCGCGATGGGCCTGCCGCGATTTATCCGACATTGTGCAGACTCAGGTGGTCGATGACTTGCGGAAATTATACGAGCCGGAATGGACCAGGCGTGGGATGTGGAACAAACAGTATTCCGAGGCATTCCGCCCCAATGTACCGACATTTCTTTCTGAATTTCTGTCGCATCAGAACTTTGCTGACATGTACCAGGCCAACGACCCCCGTTTCAAATTTGATGTGAGCCGCGCATTTTACAAGGGAATCCTGAAGTTTCTGGCTTATCAGAACCATCAGCAGTATGTGGTTCAGCCATTGCCGGTTTCTCATTTCAGGATGAGCCTGGAAGGAAAGTCCGTTCGTTTGAGCTGGCGGCCTGTTCAGGATCCGCTTGAACCGACGGCAGCGCCGAAATCGTACCGCATTTACACCCGGATTGAAAACGGGGGATTTGATAACGGACGTGCACTTTCGGATACCACCGACCTGATTTCAGGATTGAAGCCAGGTGTGATTTACAGCTTTAAAATTACGGCTGTAAACGATGGAGGTGAGAGTTTCCCTTCCGAAATCCTGGCTTGCAGTTTGCCAACCGACGGTAAGAAACCGGTGCTGATTGTGAATGGTTTCGACCGGATCAGCGGTCCTGAAGCCTTTGATAATGGCAAATATGCCGGATTTATAACTGCTGAAGATGAAGGCGTAGCCTACAAAAATGATGTGGCTTTTATTGGCGAACAATATGATTTCAACCGGAAATCGCCTTGGAAGGACGACGATGCTTCGGGCTTTGGTTCTTGTCATGCCGATCAGGAAACAAGGGTGGTGCAGGGAAATACCTTCGACTATCCACTGGTTCATGGCCTGGCATTCAGGGATAATGGGCTGGGCTTTATCTCGATGAGCGACGAAGCATTTGAACAGGAAAAGTGGAATAAAAATGACTATGCTGCCCTGGACCTGATCTTTGGCGAAGAGAAAACGATTGAACGCCTTTACGGATTCAAGAAGCGGGATTTTACCGTATTTACGCTGCCGATGCGAAAAGCGGTTACCGATTTCACATCGGTTGATGGCGCCAGGGTTTTTGTGTCGGGAGCTTACGTGGGGACGGATTTGACCCTTTGCGGCGATACGCTGGCTAAGAATTTTGCGGCCAATGTGCTGCATTACCGGTTGATGACCAATCATGCCAGTCGAAGCGGAGCCATATACCCGGTGAATGATGTAAGAGCAGAATTCCCTTCAGAAATAAGTTTTGTACAGGGTTATCATCCTGAAATCTATAAGGTTGAATCGCCCGATGCCATTGAACCTAAAGGCGAGAATGCCAAAGTGCTTTTCAGGTACAAGGGAGATAACAAAACTGCCGGGGTTTGCTATGATGGCCAATATCGCACAGTGGTATTGGGATTTCCTTTTGAAACCATCATCACCGGCAGGGAACGCACCGAACTAATGGGGCAGATTTTGAAATACTGGGGATTGAAATAGGAATTTTAAAAAAAATAGGAAATGAAGAAAATAACATGCTTTCTCCCTTTGGGTACACAGGAAGAGACACTGTCTACCATAAAGGAATTAAAAAAATCGGACCTGGTTTCGCAGATTTATGTGGTTTGCAATCCTGATCAGAACTGTGTGATTGATGGTGTTGAAGTGTTGAAATCGGGGCCGATGTCAAGTGGTAAAACAGTGCGACGAATAGCCGCCCTGGCAAATACCCGCTATACGCTGATTTATACCCGCCAGAGTTCGCTTCTGCTGGGACAAAAGGCTCTGGAGCGTTTTGCACAGATTGCCGATGATACCCAAAGCGGAATGGTATATTCGAACTACCTGGCTGTGAAAGCCGGAAAAGTAGAAAATCAGCCGATGATCGATTACCAGGAAGGTAGTTTGCGCGACGATTTTAACTTTGGATCGGTGCTTTTCTACCGCACCGAAATCATGAAGAAGTCGGCCGAAGGTATTTCGGAAGATTTCCAGTTTGCCGGACTGTATGCCCTGAGACTTGGCGTTTCGCAGTATGCCGAATTGTTCAGAATTCCTGAGTTCTTGTACACCGAGCAGGAATCGGATCTTCGGAAATCCGGTGAGAAAATATTCGACTATGTCGATCCGAAAAACCGTGCGGTGCAAGTCGAGATGGAAAAAGCCTGCACCCAACACCTTAAAAATGTGGGTGGCTACCTTGAACCGGTTTTTACTCCTGTTAAATTCGACGAGCAGCAGTTTGAGGTGGAAGCTTCGGTTATCATTCCGGTGAAAAACCGGGTGCGTACCATCGAAGATGCCATTAAATCAGTTTTGTCGCAAAAGGCCGCTTGTAAATTCAACCTGATCATTGCCGATAATTTCTCGACCGACGGAACTACGGAAATCATCCGCAAGTATGCCGAGGCCGACGATCGTCTGGTGCATATCATTCCCGATCGCACCGATTTGGGAATTGGCGGGTGCTGGAACCTGGCAGCAAACCATCCGAAATGCGGAAAATTTGCCATTCAGCTCGACAGCGACGACTTGTACAAGGATGAAACGACCATTCAGCAGGTGGTTGATGCGTTCTATCAGCAAAATTGCGCAATGGTTGTGGGAACGTACCAGATGGTCAACTTTGCGTTGGAAGAAATTCCTCCGGGAATCATCGATCACAAGGAATGGACGCCCGAAAATGGACGGAACAATGCGCTTCGTATCAACGGGTTGGGAGCTCCTCGGGCTTTCTATACACCGGTTCTGCGCCGTATCCCGGTTCCGAATGTGAATTACGGCGAAGACTATGCTTTGGGTCTGGCTATTTCGCGCCAGTACCAGATTGGACGCATTTATAACCCGATTTACCTCTGCCGTCGCTGGGACGATAATTCGGATGCTTCGCTGAGCATCGAGGTGATGAACGGTCACAACCTGTATAAGGACCGCATTCGGACCATTGAATTAAAATCAAGAAAAAGATTAGGAAAGTAAAGAATTGAAACCTTGAAGGTTTTTTTAACCTTCAAGGTCTGAAATATAACAACATGCCACAATTAGTTGATCTAATATCAGATACTAAAAAATCCGCCAATCAGGTCCTGCTCGAATTTGTTGAGGCCGAAAAGCTTAGCTGGCCTTTGGCCGGGGCCAATTTCAAAGGATTGGAAAAGGTAAAGGAGAAAAGTTTCCAGTTTGACGGATTTCAGGTCAGGATTCAGTTTAATCCCGAGCGGATGCGTTCTTCTTCGGCCAGTGTCGATAAAAAATCGATAGCGGCCCGGAAATGTTTCCTGTGCAACGAAAATCGTCCGGTCGAACAGGATGCCATTGGTTTTGGCGACCGATTCGTGATTCTGGTCAATCCGTTCCCGATTTTCAAAAACCATTTTACTATTTCGTCCAACACGCATGTCGATCAGCGGTTTATTCCCAATGTGCAGTATCTGCTCGAACTGGCAAAGGCCATGGAAGGTTTTACCGTTTTTTACAATGGTCCCGAATGCGGGGCTTCGGCTCCTGATCACCTACATTTTCAGGCTGGCGAAAGCGGTTTTATGCCCATCAGCACCGAGTTTGAACCACTGAAACAGCGTTCAGGCCGGCAACTGTTTTCGGGAGATAAAACCAAAGTCTGGGCTTTTGACGATTACCTGCGGAAAATGATCTCGGTAGAAACCAGTTCGATAGAAGAAGCTTTGAACGTAATCGGTATTTATTATCGGCATTTTCAGGCTATGCAACCCGAAAAGGCTGAGCCAATGATGAATGCTTTGTGTTCGTGCACCGACGGGATTTGGACGATTCACCTTTTCCCGCGGAAAGCGCACCGTCCAAGCCAGTTTTTTGCAACTGGTCATGAGCAAATCCTGATCAGCCCGGGATCTGTTGATTTTGGCGGCGTTTTCATCACGCCGCGTCGCGAGGATTTCGATAAGTTCACCAAAGAAGATATTGTTGATATCCTGTCGCAAGTGTGTGTCAATCAGGATGATTTTCTGGAATTGACTGAAAAAATCAGGAACGATTTAAACTCAAGGTAATATGACAACCCGCTATAAACTTGATAAATCTTTTGGTCCGGTTGGATCTTTTTCCGGGATAATTTTGTGTGTAGTTGGGTTAATTTTAGTATGGTTTTCCCTGGTCGCTCTGATTCTGATTTTTATTGGAGCATTTACAGGCTTTTCGGCATCAGGATCGGAAATTGATTTTGATCGGAAAAGAGTCCGTTTCCTGAATATTCTGTTTGGACTAATCAAGACCGGAACCTGGGTGGAGGTAAGGCCAGATATGAAAATGGGAATCGTAAAAACCCGGAGAACATGGCGTACATACAGCGCTGGCAATCGTCAACTGGCGACTGCTTCTGAAGATTACAGACTTGTGCTTTTTCATGCTTCAGGCAAAAAATTAATGGAGATCAAAAAGTCTGAGGATGTGAATGCCGCCAGAAAGGAACTGGATGAAATTTGCAACCAGTTGAAAATTAATAAAATGTAATAAACTGAGATTATGAAATCGCCGAAATCCATTTCCCGTTCTGCTTTTTTGCTTCGCTTCGGGTTCGTTTTGCTTTTTTTGTCGGTACTTCCGGCGTTTGGGCTGGTATCCTGCCATGCTCCCAAAGCGGAAGCCGGATTAAAAAGGCAGCAGCAGATTGAGGCTGCATTGACGTTGCTGGAGAACCGTAACAACCTGATCCCGCTTGACCGGCTGGACACGCTGAAAATAGCTGTACTTTCGGTGGGCGAATCTAATCCTACTGCATTTCAGCAGATGCTGGCCAATTACATGAAGGTCGATTTTTTCAACCTTCCGGCGAATTTTACCTCTGTCGATTTGACCGGCCTCAAGTCAAAACTGAACGGTTTTAACCTGGTCGTTGTCGGGATTCATTCGCTTCTGGTGAATGATAATCAGCAACAATTGAGCGATGGGCTGGCAGATTACCTGTGCCGTGAAAAAACTTCCATTGTCTCGTTCTTCTGCAAGCCGGATGTGGTGGGCGCCCTGAGAAGTCCTGAAAAACCTGCCGGTCTGATCATGGCGTTCCAAAACGACAGCCTGACTCAATCCTTATCCGCGGAACTGATTTTCGGGGGAATTGGCGTGTCAGGGAAGTTGGCCGAAAATATCGGAACGGCCTTTCAAAAAGGTGACGGTATCGTAATCCCGAAAGCGGTACGTCTGAAATACACTGTTCCTGAAGAAGTTGGTATTTCGTCAGAGGCTTTGAACAAGGATATTGATTCGATTGTGAACAATGCTTTGGAAAAGAAGGCTTTTCCGGGGTGCAATGTGCTGGTTGCCAAAGATGGCAAGGTTATTTTCAGGAAAGCTTATGGCTGGAAGACTTTCGAGAAGCAGGCTCCGGCACGTCTTGATGACCTGTACGACCTGGCTTCGGTGACCAAAATCAGCGGTGGATTGCCCGGAGTGCTGAAACTGTGCGATGAAGGTAAAATTAACCTGGACAAACCGGTATCCAAATATTTGCCTTTCTGGAAGAAATCGGATAAGGCCAATGTGACTGTTCGTGAATTGTATGCCCATCAATCGGGACTGGTGCCTTTCATCGGTTTTTATAAAATGACCATGAAAGACGGCAAGCCCTCGTCCGACTGGTACACAGCTGCGCCCGACCAGCAACATTCGCTGTGTGTGGCTCCCAACATGTATCTCGACAAAAAGTTCCTGGATGTTGTAAATGAGGAAATTCGAAAAGCTCCGCTCACAACGCGGGGAAAATATGTTTACAGCGATTTACCACTGGTGATCACCCCACAGATCGTGAGAAATACATCCGGAATTGATTTTCAGGAGTTTGTTGAGAAAAATTTCTACTGTCCACTGGGCGCCTCCGAACTGACCTACCTGCCTTTGCAGAAATTTCCGAAGGAGCGGATTGTGCCCACTGAAGACGATCAGTATTACCGGTTTCAGCTTGTTCAGGGAACCGTTCACGACGAATCGGCGGCTGTTCTGGGCGGCGTATCCGGAAATGCCGGTCTGTTTGCATCGGCCAACGATCTGGCCAAACTGATGCAGATGTATCTTCAGATGGGAACCTATGGCGGAAAACAATACGTGAGCGAAGCAACCATGAAGGAATTTACCCGCGTTCAGTTTCCGCAGAACAGCAATCGCCGTGGGGTGATTTTCGACAAACCATCGCTCAACCTGAAAGCGATGAAACCTGACGATGCTTATCCCTGCCCGGAAGTGAGCCCTGAAAGTTTTGGTCATTCAGGCTTTACCGGAACTTTTGTATGGATGGACCCCAAATGCGGATTGATGTACATTTTTCTGTCAAACCGTGTTTGTCCAACCCGCAACAACAATCTGATCAGCGATTTGAATGTGAGGACCGGAATCTTGTCGTCCATTTATAAAAGGATGAAGGACTGATTGGATGAAGGACTGAATGTTGCGCAATATTTGATGAAACAAAGAAAACGATACGACCGATGAATACTAAAACTACACTGATTGCTCTGTTCTCGTTTCTTATTTGTAGCGCCTTTGCCTCGCCCAAAGTGAAAACCGGAATCGAGGTGCTGCGCGACAGCGGCTTTAAAATCCTGCAAGGCAAGCGGGTGGGCCTGATTACCAATCCGACCGGAGTCGATTCGCAATTGAAATCAACTGTTGACATCCTGAACGAAGCTCCGGGGGTGAAACTGGTTGCGCTCTATGGTCCTGAACATGGCGTTCGTGGCGATGAGTATGCCGGCGACAAGGTTGAGTCAACCAGCGACAAGCAGACCGGTATTCCGGTGTATTCGCTTTACGGGAAAACCCGGAAAGCTACTCCCGAAATGCTGAACGGTATTGATGTTTTGGTTTACGACATTCAGGACATCGGTTGTCGGTCTTACACGTTCATCAGCAGCATGGGACTGGCAATGGAAGCTGCTGCCGAAAACAACATCGAATTTGTGGTTCTCGATCGCCCCAATCCCATTGGCGGACTGAAAGTGGAAGGAAACCTGGCCGAAGACAAGTTTATTTCGTTTGTCAGCCAGTTTAAAATACCGTATTTGTACGGGCTCAGCTGCGGCGAGCTGGCTCGTTTGCTGAACAACGAAAATATGCTGAAAAAGTCGTGTAAACTTACAGTTGTTCCGATGAAAGGTTGGAAACGAAGCATGACTTTTGACCAGACCGGCCTGCCTTGGGTGCTGACTTCGCCGCATATTCCACATGCCACATCATCTTATTATTACGCAGCTTCGGGTATCCTGGGTGAATTCAGTTTCATGTCAATAGGAGTGGGGTACACGCTTCCATTTCAGATTTTTGCCAAAGACTCGATTGACGCGTCGGCTTTAACCAAACGTCTGAATGATTTACAATTACCCGGAGTTTTATTCCGCCCGATTTATCTAAAGCCATTCTATGCCGTTGGACAGGGGAAAAACTATTCCGGGGTTCAGTTTTACCTGACGGATTACAAGAAAGCCAGGCTTACCGAGATTCAGTTTTATGTGATGCAAGAGATGGCTGCTTTGTATCCCGGAAAGAAGTGTTTTGGTCCGGAAACCGAAAATCGGTTCAACATGTTTGACAAGGTTTGCGGTTCTGACCAGATTCGCTTGCTGATGTCGAAAAATATGAAGGTGGAAGACATGTTGCCTTACTGGCGCAAGGATGAAGTTGCTTTTCAGAAGCTATCTAAGAAATACTATCTGTATAAATAATCTGTGGATTAGATGATTAGTCCTCGAAAATATCCTGCCGACTTTCACCAACTGGAGAAAGTGCTTTGCCGCTGGAAACCTGACCGGCCGGTACTTTTTGAGTATTTTGTGAATGGAGACCTGATTTCTTTTGTGAACAGCGAATCGTTTTCGTCGTTGACCAGTCGGGCTGATCAAATCAAGGCAATCATTCGTTTTTTTTACCGGATGGGGTATGATTATGCCACGGTTCCTGCACGTTATTTCGATTCATTCTCATTCAAAACTGCAAGTCACCAAACGAAGGCAACCACATCGCAAAATGCCGGAGCAGTGATAACTGACCGTAAATCATTTGAATTATATCATTGGCCTGATCCTGAACAGGGAAACATTGCTTTGCTCGAAAGTATGGCTGCAGAACTGGTTGAAGGAATGAAGTTTATCGTTCCAGGGCCCGGTGGTTTGCTTGAAAATGTGATTGACTTGGTCGGCTTCGAGAATCTTTGCTTCATGATTTATGAAGATGAAGAACTGGCGCAGACTATTTTTGATGAAGTCGGCTGGCGGTTGCTTCGGTTTTATGAACGTTGCAGCTCGCTGGTATCAGTTGGCGCACTGATTGTTAACGATGATTGGGGCTTTAAGACGCAAACCATGTTGGCGCCCGAAACTCTGCGTCAATATGTAATTCCCTGGCATAAAAAAATGGTGGATGCCATTCATCAGAACGGGAAATATGCCATACTTCATTCCTGCGGAAACCTGAATGAGGTGATCGACGATATCGTTGGTGATATGAAATACGATGCCAAACATTCTTTTGAAGATAACATCATACCCGTTGAACAGGCTTGGAAGCTTTGGCATGACCGGATTGCCATCATGGGAGGCATCGATATGGATTTTTTGGTTCGAAATGAACCGGAAGCAATTAAAGAGCGAGGCCGGAAGATTCTGACATTGACTGGTTCAGAAGCTTATGCTTTGGGATCGGGGAACAGTATTCCCGCGTATGTTCCCATTGAAAATTATTTGGCAATGGTCGAAGTTGTTAATGAATAAACTGAAAATCAATATGAAAGCTATCAATTTCCCAATTCTGTCTTTGGTTTTTCTATTTTCTGTTTTTATCTCATTCGGAAAATCTGCCGGGAAGCAAAATGGTGTAAATCAGTCTTCTGGGATAAAAACCGGGGCTGAGCAAACCGAAAAATATCTGCCGTTACTGAAAGACAAGCGGGTGGCCATTGTTGCCAACCCAACTTCGGTTATTGGAAAAACATTGCTGGTGGACAGTTTAAAATCGTTACATGTAAACGTGGTGAAGATTTTTGGCCCGGAACATGGTTTTCGCGGAACGGCCAGCGCTGGAGCAGTTGTTGCCGATAGTATTGATGCGAAAACCGGAATTCCGGAAATCTCGCTTTATGGCAAAAAGAGCAAGCCATCGAAAGAAGATCTGGCCGATGTGGATATCGTGATTTTTGATATTCAGGATGTCGGGGCCCGGTTTTATACCTATATCAACCTGTTGGCCAAGGTGATGGAAGCCTGCGCGGATAATGGGAAAGAAATGTTGATTCTGGACAGGCCGAATCCCAATGGATTTTGTGTTGACGGACCAATTCTGGATATGAAGCTCAAGTCGGGTATTGGTATGTTTCCTATACCAATTGCCCACGGAATGACCATTGGGGAGCTGGCACAAATGTACAATGGCGAGGGCTGGCTGGCTAATCATGTCAAATGTCCGGTGACCATTATTCCGGTAGCCAATTACACCCATGCTATGGAATATGTATTACCAGTTGCACCATCGCCCAACCTGAACACCCAGCAGTCGGTTTTATTGTACCCATCTGTCTGCCTGTTTGAGGGCACCATAATCAACCTTGGGCGCGGAACACGATTCCCGTTTACCGTTTTGGGAAGTCCTGATTTAAAAGGCAAATACGAATTTTCATTCACTCCGGTCAGCATCAAAGGGATGAGTGAGACACCTCTGCATCAAAATAAGGTATGCTATGGTCTTGATTTGCGTGATTTTGATGTCAGTACATTCAGGAAAACAGGGCAGATAAATCTGAAATGGTTGATTGAGCTGTACCAGGCCTATCCATTTAAGGATAAATTTTTTGATTACAGAATTAGCAATCAAATTGGGAATTTCGATAAATTAGTAGGAGTAACGTTTCTTCGTGAGCAGATCATCGCCGGAAAATCAGAAGAAGAGATTCGTGCGTCGTGGGAACCCGGATTGACCAACTTTAAAAAGCTTCGCAAAAAATACTTGTTATACAACTAGAGAAAGACAAGGAACTTCAGTTCGATATGTTTTAAAATATAATACCATTACTTTAATTGTAAAAGCATTGTAAATCAGCATAGTGTGCATGTTGATTTTTTAAAATCAATAAATTGGTATTATATGTTACAAAAACACATGTTATAATTGGAAATAAATTTTTACATTAGTCCAATCATTAAATGGTCAACCAATTGATCTTCTTTGGCTCTGTGTTGGAGATTTGATCTTTTAAATGATGTATTATTACTTTCTGTATGACAAATAACTATTTCTATTTTGAATAATGAATATAATTCAGTAAATTTTCTACATCAAAAGTAATCTTAACCTATTTGTTATGAAAAAAACGGTAGCATTAATCTTTATTTTGTGCCTGGTTGTTCAATTGGCAATGGCACAAAAGCGGTCTGTTTCCGGCGTTGTACGGGACAAAGCGACCAATGAACTTCTTCCGGGGGTTTCCGTTCATGAAAAAGGAACGACAAATGGAACCATAACCAATCAGGATGGCCGGTTTGAGCTTTCTGTGAAAGAAGGTGCATCTTTGGTCGTCAGTTATGTTGGGATGATTTCCCAGGAAATTAAAGTAGGAAATCTTTCTACTATTAATGTCAACCTTGAATCCTCGGTAAAGGAGGTTGACGAAATTGTGGTGGTTGGTTATGGTACCCAGAAGAAAGCCAACCTGACAGGGGCAGTATCTTCGGTGAATGTTGAGAAATCACTTGAATCGAGACCAATTACCGATGTTGGACGGGCCTTGCAGGGAACTACTCCCGGGCTGATTGTTACAACTACTACAGGGGCCATTGGGTCTGCTCCAAGTATTAACATTCGTGGTATTACGGGGTCTTTGAATTCGTCGGCTACGCCTTTAATTTTGTTGGATAACGTTCCAATTCCGGATCTCAACTACATCAATCCTGATGATGTTGAATCAATCTCAGTTTTGAAAGATGCAGCCTCTACAGCCATTTACGGTGCAAGAGCAGCTTTTGGTGTTGTCTTGATTACTTCAAAAAGTGGAAAAAAAGAAGACAAGATAACTGTAAACTATACTAGTAATTTTGCTTGGGGAACCCCGGCAAACCTTCCTAAAATGGCTAATGCATGGGAAAGTGCATTGGCTTACCTGACTGCTTCAAGGCATAATAATCCATCAAATGAATATGTTGGTACTATTGGGGGGCTACGTTATAACGATGCTATCATCGAGAAAATGAAAGCATGGTCACAACAGTATGGAAAGGGTGAAGGATTATCAAGAGAAATGGAACGTGGCAGGGACTTTGAAATGTATGTTGGATACATTGAAGCTTATCGGGACTGGGATGTTGAAAAAATGTTTTTCAGTGAATGGACTCCACAACAGACTCAAAATTTATCGGTAAGCGGGGGTGCGAAAAATACAAGTTACAGCATTAATATGGGCTATCTTGATCAGACTGGAACGTTTAAAGCAAAACCAGATTCCTATGAACGATATAACATAAGTGCAAATATTAATTCTGATGTCACCAATTGGTTTTCTGTCAGGTTTCGTACCCAAATGGCAAAAACCGATTTCAAGACTCCATTTTCTTTGAGTGGGGGTACATATACTCCTCTGTTCACTCTTTACCGGTGGCAGCCATCATATCTTTACGGGACTTATAAAGGATTGCCATTCCGCAGCCCGGTTAATGAATATGAACAGGCTAAGTATATGACAAAGAATATTTGGTATAATCGTTATTCTTTAGGCGCTTCTTTGAAACCGCTGAAAGGGTTAAAACTTGATTTAGACTATACTTACATTACTGAATCAGAATTTAATAATACCATTGGTGGTATTCCACAAGCTTTGGATATTTATACTGCTCCTAACGCAGCTAACGTTGCTGATCCGACAACGATGTATAAAGCATATACAACAAGCTATGATTATGTAGCCAATGATGATACGCGTGAAGCCGGATATGTTTTGAATGCTGTTGTTTCATACGAAAAGGATATCAAGGATCATAACTTTAAAATTATGGGTGGAACGAATATTGAAAAATCAGAATATCGTTACCATTGGTCACAACGTAAAGGGGTCCTGGATTATTCTCATCCTGAAATTCCGTTATCTACTGGAGATCAGTTTGTTGATGGCTGGCATTCTCGCACAGCAGTGGCTGGTTTCTTTGGCAGGTTCAATTATTCATATAAAGACAAAATCCTTTTTGAAGCCAATGGCCGTTATGATGGGACATCCAAATTTATGGGTGACAATCAATGGGGTTTCTTCCCATCAGTATCCGTTGGTTACCGTCTTACAGAAGAACCTTTTATGGAAGTTCTGAAACCTTACCTTACTTCATTTAAGCCAAGAGCTTCATGGGGACGTGTAGGTAATCAGGATGTGCCATCAGGTCAATTCCTTTCGAATATAGCGGTGGGGGCTTCTTCATGGTTAATTGGGAATAAAAAAACCTCTTATGCGGGTGTCCCAACCACATTAAATCCTAATTTGACTTGGGAAACTATCCAGACTTTAGATTTCGGTGCTGATGCACGACTTTTCGATGATAAAGTTGGGGTTGTTTTTGACTGGTATGAAAGAAAAACTCTTGATATGCTTGGTGCAGGACAAGTAGTTCCCAGCTCTTTCGGAGGTTCTTCCCCAATGGTAAACTATGGAGAATTGACGACCAACGGATATGAAATTGAAGTAAACTTCAATCATTCATTTAAAAATGGGTTAAATATTTTATTGAGTGGTAGTTTAACTGATTATAAGACAAAAATTACCAAGTTCGCCTCTGCTTCTGATCCTAATATTGCTAATAATTATCAAGGAAGAACAGTTGGTGAGTTCTGGGGGTATGAAACGGATCGTTTATTTCAGGTTGAAGATTTTGACTTAAATACAACAACTAACAAATATGTTTTGAAGTCAGATATTCCGAATCAGACCAAATTAGAAGCCAGTTCGTTTACTTATGCTCCAGGAGATGTTAAATATAAAGATCTCGACAATAGCGGGGCTATTACTTATGGTACAAATACTCTGAGTGATCATGGCGATTTGAAGATTATTGGTAATTCTCAGCCAAGATTTCTTTACGGGTTCAGATTTGGAGCTGATTGGAAAGGATTCGATATGGACATTTTCCTTCAGGGGGTTGGTTCGCGCCAATACTGGGCAACTGGTAATACTGCCATTCCTGGATGGGATGCGTCTGAAGCATGGTATGCACATCAGATGGATTACTGGACACCCGAAAATACCGATGCTTTTTATCCGCGCCCATCAAATTTGGGACAGGGAGGAAGTTTATATAACTTCCAGGTGCAGACCAAATATATGCTGAACATGGCTTATTGTCGTTTGAAAAATGTGACATTCGGATATTCAATTCCTAAAGATCTAACAAGAAAAGCATATCTCCAGAAATTCAGAATTTATGTGAGCGGTGAAAACCTATTTGAAATTGATGGACTTGGGAAAGTTCCAATTGATCCAGAAACTGGTTTGCACAGTACTGCTGATTCCAGAATGTTTGGACGTGGTTATCCATACCGTAGAACTTTCTCGTTTGGAGTTCAAGTAACTTTTTAGTCTAATTTGAAAAAGATAAACACATGAAAAAATTATTATATATCTTGACCTTATCGCTGTTTTTTGCAACGAGTTGTTCCGATTTCCTGGATGAACCTCCACTCTCTACTTTAACTGATGAAGGGTTCTGGATTTCTGAATCGAACGTCAGGCTTTATGCACAAAACTGCTATACCGATTATTTTACCGGTTATGGCAATGGATGGACTTGGGGGAAATTCTTCTCTGGGGAATCATTTAATGATGATTTTGCAGCATTAGGCGCCTGGACAAAAACTACTCCGTCAACAAGTTCTGCTTGGACGTTCACCTATGTCCGTAAAGTCAATATTCTTATTGATCGACTGGAACGGGTTACCATGACCGATGAAGCTAAAAATCATTGGAGGGGGATTGGTCGATTTTTTAGGGCTCTGGAATATTCAGATTTATGCCAAAAATTTGGCGATGTTCCCTATTATGATGCCCCACTTGAAATATCTGACAACGAATCATTGTACAAACCTCGGGATCCAATGGAAACTGTTGTGCAAAAGATAATTGAAGATTTTGAATTTGCTGCCGCAAATGTCAGGCTAAATGATGGAACTCTTCAGGTTAACAGGGCAACAGTACTTGGATTTATGTCAGATCGCCTTCTTTATTTCGGGTCTGTTTTGAAGTATCATAAAAATAATCCGACTTTGGCTAAAACTTGTTTCGAAAAAGCAAAATGGGCTGCTGGCGAGATTATTGATGGGAAAGTTGGTTCTTACCAGATAGAAAATAACTATCGGGCTACGTTTTCCTCAAAAGACCTGACTAGTAACAAAGAAGTAATTTTCTTCCGTCAGTATGAAACTGCTATGACCACTCACTGTTTGATGAGCTATGTAAACAGAGAACCGCAGACTGGTATGTCAAAGGATGCGTTTGATGCTTATTTGTGTATTGATGGTCTTCCAATTAAACAATCTCCGTTGTATGACTATGCCAAAGATGGAGGCAAAAGGCGTTTCAAAGAATCATATCAGAATCGTGATCCTCGGCTGAATTATACCGTGGTTGATTCTTTGAGATTAAATGGAATTCATAGTGCTTATAGTAATACCGGAATCTGTATATGGAAATTTTTGGATGCAACAGCTAGTCCTTCTGATTTGACTTCTTTGAGTAATGTAAATATCACAGATGCTCCTATTGTTCGTTTGGGAGAGGTAATGGTTAATTACATTGAAGCTGCTGTTGAGCTTGCTGAAACTGGTGGTGCTGTTGTTACTCAAGCTGATTTTGATAAAACTATCAATAAACTTCGTGTCAGGACCTGGAATGGAAAAAGGCTGCCCAATGTTACGCTGGCAGGGAACAGCTTATCCGTTAATGGTACTGTTATCAATGATCCTGACCGTGATCCTAGTGTCAGTCCTCTTTTGTGGGAAGTTCGTCGTGAACGCCGCATAGAATGTATGATGGAGGGAAAACGTAACAGTGATCTTAGAAGATGGAAGAAGTTTGATTACATGAAAGCAGATAAGACAAGTGTAAACACGTTTGCAAATCCAAACAATTTCTGTCTGGGAGCCTGGGTGGTGAAAGCTGATTATCCTTCAAGTACTAAATGGAATAGTATTTCAACCAAATTGTGGGATCCTTCAGCACCTAAAAATCCAACTGTTGGCTATGCCGCTCCTGCAACAGCCGGATATGTTTTCGGTATCTGGTCAATTACATCCGCGCAAAATCGCGATTGGATTGCAGGGGATCCATTTTACGAAAAGCAATATTTGAATCCGATTCCTACAGGACAAATTAAACTGTATCAGGATGCCGGAGTGACTTTAACCCAGAATCCGGGTTGGGATAATTGATGTCTCCAGTTACAATTAGCCTTGTGATCTCCAATCACATTGAATGAAACAATATCTCATCGGATGGCATTAAGCCATCCGATGATTTTTTTGACATACAATAAGACTGATAATGAAATATTTGCTGTTATTTGTTATTTGTTTTTTCCAAATTTGGGTTCAGGCCCAAACCTTTCGTTTTGCTCATATTACTGACACGCACGTGGGAGGAAGTACCGGGGCGGATGATTTAATCCGAACGGTTGAGGATATTAACCTTCAACCTGATGTCGATTTTGTAATTCTTTCGGGCGATGTGACTGAATTCGGCTCTGAGAAGGAACTTCTCGAAGCCAAATCCATTCTCAGCAAGCTGAATAAACCTTGTTATATTGTTCCGGGTAACCATGATTCGAAATGGTCGGAAAGCGGGAACCATGATTTTGTCCGGATTTTTGGAGCTGAAGGTTTCTCGTTCGAGAAGAACGGATTTCTGTTCATTGGCACAGTCAGCGGCCCTAACATGCGCATGGCTCCGGGGCTGGTTCCGCGCGAACAAGTGGTTTTTTTGGAATCGACCCTGAAAAACATGAAAAATCCCAGGCAACCCATCATTTTTATCAATCATTATCCGCTTGACGAATCGCTTTCCAACTGGTACGAGGTGATTGATTTACTGAAAACACGTAACATTCAGTGCGAACTGCTGGGACATGGGCATACGAATAAACTCTACGATTTTGAAGGTATTCCTGGCGTAATGGGGCGTTCGAACCTTCGGGCCAGAAGTGAAGTTTGCGGTTATAACCTGGTTTCAGTGACTAAAGACACGCTGTATTATGCCGAACGCATTCCCGGGATAGAAACGAAGCCTGTTTGGTGCAGAGTTCCTGTGGGAGAAAAAAACTATAATCAGGAAACGAAACAGTGGCCTCGTCCTGATTTTTTAATCAATTCACAATATCCAAAGGTTCAGGTCAAATGGCAGTTTCAGGATAAGAGCGACATTGGTACGGGCATTTCTGTTTGCGGAAATCTGGCTGTGTATGCCAATACAAAAGGCGAAATTGTTGCTCTCAGGAACTCTTCAGGAAAAGTGGTCTGGCGGTTTGCCACTTCGGGGAAGATATATTCAACTCCTGCTATTGGCAACAATTGTGTGGTGTGCGCATCGACCGATAACAACATTTATTGCCTGAACCTGAAAAATGGCCGGCTGGTTTGGAAATTTGAAACCACAAAACCCATTGTTGCTTGTCCGGTAATCGGTAGCGAAACTGTTTATATCGGATCTTCCGAAGGCGTTTTTCGGGCCATTGATTTAAAAACAGGTCGATTGAAATGGCAATTTGAAGAGGTGAAAAATTTTGTCGAATCGAGGCCACTGCTATACAACGGAACTGTGTATTTTGGCTCTTGGGGCAATGCTTTTTATGCCCTGGATCAGCAGACCGGAAAATTGCTCTGGACACGCGAAAAATACGCCAATCGAATGCTTTCGCCTGCCGCTGTTTGGCCGGTCGCCTCCAATGGAAAGGTCTTCATTGTGGCTCCCGATCGCCGTATGACTGCACTGGATGCTATAACCGGAAAGGAAATCTGGGATTCAGGGAAATACTCGTGCCGCGAAACCATTGGGATTTCGGCTGACGGCGAACAGGTGTATATTAAAAATATGACTGAAGGGCATGTCCTTGCTTTTCAGACTTTCTCCAACGAACAGACTCTGGCGTGGGACTGCCAGGCCGATCTGGGTTATGAGATTGGTCCATCACCAATTGTTGAAAAAGGTGATTTGGTTTTTGTGCCAACTTGCAATGGGGTAGTGGTGGCCATCAGCAAAACGGACCACCAGGTGGCATGGAAATACAAATTATCGAATGCCTTGGTTAACGGAGTAACTCCGCTTAACGGCAACCAGTTGCTGGTCACCTCGCTTGATGGGCGGGTGGCTTGTATTCAGTATAAGTAAAAATCAAAAATAGTTTTGAATGATGAAAATTAGACATTTATTGCTGCTCGCTTTTGTGGGGTTGATGGTATGGTCGTGTCAGGATGACGAAATCAAACCGGAAGAAAATTCAGATAATCAATCGTATGATCCTGCAAAGGATGAAATAGTGGTCGACAAAAAGGAAATCCGTGCCGCCTGGATTGCCACATATCTTAATTTGGATTGGCCTGTTACAAAAGGAAATGTCGGAACCCAAAAATCGGAGCTAACCGCAGAATTGACTAAATGCCAGTCGTTGAATTTTAATGCGGTTATCATGCAGGTACGCCCGACGGCCGATGCTTTTTATCCTTCCGAACTTGAACCATGGTCGGTTTACCTGACTGGCGTTCAGGGACAGGATCCCGGATACGATCCGCTGAAATATGCCATTGACGAAGCACACCGCATGGGCATGGAGTTTCATGCCTGGCTCAATCCGTATCGCATTGGCAGCACTTCGGCGGTACTGGCTTCCAGCCATGTGGCTGTTAAAAATCCTTCGTGGGTGGTCACGTTCGGAGGAATGCGTTATTTCAACCCGGGCATTCCCGAAGTCAGGGCTCATCTGGCTGCTGTAGTAAAGGATATCGTAACCCGTTACGACGTGGATGCCATTCATTTCGATGATTATTTTTATCCATCAGGCGCCAAATCAACCACCAATCCGTTCGGGTTCGACGATAAGGCTGCTTTTGAGAAATACGGAAACGGGAAGGATATCCATACCTGGAGGGCAGATAATGTCAACCAGATGGTTTCGAATGTCAGCCAGGTGATAAAAACCAATAAGCCCGGCGTGCTGTTCGGAATTTCGCCCTCGGGCCGACGCGAGAATAGCCTTGACTTATATGCTGATCCGTTTGTCTGGCTTCAGAATAAATGGGTTGATTACCTTGCTCCTCAGGTTTACTGGGAGTTTGGTCATGCCACAGCCGATTTTGGCAAGCAGGCCAGCTTCTGGAACAGTAATTCGTATGGCGTGCCCATGGTGATCGGAATTGCTGCCTATAAATACAAAGATTCGTCCTATCCGGCTTTTGGCACGGTTGCTGAGTTTGATCGTCAGATCGAAGCCGTTCGTGATTATACCAATTTGTCGGGGTGCTTTTTCTTCCGGATGAAGTTTATTGAGAATGCTGAGATGTATAACTTCCTGAAAACGAAATATTCATGGAAGTCGGTGTTGCCTGTGATGGGAACCCTGACCGCGCCGTCGGTTTCAGCGCCATCGGTTACATTGAGCGGTCTCAATCTGGGCTGGAAAGCCGTTTCAGGAGCCGCAAAATATGCTGTTTACGTTCTTGAAAAGGATAAAACCCTGAAAAATTCATTCAATGCTCATGCTGTTCAGATATTTTCCGATTTGCAGTTTGCCGGGACGAGTGGAAAGAGTTATTTTGTGACCGCTATCAATAGTGATAATGTTGAGTCGGCACGTTCGGCTGTGGTTACAATCAAGTGATATTTTTTGAATTTCTAAACAATGTGATGATGCGGAATTTTTTGTTTAAAACAGTTTTAATGACCATTCTTGTTTTGCTTGCAGGAGTGGTTTTGAATGCCCAGTCTACGAATTATAAAAGGTTGATCGGTGAGGTGCAGGCACTACAGAAACAGATTGTGCCTGATAAGCGGGTGGCCGTCCTGGATATTTCCCTTCAGGATACACTGAAGCCAATAGTTGTTTTGAAAGGTAAAACCGATCAGCCCGAAGCTAAAAAGAAGTTGCTCCAATTGCTGAACGATCGTGGAATTCATTATACGGATTCGATCGTTTTATTACCTGAGGCTTCTTTGGGCGACAAAACCTGGGCTTTGACTACGCTTTCAGTTGCCAGTATGCGCACCCAGCCTGACCATGCTGCCGAAATGGCTACCCAGTCCCTGATGGGAACACCGATGAAGGTACTGGAATCCTGTGATGGCTGGTATCGAGTTCAAACTCCCGATCTGTATATCGGCTGGATGGAAGGCAAAGGTCTGGTTCTTTTTACTGCGCCTGAAATGGAGCGCTGGAAGCAATCTAACCGTTTTGTTTTTAACCGGATTTCCGGGAACGCATTCGATTCACCCGATAGCAAAGGAATGCCTGTTTGCGATTTGGTACAGTCCGATATTTTTGAAATGGAAGGGGAGGTGAAAGGATATCTGAAAATCAGGATTCCGGATGGCCGTACAGGTTATGTCCGAAAGAAAGACTGCCTGTCGTGGAACGAATGGATTAATTGTAAGCCCAGTGTTCAGTCAATCATCTCGTTTGCCCGGCAGTTGCTTGGCGTACCTTACCTTTGGGGCGGAACATCAAGTAAAAATGTTGATTGTTCGGGATTCACTAAAACTTCGTACTTCACACAAGGAGTTATTCTTGCCCGCGATGCTTCGCAGCAGGTGAAGTACGGTGATCGACTTGTATATCAGGATAAGGAATTGCTTCAGCCTGGCGATTTGTTGTTTTTTGGCCACATTCCGCAGCGAATTACACATGTTGGCATGTATCTGGGGAATGGGAAATACATTCATGCTTCGGGCTTGGTGCGCATCAACAGCCTCGATCCGAATGATCCGGCTTTCAGCGAAGCTTTGCTCAAAAACCTGAGGTCGTCGAGCCGGATATTGAATTCTTTAAATACAGAAGGAATTACCCTGGTGAAAGATCATCCGTGGTATTCTGTGGGAACCAGTAATAAATAATCAATTGACAAAATGAGCACTCGTCGTCGTTTTATACAAACCACCGGACTGACGGCTTTGGCCGGAGTTGCCGGAGTGGAAACCGTTTTTGCCGCAATGAAAAAAAAATCAGGTAAAGCATCAGGAAAAGGATTGTCTTTACAGTTTGTTCCTTACGATTTGCAGTTGCGGCATACTTTTACCCTGGCAAACAGTTCGAGGAAAAGCACTCCGGACGTGTTAACCAGGCTGGAATTTGAAGGAGTTGTCGGCTATGGGGAAGCATCGATGCCACCTTACCTGGGAGAGAGCATTGACTCTGCATCCAAATTTTTGTCGTCACTCAATCTGAGTCAGTTTAAAGATCCGTTTCAGATGGATGAGATTTTGGCGTATGTTGATTCAATAATGCCGGGAAATTGTGCTGCCAAAGCCTCTGTTGACATTGCCTTGCACGACCTGGTTGGTAAGCTGATGGGACAGCCGTGGTACAAAATATGGGGATTTAATCCGGCAAACACGCCGAATACATCTTTTACCATCGGAATTGATACGCAGGAAGTGGTTCGTCAGAAAACAGAAGAAGCCAGGCAATTCAAAATATTGAAGGTCAAACTTGGACAGAAAAATGACCGGGAGATGATCGAGACCATCCGGTCGGTTACCAATGTACCAATTTGTGTTGATGTGAATCAGGGATGGACTGATAAACAGCAGGCCCTCGACATGATACACTGGCTGAAGGAAAAAGGGATTGTTTTTGTTGAACAACCCATGCCCAAAAAAGCTATCGATGATATGGCCTGGCTGACCGAAAATAGTCCACTGCCTACGATCGGTGACGAATCAGTACAACGTTTACCCGATGTTTTGAAAGCTAAAGGGGTTTATTCCGGTATTAACATTAAACTGATGAAATGTACCGGTATGCGAGAAGCTCACAAGATGCTCACCCTGGCTCGTTCGTTGGGCATGAAGGTAATGATTGGCTGTATGACAGAAACATCATGTGCCGTATCAGCCGCCGCGCAATTGTCTGCAAAATGTGACTGGGCCGATCTCGATGGAAATCTTCTGATAGCAAATGATCCGTATAAAGGGATGCAAGTGGTTGATGGCAAGGTAACATTAATTGATCAACCGGGAATCGGGCTCAGTGAGATAGAAAAAATATTCAAGTAAAATAAGAAGCCCCGCTAATTGATTTAATTAGTGGGGCTAATTTTCACGGGTGGTAGATGGGGCTCGAACCCACGACCTCTGGAACCACAATCCAGCGCTC
>CAZAVU010000015.1:0-67441 GCA_964488805.1 uncultured Odoribacter sp. | reverse complement strand
CGTTTGTCCGGTTGAATTAGCGGGCGGTTTAGACAACGGTCTCAGACGATTTCTGCAAAATCCCCATAAAATCTTAGCACCCTATATCCGTCCCCAAATGACGGTGCTTGATTTGGGTTGTGGGCCAGGATTTTTCACCATCGAAATGGGGCATATGCTACACGGTTCGGGGAAGGTTGTTGCTGCCGATTTGCAGCAGGGAATGCTCGATAAGGTTGAAGCAAAAATCAAAGGCACCGCATTGGAAAATACGATTAAACTGCATAAATGCCAGGAGGATCGTATTGGATTGGTTGAAAAAGTAGATTTTATACTGGCTTTTTTTATGGTACACGAAGTACCTGACCACGATAAACTATTTGCCGAGGTAAAAACACTGTTGAAGCCCGGAGGTCGAATGTTGATTGTTGAACCGAACTTTCATGTTTCAAAAAAATCATTCAATAGCATGATGGAGACGATTCGCAAGCATAACCTGACTGAAATTGACCGGCCCAAGCATTTTCTGTGCCGTTCGGTGTTGATTGAAAATCAGTAGATTGATTGTTTGTGGCTGGATCACAATGTTATAGGGAAATGATTTTTTTAGATTGACTTGTTTACTGGCCAGACAAACTATAATCAGATGAAGAAAAGCGTATTTATCTCATTTTGTGGCGACAATTGTTCGGAGTGTCCGCGATACGTCGCCACCCAGAACAACTGCACAATCCGATTGCATGAGTTGGCTGAATTATGGCATCGACTGGGTTTTCGACAAGAAATCGTTAGTATTGAGGAGATTCGGTGCAATGGCTGCTCCAAAACAAAGCAGTGCAGCTACAACATCAATACGTGCGAGCACGTCCGTGACCTGAACAATTGCGGGGAGTGCCGCCATTACCCTTGCGGGAAAATCAAGGTGGTATTTGACAAAATAGACAAAGTCGATGAAGTCTGCCGTGCAAAATGTTCCTACGAAGAATATACCCGATTGCAAAAAGCATTTTTGATGAAACGGGAGACGTTAGATGAGATAAATATCAAATTCTTCAAAAAATGAAAACAATAGAAAGGGAAAATGTGTCGATTGCCTATCTGGATGAGGGGAAGGGCGATGTCACCTTGCTGTTTGTGCATGGTTCGTTTATCAACAAAGCATACTGGGCTGCTCAGATTGCTTATTTCAAAGAGCAATATCGTGTGATTGCCGTTGATTTACCTGGGCATGGGCATTCGGGCTCCAACCGCACAACATGGAATATTCGGGAATATGGCAAGGATATTTGCTTTTTGATCAACGAATTGAAGCTCAAAAATGTCGTATTGATCGGTCATTCGATGGGTGGCGATGTGATTCTCGAAGTGGCGGTTCAATGTCCCGAAACAGTCAGCGGATTTATTGGTATCGACAATTTCAAAAATGCAGCTACACCATTGTCTGATGAGATGCAGCAACTGTCTGAGACTGTTCTGAAGATGTTGGCTACCGATTTTGCTAACACCTCCGAAGCCTTTGCCCGACAGGCATTGCTATCGGCTTCTACTGATCTGGCGATTGCCGGCCGCGTGGTATCTGATTATCGCAACATGAACAAAACTATTGGTATTGAACTGATTGCCGATAGTTTTAGTTGCTATGAACGAGAACGGGAGCTTATGGCACAACTGACCGTGAAGATGTACCTTGTCCCTGTTGAGAATTCGCCCCTCAATGAAGAACCGTTGAGAAAGTACGCGGTAGCAGGCTATGAAGTGTTGCCGATAAAAGGCACCTGCCATTACCCAATGCTTGAAAACCCTGATGAGCTGAATGGGGTGATTGAATGTATGGTGCTGAAAATGAATAGGAAAGAAGATGAGATGATTTAAAACGAGTTACACATGAACACAATGAAAACCATTATTTTTTCAATTTTATTAATGCTGTTTGTCAGTTGCGAAGAAAAGAAGACAAATAACACCTGCGATTTTAACGTTTTGGGAATCGAGAAAATTGTCATTGATGGCAATGCGGAGATACTGGTTGATTCTGAGGGAGTGCCTGAAAAAATCAGTAGCGCTTATGCAATTGTTAGCGTTACCAACGGAACGCCGGTCAGAAGTTATGGCTTGACGGTTTGGAAACCTTTTTCGGAGGGAACAAACTTTAGTGTCATAAGCAAATACAACGATATATCGGTAACAATTGAAAAAAAAGCCGAAGCAGGCTACTATAATGTTATAGTTTCAAGAAAAGGGTTTGACGAACAAATAATCTATAAAATTGGGTTTCTTAACCCATCAATCTGATGATTTGATACAATGGACATTAATGATTTAGGATACAATTCATTTTTTGAAAAGTTAAGGAATGACACAGAATTAGGTGATTTTACCGTTGGTCGTGTTGTTGCCGAACACAAGGAAAGGTACACGGTCCGCACCGAAAACGCCGAATTGGAAGCCGAGATTACAGGTAACTTACGATTCACGGCCAGTAACCGCGAAGATTTTCCTGCCGTTGGCGACTGGGTAGCATTAACGGTTTACGAACCCGATTTCGGTGTTATCCACAAGGTTTTTCCCCGTTACTCTGTTATTTCGAGGCAGGCAGTTGGGCATTCGGGCGAAGTTCAGATTATTGCCACCAATGTGGATTTTGCCTTTCTGGTACAGGCGGTTGACCGTGATTTTAACATCAATCGTTTAGAGCGTTATCTGACGATCTGCCATTCGGCCAGAGTGAAACCGATCGTTGTGCTCACGAAAACCGATTTGGTCGAAACTGAAACTCTTTCGCAGATAAAAGAATCAGTAAACCAGCGCATTAAAAATATTCCGGTGGTAACTGTGAGCAATGCAACACGTGAAGGGGTGGATGGCATTATACAGATGATTGAAAAAGGGAAAACCTATTGCATGTTGGGCTCGTCGGGCGTGGGTAAGTCGACGCTGATCAACAACCTCCGAGGTGAAAATGTGATGCAAACCGATGCCATTAGCACAAGTACCGGCAAAGGTCGGCACGTTACCACACATCGCGAACTGGTTGTGCTGGAGAACGGGGGCATTTTGATTGACAACCCTGGAATGCGCGAGGTGGGCGTTACTGATGTTTCCGAAGGTTTGGCCACCACCTTTGATTCTATTTTTGAATACGCCAAAGCTTGCAGGTATCAGGACTGCACCCATACAACAGAAGCAGGCTGCGCAGTAATCGATGCTGTAAGCCACGGCCATATCGACCAGAAATCGTATGATAACTATCTGAAAATGAATAAAGAGAAAGAATTTTTTGAGTCTTCGACTGCCGAACGGCGAAAACGGGACAAAGATTTCGGGAAAATGCTGAAAAACTACAAAAAAGGTAAAACAGATTATTAATCAATGTTTTATGAATGTAGGTGTTTGTCAGGCAATTAAATCAGATTTGCCTACTATCTTGCAACTACAGAAAGAGTGTTACCAAACCGAAGCTGCAATTTATAACGATTACAACATTCCGCCTTTGCAACAAGATATTCAGGCACTGGAAAAAGAGTTTGCCGAACAGGTGTTCATCAAGGCCGTTGCCTACGGTGAAATAATTGGTTCGGTACGCGCTTTTTTTGATGGAGAAACCTGTTTTGTAGGAAAACTCATCGTAAAAAAGGACTTTCAAAACCAGGGAATCGGCAAGCTATTGCTTGATTCGATTGAGCTCACGTTCCAAATGTGTAAGCGGTTTGAACTGTTTACAGGACATAAAAGCCTGAAGAACTTATATTTATATAATAAACAGGGTTATAACGAATTCAGCAAAAAAGTTATAAACGACAACATGACAATGATTTACTTAGAAAAAATTAAATAGAAATGCCAAACAAATCACTATTATTTCCCCGCCCCAACGACAAGCAGACCATATACCTGAAAAACTGCATCAAAAGCCCGTTTATCGAAGTGGGCGATTATACTATTTACCACGATTTCGACAATCCGCTGGATTTTGAATCGAAATGCGTGCTTTACCATTATCCGTATGTCAACCACGATCGGCTGAAAATCGGGCGGTTCAGTTCAATCGCTTGTGACGCCAAGTTCCTTTTCAACGGATCGAACCATACGCTCAATTCGCTTTCCACCTATCCGTTTGCCATTATGCAGGACGAATGGGGATTGGACTGCCCGGTTACTGATGCGTGGGACAACAAAGGCGACATCATAGTTGGCAACGATGTGTGGATCGGCTTTGAGGCAGTCATCATGGCCGGAGTTACCATTGGCGATGGCGCCATCGTTGCCTCGCGTGCCGTTGTCAACAAAGATGTACCCCCATATACCATCGTCGGTGGAGTGCCGGCAAAACCAATCCGCAAGCGTTTCTCGGACAAGAAAATCACAGAGCTTTTGGAACTTAAATGGTGGGATTGGAGCGACGAGGAAATTCAGAAAAAATTGCCGGAAATTATGAAGTTGAACAGATAACTATGAAAACCAATAAATGGGAAAAAACAATGTAAGAAGAATGAACTTTCATAGTACCATTCTTGGAAAAGATATGGGGTCGCTGATATATCTTCCGGAGAGTTATAATACACTTGGGGCACTTCCAGTATTGTATTTTTTACACGGAAGAAGTGGAGATGAAAATATCATATTTGAAGCTGGAATAAGTGAAAAAGCTGATCAATTAATCAATTCCGGCGAAATAAATCCCATGATCATTGTTTGTCCCCGAATCGGGAACAGTCGCGGAATAAATTCAGCCACTGAATGCAGCGAAATCTTAAATTCCGAAGGCCGAATTTACCATGTAGGGATGTACGAAGATTATTTGATAAAAGAGCTTATTCCCTTTATTGACAATTCCTTCAATACTATTAAGGACAAAAAAGGGCGATATATTGGCGGTGCTTCTGCTGGCGGTTATGCCGCTCTTCACAACGCTTTGCGCCATCAGGATATGTTTTGCAAAGTGGGAGGACACATGCCTGCCATCGAATTAACGCTTGAAGAGGAAGACAAACCGCATTTCCATAGCCGTGAAGTATGGGAAAAATACGATCCGGTGCATCTTGCGGAAAACGAAGATATTCGTGCTGATATTCAGGTATATCTTGATGCCGGAAATAAAGACGAAGGCAGATTTTATGAGGGGTGTTCCGTTTTGTATAACGTATTGCAAGAGAAAGTAATATCTGCTCAAAACCATATCTTTCAGGGATATCATAATGTTGAATATATAAAAGAAAACATCGAAACGTATTTGAAATTTTATGGCAAGGAATAGGATGTTTATTATGAACGAGATACAATAAAAAACAGTCGAATGATAAGAAAATGCGCTATTAAAACAGATTTTGACACCGTTTATGAAATTATAAACGATGCATCAGTTGCCTATAAAGGTATCATTCCACCCGACAGATGGAAAGATCCCTATATGCCTGTCGAAGAATTGAAAACCCAGATTGCCGAAGGCGTTGAATTCTGGAAGTACATGGATAACGATGAAATACTGGGTGTCATGGGGATTCAGTATAAAAGCGATGTAACACTTATTCGCCATGCTTATGTTCGCACAAAGTCCCGTCAGCAAGGAATTGGAGGAAAGCTCCTGAAACATCTGGTGGCCATGACAAAAACACCCATTCTTATCGGTACCTGGGCCGATGCTTTTTGGGCGATTGATTTTTACAGAAAGCATGGATTTCGTCAGGTTTCGGTAGATGAGAAAAATAAACTACTCCGGATTTATTGGTCAATACCCGAGCGACAAGTGGAAACTTCGGTTGTTTTGGCTAGTGAAAATTGGAGCTTATCTAGCTTGAAATAAAAAGGTTATGAGATATGCGCAACGATAAGGCCATCGTTCTGGACCGAATTTGTTACACCAGCCTGGTGTTCGAGCGGATCAATAAAAAGCTCCATTGCCAGCTATCGAATGACGAAATTGAAAAACTGATTTTCAGGGTTATAAACGAAACGCTGGAACAGTTTTTCGAACGGAATGGGAAAAATATTTATGTCACAAATGGCGAAGAGAATATTAAGATTACCATAAATGCTAATACTTATCGCGTTATTACGGTTGATCGGATTATTAAGTAACAAACAACTAACACTTATGCAAATCATTGATATTGAGAACTGGAAACGAAAAGAACATTTCGAGTTTTTCTACCGGATGGATTATCCGCAGTATAATATTTGTGCCAATATCGACATTACCCAATTCCTCCAGTTTGTCAAACAAAACGGATTGCCCTTTTATTATGCCATGATTTACGCCGTTACGCGCGTTACCGATGAGGTTGAGAATTTTCGTTACCGGGTCAGGGACGGAAAGCAGGTGGTTTTGCACGACAGGCTGCATCCATCATTTACCGCAATGCCAGCCGAGGGTAGCGATGATCTGTTTAAGTTTGTTACGCTCGATATGGAAAGGGATCTGTTTGGCTTTGTCAGCAAGGCAAAACAAATAACAGATAATCAAGGTGTTTATTTCGATTATGTTCCTTTAATTGGGCGCGACGATTTTGTGTACCTCACCTGTATTCCCTGGGTTTCGTTCACGCACCTGTCGCATACCATCACCATCAATCGCAACGACTCGGTACCCCGCATCTCGTGGGGAAAATATTTCGGGCAGGATGGAAAAACGCTTCTGCCCTTTTCCGTTCAGGTACACCATGCCTTTGTCGACGGAGTACATGTGGGACAGTACTTTGAAAAGTTGCAAGCCTTTTTAGACAATCCGATAATAAAATAATCAATATGAACACATTAGCTATTGATGTCAGTACTTGCCAGCAATGCGGCGTTTGTGTGGAAATTTGCCCGATGGGGCTTATTTCATTGGGCGGCGATGGCTTTCCCGTTATAACCGAAGAGAACGAAACCCGTTGCGTGCAATGTGGGCATTGCGAGGCCGTTTGCACTACGGGTGCATTGAAAAACAACGCGTTACCTTCGTTGCGAACAATCAGGAAAGATAAGTTGCAGGAAATCAATCCCGAAAACCTGTCGGAATACTTCATTAGCCGACGTTCCGTTCGCAAGTATTTGCCCAAAAGCGTAGACAAAACCACGCTCGAAAAGCTATTTGAAGTGGTGAGTTATTCGCCTACCGGTGTCAATCAGCAGCAAAACAAGTGGGTGGTGATTTGCGATAAAAGGAAAATCCGCCAATTAAGTGATGCTGTGATCAGTTGGATGCAAGACATGGTGCAGGCTAAAGCCGATCTAGCACAATATTTGGGCTTCGAGAAACTGATCAATTCGTACCAGCATAGCGATGATGTGATTTGCCGCGAAGCCCCGGTGCTGGTTGTCGGCTATACCGATGCAGCTTATACCGGTGGCATCCTTGACTCCGTAATTGCCACTTCGCACCTCGAATTGTTGTTGCCTTCCTACGGTCTGGGAGGTTGCTGGGCTGGTTTTGTGATGATTGCCTTGGGTTATTCGCCCGAAGTTCGGAAGGTGGTAGGTTTAGACGAAACACATGCCGTTCGGTCGGCTTTGATGGTGGGTTACCCGAAATATAGCTATTCCAAATTGCCGTATCGCAAGGATGCACAAATAAAATGGATGTAATTACGCTACTTCGAATATCCAACGATTTTTTTGTAAAAACTGTCGCGGTAGCTTTCGCTCACGGGCAGCAACTCTTTGCCGATTTTGACGCGGTGCTTTTCGATGGACTCAATTTTGCCGATGGCCACCATGTACGATTTGTGTATCCGGACGAAAGTTGTGGCTGGTAATTGCTCTTCGAAAGAGCCAAAAGTTTGCTGGGTCAGTATTTTTCCTGAAGTGGTGACAATGCACCGAAAATCGCGCATTCCCTCGATAAACAGGATGTCGTCGAGCCTGATTTTCACCAGACGATAGTCGGTTTTGACGAAGATAAAATCGGCTGATGGCGTGCTTGCTTTTTCGTCCAGCCTTTTGATGGCCAAATTGGCTGCCCTGGCAAACCGCTCGAACGAAAAGGGTTTCAGGATGTAATCAGTCACTTCCAGTTCGTAGCCTTTCAGGGCATATTCGCTGTAGGCCGTGGTGAGAATCACCTGCGGTTTTTCGGGCAAGGCTGCCAGCAGGTCGAGCCCCGTCAAGCGATCCATCTGGATGTCGAGGAAAAGGATGTCAACCGGGTGGCTGGCGAGAAAACTCAGCGCATTGCGGGCATTGTCGAAACTGGATTCCAGTTTCAGTTGAGGCAACTGCTCCACGAACCCGTTTATCTTTTCGAGTGCCAAAGGTTCGTCGTCAACGGTAATACAGCGATAGGTCATGGTTTCAGTTTTAATTCAGCAAAAAATACGTTTCCTTCCGCGCTGGTTTTCAGTGAGTACTTTCCGGCGTAAAGCAATTCCAGTCGCCGTTTCAGGTTCGACAAACCAATTCCGCCACGCCGCGCTGTTTGGCCATCGGGTTCGGCCTGAAACTGGTTCTGGCTCGTCCAGCAAATCTCGCCTTCAGAAATTATCAGCCGGAATTCGATCATCGGCAAACCATCTGACTTGACGGCATATTTAAAGGCATTCTCGATGAACGGCAAAAACAACAACGGCGCTACCTGAATTTCAGGAAGTGTTTCCGGGGGGTCGAATCGAATTGCGTCAGGATTACCAAAACGCAACGATTGCAGCCGGATAATTCGCTGGTAATGTTCCACTTCATGCGACAGGAGCACTTTGGGTTCGCGGGCATCGTAGAGCATGTAGCGCATGATTTCCGACAAAGTGATCAGCGATTCCGAGGCTTTTTGCGGCTGGCGAAAGATGAGCGAGTCGATGTTATTCAGCGTGTTGAACAGGAAATGCGGGTTGAGCTGGGCATTCAGCACATCTAGTTCATTGCGGATCAGCATTTTTTCCATCTCCTGTTTGCGCTGCAAATCGTCGAACCAGCCGATGAAACCGCGCAACAGACTCCCGGTTTGCCCGATGATGAAAGTGCCCACCATTGGTGGAATGATGCTGCGCATTTCGCGTATTTCGGAAAACCCAAACAAAAGGCCGAAGAGGAAAAACATGAACAGCGAAACCCCAACAGTTACCGCAACCGACCAGGCAAAATAGCGAATGTACCGCTGCCGTTCGATAAACTGGTAGAACAGGAAATAAAACAGGTAAAACTGGATCAACGCCCACAGCGCGTTAAAAAGAAAAACATTCATGTTCCCGATCAAGAAATCCGTACCCTGTGCAAGTCGAAAACTCACGAGTGCCGAAAACAGGCAAAAGACCATCCAGTAGAACAGGTGCAATATGACTTTGATAATCCGGTTCATGAATTTGTGTTTCAGTTTAACTCATTGGCTGGCGATAGCGCAAAACACCGACGGCCACCGAAAAGACACTTCCAGCAAGTGAAATATACCCAAAAGGATTGTCACTCATCGCAATGGGTGCCCCGATTCCGAGCAGCAGCATAAAAGTAGCAGAAATAAAATAGATATGGTTCGATAACCTCCAATTTTGAACCAATTTGCTACCCGACAGAAGCATGGTTGCTCCGGCCAAAAAGCAAGACAGACCTGTTGCGAGGTACATGTACAAAACCAGTCCTTGCCAGGCTTGCGGAATGTTCTTGACTTCGGAGATAAACCACACGGTATATGTTTCGTGTGCCAGGCCGAGAAACAAAGCGATGGCTGCGGCAATACGCGATAATTTGATTAATTGTGATGACATAACGAGTTATTGACGATTTACTATTTAAAGTCGAGTTCTCATCTTTGTGATTCTTTGCGACTTCGGGACTTTGTGGCAGGGAAAAATTAGCCACGAAGACACCAAGTTCCACCAAGCTTTTTCTTATCAAAACGACGTCTGTTACGCTTAGAGCCTTCTTAGCATGGTTCTAACGATGAGTCCGTGAAACAGGCGAATGAGCGTGAAGTAGATTCGTCCGCCCACATTATTGAAGCGAACGACGGTGGTTAGAAAAACCTGCGAACCGTTTCGTTGTGCGACTTTAAGCACCGACAATCTGAAATAAAGGTGCTTGTCGTTCATTCCCATCACAATTTCCTGTTCGCTACGGTACAGAACAGGCGCAAAATCAAATTCGTAGTCTCCGTCGCGCTCTGCTCTAATTTCGTCTCCGGTTTTTAGCCCGAAAGGTTTCACGAGTATATCTCTGAGCTTTCCCAAAGCATTCACCCAGCCCGGCGCTTTCAGCAGTTTGCGGGTGATTTCGCTTACCGAATCGGGCGTATCTTTGGCGATCATGTAAGAATCGAAATAATCCACACGGTCCATGTCTGCGTAAACTTGGGTGTTTTCAGGATAGGTTTTGAGTTTAAAAACTTTGTTCA
This sequence comes from uncultured Odoribacter sp., assembly GCA_964488805.1. Lineage (GTDB taxonomy): Bacteria > Bacteroidota > Bacteroidia > Bacteroidales > Prolixibacteraceae > Aquipluma. The sequence goes on along the minus strand of CAZAVU010000015.1, from coordinate 57,168 downwards.
TTTTGTCTGCTTTTAAGTTTTTATTGGGCCAGTTTTTTGGTTTTGTAGAAATTGGCGGCAAGCATGAAAATGGCGTGTGGCAGCATGATGTAGGTCATTCCTGACGCCGGGACCATGTAAGCGCCAATCACTACCACGGCCAAATAGGAAATGGTGAAAGCGTGCGGTAAAACCTTGTATTTCTGTTCGATGGCGTGAACCAGCAACCCGAGCGGAATCAATAAAATTCCGAAATAGAAAAACCAGAATGCGGCAAACGCTTCAAAATTCGTTTTGCCCGCTGCTGCAGGAAGTTCGTTCAATCCGTCGCAGATCCTGAAAAAATTAGACTTGGAGAAATTCGAGAATTGTGCGCCACAACCATCAGCCGAAATCACGAGTTTGGTGTGCAGCAAGCCGATGATGATTAGCAAAAAGCCGTTGGTGATCTTGTCCAGAATGCGCTTCATCTTGTTTCCTTTTTGGTTGTTTCCGGGAGTGCTGCCATTGCGTAGCAAACGGAAGGGATCAGGCAAAGCAGCACCGCAACGATGGACTCTGGCATTACAAATCCGAAGAGGAGAAATTCGGCCGCGATGCGAAGCAGGTAAAAAGAAGCAAAAAAGAGCAATGTGCTTCTCCCAATGGCAGTTTCAACTAGTTGCCTTGTTTGGAAAAGCGAGGTTTCTGCAACAAAAATTAGCAGCAAAATTCCGGCAAGATTGAAAGTGAGCAGAATCGCTTTGTCGGTTGGGTTCATTACCCGAAGCGTTTGCTCCCAGCGGAAAACCCAGTAGAAGCTGATGTGAAGCGCCAGGAAAAGAGCGGAGAAAACTCCGCCAGTTCTGGCTAATTTGTTTCTGTTTTCTGTTTTCATTGACTTTAAGGCTTTTTGTGAGCGCAAAAGTGGCTCAGCTCTGTAAAGTCTGAAAATAAAATCTGCAACAGCCGGAAAAATGGCCGCAAGTTGGCCGTGAAAGAAGTGTGTTCCTGGAGTTTTTCAAAAGAACCGGAAAGGTTGAAAACAAAACTATCATACAGAATTTTTGGCCAAAAGAACTCCAACGAATTGACGGATTTGTTATTTTTGCGGCACTAAAACCTTTGGATGTTTAAACGTATTTCGGATCGCGTGATGTAAATAACCTTAGGCGTTATGCTCAAGGTTATCCCTCAGTAAACTCAGGCCAGTTCTGGTCAGAGTTATTTTCATGTCTATATTTTATCAAATGCGGCGGGCAAAAGCTTGAATTTTTTGTTCGTCTTCAACCATTATTTAAATTTTAAACATCATGAGTAATAGCGATAATAAATCAATCCACGAATTCGACTTTAGTTTAATCTGCGAATATTTTGCAAGTACAGAACGGCAGGGGCCGGGAAGTCCCGAAGCCACCCTGAAAGCGCTGAGTTTTATCGACAACTTGACAGACAAATCGCGCATTGTTGATTTGGGTTGCGGCACTGGCGGTCAGACCATGACAATGGCCCAACATGTGTCGGGGCAAATTACCGGCCTCGATTTGTTTCCCGATTTTATCAACCTGTTCAACCAAAATGCAGCAAAGCTGAACCTTCAAAATAGGGTAAAAGGCATTATTGGTTCGATGGATAACCTTCCTTTTCAGGAAGAAGAACTGGACCTGATCTGGTCGGAAGGTGCTATTTACAATATCGGTTTTGTGCGCGGCCTCACTGAGTGGCGCAAATTTTTGAAGACCGGCGGTTACATTGCGGTTACCGAAGCTTCGTGGTTCACAGATGAACGCCCTGAAGAAATCGAAAAGTTTTGGATGGATGCTTATCCTGAAATCGACACCATCCCGAATAAGGTAGCTCAACTGCAAAAGGCAGGCTATGTTCCGGTGGCTTCGTTCATTTTGCCCGAAAACTGCTGGACGGACAATTACCATGTTCCACAAGTTGCAGTGCAGGAAGCTTTTCTGAAGAAGTATGCAGGTAATAAAACTGCCGAAGAATTCATTGGTTTCCAGCGCTATGAAGCTGAACTGTACGCCAAATACAAGGCATATTACGGCTATGTGTTCTATATCGGCAAAAAGATATAGTAACGGCATTTCAACTGATCCGATGACCTCAAGTTATCGGATCAGTAAGTTTATCGACAGGGCCTTTCGTTTATACTTAGGTCAATGCAAACCTGCCTGTGACCAAGCTGAAAATCAGGCTTCCATTCTTTAGCGAACCGGCAGACCTCATTGCAGGATACCAAAGGATACCATTTCGGTTGAAATTATCTTACTTTGTATGCAAATTCGGAAACTATCTAAAACTTAAATACAATGAACAATCAATCAGTATTTTCAGGTTTCCCGGGCAAACAGGTTTTGCTGGAAGAACTGAAAAATCAAGATGAAAAGAAAGTGCTGCTGGTTAACGGCCATTTTCACACTCCGTTCTCCTTCAGCGCGTTCACCGAGATCGAACAGGCGTTCCAAATGGCAGAAGCCGAGGGCGTTCAGGTGCTGGGCATCAACGATTTTTATACTACCGACGGTTACGCCGAGTTTACAGCCCTTGCTTCAAAATATAAAATCTTCCCGCTGTACAACATCGAGTTTATGTCGTTGCAGAAAGATTTGCAGGAAGCTGGCATACGCGTGAACGATCCGGCCAATCCCGGACGGACCTATTTCTCCGGAAAAGGCTTGCACAACCCGTTTGAATTGTCAGGCGAGCCGTTGCAATTGCTGAAGCAGGTTCAGCACGAAAGTAATGTGCAGACTGCCGAAATGGTGAACAAACTGAACGAACTGCTGGCTGAAATCAATGCCGGGTTCAGCTTTGATTTTGATGAGCTGAAGGCGAAATATGCCAAGAACATGTTGCGCGAACGGCACATTGCCAAAGCTTTACGCACTGCCATCGACGAGAATTTCACTTCAGATGAAGATAAAAAGGCGTTCTACCTGAAAGTCTTCTCAGGCAAAGAAGTGAAATCGAAGCTCAATAATGTGTCGGCTCTCGAAAACGAAATTCGCGGCAACCTGCTGAAAGCCGGAGGACGTGCGTTTGTTGCCGAAGATCCGAAAGCTTTCCTGAGCCTGGAACAAGTGAAAGACATCATCATCAAGGCTGGTGGTATTCCTTGCTATCCGGTGCTGCTCGACGATGCCAAAGGTAATTTTACCGACTATGAAGGCGACTTTGTTAAACTGTACGAAACCCTGGTCAGCAAAGGCGTTTACAGTCTGGAACTGATTCCTGGCCGAAACACGTTTGCCGTATTAAAAGATTTTGTGACTTTCTTCCGCTCGAAGAATTTCCTGATCTCGTTTGGTACCGAACACAATACACCACAGCTCGATCCTATAAAAGTTTCGTGCAGCGGAGGCGTTGATCTGGACGAAGATCTGGCGCGAATTGGTTACGAAGGAGCCTGCATCATCGCAGCCCATCAGTACCTGATTGCCAAAGGCGAAGAGGGTTATCTGAATGGTGACGGCGATGCCAAAACAAAAGAATACGACCAGTTTGTCGAATTAGGTCAGGCCGTAATTGCACATTTTATCAATTAGGATGGTAGAGACGTACGATCGTACGTCTCTACGACCAACAAAATAAAAAACATCATGAAACCCGAAATTCAACAATTAATTGAAATATCACAGTTTTACGGCAAACAAAAAGATTTTGTAATAGCCGGTGGAGGCAATACTTCATTCAAAGACGAAAATCACCTGTACATCAAAGCCAGCGGGCATAGCCTGGGAACCATCGGTGAAGAAGGTTTTGCCCAACTCGACCGCAAAGCGCTGCACGAAATAGCTGTAAAAACCTATTCCAGCGATGTGATGGAACGCGAAAACCAGATCAAAAACGATTTGCTGAAGGCCCGCGTTTATCCTGAAAAAGGACAGCGCCCGTCGGTTGAAACGTCGTTGCACGATCTGTTGGCTTTCCGCTTTGTGGTGCATACCCACAGTACCAAAGTAAACGGACTGATGTGCAGTGCGAATGCCGAACGCCTGACCAATACTCTGTTCGGCGATACGGTGGTTTATGTGCCGTATGTCGATCCGGGCTACATCCTGTTCAAGGAAGTGGAAACCCGTATCAATGCCTATCGTGCCAAAACCGGGAAGGAACCCAAAGTTATCCTGTTGCAGAACCACGGTATTTTTGTGGCTGCCGATACCACTGACGAAATCAGGGAAATATACACTGACGTAATAAGTCTTTTGGATGGCGCTATTGGCGAGATTGAACCAGCCATCAGTTTGCCGGTTGATCCGGTTGCCGCAATGATCGTTCCGGCCATCCGCATGATGCTTTCCGGAAACGGTTTGAAAACACTGAAAGTGGTGAATAACTCTTACTACGAACGGTTCCTGGCTTCCGAAGCTGAGTTTCAAAAAATCGCTTTACCTTTTATTCCTGATGGCATCGTTTATTGTAATTCGTCATTCATTTATGCTGAATACAATGGTGACGCTGATGCTTTGCTGAACGATCTTTCAGGAAAGATTAAAACATACGTAGAAACTCAGCCCAAGACTCCAAAAATCATTTGCATCAAAGGCATTGGCTGTATTCTGGCTAACGACAATGCGCAGGCCGTGGCTACCCTTGAAGATGTGATGATGGACACTTGCCTGGTTAGCCTGTATTCCGAAAAATTTGGCGGACAAAGCCCGATGACACCAGCTCAGGTTCAGTTTATCGACACCTGGGAAGTGGAACAATATCGCAGCTCGGTTGCTATGGGAGCCACCGGCGGACGTGTTGACCGCAAAGTTGTCATTGTAACCGGTGGCGCTCAGGGGTTTGGCGCCGGCATCGTTGAAGACCTGATGGCTAACGGAGCCAACGTGGTAATTGCCGACCTGAACGAAGAACTGGGCAAAAAATTTGCCGAATCGCTGAATGGCGGCAAAGGCAAAAACAAGGCCTTTTTTGTAAAAGCAGATGTGTCGAATGCAGCTTCAGTCGAAAGCCTGGTGTTCCAGACCGTTTGCGAATTTGGCGGTTTGGACGTATTCATCAGCAACGCCGGAATTTTGCGTGCTGGCGGACTGGACGAAATGACTCCGGAAACCTTCGAACTGATGACCAAGGTGAATTATTCGGCCTACTTCCTGTGTGCCAAATATGCTTCGGCTGTGATGAAACTTCAGAATAAATTCAAGCCTGATCATTTTGCCGACATCATCCAGATCAATTCCAAATCGGGTTTGAAAGGCTCGAACAAGAATTTTGCTTATGCCGGTGGAAAATTCGGCGGAATAGGCCTTACTCAGTCGTTTGCACTGGAATTGATGCCATTCAATATCAAGGTAAACTCGATTTGCCCTGGGAATTTTTACGATGGTCCGCTATGGTCTGATCCGGAGAGAGGCTTGTTTGTTCAGTATCTGAAAGCAGGTAAAGTTCCCGGAGCCAAAACGATTGATGATGTCAAACGTTTTTATGTAGCCCAGGTTCCTGCCAGAAGAGGATGTACTCCGCTCGACGTGATGCGTGCTGTGTATTACATCATCGAACAGGAATACGAAACCGGTCAGGCTGTGCCCGTAACCGGTGGACAAAATATGTTGAATTAAATAAGTTGAATAGCCACTAAGGCACCAGGACACGAAGAAACCCCCAACCCCCTAAAGGGGGCTGTGACAAGGCAGTATTCCAAATAGAACTGCAATCAAAAGTCCCCTTCAGGGGATTTAGGGGTGAAAAAACTTAGCGTCTTAGCGCCTTTGTGGCAAAACAAAAAAAATATGAAAACCAAAGCAGTTCGTTTATACGGAAAAGAAGATTTGAGGCTGGAAGAGTTTGAACTTCCTGCTATCACAGCCGACGAAATTTTGGCAAAAGTTGTTTCTGATAGCATTTGCATGTCGTCGTATAAGGCAGCCAAGCAGGCTACCGATCACAAACGCGTTCCGGATGATATCGCCGAAAACCCGATCATCATTGGACATGAGTTTAGCGGCGAGTTGGTCGAAATTGGCGACAACTGGAAACACAAGTTCAAAGCCGGACAAAAATTCTCGATTCAGCCGGCCATTTATTACGAAGAAGGTCCGGTGGGAGTGTTGAGCGCCCCGGGATATTCATACCAACACATTGGGGGTGATGCTACTTACGTGATCATCCCGAAAGATGTACTGGTTCAGGATTGTTTGCTGGCTTACGACGGACCGGGATTCTATCCGGCATCGCTGGCCGAACCGCTTTCTTGCGTGATCGGCGCCATGCATGCCAACTACCACACCACTCCGGGCTCGTACATTCACAACATGGAAATTGTGGCCGGTGGCAAAATGGCGATTCTTGCCGGTGTTGGCCCGATGGGACTGGCAGCCATCAATTACGTGATTCACCGTGCCGACCGCAAACCAAGCTTGTGCGTGGTAACCGACATCGATCAGGCCCGATTGGACCGCGCTGCTTCGATTTATACCGTTGAGGAAGCGGCCAAACGCGGCATTGAATTGATTTACCTGAATACCAGAATCGACAATCCGGTGGATAAACTGAAAGAAATTTCAGGAGGAACCGGATACGACGATGTGTTCGTATTTGCCCCGGTAGCTCCGGTTATCGAACAGGGGGATGCCATCCTGGCTTTCGATGGTTGCCTGAATTTCTTTGCAGGACCGTCAGATCCGAATCTTCAGGCCAAAATGAATTTCTACAATGTGCATTATGCTTATACACACATCGTAGGAACTTCAGGCGGAAACACCGACGACATGAAGGAAGCTCTGGAGGTGATGACCAAAGGTTTGGATCCTGCAGGATTGGTAACCCACATTGGAGGCTTGAATGCCGTGGCCGAAACCACCCTCGATTTACCTCACATTCCGGGCGGAAAGAAACTGATTTATACCCATCTGGAAATGCCATTGACGGCTATTGCCGACTTTGCCGAACTGGGAAAAACTGATCCGATGTTTGCCAAACTGGCTGAAATCTGCGATCGTCACCAGGGCTTGTGGTCGGTTGAGGCCGAGGAGTACCTTTTGAAATACTAAGAACGTTTTAGGTTACGATGAATAAATAGAGAAGACCGTGAGGAGTCCGTCGTTTGGCGGGCTCCTTGCTTTTTACAGCAACAGGTTCTCATTTTCAACGGTTGGGTCACATAGAAACAATAATTTATTAGCCATTAATTAACTTGGTAGTTTTGCTGTTTTTTGTTAATTTGTGAAAATATTTTTTACAGACTATGATATATATGGCCGACACAGCCGACCTGGAAGAACTCAGGAAGCTGTACCAATTTTTCCCTTTGGAAGGGGTTACAACCAATCCAACAATTTTAAACCATTCCGGATACAAGCTTTCGGTTGCCATTGAAGGCATTCAGGAGCTAGTGGGAACCGGCATGGTACACGTGCAGATGATATCTGCCGAATCGGAAGACATGGTGCGCGAAGCAAAGAAATACCGCAGTTATTTTGATTTTGGCGATAATTTTTATGCCAAAATTCCAGTGACCCCCAATGGTTATCGTGCAATGAGAATTTTGAAGGATGCCGGAATTAATGTTACTGCAACGGCCATTTTTACCCAGCAGCAAGCTTTGGTGGCCATGAAAGCCGGAGCTGATTTTGTTGCTCCTTATGTGAGCCGTCTGGACAATATTTCGTCGCACGGGATCGAAGTTGTTGGCGACATTGTACAGAATATTTTTGAATATGGGTTGAAAGGGAAGGTGTTGGCCGCAAGTTTTAAAACCGTTGACCAGATTTACCGTGTCAGTATGGCCGGGGCACACTCGGCAACTATTGGCCCCGAGTTGTTAAATCAGCTCATTAAACACCCGATGACTGATATTGGCATTAAGCAGTTTGAAGTGGATGCTCAAGGTTTGTACGATATTGATTTCTAAAAACTTTCGGAAATTTTAAAGTTATTTGTGCATTTGATTTCTCGATTCCGATCGATTAGTAAAATACAGGGAACCGGCAATTTGCCGGTTTTTTTATGAGCTGGAATGACGTGGCAAATGTTGGATCTGATGGTTTTCTGATGTGTCTTATTTCGGGCTTTATAGTTAAAATAAATTCCATTTTCGGTTGAAATTATGGCTGTAAAAAGTTGTTTGATCATGAACCCATATTTGTGATTTTTTTTTGAAACATTCTGGACGGTTTTGATGTAAGATTCAGTCCAAGAGACCCTGATCTTACGTTTTAACTACTTCGGTAACAATTTATTGTCGCACATTTTAACTTTAAAAAAAACATTTATGCCTGTTAAAAAACTAAAAGCTTTTCTTGACGCAACCAATGTGAGGTACCTGACGATCAGTCATTCGAGTGCCTACACATCACAGGAGGTTGCTGCCTCGGCGCATGTTTCCGGAAAAGAGTTTGCAAAGACGGTCATGATTAAAATTGACGGAGAAATGGCTATGGCTGTATTACCTGCTTCGTATCACATTGATTTCGAAAGTTTAAAAGAAATTTTCGGAACTAAGAATGTGGCTATGGCCAGTGAATCTGAATTTAAAAATCGTTTCCCGGATTGCGAGATAGGGGCAATGCCTCCGTTTGGCAATCTTTATGGCATGGCTGTTTATGTCGCTGATTCGCTGACGCGAAACAAGGAAATTGCATTCAATGCCGGAACGCATACTGAAGTAATCAGGTTAAGTTATGCTGATTACGAAAGATTGGTTAAACCGCGGGTTTTTAAGTTCTCATGGAGAACCGTTTCTTTCCCCAGTGATCCTTCTGACAGGTGGGGCGAAGATTATAGGGACATTTAGCACTTGCTCATTCCGTTAGGAATTTTTACTGAAATTAATTGGATATAAAGAAGGCCGGATCAAGCAGATTCGGCCTTTTCATTTTTACGGACGAATTTTACCCGGTCCGATTTAGTCAGAATATCAGTTGGTTGTATTGTAATCTAATTGGATATTCAGTAGATTTGATGAAATTTATGTTCTAAAGACACTTCTTAAAATCTGATATAAAATGAAACGAGCATGTTCGTTAAACACAAACACGGATGAAAATCTCACCTGCGAGTTCCATCCGGCAATTATAAAACAAATTATTTACGGATGAAAACTGTCCATTTACTTTTGTTATGCCTCTTTTTTACTGGTGCTTTTGCTCAGGAACAAGCCGTCAAAGAAATTAAAACCGAGGTTAATGAGGTTACGGTTTTTCTGGAAGGGGCTCAGATTATTAGCAGAAAAACAATTGACCTGACTCCGGGAATTTCTGTTCTCAAATTTGGAAACCTTTCTCCGTTTATCGATGCAAAAAGCATTCATGTGAAAGCAGACGGTGAACTAACCATCCTGTCAATCAACCATCAGCAAAATTTTGTTGAAAAACTGGAGAAGTCCAAAGAGCTAACTGACCTGGAATCAAAAATGGAGGATCTGGATAATCAGATCAACGTTGAAAATACCTATTTGTCGGTTCTCAGAGAACAAATGGCTTTTCTTCAGGCCAACCGCGAAATAGGTGGCAAAAATCAGGAACTGAGCGTTTTGAAACTAAAAGAGGCTACTGATTTTTATGGGACCCAGCTTACTGCCCTCAAATTGAAAGAAATAGAGCGCAATACCAACCTTCGGAAACTGGAAAAGCAAAAAACAGATATTCAGAGTCAGATAAATTCACTTACCAGCAAAAAGGAATATTCCAATGGCGAAATTCTGGTGAAAGTAGAGGCTAAGAAAAATAGTAAGGTGACATTCGAATTGTCTTATGTGGTTGGAAATGCTGGGTGGTTTCCCTCCTATGATATCCGGGCCAAAAGTATTAATGAACCTGTTGAACTGATTTACAAAGCTAATGTTCGTCAGGACACCAAAATGGATTGGAATAATGTAAAACTCAGGTTCTCCTCTTCAGATTTGAATATGTCAGGCATTGTTCCTGAAATGAAGCCATATTTGCTGAATTACAATACGCTGCCTCCGGTTTACAATCGTTCAATCAATACGGTCAGCGGGCGTATTACCGATCAGAATCAGCAACCTTTGGCCGGAGTTACTATTGTCGTTCCGGGCACGAGTATTGGGGCTGTGTCTGACATTAATGGGGGCTATTCGATTACTTTGCCTAATCAGGCCAGTTACCTGACTTATTCGTTTATTGGTTGTCAGACAAAAACATTACCTGTAACGAATAAGCTAATGAATGTAACCATGGAAGAAGATCGCGTGGCCCTTGAAGAGACCGTTGTTGTTGGTTATGGTATTCAAAAGAAAAGCCGGCTGACGGGGCTTTTGCAAGGTAAAGTTGCTGGTGTAGCTGCCACAGCAAACGCCAACGATTTGGCCGTCAGTGATGTTCAAAGCCTTCCCGTCCCTCTGCTGGCTGTTGAAAAACAAACCAGCGTTGATTTTGAAATAAAAACTCCGTACACCATTAAATCGGATAATAAAAGTTACTCGGTTGATATGGAAGTCTATCAGCTTCCTGCCAACTATCAGTATTTCAGTGTCCCTAAAATTGAAAAAGCAGCATTCCTGGTTGCCAATGTTGTTGATTGGGAAAAATACAATCTGCTGGAAGGTGAAGCCAACATCTTTTTTGAAGATAGCTATGTGGGGAAAACGCTGCTTGACACGCGTTCGGCTACTGATACCCTGCAAATATCGCTGGGACAGGATAAAAACGTGGTAGTTAGTCGTGAAAAGAGAAAAGATTTTACAACCAAACAGTTCATTGGGAATAAAAAGGAAGAAAATCGTTCGTGGGAAATTACAATCAGGAACAGCAAAAGCCAACCAATCAATATGATCGTACTCGATCAGGTGCCGGTTTCAACTCTTGAAGAAATTGAAGTTGGCATTCAAAACATTTCGGGAGCCAGGCACAATCCTGAAACTGGTGAAATTAAATGGGAATTCTCGCTCGACCCCGGTGCCAGGAAGGAACTGGAGCTAAACTATTCGGTGAAATATCCGAAGTTTAAAAAATTAGTGGTCGAATGACATTTCGGACCCCATTCTCAAAAAACAAAAAAACCGGCGAAGAGCCGGTTTTTGTTTTTTATGAGAGACGATGTTGGCTAGTCGTACCTGTGATCGTCATCCTGGTCATTCACGTCAAGACCTTTTTCGTATTGCTGCAAGGCACGCAGGCTCATGCCCATCGAGGAGAATCCTCCGTCGTGGAACAAGTTCTGCATGGTTACTTTGCGGGTCAGATCGGAGAACAGGGAGATGCAATAATCGGCACATTCATCGCCTGTGGCATTGCCCAGTGGCGACATGCGTTCCGAGAAATCCAACAGTTTTTCCATGCCTTTCACTCCGCTTCCGGCAGTTGTCATTGTAGGCGACTGCGAAACCGTGTTGATGCGCACGTTGCGTTCGCGACCGTAGATGTACCCGAAACTGCGGGCAATCGATTCAAGCAATGCTTTGGCATCGGCCATGTCGTTGTATCCGTAGAACGTGCGCTGAGCGGCAACGTAAGACAAAGCTACAACCGAACCCCACTGGTTCATTGCATCCAGTTTCCGGGCAACCTGTAATACCTTGTGAAACGAGATTGCCGAGATGTCAAGGGTTTTTTGAAGGAAGCCATAGTCGAGGTCGCTGTAATGACGGCCTTTCCGGACATTGGGCGACATTCCGATGGAATGCAGGACGAAATCGATTTTGCCACCCAGTACTTCCATGGATTGTTTGAACAGATTTTCAAGATCTTCCACGCTGGTTGCATCGGCTTCGATGGCAATGGTGTTACATGCTTCGGCAAGTTGAGCGGTATCGCCCATGCGCATTGCTACAGAGGTGTTGGTCAACGTAAATGTTGCACCTTCTTCGAATGCCCGTTGTGCGACTTTCCATGCAATTGAATCGGCATTCAATGCACCAAAAATAATTCCTCTTTTGCCTTTCAATAAGTTATAAGCCATAGTGTAAAATTTATGAATAAAAACAACCATCAGCAAGAATGGTTGGTTAAGGGGCGCAAATTAAAACAAAAAGCCAGTTGATTCCTGAGAATCAGACTGGCAAAAGTTTTATAAATGATGATTTCTTAAATTCGTTCGATCGATTCGGTCATTATCCAACCCTTATTTCCGTCCGAAAGTTTTATTTCGACCCAGTCACCCAGTTTGTCGGTAATCTGGACTTTCAGTCCTTCGTGGATCACAAACAGGTTGGTCCCTTTTTCAGAAGGTGAGCTTTTTGCCGTTACTGTTGGCTGCATCACGATAGCCTGGTTGTGGTTTACCAGCCTGCTTTTCTGCTTGGCCGCAAACGACCAGGTGAAAATGGTGAATGCAATGAGGAAACATCCCGCCCAGAAAGAAACCCGTTTGACTTCGCCGGTCCGGGCTAAGAAATAAAGGCCTAGCATAACCAGGAACAACACAAACCCAACGATACTCCATACGGCCCAGGCATCAGTTGTCTGGGTGTTAATGAGCGCATTCCACCAACGAACGATGAATATTCCCGGTAATTCCTGAATGGAGTCGACCACCTTTTGATTGGCTACCTGAAGGTTAAAATTGATGTCCTCGTCGTCGGGAGCCAGCAGTTTGGCCCTTTCGTAATTCAGGATGGCCAGGGTGTATTGACCGGTTTTATAATAGGCATTTCCCAGGTTGAAATACACCTCCGGCGACTCCATATTGGTATTCAGAATTTTGTTGTACACTTCAATAGCCTGTTTGAATTCTTCCTTGGTGTAATGTTCGTTGGCTTTCTGAAGCAGATCGGCCTGTGCAAAAACTGTTGCAGTGAACAGGATAGCCAGTATAGTATTGAATAATCGTTTCATACGATAGATGTTTCGGGGGTTACTTAATTTGCTTTTCGAAAATACCCATGATCCTGGCGGCCCCGTCGTAAACCTCGTTCATGGTTCCAGTGAATGCAGCCGGAGCGTAACGGGCAAACTCGCAATCGTCAATGATTCGCATCAGTTCGGTTACCGTTTCCTGATCAATGCCTTTATCAAGCAGGCTTGCCGAAGCTTTTTCGCGGTTCAGTTCGGCAACCGGAATCGAAAGCTTGTCGCTCAAATATCCCCAAAGCGCCTTAATCACGGCTTCGTAAAACTGTTCGGCCTTATTGTTTTTCAGGAACAGGGCAGCTTCTTTCAGTCGTTTGAGGGCAACTTTGTTGGCTTGCTTGTTGCGCACCAGGGCGATGTTGGTACTTTCCTTTATCCGTTTAAGATTAATGGTAAACACAATGGCAAAAGCAACAAGGCACAACAGGTAAATGGCGTAGAACTCGAACGTTCCGTAAAAGGAGCTTCCTTTTGGCTTGAGTTTCGATTTGTTTTGCTTGATGAAGCGGATATCCTTCCCGATCATTTTAAGATCTTCTTTCGAATAGGAGCTTACCACCGATGAATTATCGTCTTTGCCTTTTTCAACTTTCAGGTTGAATGCTTCGGTGGTGCGGGTTTCGTATTGCCGTGTAGCCGGATTGAAAAATACGAATTCGATGGCCGGAATGGTGAAATTTCCGGCAAAACGCGGAATAAAGAGGTATTCGAATGTGATGGATCCACTTAGCCCGTTATCGTTGGCAATTGTCCGGTCGGTGGTTTTGGGCTCGTAGGTTTCGAAATCCTGCGGCAACTCAATTTTTGGAGCGTTGATGAGTGTCAGGTTCCCGGTGCCGCTGACGGTGAATTTCAGAGTTACTGCTTCGTTCGATTTGACATTGGTTTTGTCAAGCGAAGCTGATACGTTGAAATTGCCAACTGCTCCTGAAAAATTAGCTGGCTGATTCGGCAAATCTTTGACATTGATGTTCACCTGATCGCTTACCACACGGGCTTTTACGACACGGTAACTGTCAAAAAAATCATCGAAAAAACTCTGTTGCTGACGCACCCTTTGGCGCACCAGACAGGTGATTTCGAAAGGTGCAATTTTGATGATCCCGGTTTGTTGAGGGAATAAAATCGTTTTTTTCAGAATGCCTACCTGGTAAATTTTGCCGTTGTAAACTTCGCGGGTAAAGTTTACCTGGGTTGGAACTTCAATATCTTTGGTCCAGAACCCTTCGTAAGTCGGGAGTTTTACATCGTCGAAGCCATTCAACGGCACATTTGGGCTGATGTACAACTTGACCGTGGAAATGATTTGTTCTCCTTTGGAAACATTGGTTTTATCAACCGATGCCCTGATAAACAGGTTTTCTTTACTGATGGTGGCCGTAGGAGTATTATCCTGATCATCCTGTCCCCGTTGTTGCCCCGAAGATGAAGATTGCTGCGACTGCTGTGATTGAGGCTGCCCTTTTACTACCTGAATGGTCAGGCTGTTCGATTCATAGGTCTTTCCACCCACTTTGATCGATGCGGGGCGGATGGTGAACTTTCCTTCTTTTTTAGCCCGGAGGATAAACATGTAGGAGAAGCTTACCGATTGGGTGGTTCTTCCGTTAATAATCTGGATGCTGGAACTCTGAGAAGTGGAAGGTCCCATCAGGACATCGAAATTCGACAAGTCGGGAAGCTGGAGGTCTGATCCACTCTCGTTCAAAGTAAAACTAAGCCTGAACTGCTCTCCGGTGGAGATCATATCCGGCCCTTCCATGGTAAATTGAATATTGTCGGCCATTGTCCAGAAGCCGGCAAGCATCAAAATTATCAGTAGTTTAAATTTTCTGATCATAGTATTTTAGATATTCCAATTCAATATGGCGCTAAATTAAGACCCCTGATTTTAAGTTACAAGAAAATGTTGCGGGTTATGGGTTGCGAGTTGTTTTTTTACCCGTAATGCGCATCTTTCGATTACCAGTCTTTTTCAACCCTTTTGGATTGGGCTTTCATCGCCTGCACTTTCTTAACTTTATCCTGAATCTTTTTTTCGTTGTTTTCCAGTGCCTGCAGCATTTGCTCGGCATTTTGTTTCGAAATTTTGCTTTGTTGCTGCTGTTGCTGGTTTTTGTTTTGATTCTGGTTCTGCTGATTATTCTTATCTTGGTCCTTATTCTGATCCTTGTTTTGATCTTTATTCGGGTCTTTATTTTGATCCTTGTTCTTGTCCTTATCCTTGTCTTTATCCTTATTCTGATCTTTGTTTTTGTCCTTGTTTTTATCCTGGTTTTTTTGTTTGTCCTGCTGTTTCTTCTTCATGTTCATGGCATATAGCAGGTTGTATTTGGTTTCCAGATCGCCGGGATTATTTCGCAAGGCCTCTTTGTAGGCAGCGATGCTTTCATCCAGTTTGTTATTCATCAGCAACGAGTTGCCCATGTTGTGTAAGGCCCGGCTTTTTTCAACCTTATCGTTGGTGCGGTCGGCGATATCTTTGAATTTTCCGGCCGATTCGTCAAACTTCATTTGTTTATACAAGGCATCGGCCAGGTTGAAATCCCATTTGGGCTCGGTGGATTTTTTCTCGATAGCCTTCCTGTATTCGATTTCGGCCTTGTTAAACAGGGTGGAGTCGATGTGGGAGGCATCTTTCGTTGCCGCCTCAAAATATTTATTCCCTTGCCGGATAAATTTCCGTTCGTTTTGGGCCTGGCTAACCAGGCTCCACGCTAACAGAAAGGTTATCAGTATGCTTACGTGTTTCATATGTTTCATTTATTTTCTATCAGCAAACAGTCTGAAATTTTTCAAATACTTGTTTCTCCGTTCAAGTATCACAAAATTGAGTAATATCAGGAATATTCCCACTCCGATGAAATACTGGAACTGATCGGCATAATCGGCATAGATCTGGGTTTCGAGTTCCGATTTTTCCATTTTATTCACTTCGCTGAACAACGAGTTTAGCCCTACCTGGGCATTGTTTGCCCGGATGTAAGCGCCTTTCCCGGCCTGGGCAATTTGCTGCAGCATGGCTTCGTCGAGCTTGGTTACGATGGTGTTGCCATCTTTATCTTTGCGGTACGTTTTCTGACCGGTTGTATTGTCGGGAATTGGTGCTCCTTGGGGCAATCCCATCCCGATGGTGTAAATGAAAACTCCCTGATCGGCGGCAGCTTTGGCAGCACCAACGGCATCATCTTCATGGTTTTCACCGTCGGTAATGATGATCATGGCTTTGCTTCCGGTAAACTGCGGATTGAACGATTTCAGCCCGAGTTCTATTGCAGCGCCAATGGCTGTTCCCTGTGTGGGGACCATTTGTGGACTGATGGAATTCAAAAACAGCTTGGCTGAAACATAGTCGGCCGTGATGGGCAACTGGGTATAGGCATCGCCTGCAAAAACGATCAGCCCGATTTTATCGTCGCTAAGTTTATCCACCAGTTGGGCGATGGCCCGCTTGGCCCGTTCCAGACGGTTGGGCTGAATATCTTCGGCCATCATACTGTTCGAAACATCGAGCGCAATAATCAGTTCTATCCCTTTTCGTTTTTCAGTTTTCAGTTTCGAACCGAATTGCGGACGGGCGATGCCAATGATGAGGCTGGTCAGTGCCAGCATGAGTACGATGAACTTGAGTACCGGTCGGGCTCCACTTACGTTGGGCATCAGTACGGCTAAAATATCTTTTTGTCCGAACAGAGCCAGAGCCTTGCGCCGCTGTCTTCGGGTATACCAGAACAAGGCGATCAACGCAGGTATTACCAGTAGCGCATATAAGTATCCAGGATTTGCTAATCTAAACATCTTTTATAGTTTCAAATTCCAAATTTCAAAATCCAAGTCATTGAGGTTTGTTGTGGTAGTCATTCTTTACGACCAGCGACTATTCTGTCACTTCCACTTTGCCTTTTTACTTTTGTCCTGATCAGGGAATATTCCTGAAAATGGTAACCTTTAAAAGCAGAGCCAGAATAAGCAGCAAAGCTCCTGATAGTGCATATTTCAGAAATTCTTCCTGCCGTTTGCTGAACTCTTTGACATCGATTTTTGATTTTTCCAGTTTGTCAATTTCCTGATAGATCTGGGCCAGCTTGTTATTGTTGGTAGCCCTGAAATATTTTCCATCGGTAGTGTTGGCAATCTGCTGCAAGGTAGCTTCGTCGATTTTTACTTCCACGTCGCGCACCTGAACGCCAAAGGGCGTTTGCATGGGGTAAGGGGCTGTTCCCAGCGTTCCTACACCGACTGTATATACACGGATACCGAAAGTTTTTGCCAGTTCGGCAGCAGTAACCGGGGCAATTTCGCCGCGGTTGTTTTCGCCGTCGGTGAGCAAAATAACCACCTTGCTGATCGCATTGCTTTCCTTCAGGCGCGACACGGCTGTTGCCAGTCCGTTCCCGATAGCTGTTCCATCTTCAATCATGCCGCTTTCGATATTCTTGAACAGGTTGATCACCGTGGCATGGTCAGTGGTAAGCGGACATTGGGTGAAGCTTTCGCCGGAAAAGACCACCAGCCCGATTTTGTCGTTTGGCCGGCCCGAGATAAACTGGGTGGCCACATCCTTGGCGGCTTCGAGGCGGTTGGGCTGAAAGTCCATGGCCAGCATCGAACTGGAGATGTCCAATGCAATTACGATATCAATTCCTTCGGTGGTCACGTTTTGCCAGCTATTCAACGATTGAGGCCGGGCCATGGCTACGATCAGGAATGATAAACTCATGAGTTCGAGCACAAAAACACTGTGCCGGAAGTAATATTTCCAGCTTTTCGGGATTTTGGCAAAGCCCATAACCGACGAAAACTGGAGGCTTGCACCTGCTTTTTTATGCCGCCAGATGTACCATGCAATCATGGGAATCATCAGCAGAAACAGGTAGAAAAATTCTGGATTTTTAAAGCTTATTCCGTTCATTTTGTTCGGTTATTTTGCAACGTCTGTTTCTTCATCAGTTTCATCTGCCGGTTTTTCCGGAGCTTTTACTTCTTCCTTTTTCGTCTGGTTGACAAAGAAGTAGGCGTTCATCAGGGTCAGGTTGTTGTCGTCGGGCAGCGGGTTGTATTTGGCGAATTTCACCAGGTCGGCCAAACTCAGGATGTGCTGAAGCTGATCGAGCGAACCGGCGTCAACCAAATTCTGGTTTTGCTTAAATGTGCTGATGATTTCAGCCGAAGTCTTTTCCATTGCCGCGATTTCGAACCGGTTTTGAATGTAAGTCCGGATGGTGTCGGCCACTTCCGAATAATATTGTTTGATTTTTTCCTGCTGCCAAAGTTTCTGGGCTTTTATCCGGTCCAGTTCGCGCAAGGCAATAATATGGGCCGGTTCAGCCGGTTTTTCAGGTTTGAAAACAGAACCGTTCTTTTTCTTCCATTTGATGTAATAGAAGAGGAAGAACAACAAGGCGGCTATCAGGATGATTCCCATGATGTAGGGAGCTACTTCTTTCAGGGTAAGCGGCGCTGCATACGGACGTTTGATGTCAACCGGCCCTTTGGTCGTGTCGATCTTCATTCCATGCACGTAAAAAGCCAGGACCTTGGTTCCGGCAGAATCGAGCATCTTGTCGTATTTCAGTTTGAAATAGAACGACGGGATCTGATGCATTCCGCTGTCGAAGGAAGTGATCTGGTAACTTTGAGTCAGTTTTTCGCGCTCCTTGTCGTCCAGTTCTAGCGTGTCGACCTTCGAACGGCTTACGACTTCTATTTTTGAGTTAAGCGTATCGGGCAGCGACGGGAACTGGATGTGGAGGTTTTTCGGCTTCTCAATTTCGAGGAGCAGTTTCAACTGATCGCCAACGAGAATATGGGTTGAGTCAATGCTGGCTTTTACCGATACTTGTTGTTGTGCTTTCAGGTTGTGGTAACCACCCGAAAACAAAATCAGCAGTACGATATATAGAAAACTTTGCTTCATTTGAAATTTGTTTTTATCCACGTTTTTTAAACAGGCTGATCAACGATTTCACATAGTCGTGGTTGGTACTGATGCTCACATAATCGACGCCGCTTTTTTTGAAGCTGTTGTCGAGCTGGGCCGCCAGGTCGTTCCACCAGTTTTTGTACATTTCTCGTGCTTGCCGGTCAGAACTGTCGATCCAGGTATAATCCCCGGTTTCAGCATCTTTGAGTTTAATCATGCCAATGTCGGGCAATTCGGTTTCGCGTTCGTCGTAAATGCGCAGGGCAACCACGTCGTGACGGTTGTTGGCTATCGAGAGCGCGTTTTCAAGCGACGAATCGTTCTGAATAAAGTCGGAAATTACAAACGCCGTGCATCGTTTTTTTATAGCGTTGGTCAAATAACGGATTGCTCCCGAAATATCGGTGCCTTTTTCTTCCGGTTCAAAGTCAATCAGTTCACTGATGATCCTGAGTATGTGGCTCCGCCCTTTCTTGGGCGGAATGAACTTCTCGATTTTGTCGGAAAAGAAGATAACCCCGATTTTGTCGTTGTTCTGGATGGCCGAAAAGGCAAGAACAGCTGCGATTTCGGTAACGATATTCTTCTTCAGTTGCGTCGATCCGAATTCGCGCGATCCACTTACGTCGATCAGCATTACTACGGTCAGTTCGCGTTCTTCCTCGTAGATTTTTACAAATGGTTTGTTGTACCGGGCCGTTACATTCCAGTCGATGTTCCGCACGTCGTCGCCAAACTGGTATTCACGAACTTCGCTGAAAGCCATCCCTCGTCCTTTGAACGCACTGTGGTATTCGCCGGCAAAGATATTGCGGCTCAATCCACGTGTTTTAATTTCAATCCTCCGGACTCTTTTTATTAGTTCGCTTGTTTCCATCTATTAAATTCCAAGTTTCAAGTTCCAGGTTCCTAATTGTTGCGGGTTGCAGGTTACGAGTTCCGGGTTAACTAGCAACCCGTAACTAGCAACCCGAACCGTTTATTAAGGAACTTCAACCGAATTCATGATTTCAGCAATAATTTCTTCGGAAGTGATGTTGTTGGCTTCGGCCTCGTAGCTCAGCCCGATACGGTGACGCATCACATCGGGGCAAACTGCGCGGACATCTTCCGGAATCACATAACCGCGGCGTTTGATGAATGCATAAGCCTTGGCAGCCTGGGCCAGACAGATACTTGCACGGGGTGAACCTCCATACGAAATCATGTCGGTGTATTTGTCGAGCTTGTAAGCTTTCGGGTCGCGAGTGGCGAACACAATATCGACAATGTATTTCTGGATTTTTTCGTCCATGTAAACGTCCTTAACCACGTCGCGGGCCTTGAGAATATCTTCGGGGCGCATAACCTTTGAGGCTGTTGGAAACAGTTTCAGCAAGTTTTGCTGGATGATCAGTTTTTCTTCTTCTTTCGACGGATACTTGATCACCACTTTCAGCATGAAACGGTCGACCTGTGCTTCGGGCAGCGGATAGGTTCCTTCCTGCTCGATCGGGTTTTGGGTGGCCATTACCAGGAACGGTTCCTCCAGTTTGTAAGTGGTTTCGCCAATGGTGATCTGACGTTCCTGCATGGCTTCGAGCAATGCCGACTGAACTTTGGCGGGAGCACGGTTAATTTCGTCGGCCAATACAAAATTGGTGAAGATCGGCCCTTTTTTTACTATGAATTCTTCTTTCTTCTGGCTGTAGATCATGGTTCCCAGCAAGTCGGCAGGCAGTAAATCGGGGGTAAACTGGATGCGGGCGAATTTGGCGTCGATACTGGTCGCCAGTGTGTTGATGGCTAACGTTTTTGCCAAACCAGGCACACCTTCCAATAAAATGTGTCCGCCTGACAGGAGCCCTACCAAAAGACTTTCAACCAGATGTTTCTGACCAACAATCACCTTGTTCATTTCCATGCTAATGATGTCGACAAATGAACTTTCCCTTTGAATTCTTTCGTTTAATTCCCGGATGTCAACTGTTTGATTCATATCTTTTCGAATAAAATTATTGTTTTAAGCGATTTTTTTTAGACCCACGAAAATAAGCCATCCATGACTGAAAAAGGTCAAATTTTCGTTAAAATTTGTTAAGCTATTTTGGGGTCTGAAGGCCGTGAAATTAATAATTTCGGCGATCTTTAACAGAATATGATTACACTTTTTTATTTTTGTCCAAAATCAATCACTTGGCTCAACGGTATTTCATAGAACTCGCATACAAAGGCACCAACTTTCATGGCTGGCAGGTTCAGCCCAGTGCTGTTTCGGTGCAGTCGTGCCTGGAAAAAGCACTGTCGGTTATTACCCGTGAATCCGTTGCGGTTACCGGCGCCGGACGGACCGATACGGGCGTTCACGCCAGTTATTTTGTCGCTCATTTCGATTCGGAAAATCAAAATCTTGACCATCCTGATTTTGTGTACAAACTGAATAGTTTCCTGGGTAAGGATATTGCCATTTTCAGCGTTTCGAAAGTTGGCCCCGAAGCCCATGCGCGGTTTGACGCTATTTCGAGAACTTACCAATATCACCTGAATTTGCGGAAAGATCCGTTTCAGCTCGAAACATCGTGGCATTTTTTCCGTCAGCCCGACCTTGGCAAAATGAACGAGGCCAGCCGGATTTTATTCGAATACACCGATTTTACCAGTTTCAGCAAGTTGCACACTGATGTAAAAACCAACAATTGCAAGATTTACCTGGCCGAATGGACACAAAACGGCAACGACATTGTGTTTACCGTGAAAGCCGACCGCTTTTTGCGTAACATGGTCAGGGCGCTGGTGGGCACTATTCTGGAAGTTGGACTTGCAAAGATTGACCTGGCCGGGTTCAGGGAAGTTATTGAAAAGAAAGACCGTGGCGCGGCAGGTTTGTCGGTTCCGGCCCAGGGATTGTTCCTGACGGATATTGAATATCCGGAGTCGGTTTTTAAACGGACGGTTTAACGCGGAGCTGCCAATTACTCTTTTTTCATGTCTTCGGTTAGTTTCGACGACAGCGACTTTAGCTCGCTGTAAGGCATATTCAGCAGGGTTTTCTTTAAATCGATGGCAGTTGATTCGTCGTGTTTCAGCTTTGTTAAAGGATGATCGTCGGCGATTAGTTCATTTTTATCCGGATACCACACCAGCAAGTCGTTAGGTTCGCATTTTAACAGCAGACATAGCTTTTCGACGTGCTCTAATTTGAAAACTTTGGTTTTACTGTTTAAAAGTACGTTGGCCGAATGAGGAGTCAGCCCGGCTTTTACTAAAAAGGTGTAGGGGCGTTCAATTCCCCGCGCCTTAAATATGGGATACAGGTTAAGTGATAGCATGTTGTTTGTGTTAAAACCTGAATAAATGTAGTGAAAAACCAGAAATTAGTTGAAATAAACCCAAATTAATTTTGTTAAAACAAAAAGTATTATTGAAAAGATTGAATATATGTTTTTATTAACCAAAAAGAAGATACAATTGATTAAATGTATTCTGTGAATTTACGGCATAAAGTTTTCAAAAACTGAAATTAGGATTAAAATATTGGGAATGCGAATCAAGGGTTAAATTTTAAAACCCGAAGGGTTGAAATGATTATAGAAAAAGATGAAACAAGCACCATAAAACCACGAAGTGGTGACATAATCCTGTCATGCCTTCGGCATTTTCAGCTCTTTTCATCCTAATTTGCTATAATCCTATCATGCCTTCGGCATTATCATCTGATATTTATTTGAACCCTTGATTCGCATTGGGAAGTAAAAGCCCTTAAGTTTTGCATGGAATGACATTTTTTTGCCTGTAAAGGTGTTATTCTTTTGTGGTGGTTGGCGCTGTTAGGTTCGTACAAAGGAATTATGAATTGCTTGCCGCATTTAGTGGGACGAGTTTGTAGCTCGTGCCAGAGGGGGCTTAAGTTGTCGTTGGGTTTATTTGTATCTGTCCACCGATTGCTCTTAATACTTTCATAATTGTTTCAAATTGAGGCTTGGCGCCATCAGAAAAAGCTTTGTATAAACTTGGTCTGCTTAATCCTGTTTCTTGAGCAATTTTTGTCATTCCAATTGATTTTGCAATATGTCCAATTGCCGTAATTACATCGGAATCATTTCCTTCTGCCAAAACAGCATTAAGATATTCAGCAATCATTTCGTTACTATCTAAATAGTCCGCTATATCAAATTTTGAAGTTTCCATTTCTCTACTTTTTTATTCTCATTAAAATCTCTTTTGCCTTTTCAATGTTTTTCTGCTGAGTTGATTTATTTCCGCTGTATCTAGTTGGATACAAGTTTATGCAATCATTTCTGTTCGTGAAAGGTTTAATTCAAAATTCCACAGAAAATTTAAAAGCTTCTAAAATTCCAGAGTGGCTTTGTGTTCCGTAGGTACGGAATGTTTGGGGCCAGAAACTAAGACGATCTTGATTCTATATGGAATTACAAATTCCGGGCTAAAGAGTACCAATTACAAATTGGCACTAGCGATTACGAGCTTTATGGTATATCTGGAGGAGCGGGTATTAAATTTTAAAACCCGAAGGGTTGAAATGATTATAGAAAAAGATGAAACAAGCACCATAAAACCACGAAGTGGTGACATAATCCTGTCATGCCTTCGGCATTTTCAGCTCTTTTCATCCTAATTTGCTATAATCCTATCATGCCTTCGGCATTATCATCTGATATTTATTTGAACCCTTGATTCGCATTGGGAAGTAAAAGCCCTTAAGTTTTGCATGGAATGACATTTTTTTGCCTGTAAAGGTGTTATTCTTTTGTGGTGGTTGGCGCTGTTAGGTTCGTACAAAGGAATTATGAATTGCTTGCCGCATTTAGAGGCCTGAGTTACAAACTCGTGTCTAGGGGGAAGGAATACAATTATTGAATAATCAACTTTTGGAAATAAATATTTTTGTTGGTATCACTAATTTTTACCAAATAGAAATTTGGTTTTAAATTCATTGCATCCAACATTATTTCTCCTGATTGGTTAATTGGAATTACTTTTAAAATTGAACCACATAAATTATAGATCTCAATTTTATCAATTGGAATGTTGGGAGAAACGATAGTCAATTTACCTCCAATACTTAGTGGATTTGGGAATAGATTCAATTTGCCTGATTCATTAAAAACGACATTGGTTAGCGATGGACCTAACGGAATTAAAATGTCTTTCATATTTATTTCAGGTGGTTTATTTGCACAAAAACGATTACTAAACATCTCAAGTGCGCCTCTGTGCCAATCTATTATTCCATTTATTTCACTCGTACTATATGAAGTTCTTGCTCCTACATTTAAATAACCAGAGAGCCAACTTTTGTTAAGCCAATATTGAATGCCATAAGCACCTAAATCATTCTCGTTATATTGATCATCGCAACCTCCAGATATTCCACAACATGAAGAGTGTGGGTAGACTTTGGGATCAGAATGCCTGGTTTCATGTGCAAAAAAATCAATATTACTGGAAATTCCTTTCCATTGTTTATCAAATTCTCTATTAAAGTCATCTTGATTTCCGGTAACAAAAAACTTTTTCCCATCAATTATTTCGCAGCAATAGCCTCCTGAAACCCCATCCCTTATATTTATTCCATTTACATTTTCTTTCATCCAACCGTATAAAGTCTTATCGGTCCATGGCAAATGCTTACCAACCATGTTACGATCCATATAATAAATTACCCTTAAAGTTTGAAGATAAATCAATGGATTAGTATAATTTAAAACAGACATGGCTGAAACAGGCTCAACACAAGGAAATTCGGTCACTTTAATCCCGTTAAGTCTAATTTCAAAATCCGTTAAAATTGTATTTATAGCAGGGTCATTGGTTGGACATTGGTTAAGAAATGATTTGATATCATATATCTGAGAAAAGATTAATGTATTCCAGAATAAAAGGAAAACAGAGACGGCATATAATTTTCTCATAACACCTATTTTAATAATCTTAAAACTTATAATGAGCAATATGATGTGCAATGTAATGCATTGAATATGTATAAGATGAGAAAATGGATTGCTATGAAATATACGCAATTTTAAGGATATTTCAATAAGTTTTGACTTTGAAAAATTAATGTAAAAACAAGGAGTCAAATCAAATTACAACTCCTTGTTTGTGCCATATTTTTAGTGGTTCTTATATTTCAGAAAAAGCACATACTGAGGAAGACCTTCTCGTATTTTTTTTATAAATTATTGAGAGAAATACGGATATAAAGAGCGGTTTGAGTACGGAATGTTTGGGGCAGTTTTGCAGAAACTAGGACGACCTGGTTTGTTACTATATGGAATTACAAATTCTGGGCTAAAGAGTGCCAATTACAAATTGGCACTAGCGGCGGGTGTTTTTTGAATTATTCTATGTATATTGTCTTAAAAGAAGCTTATACAATGAACAATCTCAATTATGGTGTAATTGGAAATTGTCGTACTGCTGCGCTTGTCTCTGATAAGGGAAGTATAGATTGGTGCTGTCTGCCGGATTTTGATTCTCCCTCCATATTTTCCAAAATACTAGATGTTCAAAAGGGAGGATATTTTAACATTGAAGTTGATCCGAAATGCAATATTACCCAGCAATATTTATATCGGACCAATATTCTGCGAACAGAATTTAAATCTGATCGGGGAACATTTGAGGTCATTGATTTTATGCCCAGGTATAAAACAAATGACAATGAATATTTTGCCCCGGCTGAGATTTACCGTTATATACGACTTATTTCTGGGATACCACTTTTGAGCGTGAACTATTGTCCTACATTTAATTATGCAAAAGAAAATGCAGTCCACATTATTGAAGAGAATCATATTCGAACTTATTCTGAAACAAATCCATCCGACTGCATATATCTATATTCGAACCTTAATCCAGATGATATTTTAGAGACTAATGAAATAACCCTATCACAGAATCTCTTTTTTTTATTATCATATAATCAGAAGTTGATTGATATTGATTTGAACCGGGTTTACCTCGAATATCAACGTACGAAAGTTTACTGGTTAAACCTTACAAACCGTTCTAAAAAATTTCAAAAATATACAGAAGAGATAATTCGTAGTCTATTAGTTTTAAAAGTTATGACTTTTCATGCAACTGGGGCTGTTCTCGCAGCTCTCACAACCAGCATTCCTGAGACTATTGGAGATATACGTAATTGGGATTATCGCTTTTGCTGGTTGCGCGATGCATCGATGTCTATAGAAACATTATTGGAAATGGGGCATTATAAATCGGCGCAACGCTTTTTAAACTTCATCAAAAGCATTATTAAAACGAAGTACGATACCTTTCAGGTAATGTATGGCATCAGGGGCGAACGTAATTTAACTGAAACGATTCTTCCGCATTTGGCAGGCTATGAGAATTCTCGACCCGTAAGAATTGGCAATGCCGCCTATTATCAACAACAAAATGATGTGTTTGGTTATGTTTTAAATGTGATCTATCAATATTATCAGTTTTTTCCAGGTACGCTCGATGAAATTGAAGATATGTGGGAAATTGTTCGCAATATTATCCATACCGTATCTGAAAGATGGGGAGAGCCTGATCGGGGAATTTGGGAAATCCGGAATGAAGGGAAACATTTTGTATTTTCGAAGGTAATGTGCTGGGTTGCGATGGACAGAGGGGCCAAAATAGCTAGCTTGCTTAATAATCGGAAATATGAGGTTCTTTGGAGAAATATTGCAAATGACATTAAAATGGATGTGCTTGAAAATGGATGGAATAATGCATTGCAGGCTTTTACGCAGTATTATGGTTCTTCCGACTTTGATGCTTCATTGTTACTGATGTCCGAATATGGTTTTATTGAACCTGAGAATGAAAAATATAAGATGACTGTTCTTGCTGTCAAGGACACTCTCTTTTCAAACGGTTTAATGTACCGCTATGTAAACACAGATGATTTTGGTCGTCCTTCTTCTTCATTTACGATTTGTACCTTTTGGCTTATTCAGGCTCTTTTTAAAATTGGTCAACAAGAAGAGGCTAAAAAAATCTTTGAAGACCTTTTATCTTATGGAAATCATCTGGGGCTTTTCAGTGAAGATATTGATTTTACCTCGAAAAAACTTCTGGGTAATTTTCCTCAGGCATATTCACATCTTGCCTTAATAAATACGGCCACCTTGTTTTCAGAAGAAAAAATCACTTCAAAGTTCATTAAGCCATAGCCTTTATTCTTCTGATACTTTTATCAAGAGTATCATTTTTAACAAAATTCAATAATTAAGCGCATGAATCCAGTCGCCCAGAAGGGGTAATTTATATCTGGAATTAAAAAAGTGATTTTGCTCCATATTTCGTAACTTTAATATGTTTTTGTAGTTCTTTGTTACGGCATCTTGCCTGTGCTTATAGTATGTAGTGTTGGAAAAACATTAAATCAGTCAGATATGCCTCATAGTTTCAATCGTTTGGTAATTGCTGCTTACCGTTTACCTTTTAAGTTTGTCAAGACCAAGAAGGGATTTCAGGCCATACAGAATTCAGGTGGGCTAGTTTCTGCTATTTTGTCTCTATCGGAAAATCTTAAAAAGAGTAACAGCCAGATTATGGGAAGTAAGATCGTTTGGGCTGGGACCGCCGACAATCTGCCTTCTGGTTTTTCTTCTCGTAATTATGAAAATGAGCATTTTGATATTGCTCCGGTGGTAATTCCTTCCCAGATCAATGATTTGTTTTATGGAGGTTTTTGTAATGATCTGCTTTGGCCTTTATTTCATTATTTCCCCACATACGGGGTTTTTAAGAGTGAGTATTTCGATGCTTATTATCAGGCAAATGCACTCTTTTGCGAAGAAATTGTAAAGATCGTTAACCCAGGCGATTTCATCTGGCTTCACGATTATCATTTGCTACTGTTACCTGAAATGATTCGAAAAAAACTGCCCGATGCGACCATCGGTTTTTTCCTTCATATTCCTTTTCCTTCTTTTGAAATATTCAGACTTCTGCCACATCATTGGCGGGAATCTATTATTAATGGCATGTTAGGGGCTGACTTAATTGGATTTCACACACATGATTATAGCCAACATTTTATTCAATCGGTAAAACGAACTGCTGGATTTGAATGTCATCAGAATGTAATTTATACTCCTAACAAGCTGGTAAAAGCAGATGCCTTTCCTATTGGTATCGATTATGACAAGTTTCATTCGGCCTGTATGGCCGAAGATGTACAGGTCGAAAAAGGAAAAATTAAAAGCTTTCTATCAGATCAAAAACTTATTTTCTCTGTAGATAGACTCGATTATTCTAAAGGTTTGTTGTTACGGTTAAAAGGATATGAAACCTTCCTGGAGAAATACCCACAATGGCATTCAAAAGTGGTATTCAATATGGTTGTTGTTCCGTCTCGTGACAATATTGAAAAGTATAAAGAAATGAAGAAAGAAATAGAATCAACTGTGGGACGGATCAATGGGAAATATAGTTCATTATCATGGAGGCCAATTATATATCAATATAAATCATTGAATTTTAATGAAATGATAGCGCTTTATGATTTGAGCGATGTGGGCCTTATTACGCCATTGCGTGATGGGATGAACCTGGTTGCAAAGGAATATATAGCTTGCCAGATTGAAAATAAAGGAGTTTTAATACTTAGTGAGATGGCTGGAGCTGCCGCTGAATTGAATGAAGCCTTGATGATTAATCCCATTGATAACATTGAAATGGCTGCCGCTATTAATGAGGCCTTGGAAATGAACCCGGAGGAAAAAGAAATCCGTCTTGAAAGAATGCAAAAACGCATTTCAAGTTATAATGTTTTTACATGGGCTTTCGATTTCTTTAATCAGACTTTCCTCATCAAAGAACAACAAAAAGCGATGAGTGTCAGGTTTCTTAATAAAACCATTACGTCTAAAATCATAGCGGATTATCAGAATGATGAAAACAGAATCCTTTTTCTTGATTATGATGGCACGCTGGTATCTTTTACGAAATATCCCGAATTAGCTACAATTGATAAAAACACATTAAGCATCATTAAAGCGCTTTCTGATGATCCTAAAAATGAAGTTGTTATTATTAGTGGAAGAGACCGGCAATTTCTCGAAAAGCAATTCAAAAATCTTAAGGTTGTTTTAGTAGCTGAGCATGGTTATTTTATAAAGAGAGCTGATCAGGAATGGGATGCAACTATTATTACTGATATCAAATGGAAAGAATCAGTGTTACCCATACTGAACGAGTATGTTAACCGTTGTAACGGGACATTCATTGAAGAAAAGACCGGGAGTATTGCTTGGCATTACCGGAATGCAGATTCCGATTTTGTGCAGCTTCGTTTGCATGAATTACGTGATAGTCTTGCCGAGATTATCCGTCATAAAACAGATTTTGAAATTCTCGAAGGGAATAAAGTACTGGAGATTAAAAGTGGAAAATACGACAAAGGACAAACCGCCAATGTTTTATTGAAAAATAAAGACTTTGACTTTATTTTTGCTGCCGGAGATGATCAAACCGATGAATTTCTCTTTAAATCCCTTCCCAGTTCTGCCTATACTATTCGTATTGGTATGAACCCTTCTTTCGCTAAATACAATGTTTCTGATTATTCTTCTCTTTTAAAACTTTTGAAAATGCTTTCTGAATAGCACCGTAATTTTAACGCAGTCAGGTCTTACGACGCTGACTGGTTAGGAAATACATCCTGGCAGCGTCCGAAGGACCTGTCAGCGATAAAAAACAAGCCCCGATTCGAATTTTAAAATTCAAATCGGGGCTTGTATAAAAACGTTGTGTCTTCGGGCCTTTTTCCTCCAAATACTAATGGTGAAATAATCTCACCCCCGTATTGATTACAGTTATTCCATATTTATTGGCGGTATCAATTATTTCATTGTCCCTAATCGAACCCATTGGAGTCGCTATGTATTTTATTCCAAATTGGTTTGCCAGTTCAATATTGTCTTTTTGTGGAAAATATCCATCGGAAAGTAAGCATGTGTCTGGCAATTTATTTAACATGACGGTTTCGCCAAACTGGTTCTTTCTTTGTAACTCAATCGATTGGTCAAGTTCTGTCCTTGTTGTGTTTTCGAGTTGAGCTAAGAATGAATAATCAAGCCTGGACTTCTGATACCAAATGTTTGCTTTCGTTAAGGCCAGGTTTGAACATAGAATCCTGGATTGTTGTCCGGAACCAATACCGATTACCTGCCCATTGAACACAACACAAATTGAGTTGGATTGAGTATATTTTAATGTAAGCATCCCGAGTTTTAAATCGGAGAGAATTTTAGGAGAAATCGCTTTGTTTTCAGTTACTATGTTTGCAAAATGATCATCGTTGATCTCCAGATTATTTCTCTTTTGCTTTATTGTTATTCCAAATATCTCGCGGGTTTCTATCTCTTCTGGTTCAAATTTTTTATCTATTTGAAATATTACAAAGCTTCCTTTTTTCTTTGATTTCAAAATATCCAGAGCTTCAGGGCTAAAATCTGGAGCAATAATTCCATCGGAAACTTCTGATTTTATCAAAAGTGCAGTTTCTTTATCAACGCAATGACTTAACGCTATGAAATCGCCAAAAGAAGCCATCCGGTCTGTTCCTCTTGCTCTGGCATAGGCTGTTGCTAATTTGGATAATGGCTTTTTTATCAAATACGCCAGTCTCTCCTTGTCGCTTAATTCCTTAGAAATTGCTACTCCGGAAGGAGTTACGTGTTTGAAGGATGTAGCACATTCGATGTCTAATGTTTGACTGACTTCTTTTACCAATTGCCAGGAATTCAACGCATCTAATACATTGATGACACTCGGATTCCCATTTAATAATTTTAGGGCGTTTGAATCGTCAATGATTTCTGCATAATCCTGGTATGGATTCATTCCATATTTTAGATTCATGTGTATAAATTTTCAAAGTTGATTCGAATAATTTTCGTATTTAAGTACTGAAAATGAAATAATGTCGTATAATTTGATTTAAAATCCTGACTCACCCCCATCACCCCTTCGGTGTTCTGCCCCCTCTCTACCCGTAGAGAGGGGAGAAAGACCGATTTATCTGTCTTTGGGGTGAGTGAAATAAAATACGACAATAAATAGTTCTGTTTACTTATTAATGAATCATTGTTCGGCACTTGAGCTTTATAACTATTTCAATTCTGCCGATTCTACTGTTTGTTTAATAAGCGTAGCAATGGTCATAGGGCCAACACCTCCGGGAACCGGTGTGTAAGCCAATACTCTGTCTTTTACTTTATTAATTTCGATATCACCTATTCCTCCTTTATGGTAGCCAGCATCAATTACAATTGAATTATCTTTAATCCAATCCGCTTTTATAAATTCAGGCTTTCCAACGGCTCCAACAACGATTTCAGCTTGCTTAATTAACTCAGGAAGGTTTTTAGTTTTTGAATGGCAAATCGTGACTGTCGCATTTTTGTTTAAAAGCATCATGGCAATTGGTTTTCCCAAAATTGGACTTCGGCCAACAACAACGGCATGTTTCCCTTCAATCGGCAGCTTATAGTGTTTAATTAACTCCATTATACCCGCAGGTGTAGCACTGCCGTATGCTATTTCGCCCATCGACATTCGTCCAAATCCCAGGCATGTTACCCCATCAACATCTTTGTCAATCGCTATCTTATCAAAGCAAGCACGCTCATCAATTTGTTTTGGAACCGGATGCTGTAATAGAATGCCACAAATACGATCATCGTTGTTTAATTTCTCAATTTCAGACAGAAGTTCCTCCGTTGTTGTTTCTTCGGGTAAATTGACTTTTAGCGAAGTCATGCCCACCCTTTCACAAGCGTTCCCTTTCATTTTTACATATACCTCTGACGAAGGGTCGTTACCAACCAATATCGTCGCCAAGACAGGAACTTTACCTGTTCTGTTGATTATCTTTTCAACCCGAACTCTTAATCCGTTTTCAATCTCTTTTGATAAGACTTTTCCATCGAGTAAAATTGGCCTATTCTCCATGTTTTATTTCATTTAGTGTTTGTCCTGTCGCGTTGAGGCTCATCGTTTAATGCCTCACGTTTATGTATCCGAAAGATTTCGTTTCTTATATTGAAAAGCTTGTTTAAAATTCGATTAAAAAAACTTTTTTAAAGGCTGGCGCAAGTTATGCGAATTAATTCGCTTTGTAAAATTTATGTCGCACAGATTGCTTCTAAATTAGTTTTCAGGAAAAACAGTTGTGTTTTAACGCAGTCAGGTCTCACGACGCTGACTGGTTAGGAAATACATCCTGGCAGCGTCCGAAGGACCTGTCAGCGTAGTTAAACAAACACCCCTCATTCGAAAGCCATTCAAATGAGGGGGCGTATTGCGGAAGCCTGTTGCCAGATCCGCACAATCAAGGCAGAAACTAAGACGATCTTGATTTGTTCCTACATGGAATTACAAATTGGCACTAGCGAAGTAAATATTTTTGCCATAGCGTTTTTTAATAAATCTAACGAAACGAATTTAAACAAAAAAACAGGTCCTTTATTAAGACCTGTCCTTATTGACAAAGTGTTGAATTAAAATGCTTTATCCAGCACTTGATATTCAATGTTTACAAAATATCTGGAGAGTGGAAGATCCGGGATCAATTCTTTTACCGAATTTCCTTCAATGTCTTTGAAAACCAGAATGGCTCCCTTGGCATTTTCTTTTACAAAAAGGTGTTCCAAAATACCCTGTTCTTTCCATTGACCGACCATGGCATACTCTTTCTGAAGCAGTTCTTCGAGGTTTGGAACATTGCTTAAATTACTGGTAATGTCAACTTGTACTCTTTTCATTTTGTATTCTTGTTAATTTTTAATTTGATTTCATTTTCACGGCCAGTGAGGCAACGCGTTTCCCCAAACCTTCGGCGGTTAATCTGTCTTCGGTATTTGGAGCTACATCGGTGGGCTCCTGATTGGCTAAGGCCATAGCACCAACCCAGGAACCTAAACGGTTTATACCATTGGGCTGGCCGGGTAATTCGCCCAAGCTTACCCACAACATACTGTGCGACATGGCAAATCCCTGAAAAAACTGCAAGGTGGCCAGCTTGTCTCCACTCATAGCTCCTGAAATGGTAAATCCTGCAGCCAGCTTGTCTTTCCATTTTTGATTAAACCAGCTACCTACTGTTGCGTCGGCAAATGCCTTGAATTGTGCCGCCGGTCCGCTCATGTAAGTTGGCGCCCCGAAAATAATGGCATCACTTTCGTCCAAAGTGCTGATTACATTTTCATTAATATAGCGGCCATTTACAATATCCTCCCCTTTGATAGAGATTAGATTTGTTTTTATTCCTTCCACCGAGGCTGCTCCTTTTTCTACTGCTTCTGCAAGCTTTGCCGTATGACCGGCTCCGCTGAAATAAATAATTGATAATACTTTTGACATATTCTTTCGCTGTTAATTATTAAATAACCTTACACCATTGGTTTTTCCCATGCGCCACGGGTATCTACACCTGCTTTTGCGGCCAACACTTCGATTTTTTCAATTTCCTGTGCAGTTAGCGTAAATTTTGTTGCCCCGGCTGCTTCGTCAACCTGGGCAATTTTGGTCACACCAATTATGGGCAGTGTATTTTTCGCAATAGCCCAGGCAATGGCAACCTGAGCCACGGAGGCGTTTCGGCTGCTACCTATTTCTTTCATTGCATTGGTTAATTTCTCAATCAGAGGTAACACTTTATTGTAGGTTTCGCCGCGGCCACTGCCTTGTGGAAGTGGATTTTTGGTGTTGTATTTTCCGGATAACGCACCCTGTTCCAAAACCATGTAGGCAAAGAAAGTTATGTTGTTCTCCTTGCAATAATCGAGTATTCCGGCTTCTTCTGACGAGCGATACAAAAGGCTGTAATGGTTCTGTACTGCTGAAATTGCATATTCTTCTTTTTCCAAAATACTGTTTGCCAGCTTGATTTCTTCCAGATTGTGGTTCAAAACTCCAACCCGTTTAACTTTTCCGCTTTTCAGCAAGGGAATCAGCCCGGGCGTCCATTTCTTAACATCCATCGGATTGTGTATCCAGTAAATATCCATGTAGTCAGTACCAAGACGTTCAAAGCTGGCATTCAATAAATCAGCAACTGGAGTAATGCCATTTCCGGCAATCTGCGGAGTGAATTTTGTCGATAAAATAACCTCCTCGCGAGGATATTGCCTTACAAATTCGCCCAGAATTGATTCGGATGAACCCATACCGTAAACGGCTGCCGTATCCCAGAGGTTAAGTCCGGCTTTCATGGCTGCATCAAATACAGGCTTCAAATTTTCAGCACTCAGGTTGTTTCCAAAAACCTGGTCGCCACCGGCAAAGCCGCTTCCCCACGACCATGTTCCTAATGCTACTAATGGTAAATTTTTCATTTTCTATCTCCTTTAAAAGTTTGTTTTATAATCACGATACAAAGATTGCCTGTATTATCAGACGGGAGATTATACCAATTACAGGTAGTAGTACCATTATTACTGATAAAGACTTCAGAATAACTGCCTTTTAAAAAAGTGCGCTAACTTTGCGTAGTAAAAAGACATAAATAGTTATGAATGATATTATTCGGTTTGAAAGCGTTTCGCAGTATAACGACCTGATGGAGCAACCTACTTTGCATCCATTGGTCAGCGTAATCGATTTTTCGAAAGTTAAACCCATTCAGCATTTGAAGAAATACATGGGTTTTTATGCCATATTTCTGAAGGATACCAAATGCGGTGATATACGGTATGGGCGAAACTTGTACGATTACAAAGAAGGTACACTGGTTTTCGTCGCCCCTGGACAGGTGATGGACATCGATAACAATACGGAATATGTGCAACCCCAGGGTTGGGCTTTATTGTTTCATCCCGATTTGATAAAACGGACATCGCTTGCCCAGAATATTAAGGACTATTCTTTCTTTTCATACGAAGTTCATGAAGCCTTGCATTTATCTGAAGATGAAAAAGTCACAATTACCGACTGTTTCAGGAAGATTGACAAGGAATTGCAACACGCAATAGATAAACACACGAAAACGCTGGTGGTTAGTAATATTGAGCTGCTGTTAAATTACTGCGTAAGGTTTTACGATCGGCAGTTTATTACCCGGGGAAACGCAAATACTGACATCCTGATTAAGTTTGAGAAGATGCTCAATGATTATTTTCAGTCGGATTTGCCTGAAACAACGGGCTTCCCAACGGTTAAATATTGTGCGGAGCAATTGCATTTGTCACCAAACTATTTCGGCGATTTAATTAAGAAAGAGACCGGAAAAACAGCCCAGGAGCATATTCAACTGAAAGTGATTGATATTGCTAAGGAGAAAATATTCGATACCAGCAAGTCGGTGAAAGAGATTGCCTACGAACTGGGATTTAAGTATCCTCCGCATTTTAACCGATTGTTTAAACGCGAAACTGGTTATACACCCAAAGAATACAGGTTAATAAGCTAGATCTTACAGCTTGAATTTGATTGTCTTCAGAAATCCTTTACCCTCTATCATCAGGATATAAATGCCTTTGGGAACCCCATTTGCATTAAGGGTGTTTGATGCAGAACGTACTAATATTCTTCCGTTCAAATCAACTAAAGAGATGGTTTTTGAATAACCTGTATAGTACAAAACCCCGTCGTTGGATATTTTAAGCTCTCCGTTGTTTGACATTGGCGTTTCTGCTCCCGTGCTATTCCCAATCAATTCGAAACTAACGGTAGCACTATTCGTGCCAAGCGCCGATTTAAGCCCTGTTGGGTTATCGACAGCACCAATTTTGGTGTAGCTGTATGAAGTGCTGAAGGTTTCGTAAAAAAGTACGATACAACTTTGCCCATAAAGCATCAAATCCCCGGCATGTATGGTTGACGGATGCTCCGGTAAAGTCGGCAAATTTGCGGATAAATAGAAATACTTTTCATTGCCATTCAGTTCATTCATGCTGATTGTCATGGGCAACATCGCAACAAAAGCACGGGCAGTCTCATTATCGTATGTTGTGGCAACAAACGAAGCAGAACCTACCGTGATTTTAATTTTAGCCGTTCCCTGAGCATTTATCGGGATCATACACATGAATAAGATGAATGTTGAAAATACATGTTTCATAAATCAATCAATATTTCTGATAACCTTTGCAGGAACCCCTGCCACAACCGTATTCGCGGGAACATCCTTATTTACTACTGCTCCTGCTGCTACGACTGAATTTTCACCCACAGTTACGCCTGGCAATATAGTTGCGCCAGCCCCGATCCAGGCATTTCGTTTAATGACTATCGGCTTAACCAAAAGTGATTTTCGCCCGGCGGGATTCAACGGATGGCTTTCCGTGATCAGATTGACTTTCGGACCAATCAGCACTTCGTCTTCAATGGTAATTCCACCTATGTCGAGGAACGAACAGGCATGATTGATAAACACATTTTTCCCGATGCGGGTAAAGATCCCCAGATTGATATAAAACGGAGGAAGTATCGTGGTGCTGAGGTCGATGCTGCTTCCGGTTATTTGGCTGAGAATTTCCCTGATACGATCAATGTCGGCAGAACCGTTAAGCTCTGCCGATAATCGCATGGTACGGGAAGTTATTTTGAAAATTTCGGAGTAAGACGGATCGTTAAACGGAACCGCCTCACCGAAATGCAGTCTTTCAAATAACTGATGCATATTCTTCATCGCTTACAGGTTCGAGCCACTGCACGTTGTTTTTGCTTACCTGCGGGGTAATACCAATATGCACAAACTCGCTGGTAGCTGTTGCGCCGTGCCAGTGAACCACATTGGGTTTTATTTCCACCACATCGCCCGCTTTTAACTTTCTTGCAGGCAGGCCTTTTTCCTGATAATATCCTTCGCCTGAAGTGCAAAGTAATATCTGGCCTCCGGAGTGTACGTGCCAGTAATTGCGACTACCCGGAGCAAAAGTGACGTTGTAGGTCATTGCATCAAATGTTGCAATATCCTTTGACAGCATTTGCACCCAGGCATCGCCTGTAAAATTATTGGTGACTTTTTCTCCTTTAGGGAATATTTGTGTTGTTTCCATTGTTTTGATGTTTTTATTGCATGATACAGTTATAATTGCTACACCAACCATAATAGCAAAAATGATTTGTTTCATTTCTACTTATTATTTGAGGTTTGTTTTAAAAAACGCTTCCAGCTTGTCGAAAGGGATTTTGTCAATTTTGTCGTACAAATCAACATGAACAGCCCCCGGAATAATCATTAGCTCTTTAGGCTCGTTGGCGGCTTTGTAAGCATCTTCACTGAAATAGCGAGAGTGGGCTTTTTCGCCTGCAATAATCAAAATTGGGCGAGGCGATATTTCTTTGATATAGGTCAGCAGCGGCATATTCATAAAAGATAATGCATTGGTGGCTGTCCATGCGCCGTTGGAGTTAATCGAACGCGGATGAAAGCCACGCGGAGTGCAATAGTAATTGAAATAATCGGCCACAAACTGAGGCTCATCACCATTAAGTTTTTCAGGCAAATTACGGGAGCCGGCTGCCGGAGTTCCATTTTTTGCATCCTCCCAGCGTTGCTGTCCCATACTTTCCAATGCTTGAGTGCGTTGCTCTGGAGTCATTTTGTCGTAATATCCTTTTGACATCACGCGCGACATGTCGTACATACTGGTTACTGCAACCGCTTTCACACGTTTATCAATGGCAGTAGCATTCAATCCCATACCTCCGAAACCGCAAATGCCGATGATACCAATGCGATTGCGGTCAACAAAAGGTTGAATACCCATATAATCTACACCCGCGCTGAAATCTTCGGTATTGATATCGGGAGAGGCAACATTGCGTGGTTCTCCACCACTTTCGCCTGTAAATGAAGGGTCGAAAGCAAGTGTCGCAAAACCGCGTTCGGCCATAGTTTGCGCATAAAGTCCGGAAGATTGTTCTTTTACTGCCCCGAACGGACCGCTAATGACCAGCGCTGCCAAAGGTTCGTTGTCGCGGTTTTTTGGAAGATATAAATCGCCTGTTAGAGTAATACCATAGCGATTTTTAAAAGTTACTTTTTGGCGGGTAACCTTGTCACTCACTTTAAAAGTATAGTGCTCTGTTTGTGCGGTCTGATTCATGTTTGTCGTTTGTTGTTTGGTTTGGCCAAAACCCTGACCGAAAACGAGCATGGTCAGGATTCCAAGAATTGCAATTTTTTTCATACGATGTAATTGAATTGGTTTGACCTACAATGCATTTTCCAACACCGTTCTAATCATGTCTTTGGTGTACAATGAGGTTGCTCCCCACATTCCGGCTACAATCGACAGTTTCTCCACCAGCATCGGAATATCGGTTTCGGGTATATTTCCTTCGGCAAGTGTCACTGGAGTGCCAATCTTTTTGTACCACTGTTTTAGGGCTTCGATGCCGGCATCTGCGCTTTCCACGTTAAACATGTTTTTGGCGAAACGATCAAACCGTTCGGGCAGGAATTGCTTTTGCCATTTCATCCAGGCTGGCATAATGATCGACAGACCGGCGCCGTGAGCGATATTGTATTCAGCCGATAAGGTGTGTTCCAGAAAGTGAGTGTCGAAGCGGTTGTTTTCCACGCCGCAGAAAGTAGTAAAGTTCAGTGCCTGTGTGGCGGCCCATGCAAATTCGGCGCGTGCTTCGTAGTTGTT
Organism: uncultured Odoribacter sp.; assembly: GCA_964488805.1. GTDB lineage: Bacteria > Bacteroidota > Bacteroidia > Bacteroidales > Prolixibacteraceae > Aquipluma. Next base: position 18,904 of record CAZAVU010000015.1, on the reverse strand, counting down.
TCTGTCAACCAACAGAATTTCGGTGGTACGCATCACGGTTTTCAGGATATTTTCCACATAACCGGCCATGTATTCGGGCAGGTAAGTTGCTGAAAGGTACATGTCGAGGCTGTGGGCAAAAATATCGGCGGCGGAATAGGCCAGATAATCGTTGGTAACTGTGGCCTGCAATTCAGGATTGATGACCGAAACGGTTGGGAATGTTGCGGCTCCGGCCAGACTGAATTTTTCTTTGGTCTCGTCTTTGGTAACAACGGCATAGTTGTTCATTTCACTGCCGGTTGCGGCTAAAGTCATGATGTCGAAAATTTTCAGGGCTTGATTCGGAACGGCTTTGTAGGTGAAAAAGTCCCAGACGTCGCCTTCGTATTTAGCTCCGGCGGCAATCGCTTTGGAAGAGTCGAGCACCGAACCTCCACCAACAGCCAAAACGGCTTCCAACCCTTTTGATTTGGCAATTTCAATTCCTTCGTAAACTTTGCTCAATAGCGGGTTGCTTTGAACTCCGCCCAAAGCTTCGAAGGTGATTTTATTCTCAGCAAGCGATTTTGCTACCTTGTCGAATAAACCGCTTTTTCGGATTCGTTCCGAACCGTAAACGATCAATACTTTTGATACTCCATATTCGGAAATGTATTGTCCGATGTTTTCTTCTTTGCCTTTGCCGAATTCAATTCGGGCAGGATTGTAATAAGTGAAGTTCTTCATGTGTTTCTATTTTTTGTGATTGATAAAAATTCGATGATGCAAATTTCGAAAGAAGAATCCTCAGGGAATTACCCGGATTACAGGATTAACTACCATTATTCCGGATTGTGATTTTGGTGGGTAACATCTTTAAATTTAGTTCCTTAAATTTGTATCGGAAATGAACTAAAACTTGAAAAATGACTGAAGTAACCAGAATAAATACAGTAACGGAATACAATAACCTGGTTGGAGTTGAAACCTTGCATCCGTTGGTTAGCATTGTTGATTTTGCCAAATCGGAACCTTTCTGCTATTTCAGAAGACAATTGGGACTTTATGCCATTTTCTTAAAAGATGCCAAATGTGGCAATATGACTTATGGCATTAGTAATTACGATTACGAAGAAGGAACGCTGCTTTTTTTAGCTCCCGGTCAGGTTTACGGTTTTCCGAGCGAGGTAAAGCAAAAGGGTGTTGGATATGCCCTGATATTTCATCCCGATTTGATTCATGGAACTTCGTTGGGTAAAAATATCAAGGAATATACTTTTTTTTCATACGAAGTAAACGAAGCTTTACACCTTTCAACGCGTGAAAGAGCTATCATAAACGACTGTTTCGAAAAGATCGGCTACGAGTTGGAACACGCTATCGACGCTCATAGCAAAACGCTTATTGTGTCGTACATTGAGCTGTTCCTGAATTATTGCAAACGATTTTACGAACGTCAGTTTATCACCCGCAGCAATGTCAATAAAGATGTGCTGACAAGGTTTGAAAAAGTGGTTGACGAATATTTTGCATCAGAAATGCCAATTGACGCCGGGTTGCCGTCGGTTCGTTATTGCGCCGAGAAGCTGTTTCTGTCGCCGAATTATTTAGGCGACCTTTTGAAAAAAGAAACGGGCAAATCAGCTCAGGAACATATTCAGTTAAAAATGATTGAAGTTGCCAAAGAGAAGATTTGTGAACCAGGCAAGTCAATCAGCGAGATTGCGTATGAGTTAGGCTTTAAGCATCCTCAGCATTTTACCCGGATGTTTAAGAAAAATACTGGGGTTTCACCCAATGAATTCAGAACGTTGAATTAATCGCTAACCTCACGACGCTGATGGTGAAAATACATCCTGGCTGCGTAGTTAAACAAATACCCCCTCATTCGAAAGCCATTCAAATGAGGGGGCGTTTATATTGAGGAACCCTGTTTTACCAGATCCGCACAATCAGGCTGTCGGGGCGCCACATCTGGTCGCCTTCTTTCACTCCAAAGGCTTTGTAGAACTCGGGCATATTCGAAAGAGTGCCAATCACGCGGTATTTGGCCGGCGAGTGCTCGTCGCTCTTTACCTGGTTGGCTATAGCCTCGGGGCGCTGATTGACCATCCAGGCCAGGGCAAAGCCAAGGAAGAACCGTTGGTCGGGAGTTAGATTGGCAATTAGCTCCTTGTTTTGATATTGCTTTGTTTTTTGAAAAGCCTGGTAGCCCATGACGATTCCACCCAAATCGGCAATGTTTTCGCCCTGGGTCAGTTCTCCGTTGATGTGCAGGCTGTCGACCGGATTGTATTGATTGAATTGCTTGACAATCATTTCGGTTTTGGCATAGAACTTCGTGCTGTCTTCTTTGGTCCACCAGTTTTTCAGGTTGCCGTTGGCGTCAAATTTACTTCCCATGTCGTCGAAGCCATGAGTCATTTCGTGCCCGAAAGTCGATCCGCCAATGATGGCATACAGGATTGCGTCGTCGGCCATTTTTCGCTCGTAGCCGGGAACGATGATGTTGCAGGCCGGAACCACGATTTCGTTGTTCGACGGATTGTAGTAGGCGTTGTAATTTTGCGGCTGCATTTGCCATTCGGTGCGGTCGACCGGCTTCCCGAATTTCGAAATCATGTAATTAAAGTGCCAGTGGTTGGCGTTGATGGCGTTTTGAACATACGAATTTCGGTTGATTTCCAGGCTGCTCAGGTCTTTCCATTTGTCGGGATAACCCACTTTCATGATCATGGTTCCCAGTTTTTTCAAAGCCTTTTCTTTGGTGGCTTCGCTCATCCAGTCCAAATTACTGATCCGTTCGGCATAGACAGTTTTTACCGCATTGCCAATTTCAGCCAGTTTTTCTTTGGTTCCGGCGGGTAAATATTCCGAAACATAAACCTGACCGATCAGTTCACCGAGGTACCCATCTGTTTGTCCGACAACCCGTTTCCACCGCGGCTTGGGCTGTTTTACGCCACGCATGGTCTGTGCATAAAAACCAAATACTTCCAGGTAAGTTTTGTCGTCGAGGTAGGAGGACACACCGCTGATAAAATGATATTTCAGGTAGTCTTTCCAGTTTTCTATCGGGAACTTTTTCAGGTTGGCGTTTACGGCTGTGAGGAATTCGGGCTGACCAACGATGACCGAGTCGACGTTTTGAAGACCGGTTTCCCGGGTGAAAACCTGCCAGTTGAAATTTGGTGTCATTCCCGTGAGTTGTTTGAACGAGAGCTTGGTGTAATTTTTCAGCGGATCGCGGGTGTCTTCCTTTTTCCGTGAGGTTTTGGCCAGCGCAGTTTCGATCTGCATGAGGTTTGAGGCAGCCGCTTTTGCTTTCGTCTGGTCGTAGTTCAGTATTTTAAACATGTTTTCGAGGTGCTGCAAAAATTTCTTGCGGATTTGCACGGTGCGGTCGTCGGTGTCGAAATAATACGAGCGGTCGGGGAGGCTGAGCCCTCCCTGTTCGATGTTGACTGCATTTTTACTGCTGATTTTACTGTCCTGCCAAACCCCGAAATTGAACAGCGGAGAACCCGAGCTGCGGTGAATAAAAGCCGCCGTAGTTGCCAGTTGATCCAGGTTTTTTATGGCATCGATCTGGTCGAGGTATTGCTGAATAGACGTGATTCCCGCTTTGTTCAGGTTGACGCTGTCCATTCCGGAGAAATAAAAGTCGCCGATCTTTTGTTTGTTGCTTCCTTTCTCGGAAGAGGTTTGGGCGCTTGACTGACAGATTTTCAGAATTTGTGCATTGATCGTATCCTGAATGGTTTGGAAAATGCCGTTACTTGCTTCGGATGCCGGAACCGGGTTTTGGGCAAGCCATTTCCCGTTGGCATACTGGAAGAAGTCGTTCCCAGGCCGGGTTGTGGTGTCGATATGGGTAGCCAGTGCGTCCGGTTGCATGGTTTTGCTTTTTCCATTGGGATTGCAGGAGGTAATGGCCAGTAGCAGAAATGGAAGGCCAATAAGAATGCTGATTTGTTTCATCTGTATAAATTTTTTTTGTGTCGTTCTACAAATTTGGTATTTCATTCAAAGTAGTTTAACTGCATTTTTGATGTACCGATTAGTGTGCAAAAGCGCCTGTTCATTACGCAGGGCAAACGCATTTAAAGATTTTTCAATAAAGTTTTCATTGTAGTAGAGTTAAGAGAAACTCCTTTAAAATATCGTGAACCCCTGAAAAAGTGATGACCCGCAACGCCGGAGGCGTTAACTTTGAATAACCCCCGGTGAAGGGTAACCGAACCGGGGGAAAGCGAAAGTATCAGGAACGAGAACCCCGGTAGTGGGTTCAACTGTTTGATGTAGAATGATTTTTCGAAGATGCTTGCCTGGTGGCTATTCCGTCCGAAAAAAGGGAAACTATTTGTTTATCTTTTTCACACGGACGGACTTGTCATGTATCTTATTCCCCGGTTTTCGATCCTCTACACCCGGGGTTATTCAGAGGTTGCCCCGTTGGGGCAAAGAACAATAACTTCGAAGGATTTCCTAAACATTCAAATCAAAATGCGTCTGCCCTGGTTTGTTACATCTGAATGTTGTGATTATTCTGCTTTTTCGTAGTTTTGAGCAACTTCTTTGTTAAAATACCTGTGAACGTAAAGATTAATCAGATTTCTGCCCTGCAAATTTTTCAGCTCATCCGCTTTTCGACCCTGGTGCTGATTGGGGTGTTTTTTACCAAATCGGCCTTGTCAACTGCTGAAATCGGGCAGTATGAGACTTTTATGTTTATAGCTGGTGCGGTTAGTTTTTTTTGGTTGAATGGTCTTATTCAGGGTTTTTTACCCCTGGCAGAAGTTGGTCCCGGGACTAAAAAATCGCCGGCCCTGTTCAATGTATTTTATTTGCTGGCACTTTTGTCGGGGTTGGCGGCATTGTTTATCGTTGTCTTTGACCAATCCGTTTCAGGATATTTGCTGAAAGGCGCTTCCATCCCTTTTCTGAAATATTTGTTGGTTTATTTGCTGGTATCGTCGCCGGCGAGCCTGGTTGAGTACATTTACCTGATAAAAAAACAGGGCCGCATGATGCTGATTTACGGAATTGTTTCGTTTGCCCTGATGCTTTTCCTCATTGTGCTTCCTTCGTTTTGGGGTTTCGGTATTGAATATTGCATTGCGGGTTTGGTGATAAGTTCTGTTTTTCGGCTGGTTTGGCTGCTGGTTTTATTGTTTCGTCATTCCAATCCGGCATTTGATTCGGATTTTATTCTGAAGCACCTGAAAAGTGCGTCACCGTTGGTTTTTTCGCTGTTTTTAAGTGGCTCGGGGCAGTATATCGATGGTTTTATTGTCACCTCATACTTCGACGATGCCACCTTTGCCGTTTTTCGATTTGGAGCCCGCGAATTTCCTTTGGCAATGCTGTTAGCCAATGCGTTCAGTGCGTCGATGTTGCCCGGTTTTGCTGATCGGTCGGCGTTGAAAGCAAATCTGGAAACAATCAGGCTGAATGCGCAAAAGCTTTGCGCATGGCTATTCCCGTTGTCCGGGATTTTGATGCTCGTATCGCACTGGGCGTTCCCGGTGATTTTTAATGTGGATTTTGCCGGCAGCGCCACCATATTTAATATTTATTTGTTGCTGATTGTGAGCAGGCTTTTGTTTCCGCAAACCATCCTGATTGGCCTTCAGAAAACCCGGGCCATCATGTGGGCCTCGATGCTGGAGATCGCGCTGAATGTCTTTCTTAGTCTTTGCTTTGTGCAGTTCTGGGGGCTTGCAGGCGTGGCTTACGGAACGGTTTGTGCCTATATTTTCGAAAAGTTGTTCCTGATGTTTTTTGTGCGCAAAGTCTGTGGGGTAGGGGTGTCGGCTTATTTGAACGTGAAGCAGCATTTGCTTAATTCATTATTTTTGTCGGTCGTGTTTATTGTCGTTGAGTTTTTAATCTATTAGGAGTTGATTTCCGGGAAGGAATTTGTTGCTTCACTTCCCTTTTTGGCTTCCTACGTTTAACTTTTGCCTTGTAAAATATGGACTTTATTATTGATGATCCGATACGTGAACAGGAATTCCGTCAGATACTAAACCGAATCCGGCTGTCGAAAAACGGCGAAACGGTTGATCTGATGAAACAACATGGACTTAATTACAAAGTTAACTGGGGCGCTTCCATTATTTCGTTGCGCGACATTGCCAGGCAACATGAGCCCAATCATTTGCTGGCCCTGAAGCTCTGGAACAAACAGTGGCGCGAAACCATGATTTTGGCGGCCATGCTCGATGTTCCCTCCGAAGTAACCGAAGAACAAATGGATTACTGGACAAAAAGCCTGGAAACGACCGAGATTGCCGAAACACTGAATACTTACCTGTGGGTTAGAACGAAATTCGCTTTTGTGAAAGCGTTGGAATGGTGCCGGGGAAAGAAACATCTGGTTCGCTATGCCGGGCTACACCTGATGGGACGGCTCGCGATTTCAGAGAAGCAGGAACTTGACGAACTTTTTGAACCGTTTTTTGACGTTTTGTCACCTTTGGCCAAAGACCCGAACCTGAAGCAGGTTTTCTACCGGTCGTATGTGCTGTTAGGAATGAAAAGCAAAAGCATGAACGAGACGGCTATTGTTTTTGCCGAAAGTTTGAAAGCGCTTGATTCAGATGATTGCAGTACACTTGCGGATATGATATTGACCGAACTTAAAAGCGAATATGTACAAGAAACAATTGTTAAGAATGCTTAACATTTAGCTGGATTTGAAAAAGCCTGACTATTTTTGGTACGATTTTTATGCAATAGAATCGAAATTTAAACTTTAAACAATGGAACTTACAAAATCATCGAATCCTGTATTTGGGAAGAACATTTTTAACAGGTCGGTTGCCGGTACCGACGACGGAGTGATGACCGTGAACGGAACGATGAACAAAACCGGGTTAATGCTGCTGATTGTTATTTTTGCTGCCACGTTTACCTGGCGTAAATTTTTTGCTGCAATCGATCCGGCTACTCCGGGTGTCTTGCCTCAAGGCGTGATGGTTTGGTCGATGGTGGGTGCAATCGGAGGTTTGATTACCGCACTGATCACCACATTCAGCCCAAGGCGTGCTGCTATGACAGCCCCGATTTATGCTGTTTTTGAAGGGTTGTTTCTGGGAGCAATTTCGGCCATGTTCGAAGCCATGTATCCAGGTCTGGTGATGCGTGCCGTTTCGCTTACATTTGGCGTGTTCTTCATCATGTTGCTGTTGTACCGTTCAGGCACAATCCGTGCTACCGATAAGTTCAAGACTATTATTTTTGCCGCTACCGGTGGTATCGCGTTGGTTTATCTGATCAGCTTTATCGTTGGATTATTCGGTGTAAACCTGGGTTTTATGTACGGAAACGGTATGATTGGAATCGGCTTCAGCCTGTTTGTGGTGGCTATTGCTGCTCTTAACCTGATTCTCGATTTCGATATGATTGAACAAGGTGCAGCAGCTTACGCTCCTAAGTACATGGAGTGGTATGGCGCTTTTGGCCTGATGGTTACCCTGATCTGGTTGTATATGGAAATGCTTCGCTTGCTTTCAAAATTCGCCAGTCGCGATTAATTTCAAAAATTACCTTAATCTATCATATTCACAGGGACTTCGGTCCCTGTTTTTGTTTTTGCCATTTTAATGCTACTTTCGGCTGGGAAAAAATAAAAAAGCAGAAATATTCTATGGAAATTATTCAGGTTGCTGATAAAAAGACCATTGCAGCATTCCACGAACTTCCGATCCGCATATACAAGAAAGATAAGAACTGGGTTCCTCCGTTGCGTATGATGATTGAAGATATTTTTGACCCAAGTAAAAACGCAGGTTTCATACACGGTGATGCCCGACGGTGGCTGGTAAAAAACCATAATCAGATTGTAGGTCGCATTGCTGCTTTTTATGACCGTAGCAAGCTGGAGGAAGGAAAAGAACCTGCCGGGAATGTTGGCTTTTTTGAATGTTTCAATAATCATGAGGCCGCAATCCTTTTGTTCGACACGGCCCGTGACTGGCTGAAAAGCGAAGGGTTCACAGCAATGGACGGCCCTGTAAATTTTGGTGAGAATTTTTTCAACTGGGGATTACTGGTCGATGGATACCAACAACAAGGCTTTGGAATGCCGTATCATCTGCCTTATTACAAACAGCTTTTCGAAAAATATGGTTTTAAAACGTATTATCAGCAGTTTAGCTACCATCTCGATATAACCCGCGCCGATCTTCCGCAGCGTTTCTGGGAAATTGCTGCATGGGTGGCCAAAAAGAAAGACTTCCGTTATCAAACCTTTTCGTTTAAGGAACAGGATCGTTGTATCGAAGATTTTATTACGATTTATCAGCAGGCCTGGGGAAACCATGGCAACTTTAAGTCGATTGAACGCAAAGAACTGAAGGCTTTGATTCGTGATGCCCGTATCGTTTTGGAAGAAGATTTTATCTGGTATGTTTACTACAAGGACGAGCCCATTGCCTTTTTTATGATGATACCGGACCTGAACCAGATTTTAAAGCATCTGAAAAACGGGAGACTGAACTTTATTAATATCCTGAAACTTCTCTGGCTGAAGAAACGAAGAGTGATGACCCGCACCCGAGTGCTGGTTATGGGCGTTGTTCCCAGGTTCCAGCGTTCAGGAATTGAGTCGGGTATTTTCTGGCAGATCCGCCAGGTTTTGTTACGGAAGAACTGGTTTAATGAGATGGAATTGAGTTGGGTGGGCGATTTTAATCCTAAAATGATTGCCCTTTTTAATTCGGTCGGGGGTAAATATGCCAAGACACATGAAACGATGAGGTATTTGTTTGACACGACCCGGCCATTTGAACGTCTTCCAGTTATGGAATAAAGAAAATCATATAAGACATTTTGCTTAGTTAAAATTTTAAAAATATCGTAATTTGGGCACTTAAAATATTTCGCTATGAAAATCATAGAAGTTGCTGATAAACAAACCCGGGAGCTTTTTCATCGGGTTCCACACCTGATTTACAAAGATGATCCCAATTGGTCGTGCCCGCTGCACGGCATGATTGAGGATGTTTTTACCCCAGCAAAAAATCCATCGTTTAAATCGGGAGAGGCTATTCGTTGGGTTTTGACCGATGATAACGGGAAGTTACTCGGTCGTATTGGCGCATTCCTGAACCGGAAGAAAGCTTTTACGTTTGAGCAACCTACCGGAGGTTGTGGTTTTTTTGAGTGTGTCAATGATTTTGAAGCAGCCCGGATGTTGTTCGATGCGGCCCGTGACTGGCTTCGCGAGCGGGGAATGGAGGCTATGGATGGTCCGGTGAATTTTGGTGAAAACTATATGAACTGGGGGCTTCTGGCTGACGGATATATGCACCAGGGGTTCGGAATGCCGTATAATCCACCTTATTACGTCGATTTGTTCAGGCAATATGGTTTCGAAGTTTATTTCCAACAATTCAGCTATCACCTCGACTATACGAAACCTTTTCCGGAACGCTTCTGGAAAATTGCCGGTTGGGTAGCCCAGAAACCTGGTTATTCGTTCGAGCATTTCTCGTTTGACAAGGCTGAGAAATTTATTGATGACTTCTGCTACATCTACGATGAGGCCTGGCGTTTTCATGAACATTTTCAACCGCTTGACAAGGACGATATTCGCGATTTCATCAAGTCTTCGAAGGCCATTCTCGATCCGGAAATGGTGTGGTTTGCCTATCACGATGGAACTCCCATTGCCTTGTTTGTCATGATTCCTGATATTAATCAAATCCTGAAAAAGCTGAATGGTAAGCTGAATCTGGTCAATATACTGAAGTTGCTTTATTACAAACGTAAAAAGGTAATGACCAGGACCCGCATCCTGATTATGGGGGTGACTCCGAAATACCAAAAATCAGGAATTGAATCGGCTATATTCTGGCATCAGGATAAATTGATGAAACACAAGCCTCAGTATAAGGAAGTTGAACTGTCGTGGGCTGGTGATTTTAACCCCAAGATCGTTGCGCTTTACAAGTCGGTTGGGGGCGTTCATACCAAAACGCACTATACGATGCGGTATCTTTTCGACCGTACAAAACCATTCAAACGGGCTCCAATTATTCATGCCGAAGAATAATTTGAAAAAATGCCGAATTAAAAAACAGAAATATTTGGAAATTACATTCCTATATGTAACTTTGCAAGCCGTTAAAAACAAAAGAAAAGAGATTGAAAAATGAAAAAAGGGATACATCCAGCAAATTATCGTACTGTTGCATTCAAAGATATGTCAAACGGTCATGTTTTTATTACCAAATCGACTGTTAACACTAAAGAAACAGAAGTGGTTGACGGAGTTGAGTACCCGGTTGTGAAACTTGAAATTTCAAGTTCATCGCACCCTTTCTATACTGGCAAAATGAAGCTTGTTGACACGGCAGGACGCGTTGATAAGTTCATGAGCAGATACCAAAAACACATGGATAACAGAAAGAAATAGTTCTGTTTTAATGATAATATTGAAAAAGCTCTGCATTAGCGGGGCTTTTTTAGTTTAATGCAATTCCTGATCTGCCTGATTGTTCGTACCCGAGACATTGGCCAACCAAGCGATTTCTTAAATGTCCAATTTGTGTGGACGTGTTGCCTGGCACTATAGCCTCTCCCTTTGGCATGGCTATTGCAAAAGTTAAGGCCGACGTTGGTTGCCGGCCTGAATCGGTCATGATGTCAGGTGTGTTTGGTGTATTATTATAGATCCAGAAAAGAATTTGTTATGCAAAATATATTGATTGGTAGCTTGATAGACGAAGAAGCTGAATTTATTCCGATTCTGGCAGATGAAGATGATTCGGAATTAACCACGAGTGATGTTCCTGACATTTTGCCAATACTGCCTTTAAGAAATACGGTGATGTTTCCCGGAGTTGTGATGCCCATAACTGTCGGCAGGCAAAAATCATTGCAGCTTGTCCAGGAAGTTTATCGCGGAAATCGGTTGCTGGGAACCGTGGCTCAAAAGGACGGGAGTATTGACGACCCGGTACAGGATGATTTGTATCAGGTTGGTACCATTGCACAGATCCTGAAAATCCTGGAAATGCCCGATGGCAGCACTTCTGTTATTATCCAGGGGAAAAAGCGTTTCGAAGTTGTTGAATACACCCAGGAATTTCCATATTTTATGGCACGGATCAATCCGTTGAACGACAACAAACCCCAGGACGATTCGGTCGAGTTTTCGGCAGTTGTGGGATCGTTGAAGGATTTGTCGATTAAGATTGCCCAATTTTCATCGCATATATCTCCCGAAGCTTCGTTTGCCGTTAAAAACATTGAGAATTCCACATTCCTGATCAATTTCGTATGCTCGAATACCGATCTGAAAGTTGATGAGAAACAGGTGCTGCTTGGAATAAGTGACATTAAAGAACGTGGCATTCAGGCGATAAGTTATCTGGTTCGTGAAGTCCAGATGGCTGAGCTGAAACGCGATATTCAAACCAAAGTAAAGGCAGAACTCGATCAGCAGCAACGCGAATATTTGCTTAATCAGCAAATAAAAACCATTCAGGATGAATTGGGTGGCAACCCGGCTGAGCAGGAAATTCAGGAATTCAGGGAAAGGGCCAAGAATAAAAAATGGTCGGAAGAGGCGGCGAAGCACTTCGAGAAAGAGGTTCACAAATTGTCGCGTTTGAATCCGGCTGCAGGCGAATATTCGGTGCAGTTTGCCTACTGCCAGACCTTGCTCGATCTCCCGTGGAATGAATATACCGAAGACAATTTTGACCTGAAGTGGGCCTCCAAAGTACTTGATGAAGATCATTACGGACTCGAAAAAGTCAAGGAACGGATTCTGGAGCACCTGGCTGTCTTGAAGCTGAAAAACGACATGAAAGCGCCGATTCTTTGTCTGTATGGTCCTCCCGGAGTTGGGAAAACTTCATTGGGACGGTCGATCGCCAAAGCGCTGGGACGCAACTATATCCGGATGAGTTTGGGTGGTTTGCACGATGAGTCCGAGATTCGGGGACACCGGAAAACTTATATCGGAGCCATGCCTGGCCGTATTTTGCAAAATATCAAAAAAGCCAAATCGTCGAATCCGGTTTTTATTCTCGATGAGATCGACAAGGTGTCAAGTGACTTTCATGGCGATCCGGCTTCTGCACTGCTTGAAGTGCTTGATCCGGAGCAAAATTTTGAATTCCATGATAATTACGTGGAAATGGAGTACGATTTATCAAGAGTCATGTTCATTGCCACAGCCAATACCCTCAATACCATTGCACCGGCCTTGCGCGACCGGCTTGAACTGATTGAGGTGAGTGGTTATCTGGTGGAAGAAAAAATTGAAATCGCCAAACGGCATTTGATTCCCAAACAGTTTGAGGCACATGGTGTTGATGTGAAAAGCGTGACTTTCCCGAAGGAAGTTATTCAGCATATTATCGAAAATTACACACGGGAATCAGGTGTCCGCGAGCTGGATAAAAAGATAGCCAAAATTGCCCGGAGGATCGCAAAAAAGATTGCTTTCGGAGAGCAATTCAATGCCAATTTAACCAGGGAAGACATTCGTGAATACCTGGGTGTGGTACAATATACCCGTGAAATTTACCAGGGGAACGAGTTTGCCGGCGTTGTTACAGGTCTGGCCTGGACTGCTGTTGGTGGAGAGATCCTTTATGTGGAAACCAGTTTAAGCAAAGGAAAAGGCGGCCTGACTTTAACCGGAAATCTGGGCGATGTAATGAAAGAATCGGCCATGCTGGCATTGGAGTATCTGCGTTCACATGCCGAACAGCTTGGAATTAATCCAGAGGTTTTTGACCGTTACAACGTTCATGTTCACGTTCCTGAAGGAGCTATTCCCAAAGATGGGCCGTCGGCAGGGATAACTATGGTTACTTCAATTGCTTCAGCATTTACCCAAAGGAAAGTGCGAAAAAACCTGGCGATGACCGGAGAAATTACTCTTCGGGGAAAAGTTCTGCCTGTTGGCGGAATTAAGGAAAAAATCCTGGCTGCCAAACGTGCAGGAATCAAGGAAATCATGCTGTCGGAAGCTAACCGGAAAGATCTGGAAGACATTAAGGAAGCCTATATTAAAGGGCTGAAATTCCATCATGTTACCACCATTCAGGAAGTGATTGACTACGCTCTGCTGGAAACCAAAGTTGATAAGCCGTTAAAAATAGAATGAGCCTGTGGGCCGGCAAAACCCAGAAAAAGATGAGGTTTGATTAGGAAAGCCTGAACTTATTTTTTGCCTACAAGAGCGGTGTTTGTTGCGTTCCCAATGGGGAGATTTCTTGGAATATCTTCAGAAAAAAATCCCCTTCGAAAAGATTATTCGAAGGGGATGCACACAAACAATTCCTAAACCAACTATTTAATCTCAAGAGTTTTTCCTGATATTTTTATCCTTCCTGATATAGTTCCTGTAGTCGAAGCATCGGCCATTCCCGTAAATCCGGGTTGTTTTCCACCAACAACGATGGTGAAAAATCCTGGTTCAACTACCTGTTTATCTTTATTATTGATCATCGACAGTTGCCGTGGTTCCAAACTGAACGAAACAACCTGCGATTCGCCTTTTTTCAGCGAGATGCGTCTGAAACCTTCCAGTTGACGGATTGGACGCGGCGTTGATGCTTTTTCGTCGGTTACATACAACTGAACCACTTCGTCGCCATCACGTTCGCCAGTATTGGTAACTTTTATTGAAAGGTTAATGTTTTCGCCCATTTTTACTTCTTTCGGTAGTTCCAGATCAGAATAGTTGAAAGTGGTATAACTCAGGCCAAACCCAAACGGATAGAGCGGATCTTTGTGGAAGTAGCGGTAGGTGCGGCCTTCCATGTTGTAGTCTTCAAACGGCGGCAACTGGTCAACCGATTTGTAATAAGTAACCGGTAAGCGGCCTGCCGGGTTGTAATCGCCAAACAGAACATTGGCAACCGCTGTTCCGCCTTGTTGCCCCGGATAACCTGCCGAAAGGATGGCATTCATATTTTCAGCAGCATAATTTACGGAAAGGGCGCTGCCATTTAAAAGAACCAGAACGATAGGTTTCCCGGTTGCTTTGAGCGCTTCCATCAGGTTTTCCTGCGTTTTGGGAAGATTCAGGTGAGTGCGGTCACCACCTTTAAAACCGTCGACCTGGATAGGCATTTCTTCGCCTTCCAGCCGTTGATTTAAACCAAGAACCAAGACCACTGCATCCGATTTTTTAGCTGTTTCAACAGCTTCGGCAAGCATGTTAGGTTTTGGTGTTGCCCAAAGCAAAGAGGCTGTTCCATCGCCATGATAATTTTTATAGTCGAACTGAAGCTTGTATTTTTTGCTGGCTTCAAGTGTCAGTTTTTTCGATTCGTGGAAAGCGCTGTGTTCGTTGTCGCCACCCATAATTTCTTTCCCGTCACAGAAAATTTTGAAATTTGGCATACTCCAGATGCCAATTTCATAATCTCCGGTTTGCGGCACTTTCAGGTAGGTTGTCCATCTAACGCTGAAATTGTCGACCGGCATACGTGGATCTGGCGATCCGGCTTCCCAGTAGAAATCAATGTTGTCGTCGATGCGGGTGAATAATGGCTCACCTTCCAGTTTGTTGTTGGCAAAATATTCGCCATAAGCGCCTTGTTTACCATCTTCTGTTTCAAGATAAATGGACGGAATTGCGGTCAGTTTAGAGATGCCTCCGGCCAGTTCACAGCCTTGTGCATAAAGCACTTCAGCCTGCGGTTCAATCTTGTTTTTTATTCCCTGAAGAACGGTAACCGGATGCGATGGAATGCCGTTGTAATTGCCCCAAAGCGATTCTACTTCGTCGGCATTTGGTCCAATGACGGCTATTTTGGAAATGTTTTTCTTCAGAGGAAGGACGTTGTTTGCATTTTTCAGCAGAACGATACTTTTTTGAGCTGCCACACGGGCCAGATGGTCGTGTGCCGGATTGTCGTTTACCGAGAAAGGTATCTGTGCATATTTTACTTTTTCGATGGGATCGAACATGCCCAGTTTCATGCGGGCAGTCATCAAACGTCCAACGCAAACATCAAGGTCTTTTTCGGTGATTAGTCCGCGTTTCAAGGCCTCGGGCAAAGCTTTGTAGCTCACGCCACATTCGAGGTCGGTGCCGGTTTTTACAGCCATTGCAGCAGCTTCAGCGGCGTCTTTTGCAATTTTGTGGTATTGCCAGATGTCAGAAATAGCCCAGCAGTCGCTCACGATGTACCCGTTGAAATTCCATTCGTCGCGCAGGATTCCGGATAAAATCGGGCTGGCACAACAGGCTTCTCCCCGAAAACGGTTGTAGGCGCCCATTACCGAGTAAACGCCACCGTCGATAACAAGTTCGCGGAAAGCTGGCAGATAGGTTTCGCGCAGGTCGCGTTCGCTGACACGGGCATCAAACACATGTCGTGATGGTTCGGGCCCTGAATGAACGGCAAAATGTTTGGCGGTGGCAACCACTTTCAGGTAATTGGGATCGTCGCCCTGCAACCCTTTCACGAATTGGGTGCCCAGTTGTCCGGTGAGGTAGGGGTCTTCGCCATAGGTTTCATGGCCACGGCCCCAGCGTGGGTCGCGGAAAATGTTGATGTTGGGCGACCAAAAAGTCAGTCCCTGGTAAATTTTGCGTAAGCCGCGACGTTCAAACTCGTGATGTTTGGCACGGGCTTCGTCGGAAATAACCGAAGCAACCTCGTGAATCAGGTCGTTGTCCCACGATGCGGCAATGGTAATCGACTGAGGGAAAACGGTTGCATATCCGGCGCGTGCCACCCCATGCAAACATTCGTTCCACCAATTGTATTCAGGGATTCCTAACCGAGGAATGGCGGGAGATGTATAAAGCATCTGTGCCATTTTTTCTTCCACGGTCATTTCCGAAAGAAGGCTTTCAACGCGTTCTTCAACCGATAAATTGGAGTTCTGGAACTGAAATTTGTTCTGGGAAACAGCCAAAAACGGTAGAGTAAGCAAGAAGAAGATCAATAAGTTATTTTTCATATCCGATGGTTTGTATTATACTGGTCTGGTCTGGTCTGCAAAAATAAAAAATGAATGGGAACCCGCAATAGGAACAATTTATTGGACGGTGATTTTTTTTGCAGAATTGCTTGTTTGAACCTGATATGGAAGTGGATGGTTCTTCTTTAATTCCTGTCTTGAAGAAATGACATGGCATCGAGCTTTTCAAAATACAGGATTTGATGTCTTGTCATGGGCTCTTCAATAATCGTTTGGTTAACTTTAAGAATACATTTCTGAAGTTTTTTATCGATCCGTTGCAGGTAATTCATGTTGATGAATGTTGATCGGTTTATCCGAAAGAATAATGGAGAATTCAAGAGTTTTATGGTGACGTTCAGGTTTTCTGTTACTTTCTCGACAGAACCATCCAATAAATTAACGAGAGAACTGTATCCATTTGATTTGATCAAAACAATGTTATTTATTTCAGCAACAAAAACTCCGCGAGCGGTAGGAAGTTTTATCGTGGAAGATTTTTCGCGCGAATTGATGTAATTTCCGATAGTTAATTCCTGCTTTTTTGATTCTGCCTTTTGTTTGTATTTCTGAATGACTAACACAAGATCGTCGATGGTAAAAGGTTTGGTCAGAAAATCGAGTGGTTCAAAAGAAAGGGCATCGAAGGCGTAAGCCTGGTAGGCTGTGGTGAAAACAATTTCACAATAAGGTAATTCCGAATGAATTGTGCTGGCAACTTGCAGTCCGTTTATGTCGGGCATGTCAACGTCGAGGAAGACAATTTCCGGCAAAATTTCCTTTACTTGTTCCAGTCCTTTTTCAGCCAGTGTTTCTTTGGCTACAACATCTATTTCTGGGAAATATCGCAGGTATGCTTCAAGCAAAATGATTGCTTTAGGATCATCATCAATGATTATGGCGGTAATCGGTTTTTGATTCATGGATTCTTTTTTCAATGTTATTTCCTGCTTGGTTGGGCTTGTAACTTCCGATGTGTCTATAATTCGAGTTCTAAATTACACAATAGTTTGGTCATACCTTTCGAAGAACATGTCTCATATTCTTTCCCATTCGCGAATAAAACAACCGTGTTGGTATTCCGGTTTACTCGTCGGATGTATTTCGTGTTTATCAGAAAAGCCCGGCTGATGCGTATAAATTTGAAGCGGCTGAATATTTCTTCGAATTTGTTAAGCGAAAGATAACAGAGCTCACATCTTTCGTTGGTAAAAAAAATTTCGCTGTATGCACCCTCGGATTTACAATACAGGATATCTTCAGGGTCGATAATGATGTGATCTCTTGAACTCTGGATGCTAAACTTTAATTCAGGACGAGCTTCTTCGATGATTTGTTTGATTTTCGATAATTTGTTTTCTTGTTTGATCGACTGAATCTTTTGAATGAGCTGATAAAGTTCTGCTTTTTGAAGCGGTTTTAATAAATAGTTAAAGATCCTTTGACGAATAGCATCGATGGCATAATCTTTAGTTTCAGAAATAAAAACAAGAGTTGTTTCAGTAAATCTGGTTTTTAAAAGCCTGATCAGGGTGTCACCCATTTCACCTGGTGCCGGATATTCCAGCAGTACAACATCAGGCGTGAAATCAATAAGCTTCAGTAATGCTTGAATGCAATTTGAAGTGATTTCAATATCCGAGACTTTTTTATTTGCCTGAAGCAACTGGGTCGTGTTCGAAAGAGAAATTGGGTCACTGTCAATGATTAGAACAGAAATTTTGTATTTCATTTTTGTCTGATCTACGTATTACTGATGAAGGGTAAATATAGCAATTTTTGTTTATTGGTTTGGGAGGATGGTTTTTGTGAAACTCGAATTGATCATCTCCGATTTTTATGGTCTCTTGTCAGTTGAATGAATGAACCATTCTGGTTCAGCTTACCTCATTGATCATCGTCAAACTCCCGCCATTGTAGCGCTTCAGGATTGGAAGATGGTCAAATTATTACAACGGAATCCAGTGATTAATCAGCTGCAATATGTAAGGTGTAAGAATGGCGGTGAAAATCCCGTTCACAATCAAACCGATGCTCGACATGGCGCCAAACGTGGGGCTGATTTCCATTGATCGCGATGTGCCAACCGCATGCGCAGCCGTTCCCATCGACAAGCCTTGTGCCACCGGACTTTTCACCCGCGTCCATTTCATGATGGTATATCCGAAAATAGCGCCAAAAATACCCACCACGATCACCACAGAAGCAGTCAGTGGCGGAATTCCACCAATGGTTTTCGAAACTTCGATGGCAATGGGTGTGGTAACCGATTTGGGCGCCAGCGAATAAATAATTTCTTTGGAAGCGCCCATCGCTTTGGCAATCAGCACCACCGAAACAATGCCAACCACACAGCCCACCAGTTGCGATACCAAAATGGGGATGGCCTGTTTTTTAATCTTTTCGAGTTGCTGATACAACGGAACACCCAGCGCGACCACCGCCGGTTTCAGGAAAAATTCGATGAGTTTGCTGCCTTCGTGAAAGGCCTTGTAATCAATTTTGAAAGCAGATAGAAACACGATGATAATGGCCACCGCGATCAGGATAGGATTAAGCAGAATAAGCTTTGTCCGTTTCTGAATTTGCCGGCCAACATAGTAAGCCAGAAATATGAATGCAACGATAAATGCCTCGCTTTCGAAAAAACTCTTCATCTTCCTGATTTTTAATTGTCCTGAGCAGACCGTTTGCTATTGAGAAGTTTGCTTTTTCGAAGCAGCTGGTGTGTCCAGCCTGTGAGTGCCAGTACGATGATGGTACTTCCGAAAGCCGACACCATAATCGACCAGAAATTGGCCTCAATCAAGTCCAGATAAAGCATAATAGCCACGCCGGGAGGAACAAAAAACAGCGGCAGGTTTTTTACCAGAAAGTCGGAAATGCCTTTCACCCAGGCTACTTTTACCCAGCCAAGCTTCAACAGCAATGTCAGTAACAACATGCCAATAATGCTTGCCGGAAGTTTGATGCCCGTCAATGCCACAATCAA
>CAZAVU010000014.1:0-74776 GCA_964488805.1 uncultured Odoribacter sp. | reverse complement strand
TCATCTGCAAAATTTGGCAAAGTCACCTTCAGATTTGGATTTTCCTGCATGGCTCGTTTAATGGCAAACAGTGCCGGTTCGTTTCTGGCCCAACTGCGACGGGCGATGCCGTTGTTCACATCCCAGTGAAGCATTTGTTTTAGTCGACGATCCGCATCTTCCGATCCGTCCAAAGTCATTCCAAATCCGCCGTTAATGACTTCGCCCCAGCCAACGCCACCACCGTTGTGAATCGACACCCAGGTCGCCCCGCGGAACGAATCACCAATCACATTCTGGACGGCCATGTCGGCGGTAAAAGCTGATCCGTCGTAAATGTTGGAGGTTTCACGGAAAGGCGAGTCAGTCCCCGAAACATCGTGATGATCGCGTCCGAGCACAATCGGTGCAGAGATAATCCCATCGCGAACCGCTTTATTAAAAGCTTCTGCAATTTTCATTCGTCCTTCGCAATCGGCATACAGGATGCGGGCCTGCGAACCAACCACGAGCTTATTCTTTCCGGCTTCGGCAATCCAGTGAATGTTGTCGTTGAGTTGATGGCGTATTTCTGAAGGAGCGTTTTTAGCGATTTCATTCAACACCTGAAGCGCAATTTCGTCGGTTTTTCGGAGATCATCAGGACTGCACGAGCAACAAACCCAGCGGAAAGGCCCGAATCCGTAATCGAAGAACAGCGGCCCCATGATGTCCTGTACATACGACGGATAAACAAAGCTCCCATCAGCTTTAATGACTTCAGCCTTGGCGCGTTTGGCTTCCAGCAAAAACGCATTGCCATAATCCCAGAAATACATTCCTTTTCCGGAGAGCTTATTAATGGCATTCACTTGTCGTCGCAGGCTTTCGTAAACTTTTTCCTGAAAAAGTATTGGGTTTTCGGCCATCATCTGGTTCGATTCTTCCAACGAAAGCCCAACCGGATAATAACCTCCGGCAAACGGGTTGTGCAGCGAGGTTTGGTCGGAACCCAGATCAACGGCGATATTTTTTTCAGCTAACATTTCCCATAAATCGACCACATTGCCCTGGTAGGCCAGCGAAACCGATTCTTCGTTTTTTCTCGCTTCTTCAATCCGGTTGAGAAGCAATTTCAGATCGGTGTAAACTTCATCCACCCAACCTTGTTCGTGCCGTACTTTCACCGCCTTGGGGTTAATTTCGGCAACAACAGCAATCATTCCGGCAATAACTCCAGCTTTGGGTTGTGCTCCCGACATTCCTCCCAATCCCGATGACACAAATAATTTTGTCCGGTGTTTATTTTGATGCATTCGGGCGGCATTCATCAATGTAATGGCCGTTCCGTGCACAATTCCCTGCGGCCCGATGTACATGTACGAACCGGCAGTCATTTGCCCGTATTGCGAAACGCCAAGCGCGTTCATCCGTTCGTAATCATCCCTTCCGGAGTAATTGGGAATGACCATTCCGTTGGTAACCACAACGCGCGGAGCATCTTTATGCGATGGGAAAAGCCCCATCGGGTGGCCTGAATACATCACCAGCGTTTGCTCGTCAGTCATTTCTGAAAGGTATTTCATCGTCAGCAGGTACTGCGCCCAGTTCTGAAAAACAGCCCCGTTTCCGCCGTAGGTAACCAGTTCGTGCGGATGTTGGGCAACGGCGTAATCCAGGTTGTTCTGGATCATCATCATGACAGAAGCTGCCTGCACCGACTGGTGCGGATAATCTTCCAGAGGCCGGGCTTTCATTTCATAGTCGGGACGGAAACGGTACATGTAAATCCGGCCATATTGTCGTAGTTCGTCCAGGAATTCCGGTGCCAATTCAGCATGATGTTCAGGAGCAAAATACCTTAACGCATTTTGCAAGGCCAGTCGCTTTTCTGCATCTGAAAGTATATCTTTACGCTTTGGGGCGTGGTTTACAGAAGGATCATACGATTTTTTATCCGGAAGCCGGGCTGGAATTCCTTCCTGAATGGCTGATTTAAATTCGACAGTGTTCATGGTTGTAGAATTGTGGTTCACCTTTTGAAGTAGAAGGTATAACGGTAAAATTGCGACATTCCCCGGTAATTTGGTGCATGAAGTCAGGAGTTTTGCAACATTTGCCAAACTTACATTTGTCATAGATTAGTTAGGAAGTATTAAATTTGAAATTAAACATTAAAGGAAAATAAGATGAAAAAAACATGGATCGTTCTGGCAGTTATTGCCGTTCTTCTTTTACTGGCTTATTCGTCGGTAAAAAGCTCATACAATAATATGGTGACCATGCAGGAAGGGGTAACCGCTCAGTGGTCGCAGGTCGAAAATGTCTATCAGCGTCGTTCCGACCTGATTCCGAATCTGGTTAGCACCGTGAAAGGCTATGCCGATTTTGAAAAAGAAACCCTGACTCGGGTTATTGAAGCCCGTGCTAAAGCAACTTCAGTAAATGTTAATCCTGAAAAGTTGGACGAACAATCGTTGAAGAATTTTCAGGATGCCCAATCCGGATTATCTTCAGCTCTGAGCCGCCTGATGGTGGTGGTTGAAAAATATCCTGAACTGAAGGCCAATCAGGGATTTTTGGACTTGCAGGCACAGTTGGAAGGTACTGAAAACCGCATTGCCGTTGAACGACAGAAGTTCAACCAGTCAGCACAAACCTACAACACATTTATCCGCACATTCCCAAAGAATATTTTCGCCGGAATTTTCGGATTTGAGAAGAAAGCTTATTTCGAAGCTGAAAAAGGAGCCGAGAAAGCACCTCAGGTTAAATTCTAAAAATAGCAACTGGCTATTGGCCGCTAGTTGCTAGCAGCCAGTAGCTTTCTTTTGTTTAATTTACCACTAATTCCACAAAAATGTCAGTCGAAAATTTTTTTACAGATGCCGAGAAAAAGCAACTCACAGATGCCATTGCTCAGGCCGAAATGAATACTTCGGGCGAGATACGGTTACACATGGAGGGACATTGCAAGATCGATGTACTCGACCGTGCCGCTTACGTTTTTGAAAAGCTCAAAATGCACGAAACAGCGCAGCGAAACGGGGTGCTGTTCTATCTGGCTTTGCACGATCGTAAGTTTGCCATTCTGGGCGATGCCGGAATCAATAAAGTGGTTCCTGTCAATTTCTGGGATGAGATAAAGGAAACGATGCTAGCATTTTTTAAAGAAGGAAAATTTACCGAAGGCTTATCAAAAGGAATTGTGATGGCCGGAGAACAACTGAAGGCAAACTTTCCATATCAGAAAAACGATGTAAACGAATTGTCGGATGAAATATCCTTCGATAAAAACTTATAAAATGAAGCGAATACTACTTCTATTGTTCCTGGCGTTTTTTACGGTTTCTGTTATCGCGCAAGACATTCCAGAACGTCCCAATCCGCCCCGACTGGTAAACGATTTGGCCAATGTTTTATCCGATCAGGAAGAGCAGCAACTGGAATCAGATTTGGTCCAGTTTGATAACCAAACTTCGACCCAGATCTGCATTGTGACTCTTTCTTCGCTGAATGGCTACGAGATCTCGGATTTGTCGTTTAAAATCGGCGAAAAATGGGGCGTTGGTCAAAAGGGGAAAAACAACGGGATTGTGATTGTTTTTAAACCGAAAACCCAGGGTGAAAAGGGTGCCGTATTTGTGGCTGTCGGTTATGGTTTGGAAGCTGTCATTCCCGATGCAATTGCCAACCGCAATGTGGTGGATTATGCCATGATTCCGCACTTCCGTGAAAACGATATTTACGGTGGGCTGGCTGAAGGAACCAAAGTGCTGATGAGCTTGGCTTCCGGAGAATTTTCCGCTGCCGATTATCAGAAAAAGACTAGTGGGAAGAAATCGGATAAAGATGGTGGCGGAGGATTTATCCTTGTCATCCTGATCATCATTGTGTTGATTTCGATATTCAGAGGTGGTCGCGGAGGCCACTACAGCAGTAGAGGCAGTTTGCCTTTTTGGCTGGCCATGGGCATGTTGAGCAGTAATCGCGGAAGTGGTTCGTGGGGCGGCTTCTCTGGAGGGAGTGGTGGCTTTGGCGGCGGCGGTGGCGGCTTCGGTGGTTTTGGCGGCGGAAGCTTTGGCGGCGGCGGTGCCGGCGGAAGCTGGTAACTTCGACAAACGGTTAAATAAAATCAAGAGTAGGAACCGATACCGACTCACCACAATTGAATTGTGGTGGGTCGGTATTTTTTTTTTTTTTTGCTAATAGTATAAATGACTGGATGTCATTCTATTCTGTAAAGGTGTTCTGAATGGATTGATTGCTTCCGGTTGAAAGTTGAGGTTTGGCGCTTATTGAGAATTTGTATTTATCACCCCGGTAAAACGACTTTTCTATTTCCACAATTTTCCCCTCGTTATTGTACACAGCTCCGTCGAGAATGAATACAGCCAGAGGAATTTCAGAGTCGAAGTAATTGTTTGATTCTCCTGGGTTTAATATGGTTGTTCCAAGCGTTCGCTGTACTTCATCAAGTTTCAGATGGTATTTGTCTTCGTAGATTTTTATCAGCGATTCTTCCAAATCCAGCATGTTTATTTTTGGGCAGCAGATCAACGAGATGTACTTGGTTTCATCTTTTAATAAAGTTTCGTTGCCATAACGCAACCGGTGAATTTTTAGTACTGGTCCTTCCATGATCAGATGACGGTCGTTAATATTTGATGAAATTCCGTTATCCAAAATTGTTTTTTCCAGGATAATGTTTTTGGGAGTGATTCCTTCTTTTAAAAGGTTATTGCTGAAGCTTTCCTTGATGGCGTGAAACGAACCGAGTACCCGGGTCAGCACTTTGTCTTCAGACCGGTTTAGCACAAACGTTCCCTTGCCTTTTATCCGGGTCGCCCAGCCGTTAAGTTCTATTTCCAGAAGGCTCTTCCTTGCAGTTGTGTTGCTTATCTTGTATGTTTTAATTAATTCGTTTTCAGAAGGAACTTTGTCGCCTGCCTGAAGCTCTCCTGATTCAATCTTGCGTATGATTTCTTTGCTGATTGACAGGTATTTGGGATTTGCACTTTTGGTCATAGCTAATCTTATTTGGTTTAAAAATGGGCTACACTAATGGATGTGTTTTATAACAATAGTGCAACAACATGCAAAATAATGAAAAAAATATTTGAAATCTAAAAATCACGCTTATATTTGCGATGAAAATCACTTAGTGCGTTAAGATATGCTTCAAAGAACAAGATATAGTTGGTGGATTATTGTAGGATTGCTCTTGCTGGCAACTTCGCTTAGTTTTCTTGATCGGCAGGTCCTTTCGGTATCAATATTGAAAATCAAGGAAGATCTGAGTATTTCAGACATTGAATATGGCTTTATTAACGCCGGGTTCCTGGTTAGCTATGCAATCATGTTTACGTTGGCCGGTATTTTGATCGACCGTTACGGCAGCCGGTTGGGACTTGCTTTTTCAGTCGGTTTTTGGTCTTTCGCTACGCTTCTCCACAGTGTTTCCACAAGTGTTTTTCATTTCGGACTTTTTCGATTTTTGCTTGGTGTCGGCGAGGGTGGTTGTTTCCCCGGGGCAATCAAGGCTGTGATGGAATGGGTGCCGAAAAATAAACATGCCCTGGCTAACGGGATTGCTATTGGTGGTTCGGCCATTGGCGCTGTGATAGCTCCGCCATTATGCGTTTATTTGCTTGGAGTAGTTGGATGGAGGGCTGTCTTTTTGATTAGTGGCAGCTTTGGTTTCCTTTGGCTTCTGACTTGGTTATTTTTTACCAAACGGAAAAACCAACCTGTGTTGTCTTTAGATGAAGTAGGAATGATTGGTGAGAAGAGTAAAAAAGAAAACGTAAAGTTTTCGGTTTTACTAAAAAATAGGGAAGTTTGGGCTTTTGTAGCAATTAGGTTCGTGTTAGATCCGATCTTTTATTTCTATATGTTCTGGATTCCGAAATATTTGAATGAATGTCATTCTTTATCACTTGATCTTATCGGGAAAATATTGTGGATTCCCTTTTTGGCATTGGGACTCGCCAATATATTCGGAGGTTGGCTTTCTGATTTCGTATTCAATAAGACGTCGAGTGTAAACAGGGCCAGAAAGTTAGTTATGGGGTTTGCCGCGCTGTTGACAATTCCTATTGTTTCTGTTGGTTTTATTCATTCTTATGTTGTGATACTTGCCCTGATGTCGTTGGCTTTTTTTGCTCATGGCTTATGGATCACCAATTACATTACGTCGATCAGTGATGTCTTTGGAAAGAAAGTGACGTCAACAGTGGTCGGTTTGTCGGGTTCTGCAGGAGCTATATCTTCGCTCGTATTGAACCCGCTTATAGGTTATATCATTATGAATTATTCATATAATCCACTATGGTGGTATGCGGGGACATTGTATCCTTTGGCTTTTCTGTTCTTTCTGTGGTTTATTCCCCGGATAGAATATAAGAACCTTTCCATCGGGGTGGCCTGATTTTATTTTTTTTGCTCTGTGAGGTTAGTGCGTTAATGTG
Organism: uncultured Odoribacter sp.; assembly: GCA_964488805.1. GTDB lineage: Bacteria > Bacteroidota > Bacteroidia > Bacteroidales > Prolixibacteraceae > Aquipluma. The sequence goes on along the minus strand of CAZAVU010000014.1, from coordinate 68,348 downwards.
GAATTTATAAAACGTTAATATGATTTTAGCTGAAAAATTAAATGGTGCTGGAACCAAACAGCCTTCGTTAGTTCGAATAGGAGTGTTTGGAGTGGGATTCGATATGTACTGGGGCCAATTCCCGGGACTGTACGACGAATTAATGAAAAAACAGGAAAGGTTTATTCAGAAAATTCCTCAACAGGGAATAGAGGTTATTGATTTTGGCATGGTTGACTCTCCGCTTAAAGCTTATGAGGCAGTAAAAAAGATTGAAGGTGCAAACCTCGATCTGATTTTTTGCGACATGCTAACTTATGCCACATCCGGTACATTTGGAATCATAATCAAGACAATCAATATCCCCATTGTTTTAGTGGCCCTACAGCCGTTAAAAGCACTGGATTATTCGCAGGCATCAACCTATATGCAACTGGTGAATGACGATATTTGTGCTCTTCCCGAATTTGCTGGTGTTGCAGTCCGCATGGGGAAAAAAGTTCCTGAGATAATCATTGGAACCCTGGATGATGATCTGGAAGTAGATCAACAAGTCCTGGAATTCTGCCGGATAGCAAAGGTATTGCATGATCTGAAAAATGCTCACCTGGGGCACCTGGGGCATCCTTTGAATGCCATGCTTGATATGCATACCGACGCTACCATGCTCACTTCGTTCTTTGGAAGTCACATTGTGCAATGTGAGGCCAACCAGTTGATGAAAAGTTTCGACTTGGTTACAGAAAAAGAAATTGCGGCTGCAGAAAATCAGATCCTCGAGTTCTTTGATACGCCTGATCCTGTATCCGATCCGATCTCGATGAAACTTGTTTCGGAGGATCTTCGGATTGCCGCCAAAGTAAGCGTGGCTCTGGAAAATTTTGTGAAGACAAATAATCTGGATGGACTGGCCTATTATTACGATGGTCCTGAGGATAGTGAGATAAGAAAAGTAATGTCGAACCTCATTGTGGGGAACTCGTTGCTTACTGCAAAACATATTCCTATGTGCGGTGAGTCGGACCTGAAAACCCTGATCGCGCTGTTTATATTCGACCGGCTTAGTATCGGCGGCAGTTTTGCAGAATTTCATCCCATTGATTTTAACGAGGGGTTTGTTCTGGTCGGGCACGACGGTCCTCACAACATTTCGATTGCCGACGGGAAACCGATTCTGAGAAGTCTGAAGAAATATCACGGGAAACCCGGACATGGAGCAGGTGTCGAATTCAAAATTAAGGAGGGACCAATAACCATGCTTTCCATAAATTCGACCTACGACGGAAAGTTCAAATTCGTCATTGCTGAAGGAGAATCTGTCCGGGGACCTATTCCTCCGACGGGGAACACCAATACCCGCGGCTTTTTTAAACCTGATATTAAAACATTCCTGAAAAATTGGTTTGCCGAAGGACCAACCCATCATTTTGCACTGGGGATTGGTCATCATGCTGCTACGCTTGAAAAAATTGCGCGCTATTTAAATATTGAGTCAAAGACAGTTTGAATTAATTAGTTTTTAAAACCAAACTTTATGAAAGAAAAAAGAATCATTGTGTACCACTTAAAAAATCGTGTGCTACAATTGATGGTTATTCATCTTTTGTTTACGATTTGTTTGAGCTTATGTACCTCATTACCTGTGGAAGCAGAAAAGGCAACTCCGGCAAAGGTTTTGCATGGGGTGGTCAAAGGAACTGATGGAATGCCTCTTCCGGGGGTGAATGTTGTAATTAAAGGAACAACCAAGGGCGTGACTACTGATTTTGATGGGAAGTATTCCATTTCAGTAGATGGGAAAGGTTCTGTTTTGGTTTTTTCGTTTATCGGTTACAATACTAAGGAGGTGACGGTGGGTGAAAATACCACGATCGATGTTGTTATTGAAGAAGAAAATAAGAAACTTGATGAAGTGGTTATTGTTGGTTATGGAACTCAAAAGAAATCGACACTGACCGGATCAATTGCATCAATTAAATCTGAATCAATTATGAAAACTCCTGTGAGTAACGTTACCAACAGTTTGACGGGACGTACTCTTGGAGTGGTCGTGGCACAAAGAAGTGGAAAACCCGGCGATAACCCGGCTGATATTTTTATCCGTGGACGGGCAACTACCGGAGATCAGACTCCCCTTATTATTGTGGATGGAGCAGAACGGCCATCGTTTGGAGATATTGATCCCAACGAAATTGAAAACATTTCGGTTTTAAAAGATGCTTCATCAACAGCACTCTTTGGGATAAAGGGTGGTAACGGAGTTATTCTTATCACAACTAAATCAGGAAAAGAAGGTAAGCCTAAAGTCACCTATACCGGCAATTTTGCCCTACAAACCTATACAAATCTTCCTGAAACGCTGGATTCATATACCAGTGCAAGTCTCCTGAATGAAGCCAATGCCAATGTTGGTAAAGCCGCTGCATTTACCGATGCTGAACTTCAGAAGTTTAAAGATCATTCGGATCCGATTCTCTATCCCGATTTTAATTGGTATAAGTATATGGTTCGGAAATTTTATCCGCAGACACAGCATAATATCAATGTTTCAGGCGGTTCTAAGATTGCAAGGTATTTTGTATCAGTTGGTTATTTGTATGAAGATGGCTATTTTAAGAAATTCGACAATCCATACTGTGGGTATAAAACGACCCCTAGCTACGATCGCTACAACTTCAGGTCAAATATTGATTTGGATTTAAGCAAAGATCTTTCTGTTTCCATTAAATTGGGAGGACGTCTGGAAGAACGCTATTCTCCTGCTGCAGGAGATTATTACACAAATACTTTCGAAGATGCTCAGATTGAATATTTGCTTTCGCGCATTAATAATATTCCGGCTTACGCTTTTGTTCCGTATCTGCCTGACGGCCGTTTCATGGAAAACCCATCTGCCGGGGTTAACCTCACCAATCCTTTAGGTTGGTTGCTTACACAAGGTTACTCAATCAAGCAAACCAATAGTATTGAAAGCACCCTTGGACTAAATTACAAATTGGATAAACTTTTAAAAGGTTTGTCGTTCCGCACACAATATGCTTACGATGCCTATTTTAAATCCAATCGGATGCAATCGGGCTCATTCCTTTCCTATAATATTAATAAGACAACTGGGGTAATCACTCAGGGAACAGCATCACTGGGAACCAGTAATTCGCCTCTGGGTGCAATTATCTCAAAATACAGTGGTATAGTTAATTATAATTTACAAGCCAGTTTAAATTATGCCCAGGAATTCGGGAAACACTCGGTTACCGGCATGGCCTTGTTTCAACGTCAGTCAAGACGGATAGAAGGGGCCCAGCCTGCGTATGCTTCACAAGGATTTGTTTCCCGGGTTACTTACAGTTACGGAGATAGATATTTTGCTGAATTTAATGGTGCCTACAACGGTTCTGAAAATTTTGCTGCTGGTAAACGGTATGGTTTTTTCCCGGCAGTTTCAGCGGGATGGACGATCAGCAATGAAGGATTTATGAAATCGGCGTCGTGGATCAATTTTTTGAAGATCAGGGGCTCGTATGGTAAAATCGGCTTTGATAAAATCGGAGGATCCCGTTTCCTTTATCTGGACGAATATAATCAGGCAACTTCTCAGACACTATTTGGATGGCCAACGTCAGTTCTGTTTGGTTATCCCAGTTCTGTCAATACTTATAAAACAATCGTTCATTCGAGGATTGGAAACCCGAATATTACCTGGGAAACATCGACTAAACGGGATATCGGCGTAGAAAGTAGCTTTTTCAATAATCTAATATCAGTTAATTTTGATGTATTTGATGAGCAACGTAGTGGCATCCTTATCAATCGGGCATCTGGACTTGCCTCGTATGGAGAATCTTACCCAATGGTGAACTTTGGGGAGGTTTCTAATCATGGTTACGAAATTGAAGTAAAACATCAGACCCGATTAACTGACGATTTTAGGTACAGTATTACCGCTCAGCTTAGTTTTGCCCGCAACCGGATCGAGAATATGGATGAACCTTATGGGAAACCAGCTTATCAGAAATCGGCCGGGTACAGGATTGGGCAATATCGTGGGTATCTGACTGATGGTTTTTATATGTCGCAGGATGATATCAATAACTCAACTCCAACAAAATTGGGAAAACCCATTCCTGGCGACCTGAAATTTGTTGACTATAACAAGGATGGATATGTTACCTCCGATGATATTGTGCCAATTGGTTATTCCAATGTTCCTGAGTATACCTTCAGTTTAGAACCAGTGATTAACTGGAAAAGGTGGTCTTTGTCAGTAATGGTTCAGGGGGTTGAAAATGTAAGTTCTGACTTGCAGTTTGACCAGCGGACATTGAGTTCCAACCAGATGTTTAAGCATATGTTAGGCCGTTGGACTCCGCAAACTGCGGATAAAGCAACCTGGCCGGCCTTACAGCCAGCCGTTGGCGGAAACTTTATGAGTTACAGTACTAACGACTTCCTGCTCACCGATGCCAGCTATGTGAAGATCCGTAATGCACAGCTTTCTTATCAGCTATCGGAAAATGTAGCACATAGAATTGGAGTCAGCAATGTGCGGATATACTTGTCGGGCCAGAACCTTTATACCTGGACCAAGATGTTGTATATCGATCCAGAGAACTTTCAACGGCGTGCCCCTCAGGCAGCAACGAATGTTTATCCAACATCAAGGATTTACAATATAGGCCTCAATGTTGAATTCTAACAATTGTAAACTATCTATTATGAAAAAGATATATTTATTTTCACTGGTCTGTTTTACAGTTTTATTGATTGGGTGCAACGATAACTTCCTGGAAGTTGCTCCTGAAGTGGCCCTTGATGAGGATAAGGTTTTTGCAGACCCGGTATTGGCTACTCAATTTGCTGACAACGCATACCGATACCGTCCCGACGATTACCTGCGCTGGACAAGCGTTACCGGAACATCGCAGGCAACTGACGAGGCTGTGGGTACCGATTTAACTTCCAATCTACTATATACTTTTTACAAAGGCCTGTGGCACGATCACTCCGCTATAGCTCCGGCTTTGAGCGACCGATATGCCTTGAATGAAGTTTCCGGCGTTTGGACCATGTGTTATTCAGGTATCCGTATTGTAAATAAAATGCTTTCGAAAATAGATGAGGTTGCATGGACTGCAGAGCAGAGCCCAGACCGCATTAAAGGCGAGATGTACTTTTTACGGGCATTCATGTATTTCGAACTCATCAAAAGGTTTGGCGGGGTTGTCCTTATTGATAAAGCCTATGGGCCAACGGATGACATTGATTTTCCCAGAAGTTCTTATCAGGAATGTGTTGATTTTATTCTTAAGGACATCGAACAGGCGATTAAATATCTTCCGGACGAATACGACCAGGCCAATTACGGAAGGGCTACCATTGGGGCAGCCCGTGCTCTGAAATCCAGGTTATTGCTTTATGCAGCAAGCCCGCTTAACAATGCCAGTGGAGATGTAGCTAAATGGAAACTGGCCGCTGACGCAGCAAAGGCGGTGATGGATATGAACAAGTACACCTTACATCCCAATTATGGGGAAATACTGACTCCTCCCGGAAATGGTACGACCAATGAATACATTTTGATCAAAGTAAAAGGGCCCCGCGACTGGTCATGGCCGCGTTTGTCTGTCATGTCTCCAGGCTCGGGCGGAAGCATTGGTGAGTTTAATCCGACTCAAAACCACGTCGATTTGTATGAGATGAGCAATGGATTACCGATAACCGACCCCAATTCAGGATACGATCCGCAAAATCCCTATGCCAACCGCGATCCGCGTTTCTATGCCAATATTCTGTACAACGATGCTCCCTGGCAAAGCCGTAAAATGCAGATGTGGGATGGTGGCGCCGACTATCGTGCAAATAATACATCATACACACAAACCGGTTACTATTGCAAAAAAATATGGCCTGAAGTATTAAAAACTCCGGGAACACAAACAGCTATCCTGAATTACGTGTTCTTCCGTTATGGAGAAGTTTTGCTGAATTATGCAGAAGCGCAAAATGAAGCTGCCGGACCGGATGCCAGTGTGTACAATGCCATCAACCAGATTCGTAAACGTGCCGGAATGCCTGATTTGCCAGCCAGTTTGACCAAAGATCAAATGAGAAATCGCATTCGTAACGAAAGGGCAATTGAATTGGCTTTTGAAGATCAGCGTCTGTACGATGTGTTGCGTTGGAAGAAGGGCAAGGAAATCATTGCACAGCCTGTTTTTGGAATGAGTGTAGTTAAAAATGCCAATGGAACATTTAGCTATACTCCAACCAAGCTGACTGAATACTATCAAAGGGTATTTGAAGATTATATGCACTTGTACCCAATTCCAAAAACAGAGGTTCAAAAAAGTAAAAATATGCAGCAGAACCCTAGCTGGTAGTTATAAACCTAAACAAGCATAAATATGAAATTAAGATATATTTTATTTTCAGTGTTGGCTCTTGTTTCCTTGTTTGTGGTCGAACTGCAAGCTCAGGAGCCGGTTTCAGGTACTGTCTCTGGCAAAGTAACCGGCAACGACAAGAAGCCTGTTGCAGGGATGACCGTTGAAGTCCAGGAACGAGGTATCGAAACCAAAACTGATGCAGAAGGGCGGTTTCAAATCCAGGTTGCAAAAGGAGATGTCCTTGTTTTTATAAAGAATGGCTATCTGACTTCTTACCAGGATGTTAAAAACACAAAAGGCGCATTGACAGTGAGTGTTACTCCATCAATTGCTGAAGCTGGTGAAAACGATAATGTTTTCATTCCTTTCGATGTGCGTAAGAAACGTGAAATTAATGGCGCCATTGCAACTCTTAAGGGATCAGATTTCTCTCAATTGCCTATGAGTTCATTGAACAACCTGCTGCCCGGACAGGCTCCCGGACTTAATGTCTGGCAGACTGGTACAGAGCCTGGTAGCGATGACGCGATCCTTGTCATCCGGAATCGTGCATCTTTTGCAGGGAGTAATGTCCCGTTGATTTTAGTCGATGGAGTTGCCCGTGATTTCCCGGACATGGATTTAAGCGAGATTGAATCGGTAACCGTCATGAAAGATGCTGCCTCATTGGCATGGTATGGTAACCGTGGTGCGAATGGCGTTCTTTTAGTTACAACCAAACGAGGAAGTTCTGAACGTACCCGTTTCACTTACGACACTCAAATGGGAACGCAAATGCCAACATTCCTGACTAAACCTTTGGATTCATATACTTTTGGGACGTTGTACAACCAGGCAATGCAAAATGATGGCTTTTCTGCCGTTTATTCTCAATCGGCACTTGATAACTACAAGTCGGGTAGTGATCCTTATCAATATCCCAACAATAACTTTGTAGATAGGTTTATTAAAAGCAATTCTTTTGTACAGCGGCATGTATTGACTGCCTCCGGAGGTTCCCGTGCGATCCGCTATTTTACAACGCTCAGTTTTTTTGATCAGAATGGTTTGTACAATGAAGCCAAGACTTCGCAGTTCAGTACCAATGTCGGTTACCAGCGTTATAATCTGAGGACAAATCTGGATATTCAGGTCTCGCCAACGTTAAATGTGCAGTTGGATATGGGTGGACGAATCGAAGACCGTAGGCAACCTGGATGCTCAAGTTCTACTTTCCTGAGTACTGTATTTGGTACGCCAGCTAATGCCTTCCCTTTATTAAATGAGGATGGTTCTTACGGAGGAAGCAGCTTGTTTTCCAATAACCCTTTGGCACAATTGAAAAGTACAGGTTATGCCAGTGTAATGACTCGGGTCCTTTTGGGAACTATGAACGCCACTCAGAAACTTGACTTTATTGTGAAAGGTTTGTCTGCTAATTTGTTTTATACGTTTGATATTCAGGGTAAATACACCAGTGGACGTAGCCAGACTTATGAAATTTATCAGCGTAATACTGACGGATCGTTGACCCGTTACGGGACAAAGACTCCTCTGGGGTATGTGACTTCGGCTTTTTCTGATAATATCCGGGGAAATGAACTATGGACAGGCTTTGATTATAAGAATAGTTTTGGGAAGCACCATGTTGATGGAAGTATTCGTTACCAACAGGCCTTGATCTTTAATCCCACAAAGTTTGAAGACAAACGTCAAGGGGTGTCGGCCAGAGGTTCTTATTCGTACAATAATCGGTACTATCTTGATCTGGTCGCGAGCTATATGGGCTCCGACAACTATAAACCCGGGAAACAATTTGGTTTCTTCCCGGCAGCAGCACTGGGGTGGGTCATTTCAGAAGAAGGCTTCATGAAGGACGTCTCATTCCTGAATTATTTGAAATTGCGTGGATCTTATGGTATGGTCGGAAACTCTTCAACGGGCGAATCAAGCAAATTTCCTTATGCCTATTTATATAACGCTTCTTATGGAGGTTATACTTTTGGAAGCAGTTTTACTTGGGTTCAGGGGGGAGCAGAGAAGACACTTCCCAATCCGGATATTACCTGGGAAAAAGCATACAAAATGGATATCGGGGTCGATGCTAAATTGTTTAAAAACAGTGTTTCTGTTTCGGCCAACTATTTTAACGAGAACCGAAAGGATATTCTTACCAATCCCATTATCCCTTCAATTCTTGGAATGACCACCTACAGCATTAACGATGGAGAGTCGCGTCTCCGCGGATTTGAGGGTATCATTGACTTTACCAAGAAGTTTGGGGATTTTACCCTTTTCATTGGAGGAAACTTCACTTCGGCCAAGAACAAGATTTTGAGGATAAACGAATCGGCAGGTTTGGTCGACTATCAGCTTCAAAGGGGGCATAACATTGGAAGTGTCACTGGCTTCAGCAAACTGATGTTGCTTTCGGATGGAATCTTCCAGTCGCAGGAGGAAATCGACAACAGTCCGGTGCAACGGTTTGCCGGGAAAGTTCGTCCGGGTGACATCAAGTATAAGGATGTCAACAACGATAAGGTTATTGATAATTTCGACCGGGTCATGACTGACTATAACGATACTCCTGATACTTACTATGGATTTAAAGTAGGTGGGATGTATAAAAATTTCGATTTTTCGGTACTGATGCAAGGTGTGAGTGGCCGGACCATTCAGATTCGTTCTTTGGTAATGTCGGGTTCAAACAGTACTGGTTATATCAATCAGTTCAGCGTAGATGCCTGGACGTCTGAAAATCCCATGGCTCCTTATCCCCGGCTTGGTATTTCTGACCGGGGGAACAATACCGTTGATTCTGATTTTTGGTTGAAATCCGGCGACCACCTGAGGGTTAAATCGGTGGAAGTTGGGTATACAATCCCGGACGAATTGTCTAAGAAAATGAAAATCAGATCACTCCGTTTTTATCTGAATGGATTCAATTTGTTTGACTTCAATAAGACGGGAATGGATATCGATCCTGAAATGCCTTTTGCCGGGTACATTTCTAATTATCCATATGTCCGGACTATATCTGCAGGTTTAAACCTGAAATTTTAAACATGCACTAAATTCTAATAATATGAAAAAGCTCATTTTCCCAATATTTTTAGTCTTGTTGTTATTCCTGACTTCCTGTAATTTTTTGAAGTTTGATTATTATGATGGCCCGGTTACTGAAGGTCAGTTCTGGAATCTGAATAATTCAGCACGTGGACAGTTAAATCAGGGATATTCCTATCTGTTTGAAGGGTATAATAGTTATGATGGCGCTATGCTTGCGGCTGGTTGCGATGAGGCGGTTAATTCCAATTTGAATTCGTCTGTCAATATTTTCAATAATGGAACATGGAGTTCGCTTCGTACGCTAAATGATGTTTATGCCCGGAATTACAATGGTATCAGGCAGGTTAACGTGTTCCTGGCCCATGCCAAAAAGGCCAACATAACACCTGCGACCGACATTCCCCGGTTAAGGGGCGAAGCCTTCTTTTTAAGGGCATTTTTCCATTTTGAATTGCTGAAACGGTATGGCGGGGTAGTCATTGTCAATAAGGTTTATGATACCTCCGATAACCTTGATTTGCCTAGAAATACTTTTTCTGAAACGGTAAATCAGATATTAGCCGATTGTGATTCTGCAATTCTGGTATTGCCCTTGTCAACCACTCAATATGGATCTGCGGATAAGGGAAGGGCCACTAAAGCAGCAGCCTTGGCCTTGAAATCAAGGACCTTGCTGTATGCTGCCAGTCCGTTGAATAATCCGTCCAACGATCTGACGCTTTGGCAAAAAGCTGCCGCTGTTTCGAAAGAGTTGATTGATAGTAAGGCTCATAGCCTCTATTCAAACTATGCCAACATCTTCAACTACAGTGCTGCCGCATATAATACCGAAGTGATTTTTGCCACCGCAGCTAATGCACGGAATGATATTGAAACAAACAATGCTCCGATCAGCTTTGCAGGTGCTTTGGGGCGAACAAATCCGACTCAGGAACTGGTCGATGCCTTTGAAATGAAGAATGGCCTCCCGATAACTGATCCGGCTTCGGGATATGATCCTAAAAATCCATACATAAACCGTGATCCCCGGTTGGCTCTTTCTATTTTTTATAATGGGTCAACGTTCAAGTCAACACCCATTTACACGTATGTTGGTGGTAAAGATGCCGGCGATCAGAGCATCAATGGAACGAAAACCGGATATTATATGGCCAAGTTTTTAAGCGCTTCGGCTACATGGAATCAGGTTACGAACTCAACGGTTCGTCGTCCCTGGGTGTTTTTCCGGTATGCTGAAATCCTGCTGAATTATGCTGAAGCCCAGAATGAGGCTGTTGGGCCCGATGCCAGCGTTTACGATGCAGTAAATCAGGTTCGTAAACGGGCAGGGATTGCTAATTTGCCTGCTGGTCTTTCACAAGCCCAGATGCGCGAACGTATCCGAAACGAGCGACGCATTGAACTGGCTTTCGAAGAACATCGGTTCTTTGATGTTCGTCGCTGGAAGATAGGAGACCAAACTTTGGGAAAACCGGTTACCGGTATGAAAATCGTTTGGGATGGAACTACCGCGACCTATGAACGCTTTACTGTTGAAAACAGGTTTTTCAATTCAAAGAATTATCTCTTCCCAATTCCCCAGTCAGAAATTGACAAGACGACTAAGCTAACGCAAAATACAGGATATTAATAGGGTTGTCTTATAAGCCATGACAGGATTTTCTGTCATGGCTTTTCTAACTGAACAAAAACCAACTAAACTTATGAAAAATGATTTTCATGTTGTTAAAATTATTGCTGGGAAAAACTGCCGCAGTCTTTTATTGATGATTATTGTTTTGCTTACCAGTATTACCTGTCAGTCAAAAAAAGAAGATGAAATTGCTCCTTCGGTAAAAGTTGAAGGCATTTTGAAGGTGTCTGATGAAGGTGTCTTTATGCGCAACAGCAAGCCTTATTACGGAATGGGCGTCAATTATTTCAATGCTTTTTATCGGACCATAACAAATTCATCAGATAAGTCATACAAAGAAGGTCTGAAATACCTGGGCGAAAATAAAATACCGTTTATCCGGTTTTCGGCCAATGGCTTTTGGGCAAATGAGCTTAAATTGTACCAAACGAATAAAACAAGATATTTTGCATTACTCGATGAATTTGTAAAAACTGCCGAAGTAAATAATGTAGGGCTGATCCCATCATTGTTTTGGTATTATATTTCGGTTCCTGATCTGGTGGGCGAACATGCCAATCAGTGGGCAAACCCCGATAGCAAAACCATCGCTTTTATGCGTACTTACACGGCCGAAATGGTAAACCGATATAAAGATTCTCCGGCCATCTGGGGCTGGGAATTTGGCAACGAAGTGAACTCTTATGTTGATTTACTGAATCAGGCTATCAACTATTTGCCCAAAGTAAACGTTGCAGGAGGGACGCCTGCACAACGCACTTCAGAAGATATTTTCACTACCGATATTCTTCGTTTTGCCATCAGCGAATTTATCGCGGTGGTACGAAAATATGATCCTGACCGACCTATCTTTAGCGGAAATGCCATGCCCAGTCCCAATATGTATCACCGGTACAAATATCAAAACTGGTTGCAGGATTCCTCAACCGATTATACCGCATTGCTCGATGTTCAAAATCCTGTGGGCTTGGGCACGCTCACCATTCACCCATATCCCGATCAGGAATTGAAATATTTCTCTGATAAAAAAGCAGGCCTTTCACAGATTATACAGGAATCGATGAGGTCGGCAAAAGAATTGAAGCGGGCTTTGTTTGTCGGAGAGTTTGGTTCTCCAAAAACATTGGGGACAGAAAAGGAAGCTGAGAAATTTTATGAGCTGTTTAATGCCATTGCCGATAACAAAGTTCAGCTTTCGGCGCTTTGGGTGTTCGATTTTTCAAGCCAGGATGCTGATTGGAATGTAACTTCTACCAATGGGCGGAAATATCAACTTGATGAAGTCATTAAAATAAATAACAGGTTCAGAACGGAATCTATTCAGTAAAAATTCGGAAAATGAAAATTTTACAATGGTTATTTCTGTTAATGCTCGTAGTACATCTTTCTGAATGCAAGGGCCAGATGACAGACCCGGGGACAACGAGTTTCCCAACGGCCGAAAGCCTTTTACCCAACAAGTACATTACTGAGGGTAATCAAGCACGGCTTAATACCGTTTTTGCAAAAGCCCATGGCGGTGGGAAACTGGTTATTGGCGCTTTGGGTGGTTCGATTACCGAAGGGGCCGCCTGTTCCAATCCGGATAAGCGTTATACCAGTGTAGTATTGTCCTGGTGGAAGAAAACATTTCCCGAAGCAGAATTTGAATTGGTTAATGCCGGGATAGGAGCTACTGGCTCTGATTACGGCTCGTTGCGGGTAAAGCGCGATTTGCTTTCCAAATCCCCCGATTTTGTGATGTTGGATTATGCCGTTAACGATCCGAATACAAAAGATTATGCTGAATCGTATGAGGGTGTGGTCAGACAAATACTGAATGCGCAGCAAAAACCAGCGCTGATGCTGCTTTTTATGATGAAAAAAGATGGGACTAACGCCCAGGAATGGCAGTCAAAGGTTGGAGCTTATTACGGTCTGTCAATGGTTAGTTATCGTGATGCACTCTGGCCTGAAATTCAGGCAGGGCGGCTTCGCTGGGAGCAAATCAGTCCCGATCAGGTACATCCCAATGAGCCCGGGCATATACTTACTGGCAACTTAGTATGTATGGCTCTTGAAAGTGCATACAAGAAATTTATCTCGGGGAATAAGGTTATTGAAACCATCGTTCCGGAGCCTCTTTTTACTGATACATTTGAATTTACATCTGTTTTTGACGGAGGGTCGCTTGTTCCGGTCACCAATAGCGGGTGGGTATTCGATGGCGCTCAATCACGAAGCGCCGGTTGGAAAAGCTCTGCTCCGGGCAGTGTCCTCGAATTCGAAATCAGTGGGAGAATTATTTACCTCTCATGCTGGAAAATTAACGGTCCAATGGGCAAAGCCAAAGTTACTGTTGACGGTGGCAACCCGGTAGAGATGGATGCCTGGTTTGATCAGACATGGGGCGGGTACCGGTATATGCTTCCGGTGGCAAAGAATCTCGCGCCGGGGAAACACACCGTTAGGGTTGAGTTATTGGCTGAGAAGAATGCACAAAGCGCCGGGACTGAATTTAAGGTTCTTTGTTTGGGATCAGCCGGAATTACAAAATAGATACAGATGGATGTGAAACGAAAAACATATGACATGAAGAATTTTTGGAAGCCGATGCTGGCATTTGCTTTTATTCTGATGGGGATTTCCGGTTATCAGGGGCAGGCTCAGGTTACAAGCAGCCCGATCATCCTGAAAGTGTACAACGACTCCATCCTGATGGATAATTTTCTCGGAGTTAACGGCGTGTACCATGGATTTGCCTACATGCCTGAACAAATCAGAAAAGGAATGAACGACGATGATCGGCGGCGCGAATTTTCGAGGGTGAAAAACATGGACCTGAAAATTGCCCGGACCTGGTACCGTCCGGATTGGGCTTGTGGAGACAATCTGTACAACAATTTCAACTGGGAAACGGATAAAATGAAAGCCTTCTATTTGTGGCTGGATAAGATGAAAGAATTGAATGTTGACGTAGCCTTACAGGCAGGCTGGTGGTTTTCGAAAGACACTTATTTTCACGTGGCAGCCGATCCGGCAAACGACCCGATTGGCCCTCGCCCGGATAAAGACCCTCAACGGTTCGCCCAATGGGTAAACGAGTCGCTGCACCAGTTAATTCAGGTAAGAGGATATACCAATATCAAATACCTTATGTTGTTTACCGAACCTGTCAACTACAATTCAGGGATTGTCCCTGAAGGATTCACTCAAATAAGCTATTACGATAAGGTTTGCGCCGAAATTCACAGCAAACTGGTCGAATCCGGGTTGCGGGCAAAGGTTAAACTGGTTGGCCCCAATAGCGGAAGTACCGACACTGCTGCCTGGATAGGCTGGAGTGTCCGTAATATGGATGAGGTAATTGATATTTACAGTTGGCATGCCTACAATGGAGGCAGGTGGGACAGTAAGGTTACTCAAGAGTACGAAGGTTGGAAAAACGTGGTAGCCGTGGGCCGCCAAAAGATGCAACAAACCGGAAAACCGTTTTGGATTGACGAATATGGTGCAAACAAACCCGATGAAACGGTGCGTTCTAAACCCGATTACGGAAATTATCTGGCACAATGCGTAGCTGCATTTACCAATGAAGGCGCACAAACATCTCTGATTTGGTTACTTTTCGACCAGCAATATGTGGCTCCGGGAGAAAAAACAACGAATAAAGACAGTTTTCACAACGGAGTACACCGCTGGGGAGTTGTCAAATGGCCGCACGATGATGTTGCCGGGCCCGAAAACCCATATCCTTCCTGGTATGCGCTCAGTATAATGAGCAAATATTTGGGCGGAAGAAACAACACCAAAGTTTTTAAAACACAGAGTGCTGATAGTTTGTATGTTATTGCAACCCGACCGAATGGTAAAGAACTGTCGGTTATGGTGGTCAATGGATATCATTCCGAAAAAAAAATAGCGGTTGAATTTCAGGAAAGAATAACAGGAACACTCTGCCGACATTTATATGATCCGTCTAACGTTGAAATATCTAAGGAAGCTGCCATTTTAGGCAGCGACAAAAAATTGAAGATATTGAAACATAGTTTTAACGACGAACTTCCTTCGAGAGGGGTAGCAATCTACACCACAATCAGGTAGAATATTTATTGATTTTCAATCGGATGATTTCTAAAATAACCAGAGAAACGCACTAAATTAGTGCCTCCTGATATTTAAACCTAAACCAACTAAACTATGAAGAAATATCCAGTCTACCTCCTGACTGGCCTGCGAATCATGGTAGGCTGGCACTTTTTGTACGAAGGCATCTCCAAACTATTGATAAAAGGCTGGAGTGCAAAGCTCTACCTAATGGGATCGAAGTGGATTTTTGCCGATCTTTTTCATTGGATGGCTGCTTCTCCCGGCTTGATGAAGGTAGTCGATTTTTTGAACGTCTGGGGGCTGATTTTGATTGGCCTTTCTCTTTTTGCCGGACTGTTGGTCCGTTGGTCTTCGGTTGCGGGCACCATCATGCTGTTGTTTTACTTTGTGGCTTATCCACCTTTCCCGGGTTACACATTTGGCGCGGTTGCCGAAGGCAGTTACCTGTGGGTAAACAAAACCCTGATCGAGTTTTTCATTCTCCTGGTATTTACTGCCTTGCCTTCTGATTTTTTCTATGGCATCGATCGGTTATACAAACGCTGGAAGGACGAAAAAGCTGAAGCTCCGGTGCCGATAGTAAAAGAAGAGAAAACTTCACCTCAGCGCCGCGAATTGTTACGCGATATGATTAGCATCCCGTTTTTTGGAGCGTTTGCTTATGCTGCCTATAAAAAGAAGAAGTGGGACAGTTTTGAGGAAAAATTCCTGAACGGAAAACCTGACGCAACTTCCGGAGCTACCCTGAAAAGTTTTCAGTTTGCCTCGCTCGACGATTTGAAAGGAACTTTGCCGAAAGGGAAAATTGGTGATCTGGAACTGAGTCGTCTGATTATGGGCGGAAACCTGATTGGTGGTTGGGCCCATTCGCGCGACCTGATTTATGTGTCGAAGCTGGTAAAAGCCTATCATACTGACGAACGGGTGATCATGACACTGCAAATGGCCGAACAGTGCGGAATTAATGCCATCATTACCAATCCTTCGTTGGGCCGGATTATGAATAAGTACTGGCACGAAACAGGCGGAAAAATCAAATTTATTTCTGATTGCGGACATAAAGATGGATTTCTTGAAGGTATCAGGCAGTCGCAACTGGCTGGTGCAACCGCAATGTATTGTCAGGGCGGAATTGCCGACCGACTGGTGCTCGACGGAAAGTTTGAAGAGATTGCAAAAGGACTTGAATTGATTTGCAGTTATGGCAAACCCGCCGGAATTGGAGCTCACCGGATCGAAACCATTCAGGCCTGTGTTGAGAAAGGTATAAAACCCGATTTCTGGGTGAAAACATTGCATGAGCACAACTACTGGTCGGCGCAGGTCGATCAGGAACGAAAAGAAACGATGGAACCTGGGTTTAAAGAAAATATTTTTTGCTTTAAAGTGCAGGAAACCATTGATTTCATGAATAAGCTTGAAGAGCCGTGGATTGCTTTCAAGGTTTTGGCTGCCGGAGCTATCAAACCAGAGCACGGATTTCCTCATGCATTTAATAATGGAGCTGATTTCATCTGTGTGGGGATGTACGATTTCCAGATCGTGGATGATACGAATATTGCCCTGGATGCCTTGTCGAAAGTGCAACGCAACCGCCCGTGGCGAGGATAGTTTAATCATTTAGAGCTAATTTGAGATGAAGAAAATTTTGCTTTTTATTTTGTTTGGAATGGCGATTTCTTATGGAAAAGCTTCTGCCCAAAACCGTCCCGGAGTTGAAGACCCTGCTCTTCAAAAGAACCGTTTCCATAACATCACTTTGGAAATGTCGCTCAAACCATTTAAGCAAAACAATAAGGAGTATATCCGTAAGGTGGCCGAAGAAGTGTTTACCCAATGGTCGGCTTTGCTTCGCCATACTGATACCGTTTCGGTTATGATGTGGACCAGCGATGGATCGGAAATTCTGGACTATAAAGGAACACTTGATCAGCGGCTGGAGTGGGCGCGCTACATGGGAAATCCGAATACCGACCATGAAGTGGGATCCGGGCCTGCTGATCTTTCTATCCATGAACGCGCTTTTTTGTATATGGAAAATCCTCCTGAATATTCGTATGCCGATCTGAAATTTATTATTATGACTTTGAAGGAAGTGGGAAGGGAGATTACCGGGAAACCAGTATTGGTAGGCGAAACCTTCGATCCGGGACCTGAATTTGCCAAATCGGAATTCAAATACAAGAAACATTCGGAAATATTAGGCGGTAATGCCATGGGGCACAAAACGTTTGTGAATTGCTATTCGGTTTTAAATGCCGAAAACGAAGCGTATGCCGGGTTTCCTAATGGAATTCAGGCCAATACCCCTTTCGGAACCTTCTTTGGTCGTCAGTGCCAGCATTTTCTGAAAGATATGGGTTTCGATTTCATTTGGTTCAGCAATGGCTTTGGCTTCGGTTATGAAGGGTGGTCGGCAACCGGGGCTATTTTTAATGGAAAAACCTTCGATCAGGAAAAACTGGATGGCGCAACGGCCAGGATTCACGATTTCTGGACGCTTTTCCGCAAAGAGTGTCCCCAGATTCCAATACAAACCCGGGGGACAAACCTGTCGGTTGGAGCTGATCTGGCCCGCGATGCGGTTAACCTGAAAAATATCTATCAGGGAAAATTCAATATGCTTCCTCCTCCCAACTCTCCCTGGGCCGCCCTCGACGGCGATTTTGGGCTGGAAATGGTTGGTTACATGTCGCGCATGAGCGAATTACCCGATAGCAGGTTCCCTTTTCGCTATTATACGCATGATCCCTGGTGGCTCAACAGTCCGTGGCTCGACCGTTATGGGCGTGAACCACATGATATTTACCTGCCAATGTCGGTGTGTCGAATTGATAAAGATGGCAACATAGGTATTCCTACGCAACTAAACTTCCTGACGGTTGATGATACTTATGGCAACATGCCGGTACAGGTTCCCAACGAAGTAACCCCGCATATTCTGAAAGCTCGCATGGATGCTCCAACGGCCCCGGGACCGTTGGTATGGGTGTATCCGTTTGACGAGTACCACGAGTGGGCTCAAAAATACAAAGACCGTTTGCCCGAAATTTATTACGGCGACTGGTTTGTCCGTCAGGCAATCAATAACGGTTTGCCGCTGAATACGGTCATTTCTACCACTTCTTTTCAAACAGTCGTCGCACAGCACCCCGAATTTTTTAAAGAATCGGTTCTGATGACCATTGCTCCGGAGGCCGGTTCTTCGTTAGAAAAAGCATTAATGAATTTTGTTGAAAAAGGTGGAAAACTGATTGTGTTTGGCCCGGTTGATCATTCCAGTCAGGCATTTACTGACTTTCTGAACCTCAAAAATGACATTTCTTTGGAAGGCGAATTCAAGGTTATTTCTGATTATATGCCCGATATGCTCGAGAAAACCTATCCGAAAGTGTTAAACCATCGTTCTTTGCTTTCTTCCGGAGGAATAAAAACGGTTTTAAAAAATCAGAAGGATGTTGATACCCAAAAATTGGCAGAAGCTGAGCAAGCAGGCGCGAAACGCGACATTGCATGGGTGCGAAGCAAACCTATATGGCAAGGTGGAAAAGTTGTGTACCTGCGCGGAACCAACTCGTGCAGTTTCACCGGCGGAAGGTTGCTGACTCCTGACGATCCATCCAAATGGTTTACCGGACCGCTTTTGGCTCGTTATGCTTTGCATGAATTCGGAATCGATTGCTCTGTCGAAAAGCAAGATCCATCGGTGAAGAATCCTGTGCTGACCATTTCCCGATCGAACAATGCATTCCTGTTTTCGGGATACGATCCGGGAAACACAGCCAAACTGCGGTTTAAAATGCCTCAGGGAGCTCCGCTTTTATTGGGCCTGGAGACCAAACTGGTGAATGGAAATTCAACCTATGTAATGCCGACAGCGTGGAATCGCGAATGCCGCATTTTTGTGGAACAGAATGAGGGAATCGTTGCTTGCCGGGAATTGCATTCGGGTCAGGTTGGTATTTTCAAACGTTATCAGGTAACCGGATTAAAGAATGCTACTGTACGGATTTATCCGGGAGATAATGTGGATACTCAAATGTTTCATGCCTATGTAAATGCCGATTATCCATGGAGAACCGGTCAGGTTTCGTTTAAAGCAGATACCGGAAAATTGGGATCACATTTTCTAGTTGAAAATGTGACGGGGAATCTGGTTGTTGCATGGTAAGAATAACGAAATGAAGAATACCTCTTTCATAGTATTGGTATTATCCTTTATTATACATGCTGCACTGGCAAGTGTTCATCCGGCGCGAATATTTTCGGATAACATGGTATTGCAGCGTGATGTTGCAATACCTGTTTGGGGCACCGCCGGCAGGGGAGAGCTGATTACTGTAAGGTTGAAATCGGCGGTGGCAAAAACTACAGCTTTATCCGATGGCAAATGGATGGTCGAATTGCCGGGATTCGCTGCCGGAGGTCCGTATGAACTTATAATCGAATCAGTTTCAGGTAAAATTGAGTTTAAGAATGTATTGGTCGGCGATGTTTGGTTCGCCTCTGGACAATCAAACATGGAGCATCCGATGAATGGATGGGAGTACATTCCACATTCGGCCATAGCTAATTATGAACAAGAAATTGCCGATTCAAAATATCCTGAAATCAGGTTGTTTCAGGTACCTAAATTTCCGTCTCCCGTTGTTCAGAAAGACTTGTCAGACGGGCAATGGGAAGTTGCCAACCCGCAATCGGTAGCCGGATTTTCGTCGACAGCATGGTTTTTTGCAAAAGAACTGTATCGGAAGCTGGGAGTGCCAATTGGCATCATCCATAGTTCGTGGGGTGGGACAGCTATTCAGCCCTGGATGAGCAGGGAATCGCTCGATCCGTATAAAAATTCAGTAAAAATTCCGGATTTTCCAGTGCAGTTCGATCAACAGGAATGGACAAACAACGTAACCGAATCGCTCGAAAAGAACCGGATCCGCCGCAATCAGATCAGCTATTCACCTTCAGATTTTCCTGAGAAAACAGGGCGTCGTAATTTTGATGATTCGACATGGAAATCCATAAACCTGCTTGATCCTCAAAGTAAATTTGGCAACATTTTATGGTTGAGAAAAACGATTGTTATTCCGAATAACCTTTCTACTCAAGAGCTTGATTTATCATTAGGCTATCTCAACAGGCAAAGCCATGTTTTTTTTAACGGTACCGAGATAGGATATTTTTTATATCCGCGACCGGCTATTTTAACGATTCCCGATTCCTTAGTTTGTAAAGGCGAAAACATTTTGGTTGTACGATTAGCACAACCTTGGGGAAATACCCAGGCTCTTGGCGATTCAAGCCAGTTCTGGATTAAAAGTTCAAAAGGTAATTTCCGGCAAAACCTGTACGATAAATGGCAAGCTAATGATTGGTTGGAAACAGTAACTCCGGCACCAGAAAGTTATCAGGGCTACCCAACATATCTATACAACGGCATGGTGGCGCCGGTAATTCCATATGCAATAAAAGGTTTTATCTGGTACCAGGGCGAGTCGAATGCCGGAGAACCTGCTTTATATGAGAAACTATTTCAGCAGTTGATCGCAGACTGGCGAAAGTCCTGGGAACAAGGCAATCTTCCTTTCCTGTTTATCCAGGCCTCGAATATCGAACTAACGCATGATTTTGACCAGAGGAACGACTCGTGGTGCTCATTACGCGAAGCCCAGCAAAAGGCGCTCAGGTTACCCAACACCGGGATGGCTGTTTCGCTCGATATAGGTGACCGGTTCGATGTGCATCCCAAGAACAAACAGGAGTTTGGACGGCGACTTGCCCTTCAGGCCTTGAAAGTGGCTTATCATCAAGAAGTAATTGCTGATGGACCAATATTGGAGTCCTGTATAATTAAAAATGACACTGCTGTTATTTACATGAACAATTATTCGACTAAACCTGGAATATCAGGGAAACGTGATTTATGTGGCTTTGAAATAGTAGGGGAGGAGGGCGTTTTTGTGGATGCAAAAGCTTATGCGGGAAACAATCAAATTCATATTTTTTCTGAAAAGGTAAAAAATCCGGTTGCCGTTAGATATGCCTGGAAGAACAATCCTTGTTGTAGTATATTCAACTCTATTGGACTTTCTTCTGCTCCTTTTTTGATAAAATTAAAGCACTAAAAAATCCTTAATAAAGGAGAAAATCTGTAAAACAATTTGCGATTCATACAGTAGTTCGAGTATTGCTCGAAAAGAAGTAGTGTAAGAAATACACCGCGAAAGAGAGATATCAGGAAAATCGTTCTATTTTTGTGACTGGACGGAATTTATAATTGCAATATGTTTTATATCAATGTGTTGCTTTGAGTTCCGGCTTTAACGCTAAAAAATTAATTCAAAAATCGATGGAATAAACCTGTTGCTGCGAACACAAGTACAGAAGGAGGAGAATAATTTGCAGAAACATAATGTTCTTTCGGTCATTAAAACAAATTATCCGCTGATGAAAAAACAATCTCATTTATTGGTTTTGCTTCTTTTTTCGGTATTGTTTTCGGTTGGTTTGTTCGCTCAGGGAACTGGCATTAAGCAGACGAAATTGTCTGATTTCGAATTGCAGTCTTCCGAGTTGATCAATGCTACGGGTGAAGCAATATCAACTTCGGCCTACCAATCCAAAGTTTATTGGTTCCCGGTGAAAGTTCCGTCAACAGTTTTGACCGGACTGGTTGCCAACCGGGTTTATCCCGATCCGTATTCAGGCATGAACAATATGCTGATTCCGGATGCCTGCGACGAGTTCAATAAAATGTACAACCTGGAACAGTTCAGCCATATTCCGAATGTTGGCAATCCGTGGAAGAAACCGTATTGGTACCGGACTTCGTTTATCGTTCCGGCTGCCGATAAAGGACGCCACTTCCAGCTTATATTTAAAGGTATAAATTATCGCGCTGCCGTTTGGATGAACGGAAAACAGATTGCCGATTCGACCCGTATGGTTGGAATGTTCGCCGAGTTCAACTTCGACGTGAGCAAAATCATCAAAGCCGGAGAAGAAAACTACCTGGCAGTGAAAATTTATCCGCTCGATTTTCCCGGCGTTCCGGCCAAAGAGCAGTTGACCGGTTTGTGTGATTTCTTTGAAAACGGCGGTCCAACCGGCGATATTGGAAAAAATGTGACCATGCTTTGCTCTGTGGGTTGGGACTGGATGCCGCCGGTACGCGACCGGAACATGGGAATCTGGCAGCCGGTATTGCTTCGAACTTCTGGCGATGTAACGATCGTTCATCCTCAGGTTAAAACCGATTTGCCGAATTTACCTGATACTTCGGTAGCGAAACTTTCGCTGAATGTTTCATTGGCCAATCACAGTCAAAGTAACTCGAAAGGAACTTTAAAAGTGACCATTTCGCCCGATAATTTTGCCGGACAGCCTATTCAATTGTCGAAAGAAGTAACTCTTGCACCGGGAGTCAATACTGTTATTGACCTGAATGCCAGTAATGCCGCACAACTTCAGGTTAAACAGCCTCGTTTGTGGTGGCCGAACGGTTACGGGAAAGCCAACCTGTACCGAATCCGGCTGAAATATGAATCGAACGGCGTTGTTTCTGATGATACGACTTTTGTTTTTGGTATCCGCACGGTTAGCTCGAAGGCCGTGGATGTTCCCGGTAAATCGTTGCGCCGCGATTTTTATGTCAATGGGAAACGTGTGCACCTAACTGGTGGCGCCTGGGTGCCGGATATGATGCTCAACCGCGACTCAGTCTATTATGATTCGGAAATGCACCTGTACAAGAATTCGAACATTAACCTGGTTCGGATTTGGGGTGGCGGCATAACTCCTGAAGATGTATTTTTCGATCTGGCTGATCGTTATGGGTTGCTGGTTTGGTCCGATTTCTGGGTAACCGGCGATACTCACGGTGAATTTAAAGGTTCGGTTGATAATCCCTTGGAAGGAAAAGTCTTTATTAATAATGTGATCAGCACCATTTACCGTATCCGCAACCATCCGAGCCTTTTGCTCTGGACAGGCGGTAATGAAGGGCATGTGCGTAAAGATGTTTACGATCAGATGCGCGAAAGCATTGTCAACCTCGACGGAACCCGTCCGTATATTCCATGTTCTTCAGGACATGCCAAACTGCCCGAAGGCTGGAACGGATCCTGGCCTGATAATCTGGCTTCCGGAGTGTATAGTGGCGGCCCGTATGCCTGGCAGGATTCGAAGCAATATTACCGTTTGGCCGACGATGCCAAAGATTGGACTTTCAAAGATGAAACAGGAATACCGTCTCAGCCGCCATACAACACGTTGAAAAAGATCATCCCGAATTTGGTCTGGGATTCGAAATTACGGTTCCCGCTCAACAATACATGGGGGTATCATGATGCCGCTACTGGCAATGGCAAATACGACAAGTACTATGAATCGATGGTGAAACTTTACGGGGAACCTTCGTCGATGGAAGATTTTTCGAACAAGATGCAATTGATGAATGCTACCGGTTATCAGGGGATTTTCGAATCCGCTGGCCATAAACTGAACGATATTGGCGGTGTGATGCTTTGGAAACTGAATGCAGCCTTTCCGAGCGTGATCTGGCAGGTGTTCGACTGGTACCTGAACCCCAATGCCGGGTATTATTTCATGCAGAATGCCTGCGAACCGGTTCACGTTCAGTTAAATGCTCTCGACTATAAAGTTACTGTGGTGAACCGCACTTACAAGCCGTTTGCAAATCTGACCGTTCAGGCTGATGTTTACAGCATCGATTCAAAATTAGTGGCTCATCAGACTGCGCCGGTCAGTCTTTCGGTAACTGATGTGAAAGAACCTATTTCATTGTCTAGTGTGTTGTCAGGTGCTCATGGGGTGAATTTTGTGGTTTTAAACCTGAAAGACGCCGCAGGAAAAGTGATCTCACATAACGTTTACTGGTTGGCTGCTGACGACAATTATAAGACTTTGAATTCTATGCCAAAAACCAAGGTTCAGGTTGCTGTTCTGAAATCAGAGAAGGTGAAGACAGAAAAACAGTGGACGGTTAAATTCACCAACAGTTCGGGTCAACTGGCATTCTTTGTTCGTCCGCAACTGATGGCTGGCAACGAAGAAGTGTTGCCAAGTTACTGGTCGGCTAACTACTTTACATTGGCTCCCGGTGAATCGATCACGGTTAAGGTCAACGCTTCGTCAAATCTGCTGAAGAACAAAAAACAGGAACTTTTGCTTGAAGGTTGGAATATCGACTCACAGCGAATTTCCCTAAAATAAAGGATATGAATTAGCCTCGGCACAGCTGGGGCTAAACAAAAAAGACTGCCGAAAGGCAGTCTTTTTTGTTGTAGGTATATCGATATCTGGTTATTCTTCAGTTGAATTCAGAATGTCTTTGTCGACCAGGATTCGTCCGCAATATTCGCAAACGATAATCTTTTTGCGTGAAGCGATATCCATTTGGCGCTGTGGCGGGATTTTGTTGAAGCAACCGCCGCAGGCATCGCGCTGTACGGTTACAACAGCCAAACCGTTGCGGGCATTTTTACGGATTCGTTTAAAGGCAGTCAGTAAACGGGCTTCGATACTGCTTTCAATTTTTTCAGATTTTGCTTTCAGTCGTTCTTCTTCGATCTGCGTTTCAGCGGTGATTTCTTCCAGTTCACGTTGTTTCCGGTCTAAATCTTCCAGACGTTCTTTCAAAAGAACCGAAGAAGTATTGATGGATTCTTTTTTTGCTGAAAGTTCAGCAGTAAACTCACGGATACGTTTTTCTGACAATTCAATTTCGAGTTTCTGGAACTCAATTTCCTTGCTTAAAGAATCGAATTCACGGTTGTTGCGAACGTTGTTTTGTTGTTCGGAATATTTGGCAATCAGTGTTTCAGATTCTTTGATAGCCACTTTTTTGTTGTGAATGGCTGTTTCCAGATCTTTGATGTCGTCTTCGAAGTTGCTTACGCGGGTTTTCAAACCAGTGATTTCGTCTTCCAAATCCTGAACTTCCAAAGGTAATTCGCCACGAAGTGTTTTGAATTTATCAATTTCAGAAACAACATTTTGAAGTTCGAAAAGCGCCCTGAGCTTTGAACTGATTGCTACACCTTTATTTTCGTCTCTAACGTACTGTGTATTCATACTTATACTTGTTTAACTTATATCAAATGTAGTAGTTTACCGGGTTTGAACTGATTGCCGATAAATGGACTGCAAATCTAGGGAAATTTTTTGTAAGTAATTCATAAAAAACTTCTTTAGTGAATTGTTCGCTCTCATAGTGTCCGATGTCGGCAATTACAATTTGCCGTTCGGCGTCGAAAAACTGGTGGTATTTAAAATCGCCGGAAATATAGATGTCTGCCTTTTTTGCGATCGCATTACCCAGAAAGCTGCTGCCTGCGCCTCCGCAAACGGCTACCCGCTTGATTGGCTTATTCAAAAGTTTAGTGTGTTTAATAACCTGGCAGTTAAATATTTCCTTTATTTTTTGAAGGAAGTCGGTTTCGTCAGTCGGGAAGGGAAGCTCACCGATCATTCCGGTTCCGCATTGCGCGTATTCGTTGTCGAGCGGATAAATGTCGTAGGCAACTTCTTCGTAAGGATGGGCTTTCAGTAAGGCCTGAATGACTTTCGACTGGATATGTTTGGGGAATATAGTTTCAATGCGGGTTTCTTCTTCAAAATGCAACCGGTTCTTTTCTCCGACATACGGATTGGTCTGATCATTTCCCCTGAAGCTGCCCTGACCAGTCAGGTTGTAGCTGCACGAATCGTAGTTGCCAATGTTGCCGGCTCCGGCTTCAAACAGGGCATTCCGTACGTTTTCAGCATCTGCAGTAGGTACAAAAGTCACCAGTTTCTTCAGGAAATTGGGCATGGGCGAAAGAATGCTGCAATTCAGGAGTCCCAGTTTTTCACAGATTTTGCTGTTTACCCCGCCAAAAACGCTGTCCATGTTGGTGTGGGCGGCATAGATGGCCAGATCGTTTTTCAGGGCTTTGGCCACACAGCGTTCGATGTAATTTTTCCCGTTCAGTTTTTTTATTCCGCTGAAAATAATGGGATGATGGGCAACAATCAGGTTGAGGTTCTTGCTGATCGCCTCGTCCAGAATTTCTTCGGTAATGTCGAGGGTGATGAGCACTCCGGTAATCTCGTCGTCGGGATGGCCAATAATCAGCCCCGCATTGTCGTACGATTCCTGAAAGGCCAGCGGCGCAACCGATTCGATAAGTTGAGTGATTTGTTTTAGCAGCATGGTTGGGTTTGTATTTTATAGAGACAAGGCATTGTTCTGCCTCCTGAATTCGGTTAATTTTTTAGACAGGGTATGCCCAGTTTTTACAATTCATTTTTCATGTCGATAAGGGCCTGCCTGATTTCCTGCAGCCGCTTGATGACTTCGAAATTCTGAAGGGTGTCTTCTCTGTTCTCTTTCAGTTTTTTCTGGGCGCCTTTGATGGTCATGCCCCGTTCTTTCAGCAGGTGGTAGATGATTTTGATGTTCTCAATATCTTCTTTGGTAAACATACGGTTCCCCTTGGCATTTTTATGCGGCTTCAGGATGTCGAATTCATTTTCCCAGAACCGGATGTTCGACGTGTTCACATCAAACATCTCGGCTACTTCGCTGATCGAGTAGAAGATCTTTTCTATTTTTGGGTTTTTATATGGCACAGCAGGTGTTTTTTAATCGAAGGTTTGACCAATGTTCGACGAAATGCTCACCATCTTTTCATATTCCTGGGCATTCAGGTCTTTGAAATAATAGTATTGTGGATTGACCGGCTCGCCGTTTTTGTGCACTTCGTAATGAACGTGTGGCCCGGTTGAAGTGCCAGAGCTTCCTACAAATCCGATTACACTGCCGCGTTTGACCTGATCTCCGACTTTGATATTGAAGTCGCTCAGGTGGGCATACAAGGTTTCGTAACCAAATCCGTGATCAATCAGGATCCACCGTCCGTAGCCGCCGCCAATTGATTGCACATCTTTGACCACGCCGTCGCCGGTGGCATAAATTTTTGTCCCGATGGATGCCGTAAAGTCCATGCCGTAATGGAATTGCTTGATTTTGTATATCGGATGGATCCGGTATCCCCAGCCGGAAGCCGTGCTTTTAAGCGATTTGTTCGAAATAGGCATGATGGCAGGCATACTGGCTACAAGTTTTTCCTTATTCATGGCCATATTCATAACGTCATCGTACGATTTGGCCTGAATGTAGGCTTGTTTGGAAAGAACATCCAGCTTTGCAGCAGTCTTGATGATCAATTCCGAATTGTCAAACGATTCGAGTTGCGAGTATTTGTTAACCCCGCCAAAACCAGCCCTGCGGATAGTTGACGGAATTGGGTTGCTTTCAAAGATAACCCGGTACAAATTATTGTCGCGCTGCTCAATTTCGTCGAGCACTTTTTCAACAGTCGAAAGGTCTTTGTAGAGCAATTCGTATTGGGTCAGCAGCCGTTCATTTTCTTTGTGAAGGCTACGCATCCGGGGCGATTCGTAGAATTGCAAAATCCCAATGGCAATCAGTATCGACGAAACCAGCGTGGTAGAAAATAAGGCTAGAAAGCGCTTTAATCTGGTCTTGAAGGTGATTACGATTTTGTCGTAGCTAAGTGTATGAGCATTAAATCTGTACTTGACTTTCGCCATAAAACAGTGTTAATGGAATTTATTTTTCGAGTTGTAACAAAATTAAGGATTTAATCTAACTTTGCAAGATTTCGAAAATTCCGGTTATTACAGCCTGCAAAGCTAGTGTTTTCGTCGGAAATAAACGATGAGCATCAGTTCATTGGCTAATTTTAACAAATTTTAAAATAGAAATACACAGATATTAAGATGAATTCGAAGGAGATCAGAAAAGCGTTTTTAGATTTTTTTGCCGGCAAAGAACATCAAATCGTGAGTTCGGCCCCGATGGTGGTTAAAAATGACCCGACATTGATGTTTACCAATGCGGGAATGAACCAATTTAAGGATATTTTCCTCGGAAACCAGCCTGCCAAAAGTGTGCGTGTGGCCGATACTCAAAAGTGTCTGAGGGTTTCCGGAAAGCACAACGACCTCGAAGAGGTTGGACACGATACTTACCACCATACCATGTTCGAGATGCTGGGCAACTGGTCGTTTGGCAACTATTTCAAGGAAGATGCCATCAACTGGGCCTGGGAATTGTTGCACGATGTTCTGAAGATTCCGGCAGACCGGATGTATGCCACTATTTTCGAGGGCAGCGCCGACGATAAACTGGAACGCGACGTGGAAGCTTATAACCTCTGGAACAAATTTCTGCCTGCCGACCGGATCATCAACGGAAATAAAAAGGATAATTTTTGGGAAATGGGCGATACCGGTCCTTGTGGCCCCTGCTCCGAAATCCATGTTGACTTGCGCGATGACGAAGACCGTGCAAAAATTCCGGGTTGGAACCTGGTAAACAGCGACAACCCGCTGGTGATCGAAATCTGGAACCTGGTTTTCATTCAGTTCAACCGCAAAGCTGACGGCAAGCTGGAAGAGCTTCCCGACAAACATGTGGATACCGGGATGGGTTTCGAACGCCTTTGTATGGTGTTGCAGGGCAAAAAGTCGAATTACGATACCGATGTTTTCCAGACCACTATTGCAAAAATTGCTGAACTCAGCAACAAAAAATATGGCAGCGGCGATGTAAAGGCAGATATTGCCATGCGCGTTATTGCCGACCACCTGCGGGCTATTTCCTTCTCGATTGCCGATGGGCAGTTGCCTTCAAATAACAAGGCTGGCTATGTGATCCGCCGCATCCTGCGCCGTGCCGTTCGGTATGGTTACACATTCCTTGGTTTCAAGGAACCGTTCATCTATAAGTTGGTCGAAGTCCTGAAAGAAAATATGGGAGACGCGTTCCCCGAATTGGTTTCTCAGCAGGTTCTGATTGAAAAAGTTATTCATGAGGAAGAAGAATCGTTCCTTCGGACTTTGGAAACCGGGATTCGCCTGCTCGACGAGCTGGTTGCCAAAGCTCAGGCTGCCGGGAAAAAGGAAATCAGTGGCGAAAATGTGTTCACTCTTTACGATACCTTTGGGTTCCCCTTCGATCTGACCAGCCTGATCCTTCGCGAAAAGGGTATGTCGGTTGACGAAGCCGGGTTCAATGCCGAAATGGAAAAGCAAAAAGAACGTTCGCGCAATGCTGCCGTTCAGGAAACCGACGACTGGGTTGAACTCAGAAAGATTGAACAGGTCGAATTTGTGGGATACGATCAGTTGGAAGCCGGTGTGAATATTTCGCGTTACCGCAAGGTCATTCAGAAAGGCAAGGAGTTTTACCATCTGGTTTTTGACCGTACTCCTTTCTATGGCGAATCAGGAGGTCAGGCCGGCGATTCGGGATACATCATGGCCGACGGCCACCGCACGAAAATTCTGGACACTCAGAAAGAAAACAACCTTACCATTCATATTGTCAATAAGCTTCCTGAAAATCCGGCTGCAACTTTCATTGCTGTGGTTGATGCCGAAAAACGGAAGCTGACCATGAACAATCACTCGGCCACCCACCTGCTTGATCATGCGTTGCGCGAAATATTGGGCACTCATGTGGAACAGAAAGGTTCGCTGGTGAACAGCGAGTACCTGCGTTTCGACTTTTCACATTTCCAGAAGGTAACACGCGAAGAACTCGACAAGGTTCAGGCTCGGGTAAATGAGCTGATTCGCGAGAATATGCCTCGTGAAGAAAAGCGTTCGGTGGCCTTCGACGAAGCCAGGGAATTGGGCGCCATTGCTCTGTTTGGTGAAAAATACGGCGATTTTGTCCGTGTAATCAAATTTGGCGATTCGGTTGAGCTTTGCGGTGGAACGCACGTCCCGGCAACCGGTCAGATTGGTTCGTTCATCATTACTTCGGAAAGCGCTATTTCGGCCGGTGTCCGTCGTATTGAAGCCATCACAGCCGACCGGGCCGAAGAATTTGTAAAAAAACACATGGATGAACTGGCTGAAGTAAAAGCCATTTTAAACAACACTCAGAACCTGAAAAAATCGGTTGAGGATATGATGGCCCAGAACAGCCGTTTGCAGAAGCAAATTGAAGAATTTGAGCGCAAAGCGGCTTCCGGCATTAAACAGGAACTGAAGAATAAGATTCAGACGGTAAACGGGGTGAATGTAATTGCCGAAGTCATTAACCTGGATTCGGCCCAGGCGGTGAAAGACCTTGCTTTCCAGCTAAAGGGAGAAGTTGAAAATCTTTTCCTTGCCGTTGGCTCTGCCATTGGGGGAAAACCTTCGATTACCGTAATGATTGCCCAAAATGTGGTTGCCGAAAAAGGCCTGAATGCCGGAGCCATTGTTCGCGAAGCTGCCAAAGAAATGCAGGGAGGTGGAGGCGGACAGGCTTTCTATGCCACTGCCGGTGGAAAAGATGTTGCAGGATTGGCTGCCGCTATCGAAAAAGCAAAGTCGTTCGTGAAATAAAACCTTAAAAAATTTGAAATAGAAGGCCTGTCGGATGATCCTGACAGGCCTTTTTGCTTCCATTTGGGTCATTTTGAGTAGCTTTGTACGATTAAATCTTATTCAGGGAAAATGAAAAATGATCTTGGCAAAAGGATTTTCCGAATTTTGTGGAAAGTGGCAGCCTGGTTTTTTGGATTGTCCTTCTTTTCTGTCGTGCTTTTCAGGTTTGTGCCTGTTCCGGTAACTCCATTAATGTTGATCCGCTGCGTTGAGCAAACATTTTCGTCAGATCCGGTTCGGCTGAAGCACGATTGGGTCTCGATTGATGAAATCTCGAAGAATTTACCTCTGGCGGTGGTTTGCAGCGAGGATCAGAATTTTATGAACCATTCGGGGTTTGATTTTAAAGCCATAGAGCGTTCGGTGGATGCCGCCAAACGAGGTGCCAAACGGGTTCGAGGAGCCAGTACCATCTCGCAGCAAACGGCAAAAAATGTATTTCTTTGGCCCGGAAGAAGCTGGATCCGCAAAGGTTTCGAAGCTTACTTTACTGTACTGATCGAATTTGTCTGGAGCAAAGAACGCATCATGGAAGTTTACCTGAACAGCATTGAAATGGGCAAGGGTATTTACGGAGCTGAAGCCGCTGCACGGTTTTACTGGCATACCAGCGCCCGGAACCTTTCCAGGACACAGGCCGCAGCCATTGCAGCTATTTTGCCCAATCCACGCAAATACAGCGCAAATCCTCCGGGGCCATACGTTCAGGGGCGAATTGGCTGGATTGTCGGTCAGATGGGGCAGTGGGGCTCACTCAATCTGAAACGAAAATAAACTGCGGAATTTCTGGTTATCGGAGGAGTCTTCTTGTAAATTTTCGCCAAATAAAACCGAATCCTGTTTTCTGCTGTTATCTTAGGATTCTCGTTTTTAAATTCTAAACACAACAATCCTGATGAAAAAACTACTGAATTTCTTGTTCTCTTTTCCGTTTATGGGCTTTTTGCTTCTGATCCTGGCTTTTGCGATGGCGCTGGCCACTTTTGTCGAGAGTAGTTATGGATCGGAGGCGGCCAAAGGGTTGATATATAACGCATTTTGGTTCGAGTTGATATTCGCCCTATTGGGCATAAACCTCCTGGCTAATTTTTTTATCCGCAGGTTATATACCCGACAACGACTAGCTGTCGGGCTTTTTCATCTTGCTTTTGTGGTGATTGTGATTGGAGCCGGCATTACCCGATATGTCGGTTTTGAAGGTGCGATGCACATCCGCGAAGGCGAATCATCGGATTTTATCCTTTCTTCGGATGAGTATCTGACTATCAAAAATGGAGACCAAATCCTGAAAACCCCGGTTCTTTTTTCGGAATTGTCGTATCGGAATTTCGATAAAAAAATCGATGTAGCCGGACGTTTGGTACGCATCAAATCGGTCGGTTTTGTCAAAAGCGCTGTCCGGACGATTGCTGAAGATTCTTCAGGGGCTGAGATGATTGATCTTTTGGTTTCGGCCGATCAGGGAAGGAAAGATTTTGCCTTTTCCAGGGGCGATAAGGTGAATTACGATAACATTCAGTTTGGGTATAATCAGGCCGGGGTAAATTTCCAGTTTCTCAGTCGGGGCGACAGCCTTTATCTGGTTCCCGACCGTCAACTTGAAATCCGGTCCATGCAGGGAGGAGATCCTCAGATTGTTAATCCGAACGATACGGTTGCAGTAAGGCCGATGCAATTGTTTGCTTTCGGAGAAAACCTGTTCGTGGTGAAAAAGTTTTACCAACATGCCGTGATGCGAGTGGCAAAAGATGATTCGGGAAATTCGGGTGAGGATGCGGTTATTCTGGAGGTTTCGGATGGATCGGATCGCCGGTTGGTGAATGTTTTTGGGGGACACGGAGTGCAGGGGAAACCTGTTGCTGCAACTATCGGAAATACCCGGCTGGAGTTTGCCTATGGCGCGGAGGCGATCAAACTTCCGTTCTCGCTGCAACTGAACGATTTTCAGCTTGAGAAATATCCCGGGTCGATGAGCCCGTCGTCGTTTGCCAGTGAATTGGTTTTGAAAGATCCGGAACGAAATGTCTCCCGCAATGTCAGGGTTTTTATGAACAATACTTTAAACTACCGAGGTTATAAATTCTTCCAGTCATCCTACGATCAGGATGAAAAAGGAACCGTGCTTTCGGTGAATGCAGACCGTTTGGGAACCGGTGTGACTTATTTCGGCTATGCCCTTCTGTGTCTGGGTATTATTTTGGCATTGTTCAGTAAAAGTTCTTATTTCCATACCTTGATTCGCCGGTTAAAAGAACATACCCAACCATTAAGTATGATTGCATTTGTGATGTTGCTATTCAGTTTTAACTCGGCTTCGGCCAGGGAGTTGGGTATGGCAAGCATTCCCAAAATGGACCAGACGGTGGTCGGCGATTTTTCGAAACTGTGGGTTCAGGGACCCGATGGGCGAATTGAGCCGGTAGCGACGCTGGCCTCCGAATTTCTCAGGAAAGTCAGTCGACAGTCTGATTTTCACGGACGGCAGGCAGCAGAAGTTATGCTCGGTTTTCATTTGTATCCTGAGCTCTGGCAAAATGTTGCCATGGTGAAAGTTTCGAACGATCAACTGAAAGAATTGCTGGGCGTGGAAGACAGTCGCATTCCGCTGGCTTCGTTTTTCGACGAGAACGGAAGCTACAAACTGGGCGGAGCAGTAAAAGCTGCTTACAGTAAAACTCCTGCGTTGCGGAATATGCTTGAAAAAGAGATCATCAATGCCGACGAACGGGTCAATGTCTGTTTTATGGCGATTCATGGCGATATGTTTACCATTTTCCCCGGGGCGACCAGGGAAATCAAATGGTTTTCGCCCGTAACAGCCCCTGCTGGTTTGCCGAAAGCCGATTCGTTGTTCGTTAGCAGTGAATTTAAACTTCTGAAAGAGTCGTTGACTGGCAAGGGAGTTTCGGAGAGCCGGAAAATTCTGGCTGATATTGCAGCCCGGCAGTCGAAATTTGCATCCGGCTATCTTCCTTCAGAGACAAAAAAGAAAGTTGAAATATTCTACAATTCGGTGAATCCGTTTAAACGGGTATTTCCGCTGTATCTTCTGTCCGGGTTTGTTTTGCTGACAGTATTGTTTGTCAATATTTTCAGGCAGAAGACGATGAACAACAAGCTGAGGATTGCTTTTTATGCGTTGATCGGATTTGGATTTTTGATTCACACCACCGGCCTGGTTTTGCGATGGTATATTTCAGGACATGCTCCGTGGTCCGACGGGTACGAGTCGATGGTTTATGTGTCGTGGGCAGCCATGCTGGCCGGGATGATTTTTGGCCGGAAATATCCGATGGTAATTGGCGCAGCGGCTGTTCTGTCGGGCATTACGTTGTTTGTCGCTCATCTGAATTGGATGAATCCTGAAATTACGCACCTGGTGCCTGTGCTGAAGTCGTACTGGCTGTTGTTGCATGTAGCCATTATTACGGCCAGTTATGGGTTTATCGGGCTGAGCGCTTTTCTTGGGTTGTTGGTTCTTATTTTTTATTGTATCAGCAATTCCGAAAATAGTAAGAATATAAAAGGGTTTGTTCTTCAGCTTACAACTATCAACGAAATGTCGGTCACGCTGGGGTTGTATATGCTTACGATCGGAACTTTTCTGGGAGGCATTTGGGCCAACGAGAGCTGGGGCAGTTACTGGAGCTGGGATCCCAAAGAAACCTGGGCGCTGGTAACGGTGGTGGTTTATTCGTTTATTGCGCACATGCGCCTGATCCCTTCGCTGAAAGGGGTTTTTAATTATACTGTCGCATCGGTGCTGGGATTTTCATCGGTAATCATGACCTATTTCGGTGTGAACTATTATCTGAGCGGGATGCACTCGTACGGGCAGGGGTCGGTTGATTCGGTGCACTGGTCGGTTTTTCTGGTTATTGCGGTTATTGCCGCAATTATGATTGTTGCCAGTTATAAGCAAAACAATATGGATGTGGACGATTAATTGGTTGGATGAAATGGTACTGTTTTGTATTCCAGGTTGTTGTTCTTTGTTGGTCAGCCTTGCTTCTTGCTGATTTTGGGTTGTTGGGAATCAAAACTGAAAATAGTACTATCTTTGAAGCCTTTTGATAAGTAAAAAGAGAAGATATGGCCACTGAGGTTAGAAGAACTTTTGATATCCTGAAAAGATATCTGGAGGAGTTCCCCAGGACTGATGCATTGGGAGGTAAACTTGGCAAGAACTGGTATGTTTTCAGTACTGCTGAATATGTAGAGAAATCGCACCTGTTTGCTTATGGATTAATGGCCCTTGGGCTTAAAAAAGGTGATAAAGTTGCAACCGTGACTTCAAACAGGCCGGAATGGAACTTTGCCGATATGGGTATGGCCATGACCGGAATTGTCCACGTTCCCATTTATCCCACCATCAGCGACGAAGAATACAGTTATATCCTGAACCATTCAGAAGTTAAAGTTCTGCTTGTGGGCGACCGCAAATTGTACGAACGGTTAATCGTGATTGCCAGCCGACTTCCTGAAATCCCTCTCGTTTTTTCGTTTGACGACATTGCCGGGGTTCGGAACTATAAAGAAATCATCCAGACAGGGCAATCTCATCGGGAGGAATTATCCAAAGAGCTTGAGCAAATAAAATCAGGAATTGATCCGGAGGATCTGGCGACCATTATTTATACTTCAGGAACTACGGGCGTTCCCAAGGGGGTGATGCTTTCACACAAAAACCTGGTTTCGAATTTTGTTGCCCATTCGCACATGCACAATCTGGGCAAAGGTCACCGGGCTCTTAGTTTTCTGCCGCTTTGCCATGTGTACGAACGCAGTATGAATTACCATTTTCAGTATAAAGGAATGGGAATTTACTACGTTGGAAACCTTGGACAGATTGTTTCGGCTATTAAAGAGGTGAAACCACACATGTTTAATTCGGTTCCCCGCCTGCTTGAACGGATTTATGACGGATTTATTTCGAAAGGCAAGGAGCTGTCAGGTACCAAGAAGCTGATTTACACCTGGGCTCTTAACCTTACTCAACACTTCGAACACAATAAAGAATACAACATGTTCCTGCGATTCAGGATCAAGCTGGCAGATCAATTGATTTATTCCAAATGGCGTGAAGCTCTGGGGAACCATGTTGCTTATATCGTATCGGGCGGGGCAACCCTGCAGCCCAATATTTCGCGGGTGTTTGGAATGGCCGGGATTATAAATCTGGAAGGTTATGGGCTGACAGAGACTTCGCCGGTGATCGCGGTTAATAATCCCAGCACAAAGGAAATCAAAGTGGGAACGGTTGGACCGGTGTTGCCTGGAGTAGAGCTGAAATTTGCTGAAGATGGCGAGGTGTTGGTGAAAGGTCCTGGCGTAATGATGGGCTATTACAAAGCTCCTGAATTGACTGCCGAAGTGATTGATGAAGAGGGCTGGTTTCATACCGGTGACATCGGCATTCTGGAAGATGGCCGTTTCCTGAAAATCACGGATCGCAAAAAGGAAATATTCAAGCTTTCGGGAGGAAAGTACATCGCCCCGCAAATGATTGAAAATAAGCTAAAATCATCATTCTTCATTGAACAGGTGATGGTCATTGGCGAAGGTGAAAAATTTGCCAGTGCGCTGATCTCTCCCAATTTCGTGTACCTGCACGACTGGTGTAGTCAACGAAAGATCCTGTTTCAGGATAACGCCGATTTGATTCGGAAAAAGGAAGTTCAACACCAGATTCATAAAGAAGTAGCAGCCATTAACAAAACAATGGGCGAGCACGAGGAAATCAAACGCTTCCGTCTGGTCAGCGAGGAGTGGACTCCTCAGAGCGGTGAATTGTCGCCAACACTGAAGCTGAAACGAAATTATGTGGCCGCGAAATACAAGACCATTATTGAGGAGATTTATTCAGTCTCAAAACCTCACGACGAAACCAGATTCAAACTTCCTAAGATCAACCTGAATTTTGATATCAACCTGAATTTCGATATCAATGAGTTTATCAAACGGTTGAAACTTTGAGTTTTGTGATAAAATTCATGGGCGCATAACCCACATGTTTTATTCTCATGTGAATTATGCGCCCTTGTGTGTTGTGGTGTACTATTAAAAGTTTCTTTTCCTTTTAGGACGATCACTCCGGTCGTTGGATGCGAATTCCTTTTCCCTGCGTCCATCGCGTCGGTCATCGCGTCGACCTCCTCCATTACCGTTTCTATGGAACGAACCTCCTTCGCGCTGTGCTTCGGGTGCATTCGATTCAACCCGCCCAATGTTGATGGAATGTCCTTCAATAACCTGTTTGTTCATCGATTTGATCAGATCTTTTTCATAGGAACTGTCGATTTCGAAAAACGAAAATTTTCGCTGAATGTCTATTCTGCCAATTTCGATACTTCGGTGTTTCGAATAATCGTTGATCAGACTGATTAATCCTGAAGGACTGAGCCCTTGTTTTTTCCCGGCATTAATAAACAGTTTGGTAAATTTCAGTTTGTCCTGACTACGGTCGGTTTTTGAATGCGGGTCGCGCTGCATCTCGGCCTTGATGTTCAGGTCTTTTGCGTTTTTGTAATACTCCATCAATTGGTTGAATTCGAGTGAAACGAAGTGCTTCACGATGTCTTCTTTCGACATTTCCTCGAATTTTTCCAGGAGCAACGGCAGGAATTTGCCGATCTGGGTTTCTGCAACATCCACATTTACTACGCGGTCGATGAGATGGAACATCTGCTTTTCGCAGATTTCGTCACCGCCCGGAACCATTTTGCGTTCGAATTTCTTGCGGGCAATACGTTCAATCTGTTTTAAACGTCCGGTTTCCTTCATGTGAAGGATAGAAACAGATATACCGCTTTTTCCTGCACGACCGGTACGTCCGCTGCGGTGGATATATACTTCCGGATCGTCGGGCATCGAGTAGTTGATTACATGGCTGAGGTCGTTTACGTCCAATCCGCGTGCCGCAACGTCGGTAGCAATCAGCATTTGCAATTGTTTAGCGCGGAATCGGGCCATTACCGTGTCGCGCTGTGCCTGCGACAAATCACCATGAAGGGCGTCGGCATTGTATCCGTCAGCCATAAACTGGTCGGCCACTTCGCGTGTTTCCATGCGGGTACGGCAAAACACAATGGCATAGCAATCCGGATAATTGTCGGCAATGCGTTTCAGTGTGGCATATTTGTCTTTGGCATGAACCACGTAATAATGATGCTCTACATTGGCAGCGCCTTCATTACGGCGTCCAACCGAGAGTTCGGCAGCATTTTTCAGGTATTTGGAAGACATTTCGGCAATCTCCGATGGCATGGTAGCCGAGAAAAGCAAGGTTTGTTTTTCTTCAGGAGTAGTAGCCAGGATCGTATCCAGCTCATCTTTAAAGCCCATGGTGAGCATTTCGTCGGCCTCGTCGAGAACCATCCAGCGAATGGCCGAAACGTTCAGCACTTTACGACGGATCAGGTCGTTTACACGTCCGGGAGTACCAACCACAATTTGTCCGCCAGCTTTCAGCTCACGGATTTGCTTGGTAATGTCGGCCCCGCCATAAACGGCAATCGTTTTGAGGCCGGTCATGTACTTCGAATAATTTTCGAGGTCGCGGGTAATTTGCAGGCATAACTCGCGGGTAGGGCACAAAACGAGTCCCTGTATGTCGCGCGTTTGCATCGAAATGTTGTGCAAAAGCGGTAATCCGAAAGCAGCCGTTTTGCCGGTTCCGGTTTGCGCCAAAGCAACTAAATCTTGTGTAGAATTGATCAGGTGCGGAATAGTTTGCTCCTGAATAGGCGTAGGATTTTCGAATCCCATTTCTGCGATCGCCTTTAGAATTTCCGGTTTCAGGCCGGTTTCATTAAATGTCATAATTATCCTTTAAAGTTGTGAATCAGCAACGTGCCGATTCGTGCCAATGGAAGGAGACGGGTAAGTGCTCCTGTCCTAAACCAGGCTCAAAGGAAATTACACGACCCCTAAAATCAGGCCGCAAATGTAGTGTAATTTTTTGTATAGAAATACTTTGTGCAAAAAGGTAACGTGGATTTAACAGAAAAGAGAGGTGGAGAAGGGTTGTGGTGATTGTAATTGTTGCCGTTGTTGGCAGAATGGAAGTCGTGCTATTTTAGAATAGGTTTTTGCCTTGAGTCCCAAATTGAAAGAACTATTATTTCAAGCGGAGTAATCTCATAAATAATCAGATAATTGCTCAATACTTTGACTCTGACATTTTTTATTTGGGTTGGTTTCCCAATCATTGGGTGTCTGGAAATAATTTGGAGAGACTTTTTTATGAGATCATTTAATTTTTTGGAATAAGTGCTCGACTGGTTGTGTTCTTTCCAGAAAGAGAGAATTTCAATCCGTTCTGTTTGAGCCCGTCTCGTCCAGACTATTCGCCTAGCCATTCGTCAACATCTTTATCGGCTTGATTGCTGGTCAACAATTTACCTTCCTTATACTGAAGTTGAGCTTCCTCGACCGCCCTGATCTGATCTTCCGAGAGTTCATAAAGACTGCCGTCAGATTCTTCATTGGCGATTAACCGGTACATTTCTTCCAGTAATTCGCTGTTCTCCGATTGATCGATTCTGCGTATTAATTTTTGTTTTAAATCCTTTACTGTCATCTTATTTCGTGCTTTTTGCAAATGTACAAAATTTCAAAATTAGAATGCCATTCTGATTTTATGGAAGCCTATATTCCCAATGATGTTGTTGGATTTGTCGTTGTTGCCATCATTGAAATCCAACAATGACAACAATTAAAACATCGATATTATGACAACAAGTTTTTCTACATCTTCAAACTTCCCTGTTCGTCGTATTCCCAGAAGGGAGCCCAGGCAATTTCCCAGTGATGGCCGTCGGGATCGGCAAAGTAGCTGTGGTATCCGCCCCAAAAGGTATCGCCTGGTTCAATCAGCGATTTGGCGCCTGCGGCCAGTGCTTTCCGGTGAAACGCTTGCAGTTCTTCCTTCGATCCGGCATTGATGGCCAGTGTTACTCCTGAAAAGCCGCTTCTTTCAGCCGAGATACCGGCATCTTCGGCAAGCCCTTCCATCGAATACAAGGCCAGCACAATTCCACTGTGATTGAAGAATACAATGTGTTCGTCGCTTCCCGGCGCTGGAGCCCAATCGAACGCATCGGCATAAAACTGGCGCGATTTGGGAAGATCGGCAACCCCAAGCGTTACAATATTTAAGCGAGGTTTCATCATTTCCGTTTTTATTTCCCCGAAGTTAAGCAATCTTTTAAAAGAAAGAGATAACCGGTCTTTTGAGAATAATTTAAGAACATGAACGTTTATCTTTGCGCCCGAAAAGATAAAGAAAATGAAGCATAAAAACTCATATTCGTTGTGGCTGACCGTTTTTTCGATTGTCACAATTTTTTGTTCTGCCTCCTGCAATGGACGTTCTACAAATGGCGACAATAATACAGTTACCGAAAAGCAAATTGAGGCTGTGGAAGAAACCGAAGATTTCTCGAAAATAAAGTTGGTTGACGCCATTCTGGTTTCTCCTGAAAATCCACGTCCGGGCGAAACATTTCGGGTGATGGTTGCAGGCGGAAAAGATGTGTTGCAGGCCGATATTGAAGTCACCAGTCCTTCAGGAAAAATAAAAGCTACTAAAAGCAGGAGCGGCGTAGGGTTGCCATTCTGGAAAATTGAAGAATTTACAGCAGGTTCATCCGGAGAATATCGGGTAGAAATGGGCTCCGAAAAGTTGAGTTTTAAAGTAACTGATAAACCGTCTCAACCTGTATCGCAGTCGGTTTGGAAAACGATCCGCAGTTGGGATGCCAAAACCGAATCGCTTTATTCGGCTTGGGTAAATGCTTTGTTTTGCAATGCCGACGAGCGTTCGTCGTGGAAATCGTTGAATGCAGTCACCGAAACGAAAGACTGGAACTTTTTGTACAACCACCTTTCGTTGGACGAGGATAATGCTTCAGGAAAAAATAAAGTGGTGATGCTGCCCGATTGTGCCGACAACCCGTTTTACCTTCGTGCTTATTTTGCCTGGAAACTGGGCTTGCCGTTTGGATTTCATGAAAGCGACCGCGGCGCGTTGGGCCGTGCTCCGGGTGTTGGCCGCTGGATAACTAACGAGACGACCAGTTCACGCACAAATCCGACACAAAGATTCAATGCCTATCTGCGCATGGTGGCCAATGGTGTTCATTCGGGAACCGCCCGTGCTTCGATGAGCAACGAGAATGCCGATTATTATCCGGTGGAGCTTACTCGCGGAAGTCTGCGCCCCGGCGTTGTTTTTGCCGACCCATACGGGCACACGCTGATTGTGGTGAACCAGTTGCCACAGTCAGGAAATCAGCCGGGCGTTTTGCTTTCGGTTGATGCGCAGCCCGATAAAACCATCGCCATCAAGCGTTTCTGGAAAGGGAATTTCCTGTTTACCACTTCCGAAGTGATTGGTGAGCCTGGGTTCAAGGCTTTTCGGCCAATTTTGGTTAATGATGGGAAATGTCATATGCTGAAGTCGGGCGAACTGACCGAAAACTCAGGATACATTCCATTTTCACTTCAGCAAAAAGGTATGAAAAGCGAGGATTTTTACCATAAGGTGGAACGGGTCATTAACCCGAAGCCACTCGATCCCGAAACCGCTATGCTTGATTTGATTAAAGCGCTGCACGAACAGTTGATGGTTCGCGTAAATTCGGTGGAGACTGGCGAAAAGTACATGCGGGCGCATCCCGGAACGGTGATTCCGATGCCAACCCGTGCTGCCGGAGTTTTCCAGACTGGCGGTGTTTGGGAAGATTTCTCAACGCCTAACCGCGATTTGAGATTGCTGATTGCCATGGATGCTGTGATTGATTTTCCGGCGAAAGTATTGCGCTCACCAGAAGATTATAAAATGCCGAAGTTAAAATCAGCAGAGGCCGTAAAAAGCAAGCTCGATGAAATCCTGAAAGCTAAATTGGAAGAATTATCGATCACGTATATTCGTAGCAATGGAAGCGAGCAGAAGCTGACTTTGGCTGAAATCGTGAAAAGGCGCGATGCATTTGAGATTGCCTACAATCCGAACGATGGACCCGAAATTCGCTGGGGAGCACCCGAAGGCAGCGCCGAACGATCGACCTGCAAACGCCTGGTTCCGCCAGCACAGAAAAAGGAAATGAACGATACGCGTAAATGGTTTAACAAACGGCTACATCCGCCGACATAGCAAGTTGTCAGTGGTCAGTCGCAGTAGGCAGTAAAAACTGAAAACTGTGACTGATTACTGAACACTGTCATATCTTTCGCATCCTGAAAAACTGCTTCAATTCTTCTTTTCGTTCTTTGGGTAGATTATGCCAGCGAATGCCTTGTACAGCGCCTTCCAGGCCCTGCAACATGCACAAACAGGCGCCTTCGTCAATGGTCTGAAGGCGTATAAAAGCCTGCTCTGCGCCAATAGTGCGCAGTTCTTCGGGTGTAGTTACTCCAACTTCCTTTAGCTTTTCGGCAACTACTTTGCCAATGTTGGGTAGGTTGGTTAATTCGGTTTTCATGTTTCATTTGGTTTTCAGTACGAATGTAATAATACCATCACCAAACTGCAAACTGCGACTGAATACTGCGACTTTTCAACCTTTTCCAAATGTTTGTTAACGGAAAACAATTTATCGGCAAATCCGCTTTCTCATGGTTTTTAAATTTGGTTTATTTATACTGAATTCCAAATTGGACGATTTTTTATGAGCGAGACTTGTGTACTTTACTGCAATTGTGGTGCTGGTGTAATTTCTGAGGAAAAATCGGAACAAATTCAGGCGGTAGTAAAGTCGCTTGAAGCCGATGTATTTCAGTTGCACGATTTCTGCGGAATTGTGTTGAACCGAAAGGATTTTGTACGGGAAATAGACCGGAAATACAGCCGAAAAATCATGCTCGCCTGCTATCCGCGTGCCATCAAAAGTATGCTGGCGCAGAACGATCTGGCGCTTTCGGGTTTGGAAGTTCTGAATTTCAAGGAACTTTCGGCAGAACAAATCGGGCAAAAACTGCGTGCTGATTTTTCAATTCAGGAAGGAAAGGCAACTGAGCAGCAGGTTGAAAGCGGCTTGGATGTGCCAGCCTGGTATCCGGTAATCGATCAGCCGTTATGCATCGATTGCGGAAAGTGCTTTAAGTTCTGCCTGTTTGGCGTTTACACGTTCGACAACAAAAAGCTGAAAGTGGTGAAGCCGTTGGCTTGCAAAAACAACTGTCCGGCTTGCGGGCGCAATTGCCCGACTTCGGCGATTATTTTTCCGCGTCTGAAAGAGAACAGCGTGTTGGCAGGGGCCGAACCGGGAACAGAAGTAAAACCCAAAGGACTGGCGGCCGACATTAATATGATTTCGACGCTGAATCAGCGCTCGGCTATGCGCCGCAATATTTTCAAAGCCGGATTGATCGAACAGGCCGAAGCCGAACGCCGGAAAGCGCTGGAGGAAATGAAGAAAAACAATATTGGATAATTTAATCCTAACAGGTTTCAAAAACCTGTTAGGATTGAAAGAAAAAGAATGGGACTACTAAAAAATATACTATTCCGCAGCGACAAACGATGCTTGTATAAGTTCATGGTCAACATGGGCATCAAAGGATCGATGTCGTTTGCGCGGTTTCAGAAACGGCAAAAGAAAGGCGAGTTTTTCCCGGCTTTTAACTTCATTTCCATTACCGACGACTGTAACCTGAATTGTCAGGGTTGCTGGGTGATGGGAAAGGAGAAAAACAGCCGCATGCAGCCCGAACAACTTAACCGGATCATCACCGAAACCAAACAGGCTGGTTCGTATTTCTTCGGAATTTTGGGTGGCGAACCGCTTTTGTACAAGCCGCTTCCGGAGATATTCAAAAAGCATTCGGATTGCTATTTTCAGTTGTTTACCAATGGCACTTTGCTCACGCCTGAAATGGCCGAAACCCTGCGTCAGTGCGCCAATGTCACTCCGCTGATCAGTTTCGAAGGCGATGAAAATGTGGCG
Source organism: uncultured Odoribacter sp. (assembly GCA_964488805.1). GTDB lineage: Bacteria > Bacteroidota > Bacteroidia > Bacteroidales > Prolixibacteraceae > Aquipluma. Next base: position 24,795 of record CAZAVU010000014.1, on the reverse strand, counting down.
GATGTTCGTCGGGGCGGCAAAAATGTACACCAATCGGCATCACAAGCAATCGAAAATGCCACCAACGCCGGACTGATTACCGGCGTGGCCATCAGCGTGTGTAAATCGAACCTCGAAATGGGCATGTCGCCTGAATTTATCAATGGATTGATCGACAAGGGCGTGACGTATTTGTGGTACTACATTTATCGTCCGGTGGGGCCAAACCCAAATTACGAGCTGGCTTTGAGTCCGGATGAGATTCGGCAATTGCGTCAGCATATCGTGGATGCCCGCCTGAAATACAGCATTGCTATCATCGATACCTACTGGAATGCCGATGGCGTGGGCATGTGCCCGGCCGCCGAGGGGTTGAGCCATCACATCAACGCGTCAGGTTATGTAGAACCTTGCCCGATCATTCAGTTTGCTGCTGAAAACATTGAAGAGAAACCGCTCGATCGTCTGTATGCCGAATCGACGTTTTTAAGCGATTTCCGAAGCAGTATTCAACAAAAGACCAAAGGCTGCGTTGTGATGGAAGATCCGCGATGGCTGGCCGAATTTGTTCAAAAACATGAGGCAAAAAATACTTCAGGACGAAAGGATGAGCTTTACAAGCTGGCCACTGCTCCTGAAACATTCAGTCACGGTTCGTGCGAAGTCATTCCAGAGAAAAGCCGGATTTACCGCTTTGCCAAGAAGAGGGCATTCTTTGGGCTGGGAGCCTACGGGTAAGAAGTTGGGAGTGAGCTAGAGTTCGGAGTGCCTAAAGTATTTCAGAGCTAACTCTAGGCACTTCGAAATTTAGGCACTTCGAACTTGAGATTTGAAATGAAGGTTAAAGAAAATATATTGCAGGTTCCGGAAAAGGCATTGGTGCGAAACCGGTTGAGAAAGGCGGCCCGTGAATTGGTTGCCGAAAGGGGCATTTTGCCTCCGGCCAGCTTCGAATTTATCCAGCAGATGGCCGACGAAATCATTGCGCTCACGGGGACTGATGCGGTTTTTCATGAATTTGCGATGGTAGTCAGCGGAAATGAAATCTGGCGCTCGGTGGTTGCGGCCACGCCGTATAATCGCCGCCTGCTATTGTTGCCACAATGCCTGAAAAACAACAGTGCTTGTCATGCCGAAATCGACGAATTGGGACTGATTTGTGCCGGATGCCAAAGCTGCCAGATTGATTCGATTTTGCAGAAAGCCGAAACGCTGGGTTATGCATCGCTGGTGGCAGAGGGAACGACGGTTGCTATTAGCCTGGTGCAGGGCGGAACAGTGGATGCCGTGATTGGCGTGACCTGTATGTCGGTACTGCAAAAGTCGTTCGAAACGGTTGCCCGCGCTGCTGTTCCGGTAATGGGTATTCCCTTGTTGTTTGAAGGATGTGCCGAAACCGATGTCGATAATCGCTGGCTCGACGATGAACTGACTAATTTTAAGGAAAACAAAGATTTACAACCCATATCGGTCTCCGGGCTGAAAGAGAAAGTGAACGGTTTTTTTACCGAAGAATCCCTCACTCAACTGCTTGGCCCGGTGAATGATTTGACCACCGAACTTACCATTGAATCGATGCTTACTGGTGGACAGCGGATTCGACCGTTGCTTACTGCGCTGGCCTATTCGGCTTATTCGGCCGAGGTTTCCGAAGATTTGCTTTTGCAGCTTTCGGTGGTGGTGGAGTGTTTTCACAAAGCCTCGCTCATTCACGACGACATTGAGGACAACGATGATTTCAGGTATAATACCGAAACCATTCATAAACAACATGGCATTCCGGTGGCCATCAATACCGGCGATTTTCTTCTGGGAAAAGGCTACGAGTTGTTGGGGAAACTATCACTTCAACCTAATATAATGGCTGCTTGCTACCAGTTGGTGGCGCAGGGGCATGTGGCTTTGTCGGTTGGGCAGGGTGCCGATTTGCTGGCCAGTTCGAAAAATACGGTACTGCCGCTTGATGATCAGCTAAAAATATTTGAGCAAAAAACCGGTTCCGCAATTCTGGTTGCGCTTTTGCTGGGCGCAACGGCTGCCGGAGCATCAGGAAATGATCTCCAAATCCTGAAAAAATTCTCGGCCTACTTCGGGATGGCTTACCAGATAAAGGACGACCTGGACGAATACCGCGAATCGAACGAACATACGCAGGTGGCCGATTACCCGCTGATGCTTTCCATGCTTTCTGAAAATGCATCGGATTTGGCGGTTGAGGACATTCAGATTGCCTACGCACGCAACGACAAGCAACAGGTTGCCGAGTGGATGGAAGCCCATCAGATTGTAAAAGCGGCAGAAGAACTTTTATCGGAACACACAGCAAAAGCCTACGATGAACTGGACAAGCTGCAAAACCTGAAAATGAAACTCAGCCTCTGCACCGTGCTGGGAAAAATCTTCTGATTTTGTAATGAATCAGCTATCATCAAATATTCCGTTCTATCGTCAAATGGTTTCGCTGCTGCGAAATGCGTTGGATGTGCTCGACGAACAAGGGCAAACAGAAGTTTTTCAATTCCTGAAAAGTCAGCAGAATGCCGATGGCGGATTCAAAGATCGCGGCGGACGATCGGATTTGTATTATTCGCTGTTTGGAATGCTGATTCTGGAGGCAGAAGGCAGAAGGCAGAAGGCAAAAGAAAGTGTTCGGTCTCAATATTCAGTTGTACAACCCGCATTCGAAATTAAGGCAAAGCTTACGCAATTTGTCAAGAACCAATCCTCAAAGGAAGTTACTGGGTTTATCGAGCAATGCTGCCTGGCGTTGCTGCAAAAAGAATTAAAAATCAGCCGGTTTTCAAGACTGAAAACATTGATCAAAATCAGCCGTTTGTTCTGGAAAGAGCGGCATTCGATCAATCTTTCGTATCGTAGTTTTGTACTGTTCCTGACACTGGATGCGGTATTGCCATTTCGAGGGTTGTTGCAGCGGTTTTCAGGAAAAATGTTGTCGCGCGTTGAGGTCAACAAACATTCGCCTTGTTCTGAAATTGCAGCCAAAGTATTTCTCCTGAAGATGTTGGGAGAAGGTGGTTCTGAAGAACAGCAACTTTTGATGTCTTTTGCTTCCGAATCAGGTGGATTTCGGGCCTTTCAGCACTTGGAGCAGGCCGATATGCTTTCAACCGCAGTCGCTTTATTTGCACTCAAAACCGCGGACTGCGATATTCGGCTACTGGCTCCCGGCTGTCTTGAATTTATTCAGCAAAACTTTATCGATGGTGCTTTTCTTTCAGGAGATGGCGACCAAACTGCCGATCTGGAATACACATTTTACGGGTTGCTGGCACTGGGAACGCTGGTTGATTGAAGGATTGAAGGACTGAAGGATTGAATGAAAAGTAACTTGTTGATGAGTGTTATTCCTTGCCGTCTGCTTTAGCTGACGGACACAAAATTGTATCTTGCAACTAATATGAATAAAACAATTCAATCCCAATTCGCAGAACTCAGCTCCCTGCTTCTCCAAAAGCGCAATGCTTCGGGTTATTGGGATGGTCGGCTTTCTTCCAGTGCTTTGGGAGGTGCTGTAGCAATTACCGCTTTGCATTTTTACGATAAGACTGAAAATGCATCTGCGATAGCTGCGGGTTTGAATTGGTTAAATCAAAACATCAATCCTGATGGTGGTTTTGGTGATTCACCTACCAGCCAAAGCAATGTGAGTACCAGTTTGCTTTGTTATGCTGCTGCAAAAGTAACTTCAGCCGATCATTCAAATGTTGAACTGATTAATAAACTCGCCGGTTATCTGAGTGCCCAAAATATTGATGACAATTCGGAACGGTTGATTCAATCGATCCTTGATTTTTACCAGACCGACCGCACGTTTTCAGTCCCAATCCTGACGATGTGTGCCTTGTGCGATGTGCCAGGGAAGGAAGCTTTTGAGTGTATTCCGCAATTGCCGTTCGAGTTGTCGTTGCTGCCCCGGTCGTTTTACAGCGCATTAAATCTGAGCGTTGTGAGTTATGCCATCCCGGCATTGATTGCGGTTGGAATCGCTATCTTCAAACATAAAAAGCGTCAGAATTCGCTTGTTCGACAAATTCGCCAATCAGCGGTAAATAAATCGCTTCGGTTACTGCGGAAAATTCAGCCTGAAAGTGGTGGCTATTTGGAAGCCATTCCGCTGACAGCTTTTGTTAGCTTGTGCCTGATTGAATCGGGCTACCGCGATCTGGAAGTGGTGCACGATGGAATTGCTTTCCTGAAACGGACACAGCGCGAGGATGGTAGCTGGCCTATTGATGTTGACCTTTCGACTTGGGTAACAACACTGGCAGTTAAATCAGTAAAAAATCATCCGGATCTTTTAACTTCAGAAGACAAACATAGGTTGACCAACCATTTGCTGGCGATACAGAATAAACAGGTTCATCCGTTCAACGGAACACAGCCGGGAGGTTGGGGCTGGACTCATTTTTCAGGCTCAGTACCCGATGGCGACGATACGCCGGGAGCAATTCTTGCTTTGCTGGCCTTGAATCAGGAAAAACCGGAAGAGGTAAAAGATGCAGTAATGAATGGTTGCAACTGGCTTCGGTTGCTTCAGAATAACGATGGCGGTTTCCCTACGTTTTCGCGAGGCTGGGGCAAGCTGCCTTTCGATCAAAGCTGTTCCGATTTAACAGGCCACGGATTACTTGCTGTTGCAAAAACTGACGACGTTTTTCAGAATTCGCTGAGCAAAAAGGAACATTCCAGAAATAAAAAGATGTTTGTAAAAGCATTGGTTTATTTACGAAAGCATCAGTCAGACGAAGGTTTCTGGCTGCCCTTGTGGTTCGGAAACCAGCAAACAAACAATCACACCAACCCGGTTTACGGAACCGCCCGAGTAGTCGCTTATCTGAATGGAATTTTGAAAACACGGTTAGGTGAAGACTATGAGCATATTCTGAGACTGATGATTACCGAAGGTTGCCAATTCCTGGTATCGGTTCAAAATCGGGATGGAAGCTGGGGTGGGGGATCGACTATTTCCGGAAGCATCGAAGAGACATCACTTGCGGTTACTGCCATTTGCAAAAATGGATTTCAGGAGGAATGCAAAAAAGGATTGGATTGGCTGGACAAAAAAACAAAATCCGACGGGTTGGTTGCCTCACCCATCGGATTGTATTTTGCTTCGTTATGGTATGACGAAGAATTGTATCCGCTAACGGCTTATCTGGAATGCCTTTCGGCGATTAACGATTGATGATTAACGATTGCAGATTAGCGAAGGAAAGGTCGTTGATGAATTTATCATCAAATGGACTAATAAAAAGGAAGCATTTTGATGGTATCGCCGTCAGTGGTCAGGTATTCTTTCATCAGGTTGGCTGTCAGGCATGAATGGACGGGGATTATTTCGATAAGCATACCTGGTTTAAAGCGATTCAGATCACGTGGAGTGATCTTTAGAATGCCATGTTCCTGCGAAAGTGCATGGAGATAATTTCGTTCGTCGAGCAGGATTTCCTGATTCCCTTCGCGAAGAATTATCCGTCCGAATAATGGTTTCCCATCAATATTGATGATCGAATCTTTGGCAAAGTGAATGGCTCCGCCGTAAATGACCACTTCGTTGCGCGAAGGATGGACTGCAACAACCGGGCAAACCATGCGAACAGCAATGTCTGAAAGTTTACAGACACCAAGTTTGTATTGCATCAGATCGTAAAAGACAAAGTTGCCGGGACGGATTTCGTCTACTCCGTCGAAATTGTCGCAGATGCTGCACGAAGGAGTGTCTCCAATCGAAATCATCAGGTCGGGCCAGTCGCTCTTATACCTGTTTTTGAGCGCTTTCATTTTTAAGAGCGCATCAAAATGGCGGCTGAAGATGTCGTGGGTTGAGTTGGCGTGATAGGTTTGTCCGTTGTGGGTTAAGAATCCCTTGAATTGAAGCAGCGGTGATTTTTGGATCATTTCGAGCAGTTGGTCAATCAGAGCTGTTCGGTCGGATTCAATGCCGGTGCGGTTGTACCCAGTATCAATTTTGATAAAAACGCCAGTGTGCCAGGTTATCTGCTTTTGGAGGGCTTCGAGTCCTTCCTTATTTTCAATCAAAACGTTGAGTTTGATCCGGCTGGCCAGTTCGTTCATTTCGGGGATTTCCGGAATGTTGACCGAGAAAGCGATGGTGATGTCGTCCCATCCGAATTCGGCGAAATAGTTGGCCATGGTTAACGATGACACCGTGATGCACTTGACTCCGGCATCCCTGAACCATTCGCCAACCTCGATAGACTGGTGCGTTTTAAAATGGGGCCTGAAATTTAGATTAAAATCGTTTGCCTTACGAACCATGTTGCTAATGTTCCGTAAAGCAATTTCTTTATTGAGCAGAAGAGTAGGCCGGGTGATTTCCATTTCAGGATGATAATACCAGTTAAATTCACACATTAAGTGCCTAAAGTAGTCATTACTTGGGAAAATTAAAAGGTTTTGAATAAAAGAAAAGGAGCCAGATGACTGACTCCTTTTCTTTTATTCACCAAGGTGTATGGTTTGTGCCCGGTTGGGGCCGACAGAAGCAATGGTAATCGGGATTCCGACTTGTTCTTCGATGTAATTGATGTAATTGTTGAATTCTTCGGGGAATTCGTTTTGACTGGTCAGTTTGGTGAGATCAGACTTCCAGCCGGGAAGCTCAACATACACAGGTTTTACCGAGTCGTTGAGTTCAAACGGGAATTTTTCAATCACTTCGCCGTTGATTTCATAGCCTACACAAATTTTAATGGTTTCGAAAGTATCGAGTACGTCGGCTTTCATCATGATCAATTCAGTAACTCCGTTGAGCATTACCGAATATTTCAAGGCTACCAGGTCGAGCCATCCGCAACGGCGTGGGCGTCCGGTTGTGGCTCCGTATTCACGGCCAACATCGCGAAGCTTCTGTCCATCCTCGTCAAACAGTTCTGTTGGGAAAGGACCGCTTCCAACGCGGGTGCAGTACGCTTTGAAGATACCGTAAACGTTGCCGATTTTATTTGGGGCAACGCCAAGTCCGGTACATGCTCCGGCACAGATAGTGCTTGAAGAAGTTACAAACGGATATGAACCAAAATCGATATCGAGCATGGTCCCCTGTGCTCCTTCAGCCAGAACTGATTTGTTTTCAATCAGGTTGTCGTTGATCAGATGTTCGGTGTCAACGATTTTGAAGGTTTTCAGAACTTCGATGCTTTTCATCCATTCTTGTTCAATTTCAGCTAGTTTTGCTGAATAGTCAAAATGGTAAAGTTTTTCCAGAATTTCTTTGTGCGCCTTTACCCTGGACGTATACTTTTCATTGAAATTTTCGAAGAGATCGCCTACGCGCAAGCCATCCCGACCGATCTTGTCACGGTAAGTCGGGCCGATTCCTTTTAATGTTGATCCGATCTTGGTTGCGCCTTTGGCTTCTTCTGAAGCGGCATCGAGCAACCTGTGTGTTGGAAGGATCAGGTGGGCCTTTTTCGAGATATATAAAGTTTTGTGAAGATCGATATTGTGTTTGCTGATCGATTCAACTTCTTTTTCAAATGTAATAGGGTCGATAACTACGCCATTGCCAATCACGTTCATTTTGTTTTCGTGGAATATTCCTGAAGGAATGGTGTGTAATACCTGTTTGAAGTTGTTGATTTCCAGTGTATGGCCGGCGTTTGGTCCTCCCTGGAACCGGGATATGACATCGTATTTAGGTGTCAATACGTCAACTACTTTTCCTTTACCTTCATCTCCCCATTGGAGACCTAGCAATACATCTACTTTCATGCGAAATATTGGTGTTAATTGATTGAATACCTGCAATTACTTGTTTTAATTCCTTTTAAGTGTGTGAGCTTTTGAATTTCAGAAGGTTAATTGCTGATTTGTATCAAAATAAAATGCTCAGACACGATAATCCGCGGAAGCTGAACATTTTGATTCAATTTCCACGGAATGATGTTGTTTTTCTGAGGGTTAAAAATACAAATTATTTGCAGACGATAACTTCAAAATGAAAGGTTAATAGCAATGCTTTAGAATTTGTTTTAAAATGCAGTTCCATCATTTGTTTTCGTTAGGATTGATGTACTGTCCGTAGATGTAAAGGGTATGGTGCGAAAGTTTAAAGTTGTTTTTTTGACAGATATCTTCAATGATTTCACCGATGCGTGAGTCGTAAAATTCGGTGAGGGTTCCGTTGGGTAAGTCAATAAGGTGGTCGTGCTGAAGTGTGGCGTATGCTTTTTCGAATTGGGCCAGGTTTTTGCCAAACTGGTGCTTAATGATGAGTTTGCAGTCGAGTAATAAATCCATGGTATTGTATAAGGTGGCACGGCTAACCCGGTAGTTTTTGTTTTTCATGGAAATATACAGCGACTCGATGTCGAAATGCCCTTCCCTTGAGTAGATTTCCTCCAGAATGGCAAATCGTTCCGGAGTTTTGCGATGTTCGTTTTTCTCCAGATAATCAATAAACATGTGTTTGACCGATTCCTTGGTCTTTTGGTTATTCATATTTAAACCAATTAAAAATAAGAACCAAAAATAACACTTTTTTGAAATAAAAAATCAGGCCGGGGAATTATTGCTGGATTTTCTCAATTCGTTCGACAGTGTCTATTCCCCTGATTTTCATAAGGGCAGAGATGAGTTCGCTTAAGTCCTGGACGTTGTGGATGTACAAATACAAATCTCCTTCGAAGATGCCATCGTGGGTGTCGATATGCACTGTGCGCATGTTAATGTTGTGCTGTTTTGAGATGATGTTTGTAATCTCGTTTAGAACTCCAACCCGGTCGAATCCACTGAGTTTTATGCGTGAGAGGTATGATAGTTTCTTGAATTTAGTCCATTCGGCGGTGATGATGTTGTCGCCTTGCTGCGACATGATTTTCAGCGCTTCCGAACAATTTCGCTTGTGGATGATAATATGGTCTTCTCCGGAAATATATCCGACAACGTCGTCACCGGGAATTGGATTGCAGCATTTGGCCAGTGAATAATTCAGATCTTCAGGATCTTCTTTCAGGATGAAGGGAGCTTTTTTGTCAATTTTATTGGATTGGACCGGTTCTTCTTTTTTTGTGGTGAAAGTGAGCTTCCAGAATTTGGCCAGTTTGTTCTCCCGTCGGGTTTGAAGCACCTCATCGAGGTTGTCGAGTTCAAGAAAACCCATTCCGACCTGGGAATAAAGCTGATCTTTGTTCGAGAGGTTGTAATAGGCGCTGAGTTTTTTTAGCGTGTCCGACGATGGAAGTATCTTGTATTTAGCTAGTTGATCTTCGATTATTTTACGTCCCTGTTCAATATGCTTTTTCCGGTCAAGCTTAAATGACTGTTTGACTTTTGTTTTCGCTTTTGCCGTGATCAAAAAAGTTAGCCAGCTAAGCTGCGGAGATTGTGTTTTTGAGGTCAGGATTTCCACCTGATCACCACTTTGCAGTACATGAGAAATCGGGACCAGCTTATGGTTAATCTTTGCGCCGATGCAATGGTTGCCGAGTTCGGTGTGTATTTCGTAAGCAAAATCAATAATCGTAGCGTTTTTGGGGAGGGTCACCATCTTTCCTTTGGGGGTGAAAACGATAATCTCCGAGGAGAAGAGGTTCATTTTAAACTCATCCAGGAATTCCAGAGCATCCGATTCGGGGTTCTGAAGCATTTCTTTTATCTTCTGCAGCCATTTATCCAGCTCATTTTCAACATCGTTGATGTTTTTATATTTGTAATGGGCTGCGAATCCCCGTTCTGCAATTTCATCCATCCGTTGGGTACGGATTTGGATTTCAACCCATTTGCCTTGTGGCCCCATCACGGTCACGTGCAAAGCTTCGTAGCCGTTTGCTTTGGGAATTGTTATCCAGTCGCGAATCCGGTCGGGTTTGGGTTTGTAAATGTCGGTTACAAGCGAAAGAATATCAAAGCATTGTCTTTTTTCTGAAATGTTTGGCTTGGCATTAAATACAATGCGGATAGCCAGCAAATCATACACTTCGTCAAACGAAACGCCTTTGGTTTGCATCTTGTTCCAGATGGAATAGATTGATTTCAGCCGTTCTGTGATGGTGAAATCTACCCCTTCTGCCTTCAATTGCTCCTCAATAGGCTTGATAAATTCGGTGACCAGGTAATCTCGTTTTTCCCGCTGATTCTGAAGACGAAACAGAATCTGGTTGTAAGCATCCGGATGTTTGTATTTAAGGCTGAGGTCTTCCAGCTCTGATTTGATGGCATATAATCCTAACCGGTGGGCCAGGGGAGCGAAGATGTACAGGGTTTCTGCGGCTATTTTCAATTGTTTATTGGGCGGCATTGAATCCAGCGTTCGCATATTGTGAAGCCGGTCGGCCAGTTTAATTAAAATAACCCTGACATCGTCTGACAGCGTCATCAGCATTTTCCGGAAGTTATTGGCCTGCTTGGAGTCCTGCTGCGGAGTAAATTCTTCTGAAAGTTTCGTCAGACCATCAACAATCGAGGCCACTTTTTCGCCAAAAAGGTTGCTGATATCTTCCAGCGTATAGTCGGTATCTTCAACCACATCGTGTAACAATGCCGAAATAATGGAGGTGGCGCTTAATCCGATTTCATCAACTACAATTTTTGCAACAGCAAGCGGATGAATGATATATGGTTCTCCCGACTTTCTTTTTACTCCGGCATGGGCGTTGTTTGCAAATTCAAAAGCTTTCCGAATCCTGACTTTTCCTTCGTCCGATACTTTTCGTTCACAGGCTTTTAACAAGTCGTCGAAATAATCCTGAATAAGCCGTTGTTCCGCTTTTGTTTGTAGTTTCGTCATTTTTCCTTCTCCGCTCAGTCTAATTTTATCCTAAAAAGTAAAGGTATATTTTTTCTGAAAAAAACCTGAATGCAGGATGTTGCAATCAAGCTGTTTGATGCAATTTTTTAATGGTGGAGGTGATTATGAGTATGATACGAGAAACTATTTTTAGCTGAAAGTTTGAAGCAGGTGTTGCTGGAAGGCAGTTTTGATCGGCCTGGCCTTTGTTTTTGTCCTATTCAAAACGCAAGCTTTCAATAGGATCGAGTTTTGAGGCCTTTTGAGCAGGGTAATATCCTGACACAATTCCAACTCCAAAACATAAGACAACTCCAGTTATTATCCAAAGCCAGGGGACGAAGAACGGAGTTCCGATCATCATGGCTACGCCGTTTCCGGCCAAAATGCCTAATAGGATTCCAACTGCACCCCCAATTTGTCCGATAATAATTGATTCGATCAAAAATTGCTGTCTTATTATTGTCGAATTCGCCCCGATGGCTTTGCGGATGCCTATTTCGAGGGTTCGTTCAGTAACCGAAACCAGCATGATGTTCATCAGGCCAACGGCTGCGCCAAACAAGGTAATCAAGCCGATAATGGTGGCCACAAGCGTAATGTTCTGGATGTTTTTCAGGAGAATGTTGACGAGGTTGTCGCTTTTTTCGATGTTGAAATCACTTTCGTCGGCAGGATTCAGGTTTCTGATGACCCGAAACGTTCCTTCAGCTTCTCCGATTGCCGGATCGACCATTTCAGTTTGGTTCACCTTTATTTGAATTGAAAAATTCATCTGTGGCCGCGAAAAGTAACTGCGCACGTTGGTATACGGCAGAATGCAGAGCTGATCTCCACCTGATCCAAACCCTCTGCCTTTAGGTTCCAGAATGCCGATGACCCGATATTTGCCACCGCCTATGCTGATTGTTTTCTGCAGCGCATTTTCATTGTTTCGGAATATCTTTTTATAGATTCCATCTCCGAGGATAACCACGTTTCTCCCTGAATTAATTTCTTCTTCCGAAAAATTACGTCCTTTGCCAATCTCATTTCCTGAAGTAAACAGGTAGTTTTCGTCGGCCCCCTGAACCGTCACATTAGGATTAGACTTGTGAGATTCGTATTTGACTGTGGCTGTTCCTGTTGCATAGGTCGAGATGGAAACTGTGGCCGGGAATGAATATTTATCTTTGAATTCCTTGGCCTGGTAATAACTGATAAAAGAGTAGTTTCTTGCCCGGTAACGTTTATTTCCAACCTGGATTCGCATTCCCCTTGAACTAATGGTAAATGTATTCGCTCCCATAAAGGTGAACTCTTTGGTAATCGAGTTTTTAATGGAGTCAATGGCAGTCAGTATACCCACCAGTGCTGTTATTCCGACAGCAATAATGCATATTGTCAGGATGGCACGGAGCAAATTGCTCCGGATAGATTGTAGTGCTATTTTCAGGTTTTCAATAAACAGAGTGCTTAGTCGCATAGCCTGATTTCATTAAAATGTGTATAAAGTAAGTCATAAAAATCAAAAATAATTACAATCGCTTACCAACTTAAAAATCTAAAGATCATTGTATTGGCGACCAATGGTAGAAAATATTCGATTTTTCCAGATTTGGATTTTCCTGACTGATTGGTTTTGTTTTGTAAGGAGTTGTTGTATAATGATTTAAATGTATTGGATTTGATTTTAATTATTTTTAACATTTTAGAAATTGGCTTTTTGTTTGATTCAATGTATAAGCAGGAACTTTTTGATTTTACTTTGAGAAGAGTATTGAGGATGTATAATCTGAATTAATTCATTGTTTATGATTTGTGTATTCGAAGTGTTGTCTCCCGAAGTTCCTGATTTTAAACGGTTAATTCATATTCGGTCCGATCAGACTTTTGAAGATCTGCATCAGATTGTTCAAAATGCCTCAAATTTTGATACTTCCCAACTGGCCTCTTTTTTTGTTGCAGACGAACATTGGAGAAAACGGATCGAAATAGGTTCTTTTAATCTGGGAGAGCACTCCAATCAGCAGCTTAATATGCGAAATACGAAATTGAACGATTATATATCGGAATCAGGACAAAAACTGGTTTATGTATTTGATTTTTTTAACGACCGTTTTTTTTACCTAGAACTAAAAGAAATGCTTATGAAAACTGATCTAAAAGAACCATTTGTAGCTTATGAAAAGGGCAATGCGCCATCTCAGGTCATGTTTAATGATATGGAAGGCCGGGAAGTTGATCTTCTTGATCCAACCGATTCGTATGGTAGTTTTGGTGATCTTGAAGACTATTGTGATATTTTCGGCGAAATGGACGCGTAACAAATGGGGACTTCAAAGTCCCCTTCTTTTTATGTATTAATGCCTATCTTTGTCAGGCAACATCGAATAAGCATGAATACATTAATTGTGGTTCTTGGTCCTACCGGAGTAGGTAAATCAGATATCAGCATTCAGCTCGCGAGTCATTATCATACCGATATTATTTCGGCCGATTCCCGACAGTTTTTTCGTGAATTATCTATTGGTACCGCGGTTCCTTCTGTCGAAGACTTGAATGCGGTTCCCCATCATTTTATTCAAACCAAATCCATTCACGATTATTATAATGTAAGCGAGTTCGAGGTCGAAGCCCTTCAACTTATCGAGCAGCTTTTCCCGGATAAAAATCCGTTAATACTTACCGGAGGTTCGATGCTTTACGTTGACACGATCTGTAAAGGTATTGATGATATTCCGACGGTAACCCAGCAAGTCAGGGAGGAGGTAATCAGATGGTTTGAAGATAATGGGATTGAGGCGCTTCGGCAAAAACTTCAGGAGGTTGATCCGGAGTATTATGAAATCGTTGATCGGAATAATCACAAGCGGATGCTTCATGCGGTTGAAATTTTCCAGATGACCGGAAAAACATTTACCTCATTCAGGAAAAATACACTTAAGGAAAGGCCATTCCGGATTATCAAAGTTGGCATAAATCAGGATCGTAAGCTGCTGTATGAACGGATTAACCTTCGGGTTGACCGGATGATGGATGCTGGGTTGCTTGAGGAAGCCAGGTCTGTTTATCCTTATCGCAATCTGAATTCGCTGAATACCGTTGGCTACAAGGAGCTCTTTTCTTATTTTGACGGACATTGTACATTGGAAGAAGCAGTCGACCTGATTAAACGAAATTCGCGAAGGTATGCCCGCAAGCAGCTAACCTGGTTTCGTCGTGATCAGGAAATCAAATGGTTTGAACCTGATCAGCTTCAGATGATCATCGAATATATTGAAAAGACACTGGGGGAGAGTAATCGGATGTAAATCATCAGGATGTGTTTGAAACAAATTAACTTGCAAACCTTGAAAAATATCAAAATTATAGGGCCGGCCTATCCTTATCGGGGAGGTATCGCCACATTCAACGAACGTTTGGCTCAGGAATTTATTTCATTAGGGTACAATGTCGATATTGAGACCTTTACGGTTCAGTATCCTTCTGTGTTATTTCCTGGTAAAACTCAGTACAGCAGTAAACCGGCTCCTGAAAACTTGAATATCCGAAGGACAATAAACTCAGTAAATCCTCTCAACTGGATCAGCGCAGGACGCAGAATACGAAGAGAACAACCTGACCTGGTTATCATCAGGTATTGGTTGCCTTTTCTGGCTCCGTGCCTTGGAACGATTTCGGGGTTGATCCGAAAAAATGGGCATACGGTAGTGATCTGCTTAGCCGATAATATTATTCCTCATGAACATAGGCCTGGCGACCGGTTACTTACCCGCTATTTTCTTCAACGGCTTGATGGATTGGTTGCCATGTCGCAAAGTGTTTTGAACGATGCAAACTCATTCCGGCAAAATTTGCCCCAGGCGTTGTGCCCTCATCCGCTATTCGATAATTATGGGGAAAGACTTGATAAAGAAGTAGCCAAGCAAAAACTGAATCTGGATAGGAATTTCCGTTATTTACTTTTTTTTGGCTTTATCCGCGATTACAAAGGGTTGGATCTGTTGATCAATGCCTTTGCTGATGAACGTTTGCGCAAATTTCCCGTTAAACTTTTAGTGGCTGGCGAATACTATTCGAATCCGGAACCATACCTGAATCTTATCCATGACAATCATTTGGACGATTTGGTCGTTTTGCATACCGAGTTCATTTCAGATGACCAGGTCAGTCTTTATTTCAGCGTGGCAGATATGGTAGTTCAGCCTTATAAAAGTGCGACGCAGAGCGGGGTCACCCAGATTGGCTATCATTTTAATAAATCCATGCTGGTAACGAATGTCGGCGGGTTGTCAGAGATTATTCCAGATGGAAAGATTGGTTATGTTGTGGAACCCAACAGTCAGGCAATTGCTGATGCCTTGGTCGATTTTTATGAGAATGACCGGATGTCGGGTTTTGAAGCAAATATAGCTGAAGAGAAATCGAAATTTTCTTGGGGAAATATGGTTCAGGCTTTTTTATCGGTTTACAAGCAGACTGCAAAATAAGAAAGATATTTGAGTGAAAAGAAAAAGGCAGCTCTTTCGAACTGCCTTTTTTGTATCTGGATGTGAATCAGAATTATTTTACTGAATCCATGTGAGCGATCAAATCCAATACTTTGTTTGAATAACCCCATTCGTTATCGTACCAGCTAACCAGTTTAACGAAGTTGCCATTCAAAGCAATACCAGCACCGGCGTCGAAGATTGAAGTGCGTGAATCGTGGATGAAGTCGGTTGAAACTACTGAATCTTCAGTGTAACCCAGGATTCCTTTCATTTCGTTTTCAGAAGCAGCTTTAACAGCAGCTTTGATTTCATCGTAAGTTGCAGCTTTTTCCAGACGTACAGTCAGGTCAACCACAGAAACGTCAGCAGTAGGAACACGGAATGCCATACCAGTCAGTTTGCCATTCAATGAAGGGATAACTTTACCTACAGCTTTAGCAGCGCCAGTTGAAGAAGGGATGATGTTGTTCAGGATTGAACGGCCACCTCTCCAATCTTTCTTTGAAGGAGCATCAACAGTTTTCTGAGTGTTGGTTGCAGCGTGAACAGTTGTCATCAACCCTTCGATGATACCGAATTTGTCGTTGATAATTTTTGCCAGTGGAGCCAGACAGTTTGTTGTACAAGAAGCGTTGGAAACAACGTTCATGTCGTTGGTGTATTTATCTAAGTTAACACCACAAACAAACATTGGTGCATCAGCAGAAGGAGCAGAGATTACTACTTTTTTAGCTCCGCCTACCAGGTGAGCAGCAGCTTTTTCTGTTGTTGTGAAAACACCGGTTGATTCAACAACATATTCAGCACCAGCCGATCCCCATGGAATTTCGTTAGCATTCATGTTAGCGAAGAAGGCAACTTCCTCTCCGTTTACGAACAACTTACCACCTTTATTTTCAGCAGTACCCTGGAATTTACCATGAACTGTATCGTAGTTCAACATGTAAATTAAATAGTCAAGATCCAGAAATGGGTCGTTTACTGCAACGATTTGAACATCGTTTCTTTCCTGAGCAGCACGGAAAACCAAACGTCCGATACGACCGAACCCGTTGATACCGATTTTAATTTTTGACATCGTTGATAAATTTAATGAATGTATAAATGACTAATGTTTATTTTTTTAAAGGCCTTTTTCATTAAGGCCATACAAAATAAACACTTAAATTCAGAATCGTCAAATTTATTTCTGGGGCTGAACTTCTTTTGTGGTTAGTTTAATTTTTAGTTAATGTTGATTGGAGAATATTGATGTCCGGAATGGTCGGGATATACCTATATATAATATAATAAGGTGTGCCGACTGCTTTTTATTTATATGGAGTTTAGGAGAGATAGGCGCTAGTTCTCCTTTGTTTTTGATAAGGGAGATCGGGGTTCTATTCCCTCTTTGTCTTTTTCAGAATCGAAAATATGCCCATACTTGGTCGGGTTAAAAAAAATATTCGATTCTGAAGGACTTAAAAAATCATTATTTTCCTTGAATATAGCCGGTTGTAGCTATTTTGGACTGTTGTGATTTGAGTCATTCTGTACGAGCTGTCACTATATTGAATAGAGATTGCCTGAAAACTGGGAAAATTTTCAAGTTGTGAAGCGAAACAGACCTGATGTGGTGGTTGTCTTAAAATGTCAGGTTGCTATTCAACTAATTTGTTTTGTAGCTCAAAAAATATTGCATTTCCGCAGCTCATGTAAATAATTAATGTAATTTTATCTGAATTTGGAAAGAGGGGGGTAACTCTTATCTTTTTGAACTGTTAAATAAGTAAAAGAGGAAAATATGAGAGCTTTTTGTTTTGACTCCGGATGAGTTAAAACTTCGCAAGTGGTAACAAAATAAGTATATCTGGCTGATAAATATTTTATTTTTATCAGCGCAGATTGTTGTACATTGGTAAGAATTTTTATACGTTTGCATTACAAACACTCTAAAGTAAAGCGTTAAAATTATGATGAAGATAAAAATGAATTATAAAATTCAATCAATCAATCAATTAAGTTCAATTAAAAAACAAATGCTATGAGAAAATCATTTACACGGTTTTTGAGTATTGTTATGCTTTTAAGCATAACATTATTATCAGCTGTGGCGTTTGGTGCATCTCCTACGATTTCCGGGAGGTCGCCAATTGATGGGTTTAGCAATTACAATGGAGCGAGCGGCAAGCTAACTGCCACTTTAACCTTTGATCAAGCTATTACGCCCGGAGCTGCCCATGCTGGTATTATTGGCCTTTATATTGGAGGCCAACAGGTTGACCCGATTCAGATCAGTGGGGCAACCTCAACAAATCCATTGACGGGGAGTACCGTTGTTATTAGTAACAATGTAGTTACCATCACGTTTAATCGGACAATGGCCCAGGGGGAAACTTATTTTATTACAGTTTCTCCTGATGCATTGATGAATGCATCAGGTCAATACTATGCCGGATTAAACAATGCTGACTATGATGTAACAATTGGTGATTTTACTAAGCCAACAATTGATGTTGTTGCTGGTAAGCTCGCATTAACTCCTAAGGATGATAGTTTTGGCTTCCCTGCCAGTAAATTACTTGCAGATGAGCTTTTGATCGCAGATTTTTCTGAAAACATTGCCTTCGGTACAGGAAATATTGCTCTGTATAAAGAAGATGGTAATGTTGTAGAATTATTCGAACTTGCTACTGATATTGATCTTGCAACACCTGCTAATCCTGCTGTTGGTAAAGTTGGTATTTCTGGAGATAAATTATATATCAGACCAACCACTGCTTTGAGCGAACTTCAAAAGTACTATGTACGTATTGCTCCTACTGCAATTACTGATGTTGCTCCGTTAAATCTGAATCCTTTTGATGGTATTAATAATAATACTACCTGGAGTTTCCAGGCTGCTGACAAGACTGCTCCTTCTCTTACATTTATTCCTGTAAATGCAAAAACTGATGTTCAGCAAAATCAGGTAATGAAAATTACTTTTGCTGATAACAGAACAGGTGCCGGGCTGCCTTTCGAAGTTCGTAAGTCAGATGGTACCAAATTCTCTATTGGTGATGATGTATCTGCTTTGTGTATTTTTACTGAAAATGGTGGAGCTCCTGTTGGAAGCGGCACTATTAAATATACTGGCGTGAATGAAATTACATTTGCTTGGGGAACCGGTGTAAATGATAAATTTATTGATCATGCTAATTACGTATTTGGCATTAAACCTGGTAGTTTCTTTGATGAAGAAGGAAACAATTCTTTGGCTCCTGTAACAAGTACATTTGCAACTGGAGACTTCATTGCTCCCGTTATGAGCACTGTTGCTGTTGCTGCTGGTTCTACCGCTGCTCCAAATAATGTTGCTGCTGATCTTGAATTAGCTAAATTATTTTTGCAATCAACAAATACTGATGCTTCTGGTAATAATGTTGAAGTTCATTATTTGATTGTTGCCAATGGTGCTGCTGCTCCTACTCCAGCTCAGGTAATGGCAGGTCCTGCTCTTACCAATGTTACTGGTTCTACCAATATTGCGCGTGGGTTTGCTACAGTTGATGGTGCAGGTGTGGCATTAGCTTCAAAAACTAAATATGATGTTTATTTTGCTGCTAAAGATCATGCTACTGTTCCAAACACTTCAACTCAGGCTGAAGTAACAGCTTCTATGAAGACTGTTGAAACAAGTGATATTGTAGCTCCAGTACCTACTGCCAAAGTAAATACATTGACAACAACTGGTTTGGCTTTAACTTCTGGTGCAGCTTCTGTGTCTAATGTTAAGATGAATTCAGATGTTACTATTACGTTTGATGAACCAGTTACTGCTGCTACTGCTAACATTACAGTGAAGTATTACAATACAGCATTGGCTACTCCAGCATGGCAAACTTTAGCTGATGGTACTGGTTATACTTTTACTTTTGCAGCCAATACAATTACTATTACCGGTAAACATGCAGGTATTGTTGCTTATCCTACCGCTTTGTGGAAAAGTCAGGGACAATATCAGGTAATCATTGATAATAATGAAATTAAAGATGTGATTACTGGTACAGGAACAGCCAATCCAATTGCTCAGAAAGTATATGCATTCACTGTTGAAGATTATACCGGACCTGTTGCTGTATTCAATGGCACTTCTTCAAATAACATTACAGGTGTTGCTACTACAGCCAACATCGTAATTGATTTGGGCGAAGCTTGTACTCGTGCTGATGGTACAACAGCTATTGATAACAATAATGTTTTCTTTAGAGATGTTGCAACTGGTAATATTGTTCCTTCTACTGTTACTGTATCAGGAGGTCGTTATATCACTATCGATCCTACGGCTACTTTATTGGATGGAAATGCTGGTCACAACTACTCGGTAGAGTTGACTGCTTCAATTATTGATGCTGCTGGTAACCCACTTGGTTATTACAAAGGTGGTGCTGTTACGATTGGTAGTGCTACTCCTCAGATACTTACTTTCACAACTGCTGATGAGCAAAAACCTGCTTTGACATTCAATCCTGCTGATGGAACAACCGGTTTGAATAACAATAACAATGGTATGAAGATTAATGTTTCTATTAATGAAACAGTTAAAAAAGCTAATGGTGATGTTTTAACAGCCAGTGATGCCAATTATCTTCGTTCGATTGTAAGTGTTGTAAAAGTTTCGGATAATTCTCCGATTAATTTTGACATTACTACAACTACTGCTACAACTTTTGATGTTGACTTGACTAATTTCCTTTCAGCTTATGCTGCAAGTGAATCTTATAAAGTCACTGTTAATGGTTTGTTTGATGCTGCTGGTAATCCAATTACTGCTAACAGTACAACATTTAGCATTCGGGAATATACTAATCCGTCGATTACTGCTTATTCACCTACCGATGGATCTACTTTAGTTGCTGCTGCTGCTCCAATTAAAATTACTTTCAGTGAACCAGTTGTTGGTGTTGCTGGTCAATTGATCACTCTTACCAGAGATGATGTTGCCGGTTCTTGGACATTTGATGCTTCTACAGGTACTACTATTGCAAGTAATGTAGTTACATTGAATCCTGCTGCTGCAATTCCTGTTGGTGCTTCTCCTGCATTTACCGGTTTTGCTGAATTGGGCGCATACCATGTAACATTCGCTGCCGGTGCATTCCAGGATTTAGTAGGTAATTTAACTGCTAATTCAATAACAACAGCTACTGCATGGAATTGGAGTGCCTTTGATGCAACCAAGCCAACTTTGTTCTCTCTTACTCCTGCTGATGATGCAACACCAGCCGTAACTACAGTTGCTAAACCTTCTTCTTTGAAGATGGTATTTACTGAAGCTTCAGGTAAAGTATTTGCTGGTCCAGGTAGTATTTATGTAAGGGAAGTTGGAAATACCGGTATCCCGGATTTCACTATTCCTGCACAGTCGTCTGCTGTAAGCATTACGAATAATACAGTTACTATTGCTGTAAATGCAGCTACATTTAAGTACAATACTGATTATTGGGTAGAAGTAGATGCAAATGCTTTCAGAGATGCTTCTGATAATTATTATTTAGGTTTAGTAAATAATAATACTTTATGGAACTTCAAAATTGAGGCTGATCCAAAACCATATTATGTGATTGCACAGAGTACCCCTCTTGATGATGCTAATGATGTGGATTTGAATGCTGCTGTTACAATTAAGTTCTCTGAACCTGTTTGGATTACAAATCCAGTTGGTAAATATTTAACATTTAGGAATGCTACTGATGGTACTGCTCATCATACCGTTTATTTCGATTCTCCATCAGTTACCTGGTCATGGAACTTGGCTCATGACGCCTTAACTGTTCAACATCCAGATTTCCTTGCTGATAAGTCTTACTATATTAACGTAACTACTGGTACATTTACAGATGCTGCTGGTCAGGCAATTGATCCAACAGAAACAACTGCACCGAAAGTTGGTGATTTAGATAATACAAGTAAATTGAATTTTACAACTACAGACTTAACTGCACCTGTTGTTTCTACAATTACTGTAAATGGTACAGACGTTAAATCTTCTTTGACTACAACTCCTAAAGGAATTGCTAAAGATGGTCAGATTATTGTTACATTCTCGGAACCAGTTACAATTGCGGCTCCAAATTCATCTGTAATGTTGAACGCTGGTGCAATTACTTATACTGCTACATTTGTTAATAATGTACTTACTATTGTACCGTCAGCTTCTTTAGCTTCTGGCGTTACAGTCAATGTAGAATTGAAAGCCAATGCTATTGTAGATAAAGCTACTGCACCTAATACATTAACTGCGGTTGATTTATTGGTTGGTAAATTTATTGTTCTTGACTATGTAAATCCGAATTGGGATGCAACACCTGCTTTAGCTAATGTTACTCCAGGAAATAACAGTTTTGCTGTTTCAAACATCTCTATTGATGAAGATGGTAAGATTTACTATTATGCAGTTCAGAAAGGTACCTTTACATCAACACCAAGCGCTGCTTCTGTGAAACAGAATGCTACTGGTTCAGTTGCTGTTACTGCTGCTACCACAACTTTATCAATTACTGGTTTACTTGGTGATACCAGCTATGACCTCTATTTCATTGCTGAAGATAAGGTTCCGAACCTGATGGATGGAACTACTGCCGGTCAACAAGTTGTTTCTGTTTTAAATGTTAAAACTAATGACAATGTTGCTCCTCAGTTATTGACTTCTTTCAATACAGCTCCTTTCACTGCTGGTTTGGCTCCTGCTGATGGTGCCCAATGTGTATTTAATAAAATTGCCGGTACAAACTTGCAATTGAAGTTCAATGATGTAATTGATAATGCTAGTATTGTTGCTGGTAATTTCTGGGTACGTCGTGCTTCTGATGATCATTCAATTGCTATTACTTCGGTAACTTCTGGTAATACAGATGTTGTAACGATAGCTCTTGCTGCTGGTGCTCTTGCTCAAGGAACTGATTATTATGTAGAAATTAATCCTGCAGCACTTAAAGATGACGCTGGTAATGTTTGGGGTGATTATTTCTACGGAAATACCCGTTGGAATTTCAAAACTGCTGATGAAGATGTTCCGGTTATTACTGCATTAACTAAGTTAACTCCCAATGGTGGTGCTGGTAGTGTTGCCGTTGCCGCAGGTGCTTTGACTATGGAATTCAATGAAGATGTAGTTAAAAACACTACCTCAAATGTATTCATTGATATTTATCGTGCCGGTACTACCAGTCCACAGGAACGTATCAATGTATTGAGTGATGCTGTTCAGGTATCAGGTAAAACAGTTACCATTACTCGTAGTAACATTTTCGCAAGCGAAACAAGTTATTATGTGTTAATTCCAAACAACGCATTCTACGATTTGGCTTGTACTCCTAATAACTTTGCTGGTTATTCACTCGCAACAGATTGGACGTTTACGACTACTGACATAACTGCTCCGGTAGTTGAATGGGCTCCTGTCAATAATTCAGTTCAAGTTGCAACAACTACTCCAATTGTTGTTAAGTTTATTGATCCTCGTCAGACAGAAATTACTGGTTCTACCAAGTATGAAACTTTATACAGGAGTGGAACTGAAATTGCTAATGGCACTGATCTTAAAGCATATTTTACTGCTACAAAGAATGGCGCGGCTGTAACAGTATCCAGTGCCATTTATTCGAATCCTACTGCTGCTGCAGGTGATGAATTTGTAACTGTTGTATTGAACGGTAGTGCTACCTTGGCTGCTAATTCTACTTATGTAGTTAATTACAACCAGTCTAGTGTAATTACTGATGAAAAGACTGCGAATGTGGTTGCTTCTTCAAGTGTAACGTTTGCAACTCAGGATACTAAATCACCAGTGATTACGTTTGCTCCAGCTCATAATGCTACTAATGTTAAAGTTACTGATTATGTGACTATTAAGTTTAATAAGAAGATTTATAACTTTAATGATGGTCTCGCTGGAATCAATCATATTAACTTCACACCATCTGCAACTGATTTGTTGGATGCAGCTTATATCACATTTAAGGATCTTACTGTTCCTGGAAATGTTGCTTATACTGTAACTGTTGTTGAACCTGGTGTTGAATATCGTTTGGTTCCTGCTTCAGCTTTGGCTAGTGGCCATAAATTTGAGGTTGTTTGGAATGCAAACGCTAATACCAATCCTGCAGGTCAGTTGGTATATGACATGTTATATTTGAATAATAATATTTTAAATGTAACTCCAGCATATGCTACTACCGGAGGTGATAAGATTCAGTTTACTGCTGAAGATGTTGTTGGTGCTAAGGTTACTGCTTTAAGCCCTGCAAATAATACATGGGGAACTGTTAATCCGACCAGCGCATTGACAATTACTTTTGATGAAGCTGTAAAAGCTGGAACAGGAAATATCCAGATCAGACGTGGAAACGGACAGATCTTTGCTGAAGTGGCTGCTGCTGATTGTGATTATTCTGTAGCTAACAATGTTACTATTCCTCATGTACCATTTGAAAAATTCACTACTTATTATGTGATTATTCCAGATGGAGCTATTACTGATGCTTCAAGCAATGCAAACAAATCTGATGCAGTTTATACCAATAATACACAATGGACATTCAGTACTGGTGACGGGACTGCTCCTTATGTAACTGGTTACTCTCCTGCCAATGGATCTGTAAATATTCCGGTATATTCAAACCTTACACTGCAATTCTCTGAGAATGTTGCTGTAAATGCTGGAAAGAACCTGGTTATTTATTACAACAATGGTGATCCTGGAAATGATGGAAATGCAATTGAAATCATTCCGTTGACTAGCGCTAATCCAAAAGTTGTAATTAGTGGATCTAATATTGCTCAGAACTTGTTGACTGATATTATTACTGTTGATCCTGCAACTAACTTTAATAAGTTAGGAACTTATTATATTCGGATTGATAATGGAGCAGTAAGTGATGGTTCATCAAACAACTATGCTGGTATTAATAATAATACAACATGGGCATTCACTATCACTGATAATACTACTCCTACTTTGGCTGGTACTACTCCTTTAAATAATGCCACTGGTATTGGTACTACTCCTGTTCTGACTATGAACTTTGACAGAGAAGTACTTGCAGGAACAGGTAATATCAAACTGTTCGAATACTATTACAACCCTGCAACATTTGCTTATGAAGAAAAACTGGTAGAATCTATGCCTGTTACCTCTTCTCAGGTTGTCGTTAGTGGTTCAACCGTAACTGTTACTCCTACAGCTAAATTGGGTGATAACAAAGTTTACTATGTACTGGTTGATAATACTGCAATTACTAACACTGCAAGTTCAAGAGATTTGTTCGCAGGTATCTCTAATCCATTTAGCTGGAGATTTACAACTGGCGACAATACTGCTCCTACTGTGATTGCTAATCCTGCTACCGGCACCAACATGACAAATACATTTGATGTAACCCTTACATTCAATGAGACTGTTACTGGTGTTAGTGCAACCAGCGTAACTACAACTGGTGGAACTGTTGTATTGTCAACTGTAAATGCTGGTACTGTTTACAAAGCTACCATTACTGCTGATGATTTAACAACTGTTGTTCTTTCATTGTCAAGTGCAATTAAAGACGC
>CAZAVU010000013.1:42306-76014 GCA_964488805.1 uncultured Odoribacter sp. | reverse complement strand
TGACTTGTCTGCACTTACAAACCTAGATAATCTCAATCCTTTTCCTGCCGACGGAGTTATTAGCTCACTTTGGGGAGACTATTACAGAGGTATCTATAAATGCAATCTTGTTTTGGATAACGTACCTGGAATAGAAATGAATCAAAGTACTAAAGACAGGGTTTTAGGCGAAGCCTATTTTCTCAGGGCATTTTATTACTATAATCTTACAATTCGTTGGGGAGGAGTCCCTCTTGCTAAAACAACCATAAATGCTGATAAGACCCCTGCAAGGGCTACAATTGAGGAAACATGGGTGTTTATGGAACAGGATCTGAAGAAAGCTATTGAGAAACTTCCTAAAAAGAGTGAACTCAGTAATGAGAATGTTGGAAGAGCTGATAAAGGTGCTGCACAATCGCTGCTTGGGAACGTATATCTTTTCCAAAAAAAATGGAAGGATGCGTTTGATATTTTTCAGCAAGTTATTAATTCGGGAGAATACAGCCTCCAGCCAAATTTTAGTGATTTGTTTAAACCAGAATTTGATAATGGTGTAGAAGTAGTTTTTGAAACACAGTTTAAAGGCGGAGAATCATTTGACTTCAGTAATGGTTTTAATTTTTGGGTTCGTCCAAGGAATGGCAGTACGATATTTGGATTAGGTTTTTGCCTACCTACTCAAAGTTTGGTAAATGAATTTGAGTCGGGGGACCCAAGGTTGAAGTATACCGTTATTCGTGATGGCGACATTATTTCTGATGAAGTGAAAGACTATCCTTTTAAAAAGGAATGGGCTCCGGAAACTGGTATGAACTGCGGGAAATATGTTGTAGGAGTTACTGTTGGAAATCTTGCAGAACGGCATGAACAGAATCAAAAAAATATCCGGTATGCGGAAGTGCTTTTGGGTTATGCGGAAGCTGCATTTCAAATTGGTAATAAATCTGAAGCTGTTGCCAAAATCAATATGGTTCGAGCCCGTGCCCGGGGAACAAATTCGGGCATCCTTCCGGATGTTACAACATCAAATGATATTTTTGCCGCGATTGTCCATGAACGCCGGGTTGAGCTTGCATTGGAAGGCAAACGATACTTCGATCTAGTTCGATGGGGGCTAGCTGAACAGAAACTTGGAGCCAAAGGTTATAAGACAAAACGGAACGGCTTATACCCAATACCTCAGGGAGAATTGGATGTTAATCCAAACTTAAAACAAAATCCGGGATACTAATATTTGGGAATATACTATTTATACTTCAGTCTTTCAATTTTTTTTCAAATATATATTCAGTTAAGATTAAGAATGAGGGGAGACAATTATAGTCTCCCTTTTTTAAGTTAATATAAAAAAACAGAGATTTATTTTTATAAATCCCGGCGGTCATCTGACTAATTAGGGGAACATACAAATTAGAGAATCCTTTATATCACGATAAACCCTTTTGAAAATGAAAGAAATAATTTTTGTAATTCTATCATTATTATCACTATCAGCTATCGCCAAAAACGATGGTTGGAACATTTCAACAACAAAACCAGAAAATTATACCGGAATTGTGCTATCAAACGGTCAAATTGGAATTTTACCCTCTGAACATATTTTTGGAATCAAACACATAATTTTAAACAACATCTATGATTCAGACCCGAATTTGGAGATCAGTCGGATTCTGCAGGGAATGAATTTTGGAAATCTCGAAATGGAGATTGATGGAGAGAAGATTACCGATGTAAACATTAGTAATTGGAATCAAACGCTTAATATGAAGGAAGCTAAATTAACCACATCTTTCACGTTCAAAGAAAAAGCCGCGATTTCTTATACAACATATGCTCTTCGAAATATACCAAATGCTGGATACATTGATGTTAAGGTTGATGCAAAGGAAGAAATTTCGATTAAAGTAACCGGAATAATTAGTACTCCTTCCACCGATTATCAGAAGCCTAAAAACACTTACAAAGTTTTAAAGGATTTAGAAACAAGTATGCCTATACTTCAATCGGTGGCATTAAGCTCTTATAAAAATCACAAGGTTAGTACTTCTGCTACATTCATTTGGCATAACATTAATTCATCCAGAGAGAATGAACGACCTGAATTAAAAAATTTAACACCTTCCGACTGGGACAATTGTCTTTCATTCGAAAAGAAGATTAATAAAAATTCTTTCCTTGAATTTGCCTGGGCTGCCGCTGAATGTACAGATAATGATTTTGTCGACTCAAAATCAGAGAGTGAACGGATTGTAATTTATAATTTATTGACTTCTCGTGATGTATTGCTTCAGCAACATAAAAACCTTTGGAATAAACTTTGGGATGGCGATATTATAATCGAAGGCGACTTACAGATTCAGCAAGATGTACGATTGGCTTTGTATCATCTGTATTCGTTTGGCCGGGGAGATAATGATTTAAGTATTGCTCCAATGGGGCTTTCCGTTCAAGTTCCATACAATGGACATATTTTTTGGGATTCAGAACTATGGATGTTTCCCCCGCTTTTAATGTTCAACCAGGATATTGCCCGATCACTTGTAAATTATAGATTCAATCGTTTAGACGCAGCAAAAAGAAAAGCCAAAACCTATGGTTATAAGGGAGCTATGTTTCCCTGGGAAAGTGATGATACCGGAGAAGAAGCAACGCCACCATTTGCATTGACAGGAACTTTCGAACATCACATAACTGCAGATATTGCTATTGCATTTTGGAATTATTATAGGGTTACCAAAGATAAAATATGGTTGAAGGAGAAAGGATTTCCAGTGCTTAAGGAGGTTGCAGATTTTTGGGTAAGTCGTGCTGTTAAAAACAGTGATGGTAGTTATTCCATAAAAAATGTTGTTGGAGCAAATGAATTTGCAGCAAACATTGATGACAATGCTTTTACCAATGGTTCTGCAATCACGGCATTAAATTATGCCATACAAGCGGCAACAGAATTAACGGATAGAGCCAATCCGGAATGGAAAAATGTGGCCGATAAAATTGTAATCCACCGTTTTAAGGACGGAACCACTTTAGAACACAGCAAATACGCTGGAGACAGAATTAAACAGGCTGATGTAAATTTATTATCCTAT
Organism: uncultured Odoribacter sp.; assembly: GCA_964488805.1. Classification (GTDB taxonomy): domain Bacteria; phylum Bacteroidota; class Bacteroidia; order Bacteroidales; family Prolixibacteraceae; genus Aquipluma. The sequence continues at coordinate 72,943 of CAZAVU010000013.1, read as the reverse complement.
CCACTGAATATTGTAAACGACCGCGAAATAATTCTAAAAGATTTGAAATATTATGAACCAAAACTCGCTGCTGAAGGCCCAGCAATGGGGAAATCTGTTTTTGCAGTATTATATGCGAGGTTAGGAGATGCTGATAATGCTTATCGACTATTTAAAGAGAGTTATGAACCTAATGAACATTCTCCCTTCGGAGCTCTGTCAGAAACAGCCACGGCAAATAACTCCTATTTTGCTACTGGTGCTGGAGGCATGTTGCAAACAGTTCTATTTGGCTTTGGAGGATTGCATATTACTGATAAAGGAGTAATTCAAGAAAACCCATGCTTGCCTAAACCATGGAAAAAGCTTGTACTAAAAGGAATTGGACCAGAAAAAAAGACATTTCAGGTAACGCATTAACAACCTTTGGAAATATAATTGGTAAATTATTTAGAATACGCCATTTCAAAATCAAAAGTAGATCAGAGAATTAGTTTAGCCTCCTTTGCCCTGATTTAGGGCAAAGGAGTTTGAATGATTTTGTTATTCAATATGAATTTTAATAAAAACCACAAATTACCATTCTCCAAATGTTGGGATTTCTGATCCATAGAAATGGGGTTCGATTTGGGGACTATTTCAGGGTATTTGATGGTGACTGGTAAAAAATGGGAAAGCCTGATTTCGATGGGCTTTGTGTTTAAAGTGTCTTATTTTTTGTGGTTTTCGGGTCTGAAATTTCTGTATTGAAAAAACATTTATCCTTTACACATCTAACGGAAAAGCCAGTAGAACCGTTTCCTGTATAATAAGCAAGATTATTGTTGTCGTTATAAAAACATTGTAAGCCTGATTGATACAACTAACTATTTTGCAGCAGGTTGTGTGTCCTTGCTTTCGTTTTGGTTTTCATCTTCTTTACTTTATCATTTTCGATATTAGCCAATGTAGTTGGATCAATGTTGAGAATTTTAGCTAATTCTTTTTGAGTTAAGCCCTTCTCAATCCGGTACTTTTTTATTGAACTCTCTGAAATTTCTGGAGTATATCCAAGAAAAGAAATGATTTTGGGGATATAAGATAGCTCTGGTGTATTTCTATATAACTCCCAATTTGTGATTGCATTGATGTAACATTGATTAACTTAGCTACTTGAGGTTGAGTGAGATTAAGATCAAGTCTTTTCTTTCTTAAATGGTCGCCGTATGTCATCAATTGTTTCGGGTATGGCTTTCTGTTTGGTTTTCGGGCCCTTAATCGCACGTTGCAGATGGGCAATGAAACTATGTACCTGCGGGATGCAAACACCCCGGTTGTTTCTGCCGTTATGGATGAAATCAAATCCACCCTGGATGAGAAAATCAAAGAGGTTGAAGATCAGATCAAATTCTAAAATTGGAAGAGATGAGACGCCTCTTTTTTGGTCGTTAAACAATATTTCTATAAATCACACTACTTTTCTGTTTTTCAAAACAGTCTATCAACTCATGGGGCTACCCTATTGATACGTTTGCACCTATACTTTCCTTTTCAGTTTTCAAATGCCATAACTGAAGCCGTTTCAAAATTATCCGCCAAGGTAGCTTCGTGAATACGGAGAAACTTTGCCATGCTAGGATTTTCCCGGCATATCCTAGCATCGATGCTGCTGCAGTATTCCAGTTCCTCCTTGCCCACTCCTGTTCGCGAAGCTTTTGACCTGCATATAATTTTTAACTTAAATCTCACAGTTATGGTAACAACATTTGAAAAACACTACATAGGAATACAGGAATCAAAAGCGGAGGAGGAACCGGCATCCGAACCGGAAGATGATCTTCCATTCTAATCCAAGAGCAGAAAAGCTCTTTTTTTGTTCAACAGTCCACTGCTAAATATTCTGTTGTTTATAATCGACATTTTCAGTCTTTTTTGTCGAATGTAATAAACCAAACTTGTTGTTTTCTTTTGCGAGGTATCACGATTATCTTAGTAAATCGCAAATCAATAAAAAGTCTGTGCTCAAAACACTAAACAACTTATCCAGGCCTTCCATTGAAAGACAAATGTTTGGCATCCCTGTCAACCTGACCGATGAGATCAGTTTAGACTTCTAACATACAAACATCCGGAAAACCTCCGGTGAATGTCCGAAACATCCGGATAGACATGTACTCAGATTTCCGGTTACAGCGATTCCATCTGTTATCCGATTTCTAAAAGATTTGAATGAAAAAAAATAGTTTTTATTCAAATAAATGAGAAATTTTCTCATTTATTTGAATATTCTGTGTTTTTTATTTTGTATTTTTGAGAATATTTCTCACAAACAAACAGATAAGTCATGTTGCTCGAATTTTCAGTTGGTAATTTCCTTTCGTTTAAGGCAAAGGCTACCCTTAGCCTGTTGGCTACGTCTATAAAGGAACATGCGGAAAGCAATATCTTTCACACGGAACGCTATGACCTTCTAAAGGGAGCTGTGATATTTGGGGCTAACTCCAGCGGTAAAAGCAACTTTATAAAAGCCATGTCCACCATGAGAAGGCTGGTATTGCGGTCATTTGAACAATCATCGGCTGACGAATTGGGCATAACACCTTTTCTTTTAAGTACTAAAACCGAAAATAATCCTTCTTTTTTTGAAGTCGTTTTCCTGATCGAAAATGTTCGTTATCGTTATGGTTTTGAGGTTGATGGTCGCCGGGTCCATGCGGAATGGCTTTTTGAAGCGCAGAAGCTGGCGGAAAAGCCTCTTTTTATCCGGGAACAAGATGGTATTGAGGTGATGGCAAAGTTTCCTGAAGGAAATGGGTTGGAAGAACGAACCAGGGATAACGCCCTGTTCCTTGCTGTAGCCGACCAATTTAACGGACAGATTTCAAAAAAGATAATGAGATGGTTCAACAATTTCATCACGATTTCAGGATTAAGCCATGAAGGTTATAAAGGAGTGACTTTTGGTATGTTGGAAAACAATGAAACCCAAAGTACACTGATGAATTTTTACAGAAAACTTGATTTGGGGTTTGAAGACATCGCTATTTCCAAAAAACCTTTTGATCCCAAAGAACTGCCTCGTGATATGTCTGAAGGGTTGTTCAAACAGTTGGTCACTGATCTGGAAGGGGCGTTTAAAATTGACATTAAAACCGTTCATAAAAAGTATGACGAAGAAGATCATTTTGCCGGAGAAGTAAAATTTGATATGCGTAGCCAGGAATCTTCCGGCACCAATAAGTTGTTTAATATTTCCGGGCCGGTGTTCGATGTATTACAGGATGGCGGCATATTGGTTGTGGACGAATTGGATGCAAGCCTCCATCCCTTGCTAACCCTTGCCGTTACACGGCTTTTTCACTCAACAGAGTTTAATCCGAATAACGCTCAGTTAATTTTTGCTACACACGATACAAACTTATTGTATTACGGACGATACCGTCGGGATCAGATTTATTTTGCTGAAAAAAATAAATACGGGGCTTCTGAAATATATTCGTTGGTCGAGTACAAGGAAGAAGGAAAGACCGTTAGAAAGGACCGCTCCTTTGAGAAAGACTATATTGAAGGTCGTTACGGCGCAATCCCGTTTATTGGCAATCTTTCAAATATAATGGCAGAATGGCAAGAAAAATAAAGATACCAAACGAACGCCTGAAACGTTTTGCGAGAGAGGAGCAGAAACGGAAAAAGGACATCCGGAAAAAGCGCAAATATTACCTGATTGTTTGTGAAGGAGAAAAAACAGAACCCAATTACTTTCAAGGACTTAAAGAAGATTTGCCCAAAGGTGTACTGACCTACTGCCAGATAGATATTGAAGGGGCTGGAAGGAATACGCAGTCTTTGGTCGATGAATCCATCCGGTTAAAGGATGATTATGAAAGAGAGAATACGAGACCCGTTGACAGGTTGTGGGTGGTATTTGACAGGGATAGTTTTTCCTCCAATGACTTTAACGGAGCCATATTACGTTGCCGGAATGCGAAGCCCGAAATTGGTTGCGCTTGGAGCAATGAAGCTTTTGAACTGTGGTATTTGCTTCATTTTCATTATTATAATCATGGCATGAGCCGGAATGATTATCAGGGGCGTATTGAATATAATTTGAAGCCTTTCTTGGGGGATGATTACCGCTATAAAAAGAATAGTACTGAAATGTACAATTTTCTAAAGGAATATGGAAGCCAGGATAACGCTATAAGGAATTCCAAACGGTTGTATGCAAATTTTGAAGGCCGGCAGGACTATGCAAATTTCAATCCATGCACAATGGTATGGGTGTTGGTAGAAGAGCTGCTGGAATTGATTCAGTATTAGAGATAACTGGGCGTTTTATTGGAATGAAATTTCCTAAGGAATTGGAAAATGTTCTAATTTATTTTGCCTATATTTGTATTGTAATGAATTGAATATCAGTCGAGACTATATCGAGACCTATTTCTAGATATTGCTATTCGGTAAAAAGGGATATTTCTACTAATTCGCTTTTAATTTATTGATAGTCATTTCCGCTTTTATCTAGAAAAACAGGCCCATTTTAAACAAGCAGAGCTGTGAATCTGGCGCTTTTTGCTAATTCTATTTGTCGTCGGAATTTATAGATTGCAGCGACCAGTTAGGCCTCATTTCAAACAAGTTAGTCAGGCACACGAATTCCTGTTTCAAAATGCGATCGTAGAAGCTGATTTTTTTGCACTTTAGTTTTTTATTTGATTAATAAAACCTCATTTATCGCTTTTACCAATGCTTCTTTCGGAATGTCCCCCAGCGAACCCTGTGGCTTTCCGTTCTGCGGAATAAAAAGCAGGGTTGGGAGGCTTTGAATTCCAAGAGCCGCTGCCAGTTCCCGTTCTTTGTCAGTATTCACTTTATAAACAATCAGTTTGCCCGAATATTCTTTGGCAACTTCTTCCAATCTGGGAGCCATCATACGGCATGGACCGCACCAATCGGCGTAAAAATCGATGACACACGGTTTTGTTCCCTGGTATTTCCATTCTTTATTCTTGTCGTAATCGAACACCAGTTTTTTAAACTGATCGTTGGTGAGGTGCACAATTGCACCCGAAGTTTCCGTTTTCTGCTGGCCACAGCTCATTAAAACTGCGCCAAATACAAATGTCAGTACTATTGTTAATCGTTTCATTTTTAATAAAATAATGTTATCTGTAATAAATTAGCATCGACCTCTGGCGCAAGGGCTATTCATTAGAAAATATCCCAGAAAACCGCCCCAGATGGTGCTCATAACCGGACTACTTGTGATAGCACATTGCCCCGATGAGCAACCAACAAAATGGTAATACAGATATCCTGAAATAGCTCCAACAAATACTGATACAACTTGTTTCCAGAAATTCCATGTTTTATAGAACGTCTTTCCTGATTTCGCTTCTGCCTGATTCTCCATTTTTTTAGCCTTTATTGATTTTGGATTGAAGCCTGAACCACGGACCGCCATTGTATACATCGCCAATGCCTTTCCCCTTCAGTACACTTTTTGCCATGGCACTTCTTGTTCCCGAGGCGCAGCATGTAATAATAGGCTTCCTTTTGGCTTTCAATTTATCCGCATTATTCCCGACTTTATCCACCGGAATATTTACCGATCCTTTGATGTGTCCGGTATTGAATTCGCCGCTGGTGCGAACGTCAACGATAATGGCACCTTCGCGTACCAACTGAGCATAGTCAACCGACTTTATTCCGAAAATTTTCTTAATTAATTCAATCATAGTTGTTTCATTAATTTTTATTACTGGTCATCATCTGCATAATTCCACCTGCATTTTTCACATTGGTGAAACCCATTTGAGCCAAAGCTCGCTGTGCGTAAGCCGATCGCGCTCCAGAAGCGCAATACAGCGTGATATCGCGTGTTTTGCTGCCCAGTTCTCCAATTCTTGCCTGAAGTTCGTCCAACGGAATGTTTATAGCTCCCGGATAGGCACCCGAACGAAACTCTTCTGGCGTGCGAACGTCAACAATTAATGGTGTTGAAGCGGCATTCGCCTGCTGCGATGCGCTATTTAGTCTAGCCATCATCGACGATATTCCGCCGCCATTGCTTACTTTGGTATATCCAAGTTGCACAAGCATACGTTGCGCGTAAGCCGACCTTCCGCCCGAAGCGCAATACACGACAATTTCGCGGTTCAGGTTGCTTCCAATTTCATCAAGCCGATCACTCAATTCGTCAAGCGGAATGTTAATCGCCTCAGGATAAGCGCCAGTAGCAAATTCCTCTGGTGTGCGAACGTCAACAATAAGTATAGAATCGGCATTCTTCGCCGTTGTTGGCGCGTTTTTTTCCTGCGTTTTGTTTTCAGTTTCGCCAACCGACTTGCTTTCAATCGGCAATAAGTCGATTTGCAAATGCTTAAATCCGGTAGCGCGTGCCTGTCGTTGCAGCGAAGTATGTCCTCCAGAAATATTGACGACTTCTTTGAAACCTGCGCCCAGCAAAATTCTTAAAGCCTGATGGCCTTTTTTGCCGGTTTCGTCATAAACAATCACCAAGCGGTTGGCAGAGATTGAGTTTTTTTGCTGAATCAACACTTCGAGCGGAATATGAACAGCACCTTTCACATGGCTTTTCTTGAAAGCAAAAACATCCCGAACATCAATAAACACAGGGTTTTTGCCCGAAATAAGCTGATCGAGTTCAGTAACTGTTACTGACGGACTGAAGCCTGAAATACGGTTCTCGGCTGCATAAGCTGCCATATTGATGGCATCGTTGGCCGTGCCAATTGGCGGCGAATACGCGAAATCGATGTCGGCTAAGTCGCTCACGGTCAGTTTTGCCGCCGCGGCGGTTGCGATTACGTCCAAACGCTTGTCGGCACCTTTGTAACCAGCTGTTTGTCCGCCCAGAATAACACCGGTTTCGCGGTCGTAAACCAGCATCGCGGTTACCGTTTCGGCACCGGGATAATAGGAGGTATGATGTTCTTTGTGAACCACAATCGCATCAGCATTGATGCCTTCGGCGCGGGCCTGTTTAAGCGAAAGGCCAGTAATTCCGGCCACTGCTTCAAAAACCCGAACAACCGAAGTGCCAATTGCACCTTTGTAGCTGTGTGTACCGCCCATCGCATTCTCAGCAGCAATTCGGCCTTGTCGGTTAGCTGGTCCAGCCAAGGGAATACGTACTTTTTTGCCGTTGATGCGGTGCTCAATCTCCACCATATCGCCAGCCGCATAAATATCAGGATCCGAAGTTTGCAATTGGGCATTGACGAGCAATCCGCCAGCCTGACCAATGTCCAAACCGGCTTCTTTGGCCAATTGCAACGTTGGCCGAACGCCAATCGAAAGCAGAACCATGTCAGCATCCAAGACCTTACCATTATCGAGTTTTACACTTCGTTGTTTGATTTCGGTAACGCTTGCACCAGTATGTAAACCAACGCCATAAGCCAGCAACTCGTTTTCGATAAAACCGGCAGTTTCGGGTTCCATAATGGCCATTACATGCGGCATCATTTCAACTACATTCACTTTCAAGCCGCGTTTTACAAGCGCTTCAACCATTTCCAGACCGATAAATCCGCCACCTACAACCACAGCGGTTTGTGGTTTCTTTTCAGTAAGGAAATTTGAAATCTGGTCCATGTCGCTCAAGGTCCACAAGCTGAAAACATGGCCTAAATCGGCTCCCGGCAGGGTTGGTTTGATTGGCCGTCCACCCTGAGCCAAAATCAATTTGGTATAGTCGAACGTCATTTGTTCGCCGCTGCGGGTATCCATCGCTTTTACCTGATGAGCCGCGCGGTCGATAGCCGACACAATGGTATTTACATGAACTTCAACGTTATACTGCTCGTTGAAACTTTCGGGACTCTGAAGAATAAGCTTCGAGCGGCTTTTAATATCTCCGCCAATGTAATAAGGTAATCCGCAGTTAGCGAACGAAATATCTGGCCCGGCTTCGAGCATTACAATTTGAGCATCCGGGGAAATGCGGCGCACTTTGGCCGCCGCTGTCGCCCCGGCTGCAACTCCCCCTATAATCACTATCTTTTCTATATTTGTATTCATTTTTAAGTGTTTTTGTCTTTTAATATTGGATATTCGTTATTGGATATTTTCTTGATTAGCTCACTTTCGCAATTTCCTTCAGCAAAAATTCTTTCGATTTAATTCCTACAAAGCGGTTGACTTCCTTGCCGTCTTTAAACAACACCATTGTAGGTATATTTCTGATTTTAAATTCAGTAGCCAGATTTTGATATTGCTGAATATCAACTTTACCCACATGTGAGTTGCCATTCAGTTCGGCTGCAACCTCGTTTAGAACCGGTGCCATCATTCGGCAGGGAGCGCACCAGCTTGCCCAAAAGTCGACCAGAACTACTTTCCCTTTAGTCTTTTGCCTGAAGTTTTGGTCGGTCAACGTCAACACGTTTTGGTGATCGGCTACCAACGGTGCCTTTTTGATTTTTGCCATTGCAACCGACCTCATAACAAAGAAGGTAACAACTAATGTGCTGATAATTATTACTGTAGTTTGCATTTGTTTTTGCTTTTATAATTGTACATCAATTTTTGCTGAAAATTCGTGAACAAGCATTTCTTTCAACTGAACTTTCGATTGAACCCCTGCAACCGACTTTACCGCTTTCCCGCTGCGATAGAAGACGGTGAATGGTATTTCTTCCAATCCCTGCACTTCAGGCAAAGCGTGAAAAAAGTAAAATTCAGGATTATCGTACTCCATATCGTAAAATTTCACATGAGCAAATTCGTTGCCCAATTCTTCGATGGCACGATAAACTGGTACGCACAAAGGTCCCATGCGTCCACAAATAACAACTGCGTTTTCGTTTTCGCCGATTAGTCTGATGAATTCGTCAGCGGTTTCAATATGTTCAAGGTTTGTGTAAAGCATCGCTCACTTGTTCGATTTGTTATACTACAAATTTACTGCTGTGCCCACAGTTGTAAAAGAAAAACGACCCGAACGAAATCGTCTTCGGGATTGAACTGCAACAACTTTTTTATTGAGGTAGATTGGAAAAACGTAGTCAATGGTTGTCATTGTTGTCGCTATTATACAAAAGACAACAAATAAGTGACAGGAAAATCAATTCTTAGCGATTCGAAAATTGACTTTTGAAGTATAGTTCTAACTTTACGATCACTTTCAGATTTTGAATCGAACATGAAACCAATTATTGAAACTGACCAGGAGTTTATTTGCGACATTCAGGCACCTTGTTTCCAGATGCTTTCGGCGGAAGAAGCCGAGCTCATAAAAGCCAGCAAAACACAGGTGCTTTTCCGCAAAGGCGACAATCTTACCAAGCAAGGTGCGTTTGCGTCGTATGCGTTGTTTGTGATAAACGGACTGGCCAAACAATACATCGAAGGGGAGGGCGGAAAGAGTTTCAACCTTAGGATTATCAAACCAGGCGAATTTGTTGGCTTGTCGGCTGTTTTCACCAAAAATACGTTCAACTACTCGTCGGTGGCGCTAACTGATTGCCAGGTTTTTCTGGTTGAAAAAGAAACGATCGCTTCGGTGATCAAACAAAACGGGCAATTTGGCTTTAACATGATCAAGCGATACTGCGAGCAAAATGCAAACTTGTTCGACACGCTGAAAACCGTTCTGTATAAGCAAATGAATGGAAGAATGGCCAGCACGCTTCTTTATATGGACGCGCTGAAAAATGAAAATCCGGAGATATTTCAGCTTCTGTCGCGGAAGGATCTCGCCGATTTTTCAGGAATTTCAACAGAAAGCGCGGTAAAACTTCTGAAAAGCTTTGAGAAAGACGGATTGATCGAGTTGCAGGAAAAAAATGTTGTTTTATTGAACTACAAAGAACTTGAAGAAATAAGTATGAAGGGATAGCTCTGATCTTTTTTGTATTTGATTTTGAGACAATTGTAAAAGAAAAAAGGATAGATTCTCTAATCCATCCTTTTCCTAAACCTAACTAAACTAACTAAACCAATAAAACTAATCAAACCTAACTTATGAAATGTGATAACGATGCAAAGGTATGCTGTAAAACACAGATTCGTGTTAATTGAATTTTAAATTTAGTGTTCTATAACATTAACTATTCGCTTTTAAGTTTTCCCTGAATTAAGTATCATTTTCTCTATTGATTAAGTGATTCATTATCAGTTATTTTTTTTGTGTTTGTATTGTCTCGGATTTGGATTTTTTAGTTCCCAACATTTTATTCATTGCGATGAATATTTTGCTTAATGTATTTTAGAGTTTTATTGTCTTTTTGATGCATGCTCATAATATATTGTTCAATATCGCTAGTGTAAAATTTTTACATGTTTTTATCTCTATTTATTCTAATATATTAGTTAAATTGCATGTTGTAATATTTCAGATCGATATTTTTAAATCAAAATATTATGGGAATCGGTCATGATAGCATTCAACTTGAATTACGCAAATTTGTTGCTCCGGAGTACATTTTTGGTACAGATGCAAGATTTTTAGCCGGTAATTTTTGTCGTCAGCTTGGCGGAAGAAAGGTTTTTCTTGTTACAGATGCTGGCTTAATTGCGACTCCGTGGCTGAAAGATGTTGAGGAATCCATTCGAAAAGAAGGAATCGAATGGGTGGTTTATTCTTCGGTTTCTCCCAATCCCCGCGATTATGAAGTAATGGCTGGAGTTGAAGCTTACCGTGAAAATAATTGCAATATAATCCTGGCTCTTGGAGGTGGCAGCGTGATTGATTGTGCAAAAGGAATAGGCATTGTCTCCACCAATCATCTTCCTATCTCAGAATTTGAAGGCGTCGATAAAATAGAGCGGCCAATGCCTCCTTTGGTATGTATTCCTACAACTGGAGGAACGGCAGCCGACGTATCGCAGTTTGCTATTATCAATTATTTTGGGAAACGTTATAAAATGGCCATTATCAGCAAAGCTGTTGTTCCTGATGTTGCTTTGATTGATCCTGTGGTACTTACAACAATGGATGGTTTCTTGACGGCTTGTACCGGGATGGATGCATTGTCACATGCGTTTGAAGCTTATGTTTCCAATGCGAATTCAGCTTTTACAGATTTGTATGCCATTGAGGCTATTCGACTGATTAAAGCCAATTTGTTGTTTTGCGTTGAGAATCCATCTGATATTCAAGCCAGGGGGAAAATTATGCTGGCCAGCCTTTATGCTGGGTTGGCTTTTTCCAATGCCAGCCTCGGATGTGTTCATTCATTGGCTCATAGTTTAGGCGGATATCTCGATTTGCCTCATGGTGAATGTAATGCCATACTTTTACCTCATGTTATCGATTTTAATTTTGTATCAGCTTCCGACCAATATAAGAGAATTGCAGAAATATTTGGATTGCCCGTGCGGGATTTGACTGATTCTCAGTTGCGAAAAGGGTTGATCGAAACAGTTATCCGGTTTAATCAAACATTAGGAATTTATTCAACATTGTCAGGGAAAGGAGTGAAATCGGATGATATTCCGATTTTGTCGGAAAAAGCAATCAAAGATCCTTGTAATGCGACAAACCCGAAACCTCCCGTAAAAAGAGATATGGAAGTTATTTATAGTGAAGCAATGTAAAGATGGGAGAGAGTTGGGAAAAATATCGAGAGAAAATCATTGGAATGGGAGAAAATTCTTCCAGAAAGAGCTATTACCCCGAGCTTCAAGAAAAAATTGCAGAATCGGAAGCTATAAGAAATAATCTTCAAACCATTATAAACAGTATTAATGATACAATCTTTATTCATGATCTGACCGGACGGATTATCCAGGTGAATAAACGGGGACAATTAATGTTTGGCATTGCCGAAGGTAATTATGGAAAATATCTGATAAGCGATTTTTTAATAAACCAGGAAGATTGTACCCGACTTTCGGCAGTTTGGAAAGATGTACTTTCCGGGAAGAATGTTGTTTTTGAGTTACTTACTCAGAATGTTTTGACCCATGAAAAAATTCCGGTACAGGTTTCGGTGAGTCCGAGTATTTGGGATGGCGAAAAGGTGTTGGTCGCTGTTGTTCGTGATTTTCGCGAACGTAAAAAGTACGAAGAGGATCTCATTATTGCCAGGGAAAGAGCTGAAGAAAGCGATCGTTTAAAATCAGCATTTCTGGCAAATATGAGTCACGAAATCCGAACTCCCATGAATGGTATTCTGGGTTTTGCTGAATTGATGAAAGACTCAGCGTTATCAGGAGAGCAGCTTCATCATTACATCAGTATTATTGAGAAAAGTGGACTCCGTTTATTGAATATCATTAATAACCTGATCGATATCTCGAAAATTGAATCCGGACAAATGACTGTAACATGGAATGAGGTTGATGTGGACGAACAGATTGATTATGTCTATGATTTTTTTCTGGAAGAAGCCAGACGAAAAGGTCTCAGGCTATTTAGACAAAAACCCAAGCTTCACAAACCTGTTGTCATATACACGGACAAAGAGAAATTGTATGCCATCCTGATTAATCTGATAAAAAATTCAATCAAATATACGCACGAAGGTTCAATTGAATATGGCTACACCCTCGTTTTGGATTCTCATGCCCGACAAGAAAAATCTTCAGAATTGAAATTTTATGTCAAAGATACTGGCATTGGGATTCCTTCAGACCGGTTGGAGCGGATCTTTGAACGGTTTATGCGTGGCGATTCAGAAATAGCCAGCAAATATGAAGGAGCAGGACTGGGGCTTTCAATAACAAAAGCCTATGTCGATATGCTTGGTGGAAAAATATGGGTTGAATCGGAACTTGGGAAAGGTTCTCAGGTTTATTTTACTTTACCTTATCAGTCCAGAGCAAGGGAAGAAGATGAAAAACCGGATGAAAATGGAGAAATTCAGCCAGATAAGAATATCAAAGAGATCAAAATACTAATTGCTGAGGATGATGATAATTCCTCATTTTTACTTGGCGAGATAGTCGAAGATTACTGTCGGGAAATTTTGTATGCCAAAAATGGGAAGGAAGCGGTTGAGTTATGTCGTCAGCATCCTGATATTGATGTGGTTTTAATGGATATCAGGTTGCCTGAAATAAACGGGTACAAGGCTACATCTGAAATTCGAAAGTTTAACCGGGATGTCATCATTATTGCTCAGACTGCCTATGCCTTTGCTGATGAAAAAGATAAAGCTTTGGAAGCAGGATGTACCGATTATATTTCCAAACCTGTTATAAAGGATGATTTAATGCGAATCATAAAGTCCTGCAGCAAAAAAGTAAAAGCTTAAATATCCACTATTGGAAATACCTGCATTAGTCTGGTCAGAAAGTGATCCGAAAGGTAAAAGGGACAAATGTCAATAACATCTGCCCCTTTTTACTTCTCCGTGTTGTCTAGTCCTGAGAGCTATTGTTTGTATTTTTCTTCTCTTAATACTTTGATTTTCTCGTCGGTGAGGTAATCCTCAAAATCCATGTATTTATCGATAGCACCTTTAGGTGTCAGGTCGATCACGCGCGAGCAAACCGACTCTATGAACTCGTGGTCGTGACCGGTCATCAGGATTTGCCCCGGGAAGGCTTTCATGTTGTTATTGAAGGCCTGAATGGATTCCATATCCAAGTGGTTGGTCGGGTGGTCGAGAATAACGGTGTTCGGGTGAGCCAGCATCATACGGGCAATCATGCAGCGCATTTTTTCGCCTCCTGAAAGTACTTTGGCGCTTTTTTGCAGGTCGTCGCCCGAAAACAGCATCTTACCCAGGTACTGACGCAGAAAGTTTTCGCTGGTGTCGTGCGAATAGTTGCCCAGCCATTCATACAACGTTTCGTCTTTAGTGAAAAATTCGGTCACATCGAAAGGCAGGTAAGCCGTGGTGATGGTAACTCCCCAATTGAAAGTTCCGGAAGTGGGTTCAATCAAGCCGTTGATGATGTTGAAAAAGGCACTGATGGCACGGTTTTCTTTAGCAAGGAATACTACTTTGTCGCCTCGTTCAATGGTAAATGAAATATCTTTAAACAGCACTTCTCCGTCCAATTCGTACGAAAGGTTTTCAACAGACAACACGCGGTCGCCGGTTGCACGTTCCTGCTGGAAAATGATTCCGGGGTAACGACGGGTTGAAGGCTCGATCTCTTCCACTTTAAGTTTTTCGAGCATCTTCTTGCGGCTGGTGGTCTGTTTCGATTTGGCCACGTTGGCGCTAAACCTTTGGATAAATTCCTGCAATTCCTTGCGTTTTTCCTCCGCTTTTTTGTTGGCATTGGCAGCTTGGCGCAGAGCTAACTGGCTCGATTCGTACCAGAAGGTATAGTTTCCGGAGAATGCACGGATTTTGCCGAAGTCGATGTCGACCACATCGGTACAAACATTATCGAGGAAATGACGGTCGTGCGATACCACAATCACTGTATTCTGGCAATTGGCCAGGTAATTTTCGAGCCAGAGCACTGTTTCGAGGTCAAGGTCGTTGGTCGGCTCATCGAGCAGCAGGTTATCGGGATTCCCGAATAAGGCCTGAGCCAGCAGAACACGCACTTTTTCCTTACCGTTCAGGTCTTTCATCATGTTGTAGTGCATGTGTTCCTTAATTCCCAAACCACTGAGCAAACCGGCAGCATCGCTTTCGGCGTTCCATCCGTTCATTTGGGCAAAATCGTCTTCGAGTTTGGCTGCCAGAATTCCGTCCTCTTCTGAAAAATCGGGTTTGGCATACAATGCATCTTTCTCCTTCATGATCCGCACCAGCTCGGCATGTCCCATCAGGACCGTGTCCAAAACGGTATATTCATCAAAGGCATGGTGGTTCTGGTTCAGCACCGAAAGGCGTTCGCCCGGGCCCATCAAAACCGAACCGCGGGTTGCATCCAATTCACCTGAAATGATGCGTAAAAAGGTTGATTTTCCGGCACCGTTTGCACCGATCACGCCATAGCAGTTTCCGGGAGTGAACTTCAGGTTAACGTCTGAAAATAAAGGCTTTTTCCCGAACTGGATGGCTAAATTTGAAACTGTAATCATTTATGGTAATATTTTAAAAATCTTCAGGGCCGCAAAGGTAACAATATCTGCCTGAAGCTATTGATTTTTAGATTAATAAATTCTTAAAAAGGGAAGCCTTCCCCTGCCCCTCCGAAGGAGGGGAGAAAGAACCAGACTTCCAAAGTTGATATGATTTCATACTTATTTTCTTCATTATCATCCAATGCACTTTTTTAGCCCTCCCTTTCGGGGAGGGTTTGGGTGGGGCTGCTATTCTTTTCCTCTTTGCCTCACCACCTCATACGCCAGCAAACCGGCGGCAACCGAAACGTTCAGCGATTCAATTTTGCCCAGAATCGGGATTTTCACCTGAACATCGGCCAAAGCCAACAGCCGAGGGTCGATACCGGTATCTTCGGAGCCCATGATGATGGCGATCGGGCCAAGTAAATCAGATTTCGTATATACGGAAGTGGCTTTTTCCGTAGCAGCCACAAGTTTTAATCCTGATTCTTTCAGGTACGAAACTGTTTCTTTCAGGCTGCGGGTGCGGCACACCGGAACAATATGCAATGCTCCGGCCGAGGTTTTTACCGCGTCGGCATTGATTCGGGCAGAACCTTTATCCGGAATGACAATGGCATCAACTCCGGCACATTCGGCCGATCGAACAATGGCACCAAAGTTTCGCACATCGGTCACCTGATCAAGCACCAACACAAACGGGGTCTTCCCATCTTCGTATAGAGTGGGGATGATGTCTTCAATACGCTGCAAAGCTACTGGCGACACAAAAGCGAGCACGCCCTGATGATTCTTGCGCGAAATCCGGTTGATTTTCTCGATCGGTACATATTGGAATGGCACATTATGAACTCTGATCAAATCGAACAGTTCTTTGAATAAATCGCCAACCAGTCCCTTTTTGATCAAAACTTTGTCTATTTCTTTTCCGGCCTGAATAGCCTCGATGACTGCCCGGATGCCAAAGATTAAATCGTCGGCTGGTTTGTTTTCGCGTTTGAACATTTTCTATAGATTTAAAGATTTGAAAATTTGTAGATTTAGAAGATTTAGAAGATTTTTTTTATCCTCAAATTTTCAAATCCCCACATCCTCAAATCTTGTTTTTACCAGTTTTTCTTCTTTGCAAGTTCTTCCAGTTCTTCGGTCTGGATTTCCCACTCGTACATTTTTTGTTCGAGTTCTTTTTTAAGCCGGTCGTATTTTTTGAAAATTTCAGGATCAGAACCATCTGCTGTTTCCAGAACTTTGTCCATTTGGGCAATTTTTTCTTCCAGAGTGCTAATTTCCTTTTCTGTTTTTTCGATACTTTTTTCGAGTCGGCTGATGTTCTTGTTGATTTCCTTGCGCTCCTCGAAACTCAGCTTTTCGGAATCTTCAACTTTCTGAACTTCAATTTTCTGGGGCAAAGGTACGTCCTTTTTCTCCAATTCCTTCATGCTCTCGATTTTCCTTTTCTGAAGGAAATCGTAAATGCCTCCAAGGTGCTGTTTTACTTTTTTGTCGCGGAACTCATACACGCATTTCACCAGCCCGTCAAGGAATTCGCGGTCGTGCGAAACAATAATGACCGTTCCGTCATAATCTGCCAATGCCTGTTTCAGGATTTCTTTGGAACGGATGTCGAGGTGGTTGGTCGGTTCGTCGAGTACCAGCAGGTTGACCGGTTCGAGCATCAGTTTCACCATGGCCAGGCGGGAACGTTCCCCTCCTGAAAGCACTTTCACTTTCTTCTCCACATCGTCGCCCGAGAACATGAACCCGCCCAGAATGTTGCGGATTTTGGTTCGGATTTCGCCTACGGCAATGCGGTCGATGGTGTCGAAAACGGTCAGTTCTTCATCAAGCAGGTTGGCCTGGTTTTGGGCAAAGTAGCCAATCTTGACGTTGTGTCCCAGCTTGCATTCGCCATCGTTGTATTCCAGCTCGTTCATGATGATGCGGGCCAGCGTAGTTTTGCCTTCGCCGTTTTTACCTACGAATGCAACCTTCTCGCCACGCTCGATGATCACATCAATCTCACTTAAAACCTCATGGGTCCCATAGCTTTTCGACAGGTTCTTGACTTCAGCAACCACCGTTCCGGAGCGCAATGCCGGCGGAAATTTGATGCGAAGCGCAGAATTATCTTCATCGTCCACTTCCAACCGCTCAAGTCGATCCAACGCTTTGATGCGCGACTGGACCTGTACCGACTTGGTGGCTTTATACCGGAACCGTTCGATGAACTTTTCGGTATCCTCAATCATTTTTTGCTGATTGGTATAGGCCGCCATTTGCTGTTCTTTCAGTTCTTTCCGAAGAACAAGATATCTTGAATAGTTCGATTTAAAATCATAAATGCGCCCAAGCGTTATTTCGACAGTACGATTGGTTACGCCATCGAGGAATGCGCGGTCATGCGAAACCAGCACTACGGCTCCATTGTATGTTTTCAAAAAATCTTCGAGCCACTGAATTGATTCAATGTCGAGGTGGTTGGTCGGCTCGTCGAGCAGGAACACATCCGGGCGTTTCAGCAGAATTTTGGCCAGCTCAATGCGCATGCGCCATCCTCCGCTGAACTCAGAAGTTTGCCTTGTGAAATCCGATCGTTTAAAACCAAGTCCGACAAGAGTTCGTTCAACTTCAGCTTCAAAATTGTTTCCGCCTAAAAGGTGAAACCGGTCGTTGCATTCGGTCACATGATCCAGCAACCGGTGGTATTCGGCTGATTCGTAATCGGTACGGCTGGCGATCTGATGGTTGATTTCTTCGATGCGTTTCTCAAGGGCCAGAATTTCTTCGAACGAAGTAACTGCTTCCTCAAAAACAGTACGTCCGTCGGCAATCAACATGTGCTGTGGTAAATAGCCCAAACGTACATCCGATGGAACCGACACCACACCTTCGCTGGGCTGTTGATGCCCGGCCAGTATTTTTAGTAGCGTGGATTTACCTGCCCCGTTTTTACCGACAAGCCCGATGCGATCGCGCGGACTCACCAGCATTGAAATGCCTTTAAAAAGGTCGAAGCCGCCAAAACTGACGACCAACTGATCAACCGAAATCATAATGCTAAAATTGAGGCTGCAAAGATAGAAAAATTAAGCCTCCCCAACTCCTCCGAAGGAGGGGCTTTAGGTTAGTTCTAATATAAAGTTCTAATCTGGATCAAAAGGTGGTTTTTACCCTCCCTTTTGGGGAGGGCAGGGAGGGGCTTTCTTTATTTTATTGACACTTCTACCTTAAACTGCGGAACTTTTAATTCCTGCGGAAGGGTTCTTAAATCGGCGGTGGTAACCTGAATGGCTTCGGCAGGGATTCCCTGATTTTGAACAAGAAAATCGGAGAGCAATTTGTTGCGCAGGTTCAGAATTTCCTGGAAACGGGCCTCAACGCGGCTGGCCTCGATTCGTTTCACACATGCTGCTTCAATGCCCAGCGAATCGACTGCAGGGATCGTTTTGCGGATAAACGCCAGTAATTCGGCATCGTCGTTTTTAATGGCCGATACGTTTATTTTTGTAGCCGAAGGATCGGTATTTTGCGAAGCTGCAAATTCATTTTTAGTCAATTCTATGGAAATTTGCGCTTTTTCCTTTTCTGGATTGGTTGTCTGGTTAAAAGTTACGACCAGATCGGGTTTCTTTTTCATAATGACGGCCAGTTTGGTCAGGTCGTCGCGTTGTTTCTGAGTCAGCGAATCCTGGGCAAATTCAAATGGCAGCTTATCCATCGATTCAGGATTTGCTCCGGCCAGACTAGCCAGCGCATTGAACGGAGAAAGTGCTGTTTTTACCATCAGGTTGGCAAATGTTTTCCAGATGATTTTGCCAAGCTTGAATTTGGGTTCCGATGGATTTCCGGTAACCGGCAAATCGAATTTGATCTGGTCGTTTTTGTCTTTCATGATGTACAAAGCAAGGCGTACCGGGACTTTCATTGCGGTGGTATCTTTTGTTCGCTTCCCAAACTCCAGCTCGTCGATTTCAACTTTGTTGGTGTTGTTCAGCGTTGTGGTTGTCATTTTCAGACCCAGATCGTAATTGATCCATCCCTGCGTAATGGGCGATGCAACGTAATATTCAGAATAAGGCGAGAAGCTCACCAAATCCATTCGCGTTACTTTGGCGTTCATTTGCAGCTTCATGAAATCGAGCATGCTCCAAACCGTTTTTCCGGAGAGTTCGCCTTTGTTATTCAGTTTTGTATTGAATTCAACCGGAATTTCATCGGCACTTTCAGTCAGCCCGGTCATCGTCATGTTCAGGTCATTTAAATCGTATTTAAACGGACGGTTCAGCGTATTATCGGCAATCGAAATCAATCCATTGCTCACTTTGATGGTATCGATGCGGTAAGTTACCGGAGTGCCTGTTTCCTGAACCGGTCCGGCTGCTGCAGCAATCGAATCGTTGCGGAAATACGGTGCGAAAAACTGCATCACATTCATTGCTTTTTTGTCGCGGACGACGAGCAGCTTAGGCTGATTGACCTCGATTTTTCCGAACCCGAAATGAAAGGTTTTCAGATTCATCTCGCTGATGCTTGCCGAAACTTTAGGCGCCGAGATAATTTTTTCAGAACGGCCATCGGTAACCGAAAAATCGGACACCGTTCCTCGTCCTGAGATGGCAATATTGATGACTTCGTTCATGTCGCCAACAATTTTCAGGTTTGAAGTCAGGGCGCCACTTAACGACTTAACATCAAAATAGTCGGTCATGTAACTCTTAATGGGTTGAATATCCACATTTTGAGTGGCAAGGTTAATCTGGTATTTTTTATTGATGTTATCGACTGTTGCCTGCACATTTACACGACCGTTTTCGCCCATGGTAAAATCAACGCCCATGTCCGATCGTTCGTTGTTCCAGGCAATCAGCGGAAGATTCAGGTTCAGGTCTTTCAGGTTCAGGTCATTTTTTTTCTGAACGTCAACATATTTAATCTGCCCGTTTTTTAGCTGGATGTTGCGGATGGTAAATTTCAATACTTTGCTGACTGTAGTTGTATCTTTCTTGACTTCGGCGCTGTCTTTGGGCATCAGGCTGTCGAAGTTGAATTTATCTCCATCCTGAATAATCTGCACTTTGGGTTCGACCAGCCGGATTTCAGAAACCGAATATTCATTTTGCAGCAATGTCCAGGGATTCAGATTGATATAAAATTCTCTGAATGAGGCGAACTGATCGGTTTTATTGTCTTCGTATATCACAAAATTCTTTATCTGAACCGCAACTTTGGCATAGTTGAAATGCAGTTCGCCGATGTCGATTTTGCGGTGAATCAGTTTTTCGCTGTTTTTGACCAGGTAGTCTTTGGTGATGGTTGACAGGAAGAAAAACATCACGAAAATGAACAGGGATAAGGCTCCCAAAACAAAGTATCTTTTTTTTATTCGTGCCATGGCTTACTTGTTTGGGATAAAGATAAACACGAAAGGATTTTTAACCATAAAATAAATAAAATATTTGGAGGAAAAGAGAAAATAAACCTTCAAAATTTATGTATCTGAATGCTGAAGTTGGTGTGATTGGTTTCAATTTCCCAGCCTTCTGATTTTTTAATTATTTTTGCCGAAAATTTTGGAAATCATGGGAAGAGGCCGGAGAAATAAACCGTTTTTAGAAGGAGTGACCATCACTGATATTGGTGCTGAAGGAAAAGCAATTGCACGTGTTAATGATGTGGTGGTGTTTACCACGCATGTAATTCCAGGCGATGTGGTTGATTTACAGGTAACCAAAAAGCGTACAAAATACATGGAAGCACGCGTGACCCGCGTTGTTACTGAATCGCCCGACCGCGTACCGGCATTTTGCGAGCATTTTGAAGTGTGTGGCGGTTGCAAATGGCAGTTTCTTCCTTACGAAAAACAACTTTTTTATAAACAAAAGCAGGTTGCCGATCAGCTTCAGCGAATTGGCCGTATTGAACTTCCTGAAATTACTCCGATTTTAGGATCGAAGAAAACGACTTTCTACCGCAATAAGCTTGAATTCGGCTTTTCGAATAAGCGTTGGCTGACCAGCAATGAAATGGGTCTGGAAGGTGACGACATCAACATGAACGCGCTGGGATTTCATGTTCCGGGCATGTTCGATAAAATCATCAGCATCAACAAATGCTGGTTGCAGGGCGATCCGTCGAATCAGATCCGCGATTTCATTAAAAATTATGCGGATGAAAATGGTCTGGAATTTTTCGACAGACGAATACAGGCTGGTTTGTTGCGAAATATTATTATTCGCACTTCAACTACCGGTGAAGTGATGCTGATTGTCAGTTTTTTCAGAGAAGAAATGGAAAATCGTAAAAAGTTGCTTGCTGCCATTGCCGAAGAGTTCCCTCAGATTACTTCGCTGATGTATGTGATCAATGAAAAGGGCAACGATACGATTACCGATCAGGAAATTTTAGTCTTTAAGGGGAATGACTATATTCTGGAAGAAATGGAAGGGCTGAAATTCAAGATCGGGCCGAAAAGTTTTTACCAGACCAACTCCGAACAGGCCTACGAATTGTACAAAGTGGCCCGCGAATTTGCCGGACTGAAGGGTGGGGAAGTGGTGTACGATTTGTATACCGGAACCGGAACCATTGCCAATTTTGTGGCCCGAAGCGTAAAAAAAGTAGTAGGAATTGAATATGTGCCTGAAGCCATTGAAGATGCGCATGTCAACTCAGTGCTGAATGGTATTGAAAATACCAGCTTTTTTGCCGGCGACATGAAGCGAATCCTGACTGCCGAATTCATTGCCCAACATGGTCGTCCTGATGTGATTATAACCGATCCTCCACGTGCCGGGATGGACGAGGATGTGGTAAAAACCATCCTTGAAGCAGCTCCTGAAAGAGTTGTTTATGTGAGTTGCAACCCGGCTACCCAGGCACGCGACCTGGCATTGATGGACGAAAAATATAAAGTCACACGAATTCAGCCCGTTGATATGTTCCCGCATACGCACCATGTGGAGAATGTGGTTCTGCTGGAGCGCCGACCGAAATGAAATGTAAAGGGTACGTTATTAAAATTTATTTATTTTCAAAGAGTTGTATTATATTCAAAATTAATGACTAGTATTGTGCCAATATTTATTTTTACAAATTATCATGAATAAAGGAACAGTAAAGTTTTTCAATGAATCCAAAGGATTTGGATTTATCGTCGATGTTGAATCAAGAAACGAATATTTCGTACATGTATCAGGTCTGAATGATCAGGTAAGAGAAAATGACGAAGTAACTTTTGATCTTCAGGAAGGACGCAAAGGATTAAATGCCGTTAATGTTAAGCTAGCTTAGTTTATACTCTATAAGACATTTATTGCCGGGGCTGTTTCGAAAGGAACAGCCCCTTTTCATTAAAATCAGTCGCTCAATTCAGCGATTTCAAATTCAATAAAGCTTTCGGCACAAACTGGTGCAAACTTTTCACCGTTTCACAGGTGTCGAGCCGATCGCAGGAAGCACAAGTTTTAAATCCTTTTTCATTGGCACATTTACGGATCTCGCACTGGCTACAATGAGCAAATTTTACTCCTTCTTCGCGGCATCCGGTACAATTGATCATATCGGCAGTTAGGCCAACCGCTCCGTGTTGTATTTTCCATTTTTCGGCTGTTTGGGTACGCAATTCATTATCATTAGCGAGGGTGGCAACCCGGGCGTCACAGGTAGCACAATTTAGTCCACAGCAGGCAATTCGTTTTTCCATAGGTTTTATAATAAAATAAAGAACGTCAAACTTTATAATTACTCCATTTCCTTTCCGGTTGAGTAATAATTGTTCTGAAATAAGATGTTGATAATCAGTAATTATTTTATAACTTTAATAGTTAAATCGATAAAAATTACTACTATGAAAACAAAATTAGACATCTTCATTCTTGTTGTTGGAATGATCGTTTTTACTGGTTTTTCGTCAATAAAATCTGTCGGGCAGGACACGGAATCTATTAAAAAATTTGTGACAAATTATATTGAAGACTGTAACTCGCCCGATTGGGCTGAGAAAGCTAAAAACAAATACAAATGGAATGACGAGGGAATCCAAGAGCATAAAATTTTCAGGGAATCATTTCCCGACTTCAAAATTAAGATTAAACATTTGGTTGTTGATGGAAATGAAGTCGTCATGTGGGGAGAAATGAGTGGAACCCATGTTAAGGAATTTCCACGCGGCGAACTTGCCGGGCTGAAAGGAACCAATAAAACAGTTACATGGAATGAAATCTGGCACTTTAGAATTGAAAACAACATGTTTGCCGGAGACTGGGATTGGGCCATTGATGGAGTATGGCGAATGAAACAGCTAGGGATCAGGTGTTTGCCTGAAAATTTTTAATTTTTCTGAAATAGGTTATTTAATACAGGTTTATGGTATTGATCCGATGAGTTCCAATTATCGGATCAATACTTGAATAATTGATGGATTAATCTTATTAGCGATATAATGGGATTCACATTAAATATTCTCCCACAATTTAAATTCGGGAAGACTCGTTAAATGAAGATTTTCATAGCACTGACATTGATAAATCATCTGGTTACTTTCTCCAGCGCTTTTTGCACAATCTCCAGATCGCTGGGACCCCGGAAACCGCTAAATCCAACTGCGAGTTTGGTTCCGTCGCTAAGGATGACCGGTTGGCCACCTTGATATCCAACCAAATCAGGCAAACTGATTCCAAATGTGTGATAATCGATCTGGTCAGAAAAGATCATTCGTTCGTATTCGTTGGTTTTATATCCGGTAATCCATACCTGGCTGGCTTTTGCCCATGCTGTTTTAAACGAATCCCGGCCTCTGAGTTTGTCGCTGCCAAATATCTTTCCATAAATTTGCCCATCTTCGCCGATGATGCAAACCGCAGCAACCCCTTTCGATTTGGCGTAATCTTCAGGAATTTCCATATAAACCGGAACAAGTTCTTCGATGCTTGAAATTAACTTTTCGATCTCTGTATTTGCCATATTGGTCTTTCTTAAATTTTTAGGCTGAAATAGCCATGTGTGTCAAAATCCGCACCAAACGGTAATGTATAAATGGCTATTCCATACGCAGCAGAGCTAGTATGAAAAACTGGCACTGATGCGAGAGTTGCAGAAATAAAATTTGAAAATTTATACAGATGAAACCCTCATCGCTGATAAAATAATTTTAAAGGAGCAGCTACAAAAGGCCATGTAATTTGGTGGTTAGCAGCAAAAGAGCTCTTAGCTTTAAGTTGTCAAACCATAAAATGCTAAGAGCTATGAAAAAGAAAGTTATCGAATTTGAGCAGGTCATTGAATGTGGCTGCGGGATGGATGTCCACAAAGATCTGATTGTAGCAACCATCCAAGGCAAAGGTATAAAAACGCAGACAAAAAGTTTTAAGGCGTATACAAGTTCTTTGATAAAATTGAAAGAGTGGTTATTAGAAAACAGTGTTACCCATGTAGCGATGGAAAGTACTCGGGTTTATTGGAAACCGATCTTTAATGTTCTGTGGGATGATTTCAAGATTTTACTGGTCAATGCCCGTCATGTTAAGAATGTTCCCGGCCATAAGACCGACAAGAAAGACAGCTGTTGGTTAGCAAAGTTACTTTTAAGTGGTTTGCTCAAAGGGAGTTTCATCCCAGATCGCCCTATTCGTGAACTTCGGGATTTGACCCGTTATAAGACAAAGTTGACCAACCAAATTTCAGCAGAAAGAAACCGTTTTCAGAAAATTTTGGAAGATGCCAACATTAAACTTTCGAGTGTTTTGAATGATGTGTTTGGTGCAACGGGCACCAAAATCATCAACCATATCTTAAGTCACGAAAGCTATAGACCAGAAGAGCTTTTGCAATATGTTCATGGTAAAGTAAAAGCTAACCGGCAAGACATAAAAGAATCTCTGACTGGCTATATTACCACACACCATCGTTTCATGTTAAAAACCATCATGGGGAATATGGTCAAAATTGAAAGCACTATTGCAGAGGTCAATGCACAGATAGAGATTTGCATCGAACCTTATAAAATTGAACGGGAACTTTTAGAAAGTATCCCTGGGGTTGGGCGGGATGGTGCAATCTGCATAATTGCAGAAGTAGGTGTTGACATGGGACAGTTTCCTGACCAAAACCATCTGGCATCCTGGGCAGGGGTTTGTCCCGGAAGCAATGAAACAGCAGGCAAGAACAAAAGCGGACGCATCACCCACGGGAACAAATATTTGCGCAGTCTTTTAGTTGAATGCGGCTGGGCTGCTTCCAGAACAAAGAATACCTATCTGAGTTCCAAATACAAAAGCCTTGTTGGGCGAAGGGGAAAGAAAAGAGCAATTATCGCGTTAGGGCATAAAATATTAATAGCCACTTATTTTATCCTCAAAGATAAAGTTGCATTTAAGGAGTTGGGCGAAGACCATTTAAACAACTTTAGAAAGGATCGTTTAATTGCTTATTATCAGCAACAAATAGAGAAATTAACAGCTGCATAAGCTAAAAAATACAAGGTCGATTTTTACTGTGCGTTTAAACAACGAGGATGAAACTGACCTAATCAGTTAAGGACAAAAGAGTATTGCCATGAGCATGAGTGTGAAAATTTTAAATATCCTGACTGATTTTATAATTTATTGAATTACTAATGTTTAATTTAAATAATTACGTGTGAAATGATTGAATAAAGTTAAGCAATAATCGGTGTTTAGCTATCTTTGGAACATCATACTAAACCAATATTTCATGAAACCCATCCAATTTTTGGGCCTTCTGCTTTTTTTGCTGATGGCCATTCAAACTCAGGCTCAACAAAGTCAAGTTGCTAATTTACAATGTGAGCATCTGGTCAACCCAATTGGCATCGATGCACCAAATCCTCGTTTGCACTGGCAAATGAACGACTCCCGTGAAGGGGCTGTTCAAACAGCTTACCAGCTTCTGGTTGGAACCGATTCTGTCCAGGTTTCTTCAGGTAAAGGAAATGTTTGGGAACCCGGGAAAGTTTCAGGCTCGGAAATGCTTGTTACCTATGCCGGAAATCCCTTGCAGCCGTTTACCAAATACTACTGGACGGTTGTTTTGTGGGACAAAGATCAGCAAAAATCGGCATCTGCACCGGTTGCGAGTTTCGAAACCGGAATGATGCAGATCAGCAACTGGAAAGGCGACTGGATTTCCGATTCAAAGGATATTAACCTGAAACCAGCGCCTTATTTTCGCAAACAGTTTCAGCCTTCAGGAAAGGTAAAAAGCGCCCGTTTGTACATGGCCGCTGCCGGTCTGTACGAGCTTTCGATCAACGGTCAGCGTGTGGGCGATCACCGGCTCGATCCGATGTATACCCGTTTCGACCGACGGACACTGTATGTAACTTATGATGTGACTTCACTGGTAAATGCCAAAGATGTTGTTTTGGGTGTTCTACTTGGAAATGGCTGGTACAACCACCAATCGACGGCTGTTTGGTACTTCGATCAGGCTCCCTGGCGCGACCGTGCCAAGTTTTGTCTTGACTTGAGGATTACTTATCAGGATGGCCGAGAAGAAATCATCAAATCGGGCACCGACTGGAAGACTTCGCTGAGCCCGATCATTTTCAACAGCATTTATACCGCCGAGCACCAGGATGCACGCCAAAGTCAGCCTGGATGGGACAAACCCGGTTTTGACGATTCGAAGTGGGAAAATACCATTCCGGTGAATGCTCCGTCGCAAAATATTGTGGCACAGCAACTTTACCCCATTCGCTTTGTCGAAGAGATTAATCCGGTCAGCATCAGCAAAATGAGCGAGCTAAAGTCGGTTTACAATTTGGGACGCAATATTTCCGGGATCAGCCGAATCAGCGTGAAAGGCGAACGTGGTACTGAAATCCGCCTGAAACATGGTGAAATGATTTATAAAGATGGAACTGTAAACACCTCGAATATTGATGTTCATTACCGTCCAACCGACGACAAAGATCCGTTTCAGACCGATATTTATATTTTGAGTGGCGATGGTGTGGAAACGTTTTATCCGCACTTCAACTACAAAGGGTTTCAGTATGTTGAAGTTACCAGCGATCGTCCTGTGGAAATCAAAAGTCTGACCGGAATTTTTATGCACAGCGATGTTCCGCCGGTAGGAAATGTAGTCAGTTCAAATGATGTTTTGAATAAAATCTGGAAAGCCACCAATGTTTCCTATTTGTCGAACCTTCAGGGTTATCCGACCGATTGTCCGCAGCGCGAAAAGAACGGCTGGACGGGTGATGCCCACATTGCCAGCGAAACCGGTTTGTACAATTTCGATGGCATCACGGTTTACGAAAAGTGGTTGGCCGACCATCGCGACGAGCAGCAGCCCAATGGTGTTCTGCCGGCGATCATTCCTTCCAGCGGATGGGGCTACACCTGGGCAAACGGGCCTGACTGGACCAGCACGATTGCCATCATTCCCTGGAACGTTTACCTGTTCTATGGTGATTCGAAGCTGCTGGCCGATTGTTATCCTAACCTGAAACGCTATGTTGATCACATCACGGAAATCAGTCCGAATGGCATTACCGACTGGGGATTGGGCGATTGGGTTCCGGTAAAATCGGTTACGCCAAAAGAACTGACTTCTTCGATTTATTATTTTGTGGATGCAAATATTCTGGCTAAAGCAGCCAAATTGTTCGGTAAGGAAGATGATTATCAGAAATACTCGGCTTTGGCGACCAAAATTGCTGCGGCCATTAATGACAAATACCTGAACCGGGAAACCGGGATTTATGGAAGTGGTTTGCAAACCGAGCTGAGCGCTCCAATTTTCTGGGGTGTTGTCCCTGAAGCGCTGAAAGCTAAGGTAGCAGCTAATCTGGCTCAGCGGGTTATTGCTGATAAAAAACACCTCGATGTTGGTTTGCTCGGAACCAAAACCATATTGAATGCCCTGAGCGAAAACGGGTATGCCGATCTGGCTTATGAAGTTGCTGCTCAGCAGGATTTCCCGTCGTGGGGATGGTGGATCGTGAATGGCGCCACCTCGCTGTATGAAAACTGGCCGATTGATGCTACCCGCGATATTTCGCTCAACCACATCATGTTTGGAGAAATTGGCGCCTGGTATTATAAAGCTTTGGGTGGAATAAAACCGGATGCATCCCAGCCGGGATTTAAAAATGTGCAGTTGGAACCTCATTTTGTGAAAGGTCTCAACTCGTTTAAGGCTAGTCATGCAGGACCTTTTGGCGATATTCAGTCTTCCTGGAAACGCGACGGTAAAAAGGTCATCTATAACGTGGTTGTTCCTGCCAATAGCGCGGCGACTTTGAAATTGAGTGGTACCGAAATCAAAAACAATGGCAAAACAGTTTACAAAAAATCAAAATCCGGAAGCGATTGTTATTCAACCAAACTTGTCGCAGGAAGTTACGAGTTTGTGGTGAGCCAATAATAAAATTAAACGAGGGTGTTTCAAAAGTCCTTATCCACGTCATTCTGAACTTGTTCCAGGATCTTTTCGCATCGCGGTCAGATCCCGAAACAAATTCGGGATGATGCATTTAAGGATATTTTATTTTTGAGATCGGGTTTATTTTTCCTGAAACTTTACTTGGAATGCAGCATCGAACCGGAAGAAACCGGTTCTTTTTTTGTCATTTTCTGTAAACGTGAACGGTCGGGTCTGGCCTTTCAGAACAAGTTGACTAACCTGGTTTTCTGTAAGCTTTTTCCCTTCCAGTTCAAATGGGATGCGTAACCGGCAGCCGCCCCTGAAATTGCTGCAACCGAAAGCAGCGTTGCCTTTCAAGATTTCTCCGGTTTTACACGAGGGACAGATTAATTTCTCCGGTTCGGCTTCAGTAAAACTGATTTTGTAATCGTCGGTCAGTTCCAGAACTCCGTCAACCGTTTCGTTTTCCTGTTTGAATCCTTTGATCAGCGCGGTTTTTCCTTTTTCGGCCAATCGTTTGATTTGTGCATCAGTCAACTTTTTTCCCATGAACTCGAATGGAATTACAAACCGGCAACCTTCTTTCCAGTCAGAACAGCCCCACGCATTTTTGCCCTTTTTCAGTATGCCTTTTTTGCAGGCCGGACACGTGGTTTCCGATGGCTCAGCAGGCGCAGCTTTTTCTTTTTTCTCCGGAATGGCGGGCTCATCTGGAATCAGGGCAATCTCTTTTCGTGGTGAGCGTTTTACCTGATCGACCACCTCGGTTACCATTTGTTTCATTTCGTTCATGAAATTGGTCACATCGTATTGCCCCAGTTCAATCATGCGCAGTTTCTTTTCCCACTGACCAGTGAGTTCAGCCGATTTGAGCAGCTCGTTTTCGATGGTGTCAATCAGGTCGATCCCGGTTTGGGTTGCCACCAGCCGCTTGCCTTCTTTCTTTACGTATTTTCTGCGGAAAAGCGTTTCGATGATGTTGGCCCGGGTTGACGGACGGCCAATACCGTTTTCCTTCATCAAATCGCGTAATTCTTCATCGTCAACTGTTTTTCCGGCAGTTTCCATTGCCCGGAGCAGCGTGGCTTCTGTCAGGTACTTTGGCGGTTGGGTTTGTTTTTCGAGCAGGCCTGGTTCGTGCGGGCCGTGTTCGCCGGTAACGAACACCGGAAGGATATTTTCGTCATTCTGTACCGGGTTTTTATCGTTCATGTAAACGGTGCGCCATCCGGGCGAAAGGATTTGTTTGCCGGTAGCTTTAAAATCGTGCGGGCCAACTTTGGCTTCAACAGTGGTATTGGCGATTTTGCAGTCGGGATAAAAAACTGAAATAAACCGGCGTGTCACCATATCAAAGACCTGTTTTTCCTGCTGATTCAGGTCCAAACGAGTTTGGCCGGTCGGAATGATGGCGTGGTGATCAGTAATTTTTGAGTTGTCGAAAACCTTGGTTGACTTGCGTATTTTATTCTGAAGTAAAGGTGCTGTCAGGAATTCGTAGCCTTTCAGGTTTTTCAGGATGGCAGGAACTTTCGGATAAATATCGTCGGAAAGATAAGTGGTATCCACACGCGGATAGGTGGTCAGTTTCTTTTCGTATAGCGACTGAATGGTGCGCAGTGTATCTTCGGCACCCATGTTGAATTTGCGGTTGCAATCCACCTGCAATGAAGTTAAATCGAACAGCCGCAAAGGCGCTTCAGTACTGTTCTTTGTTTCAATTTTTCCGATTTCAAGCTCGTATTGACTGATTTCTTCCAATACCTGTGCCGCATCTTTGCGGTTCTGGAACCGTCCGGAAGCTGCGGAAAAAGTGGCATCGCGGTAAATGGTTTTGATCTCGAAGTACGGTTCGGGCTTGAAGGAGTCGATCTCTTTCTGCCGGTTAACAATGATCGCAAGGGTAGGGGTTTGAACCCGTCCGATGGAAAGGACCTGCTTATTCTGTCCGTATTTCAGCGTGTAAAGTCGGGTGGCATTCATACCAAGCAGCCAGTCGCCAATGGCGCGGGCGCTTCCGGCGGCATATAAATTGTCGAATTTTTCGGATGGTTGAAGTTTCTGAAACCCTTCACGGATAGCTTCTTCAGTCAATGACGAAATCCAAAGTCGTTTGACGGGTGCTGTGCATTTGGCTTTGGACATCACCCAACGCTGAATCAATTCCCCTTCCTGTCCGGCATCACCACAGTTGATCACCTCTTCGGCTTCCGACATCAGTTTTTCGATCGTGGCAAACTGCTTTTTTACCCCATCGTCGTCAATCAGCTTAATCCCGAATTTTTGCGGAATCATGGGCAATGAGCGGAAGTTCCAGGATTTCCATTGTTCGGTATAATCGTT
>CAZAVU010000013.1:0-42206 GCA_964488805.1 uncultured Odoribacter sp. | reverse complement strand
TCGGCTAGGCACATTCTCATTCGATTTCCAACCAGTATCTTCGGGGGAATGGAAATGATTCGTGGTTCCATTTTGTGGTTCATTTCAAGCGGTAATAAAGTATTGGCTTATTTCCTGATTATCCAGATGTCCTGAGGAAGTCCTTTACCTTTCTCCGGCATTGTTTCTATATGTTCCAGTATTTCAACTCCGGCGAACAGGTGTTTCATAAAACCTTTTGGCTGGAAGGCCGAAAAAGTGCGGTGTCCCTCCTTTACTTTTCCCCTGACTACAAGCTTATTTTGATTGTATGTTGCCAATTCGTTATCGGTCAACTTTATTCTGAAATTATCCCCCTGTGAAGTCAGGAACATGATTCCACCAGTTTTAAGAACGCGGCACAACTCGTTGTACCATTCGTAGTGCATGGATTCGGACAGATGGGTAAAAATGGAGATGCCGTAAATAACATCGAAAAAATTGTCCGGATAAGGCAATTTAGCTTCCAGTGAGTTGTTGTTGAAGTGGATTCCCGGAATATTTTTCAAGCACCACTCAATGGTTTGTTGATTGTAGTCGGTCCCGTAATACTCACATCCATTTCCGATTACGGTCGGCAGATGACGTATGATACGGGCCGGACCACAACCCCAGTCCAATATTTTGATATTCGTTAAAACAATGTGTTTGCTGAAATGACTGGCCAGCCATTGCGCCGTATCAATACTTTCGGTGTAATATTTCTGATAGTTTAGCGTAAATGATTCATAGATCAGGTAATCAGGCGGTAGTTTTACCTCCGGATGATCCTTCCTGAATTTGCTGTTGATATTCCGGTTTTGAATACGCTGGACGTAAAAACGAAGCCAGTCGGTCAGATAAATGAGCCTGAACCGTCTCAATAAATTTGAAAGCTGTCCTTTCTTCATGATACTTGCTGAATTGCATTCACTCCAGTTACAGGAGCCTGATCCCGTTCTCTTCCAGGTTAATCAACCGTTTTTTGTACAGCGCACCAATAGCGGCTTTGAAATTTTTCTTGCTGATTTTTAGTGTTTTGTAAATATCTTCCGGAGAACTTTTGTCGGTCAGCGGCAAAAATCCATTTTTCTGCCTCATTTTTTCCAGAATTTCGTCGGCGTAACCACCGATTTTTTCGTACCCTATTTTGTCAAGCCGAAGGTCAATTTTCCCATCCTGCCTGATTTTTTTGATGTAGCCCGAAAGCCGGTCGCCAGGATTTAACGGCTGGAAGACCTCGTTTTTATACAAAACACCAAGGTGACTGTTATCGATAATGGCGCTGTATCCCAGATCGGTTTCATTGACGATAATCAGATCGACATCTTCGTTTTCGTCGTAATCCACCGGAATGTTATCCAGATAGCTTTCGATTTTTGATGAAGCCGCGATGCGTTTGGTGTCGGTGTCGAGGTACACATACACCAGGTACTTTTGTCCGGCTTCCATAGGTTTGCGTTGCTCGCGGAAAGGCACGAACAAGTCTTTAGGCAAGCCCCAATTGAGGAAAGCGCCAACCGAAGATACCGAAACCACTTCAAGCAGGGCAAATTCCTCGACCATGGCCAGTGGCTTTTCTGTTGTTGCAATTAGGCGGTCTTCCGAGTCGAGATAAATAAATGCGTCAAGATAATCTCCGGGCATGGTTCCTTCCGGGACATAGCGTTTGGGCATCAGGATTTCACCCAGTTCGCCACCGTCGAGGTAAATTCCGAAGTCAACTTCTTTCAGTACTTCCAGATGATTTAGTTTTCCTATTTGTGCCATTTTCTTAGTTCCAATTTTAAAGTTTCAAGTTCCAACTTGATTAACGATTAACGATTAATGATTAACGATTAGTGATTTGTGATTTTAATTCACCACTTAAATACTTCTTTAATCGTTAATCTTCAATCTTCTATCGTTAATCTTTACAGTTCCCATCCCGATGCCAAGATATCAGCGATGTGAATGGGTTTGATGGGCAAATTGTTTTTCAGGATATATCCTTCGATATTCATGATGCACGAGGCTTCCGTCGAAACAATATATTCGGCGCCGGTTTTCAGGGCATTCTCCACTTTTTGCTCAGTCATTGCCGACGAAATTGCGGTGAACTTGGCCGAGAAAGTACCTCCAAATCCGCAGCAGGTGTCTGTATTTTCCATTTCAACCAGTTCCAATCCTTTTACTTTCGAAAGCAGTAACCGCGGTTCCTGCCTGATTCCATACTCGCGCAGTGCCGTGCAGGCATCGTGATAGCAGACCTTGTGCGGAAATTCAGCCCCGAAATCGGTAAATTTCAGGTGGTTCACCAGGTAGTCAGTCAGTTCAAACAAGTTTCGGTTCAGTCGCTGGTAGTCGTCAAAACCAGGCTGTCCGGCTTTGAATAAATCGGGATAATAATTTTTGATGAATCCGGTGCACGATGCCGAAGGACTGATGATGTGCCTGTCGTTTGGAAAATCACGAATGAATTTTTTAGCCAGAGTTTTGGTTTCGTCCCAGTAACCGCTGTTGAACGAAGGTTGTCCGCAGCAGGTTTGTTCGGGATTATAATTGACTTCCAAACCGGCTTTCTGTAGAAGCTTTACAGTATTAAAGGCCGTGTCAGGATATATCTGATCGATAAAACAAGGTATAAAAAGATCGACAGTCATAATCGTTTAATTTGGGTTGAAGGTACCAAAGACTTTTCGTAAAACAAAAAAGCTGCCCAACTTGAGCAGCTTTTGCACGGGAGGAGCGACTCGAACGCCCGACACTCGGTTTTGGAGACCGATGCTCTACCAACTGAGCTACACCCGTATCCGTTTTGCGAGTGCAAATATAGTAATTTGTTTTTCACAACCTAGAGAAAATTCGCATCATCATTGAAAAAATCTCAATAAAATATACCTTTTCACGAAGAAATGGCTGCTGACATTTTCAAAATCAATTGGATAAAGAGAACGATTTTTTTTAGTGAAAAACAGGAATCAATGTCATTTGGCTATCTCTGCCTATCGTACTGAATAAATTCGTCCGATATCTCGTGTTTCTTTTTTACCTTCACAGTATGTACAAAACATCGGGTTTATGAATGGAGCGCAAAAGCTTGTCATTGGGAAAAATGTGATCATCATATTTGGTGTCACCCTGATAGCCGTTATGGGAATTTCCAGTATAACTCCCGCCTTTCCCGGAATAATCAGGTATTTTGGAATTTCACCCCAGCAGGTGGGATGGCTGGTTGCAGCTTTTACACTTCCCGGTATTTTCCTTACTCCGGTAACCGGTATTTTGGCCGATCGGTTTGGCCGGAAACTGGTTTTGGTGCCTTCGCTGTTTATCTTTGGACTTGCTGGATTTCTGTGCTCGTTTATGCGCGATTTCCATCTTTTGCTGGCATTTTTGTTTATTGAAGGAATCGGTGCCAGCGGCCTGTCGAGTATTGGCATTACCTTAATTGGGGATTTATTTTCAGGAGAAAAACGTACAACCTTAATGGGTTACAATGCCAGTATCCTGAGTATTGGAACTGCCGCGTATCCGGCCCTTGGTGGTTTTATAGCCTCATGGGGCTGGCAATATATTTTTTGGTTACCTCTGCTGGCAATTCCACTTGCAATCTATGTAATTTTTGGTCTGCATACTCCTGAACCAATGGAGCAGCAAGGCATCATCGAATATTTCAGGCGAATATGGGGAAAGATCAATCAACGCAGCGTATGGGCGTTGTTTCTGGTTAATATGCTGATATTTGTTATGCTTTACGGAGCTTATCTTACCTACTTCCCTGTGATGCTTGCAGAACGGTTACAGGCAACTTCTTTTCATATCGGAATTTCGATGTCGGTGATGTCGCTGGTTACTGCAACAATGTCTTCTCAACTAGGGCGTTTGAGTAACATGTTCTCTTCAAAACGGTTGCTTATGTTTGGTGCTGTGTTTTATATGGGTTCAATGCTGATCATGTTGTTCGTTTCGAATTGGGTACAGGTTATAGTGTCGGTTTTTGTTTTTGGATTGGGACACGGACCGATGGTTCCATCTATTCATAATCTACTGGTGGGTTTTGCTTCAATAAAAGAAAGGGCTGCCTTTATGTCGGTCAACAGCATGGTGCTGCGGATCGGCCAGACCATCGGCCCTGTATTAATTAGCCTGTTTTATTCGGTTGGAAGCCTGAACGGTTGTTTTGGCGCCGGGTTTCTTGTTGCGCTAATGATGTTTGCCGTAATCTCTGTAATGATGAAAGAAACCAAACAGAATAATTGAATCGAATTTATTAGTTTAGATTTACAGGAATCAAAATGAATTAGAACCTTTTGATAAGTTATATTTGTAATAGTATAATACACTTTCACATTATGAAGAAGATTCTGATTACCGGTACAGCCGGGTTTATAGGGTTTCATTTGGCAAAAAAATTCCTGAATGAAGGTTTTGAGGTGGTTGGGATTGACAATATCAATAGTTATTACGATCCACGGCTCAAGTATGCCCGGTTGGCTGAAACTGGAATTTTCCCTTCCAGCAGCTCAGAATCGTCAGCTTCAGAGATAATGTTTAATCATGAGGTTACATCTTCAGTTTATCCAAACTATAAATTCCTCCGGTTAGATATTGGCGATAAAGATGTACTGTTTGATTTATTTGCCAGGGAAAATTTTGACTGGGTCATCAATCTCGCAGCTCAGGCAGGAGTGAGATACAGCATCGAAAATCCAGATATTTATATTCATAGTAATCTTGTTGGCTTTTTTAATATTTTGGAAGCCTGTCGGCATTTTTCTATCAAGAAGTTGTTGTATGCTTCGAGTTCAAGTGTTTATGGCAATAATTCAAAAATTCCGTTTTCAACAAATGATAAGACCGACTCGCCGGTAAGTTTATATGCGGCTACAAAAAAGAGCAATGAGCTGATGGCTTACGCTTACAGTCATTTGTATCGGTTTCCAACCATTGGATTGCGTTTCTTTACTGTTTACGGATCGTGGGGGAGACCAGACATGTCGCCGATATTGTTTGCTGATGCCATTTCGAAAGAGAAGCCATTGAAAGTTTTCAATCATGGTGAAATGGAACGTGATTTTACCCATGTCAGTGATATTGTTGAAGGCATTTTCCGTTTATCCCAGGTTGATTTTGCTCAGGGAAACAACTTTCGGATCTTTAATATTGGTAATGGTAAACCTGTAAATCTGCTTGCTTTTATTCAGACGATTGAAAAATATATGGGACAAAAGGCTGATATGCAATTTTTCCCGATGCAGCCCGGCGATGTGGTGAAAACCTGGGCTGACACCGAAGAATTAGCCTCAATCTGCAATTTCAGACCTAAAACCTCGTTGGATGAGGGTATCAAAGAATTTGTGCTCTGGTATAAAAAATATTTTAATTTCGCTGTCTAGAAAACAGAACGCAAAACGTTTGGTCCAATTCAAGGCTTTTCTGTCATTCGGGTTTCATTTTGTTTATAAAAACCGAAGTTATCGGGTTGAACATTGTTTAAGCCGTTATTGAAATATAACAGGATGTGATGGATGACTTTTCAGGAAGTACCCCTGCCTTAAAGTGGATTTAGAAAATGTTCTAACATGAAAACAGAAATCTATGTTGCTCCGGAGTTCTCCTTTCTGGAGAAATTTATTCAACAGGTACCTCAAAATTTTCTCACTCTGGGTGATGAAATTTATTCAGGAAGGAATGATGTAAGGCTGGTAAGTGTCGATGGTCTTATTATTGCCATAAAATATTTTAAAAGAATAACCCTGGCAAACCGTTATATCTTTGCCACGGTTCGAAAATCGAAAGCACGACGGGCTTTCGAACACTCTGAATTGTTGATTAATAGAGGGATAACATCGCCCAAACCTGTCGCCTACATCAATTCATACAGGTATGGCATGTTAGACAAGAGCTATTATGTGAGCTTGTACACCGACTATAAGCCTCTTGAAGAACTGCTGAAACTTCCGGTTTCCCAATCGGAGGAAACGCTGAGATCGCTGGCCCGTTTTATCTGTCGGGTACATAAATCAGGGGTGTTTCATAAGGATCTTACCTTGAGCAATATCCTGTATCGTTTTGAAGACAATCAGTATGATTTTTCTTTGATTGACAATAACCGTATGAAGTTTGGCAACTATTCGTTTAAGAAGGGAATGGATAATCTGAAACGAATGAGTTTACCGGTCGAGAGTCATGGGATAATAGCTGCTGAATATGCACGCGAAGCTGGAGTCAGTGACATTGAAACTTTAAGGGCTATGATTTTCTTTCGATGGCGCTTTTTGCTAAAACAGTCGTTGCGAAAATGTTTAAAGGCTCCTTTTCGAAATCTGCCGGGTATTCGTCATGGTTCTTCTTATATTGTCAGAAAAGAAACAAATTTATTGAGTAAATAATTGCTTGCAAAACAGGAAGAACCGTTGCTTTTCCCAAGTCTGTTTTGCTTAAAAATAGAATTTAACTATGGATTTTGAATTGACTGTTATTGTTCCGGTATTCAATGAAGTTGACAATTTGGAACGTTTATATCATGAGCTCAATCAATTTGTAGCCTGTGCCCGGAAACGGACTAAAATCCTTTTTGTCGATGATGGTTCGAGCGACGGTAGTCTGACTAAGATAAAAGAAATCTGTGCCCGATCTTCCAGTTTTACCTATTGCTCTTTCGTAAAAAATTGCGGGCTGAGTGCCGCTATCAAAGCAGGTTTCGATTATTCGGATACTCTTTGGACCGGGTATATCGATGCTGACTTGCAAACCACTCCGATGGATTTTAACGTTCTGCTCGAAAATACAGATCGTTACGATATGGTTACCGGAGTTCGTCAAAACCGGAAAGATTCACTGGTTAAAAATTTATCATCTTTGATTGCCAATGGAATACGACGGACTTTCACACACGATGGGATGGATGATACCGGTTGTCCGTTGAAGATTATCAGGACTGACATTGCCAAGCGAATTCCAATGTTTAAAGGATTACACCGTTTTTTGCCAGCGATGGTCATGCTCCAGAATGGTAAAGTTTTACAGGTACACGTCCAGCATTTCCCTCGCATAGCTGGAAAATCGAAATATAATTTGTGGAATCGTTTGTTTGGCCCTTTGATGGACTGTTTCGCCTATTTGTGGATGAAAAAGAAGTATATCAATTACACCGTTTCAGAGTCTAACATCTCCGGTTTATGAGCTACTGGATAACTTTGAGCATTGGCTTTCTGGCCCAGGGATTATTTTCCAGCCGTGTTTTTCTGCAGTGGATTATTTCTGAACGCCACAAGAAAGTGCTTACACCAAAGCTTTTCTGGGAGATAAGTTTATTTGCTTCTTTTCTGCTGTTTATCTACGGCTATCTGCGCGACGATTTTGCCATAATGCTCGGACAGGTAATCACCTATTACATCTACATCAGGAATATGCAGCTTGAAAATGTATGGCAGAAGATGCCGGTATGGTTGCGGCTTTTTATTTACTTTTTTCCTGTTTTTATACTCGTTTATGGGTATAATAACAATGTAATGGATCGAGCTAATCTTTTTAATAATGAGCATATTCCATTTACATTGATGGTTCTTGGAGTTGTTTCTCAGGTATTGTTTACCCTTCGGTTTGTGTACCAGTGGTTATATTCCGAAAAAGTAAAAGAATCGGTTCTGCCTTTAGGCTTTTGGTTTTTGAGCCTTGCCGGTTCATTGCTAATTTTTGTTTATGCGATCTTCCGGCTCGATCCGGTGCTTTTTCTTGGTCATTCTTCAGGCATTATTATTTATTCGCGGAATATTTATATTTTGAAAAAATATGGTTCGTAAATTCCTTGAAAACAATCAGTTGGTTCTTCTTTTTGTTGTTTCGGCCGTGTTGTTATTTTCCGGCTTGGACAAAATTGACGTCAATATCATGGAGGCCCGAAATTTTATCTCGGCCCGTGAGATGGTGCAGAACAAGGAATATTTACTTACTACTTTAAATAATATTCCCAGATACGAAAAACCTCCGCTGCCAACCTGGATGACTGCAGTTTCCGGGGTTATTTTTGGATTCGATTCGCTTTTTGCCATGCGCCTACCGGTAGTTCTCATTACTCTGCTCCTGGTATTCGTGTCCTACTACTTTTCAAAAAATATGGGATTAAGCCCGAAGCAAAGCCTGAATAACGGACTGATTCTGATTACCACATTTTATATATTCTTTTCAGGACGCGATAATCAATGGGACATGTACACGCACTCGTTTATGATGGTGAGTATTTATTTCCTTTGGAAATTGTTTCAGGAGGATGCCCATGCTTTGCAGAACAGTTTGCTTTCGGGATTATTTCTGGGTTGCTCCATTTTGAGCAAAGGTCCTGTTTCCTTTTATGCCATGTTTTTACCGTTTTTAATCAGTTACGGGATTGTTTACCGGATTCCGTTTCGCCGTAAGGGACTTTATTTATTAAACATGCTTTTATCGGGGTTGGCCATCGGAATTTCGTGGTATCTCTATGTCAGGCTAAAGGATCCGGAATCGTTTAAAGCGATTGCAACCCGTGAAACCTCAAACTGGACCAGTTACGAAATAAAACCGTTTTACTATTACTGGAGTTTTTTCTTACAAAGCGGGCTGTGGGCAATTCCTTCGCTGGTTGCACTAATTTATCCCTATCTAAAAAACAAGATAACTAATCCCAAAGCTTATAAGTTTGCGCTTTTATGGACTGTTTCGGCACTTATCTTCCTTTCTGCTATTCCAGAAAAGAAAGTAAGGTATCTGGTGCCTGTACTTATTCCTCTTGCCCTTACAACAGGGTTTTACATCGAATATCTGATTCAGTGTTATAGAGAAACTATGGATAATTGGGAAAAGCGATTGGTCTGGTTTGAATCCGGACTTATTGCAATCATTGGGCTCGCTTATCCGTTTGCTCTGGCATTCTTCCTAAAAAAAGATATAATGGATCACATGCTCCTTTTTGTGCTTTCCTCAGTATTGATGTATGGCTGTGCTTTCTTCATTGTGAAAGGGCTGCTTAAACAGAATTTTTCGTCCGTATTTTATGGTATGATTGGCGTTTTTACAGTTGCCGTGATTGCTTTGGTGCCATTGTCAAAGGTCATTGTGTACAATCCCGAATACGCTTCAGCCAGTAAAGCTCAAACTATAGAAAAGCAATATGGCGTAAAAACATATAGTCTGAATGCCGTGGCCCCGGAAATTGTTTGGGATTTTGGAAAGCCTATCCCTTTAATTCAGACAAAAGGTGATCAAATCATGCTTCCTGACGAAGACAAATTTGCGCTAATGGTTGACAAAAAGGACTCTGCTACTATAAAAAGCACATTCCCCGGCTATAATTTTGATAAAATATACCGGATAAATCTTTTTTACAAAAAGAGCACAAAAGACAGGTTGGTGAAAGACTATTACATTCTTACACGAATCAAAGAGTAACTTATTTCCTAGAAATAAAAAATGCAAATACCTCAATCGAAGTATTTGCATTTTTTTTGATTTATAGCATTAAAACCTATTCCAGATAAGTATATCCGTACAAACCTGAACGATAGTTTGATAAAAATTCCTTTCCTTCTTCGGCTGAGATAATTTGGGATTTTACCGAGGAAGTTACCCAGGTTTCGACCGTACGTACCAGTTTTTTGGCATTGTACTGAACGTAGTCAAGTACCTCAGCAACAGTTTCACCATCAATGATCTGATCGACATGATATCCTTTGTCGTCAACCGAAACGTGTACCGCGTTGGTATCGCCGAAGAGGTTATGCAAATCGCCCAATATCTCCTGGTAAGCGCCAACAAGGAATACCCCGATATAATAAGGTTCTTTGCCTTTAAGCGAGTGTACAGGCAGGTAATAGGAGAAATTACGGGTTGAAATAAAGTTATCAATCTTCCCGTCCGAATCGCAGGTAATGTCCTGCAAAGTAGCCGAACGTTCAGGCTTTTCGTCAAGTCGCTGAATTGGGATGATCGGGAAAATCTGATCGATAGCCCATGAATCAGGTAGCGACTGGAATAACGAGAAATTACAGAAGTATTTATCCGACAGTAATTTAGGCAGATAAAGTAATTCTTCAGGGATATGTTTCAGTTCGCCGGTCATCTGGTGAATTTCCTTGGTGATCGACCAGAACAGACGTTCGATCTGGGCCCGTGTTTTCAGGTCGAGCAGGCCAAGGCTGAAAAGGTCGAGCGCTTCTTCGCGGATTTGCTGGGCATCGTGCCAGGTTTCGAGCATTCGTGGCTGGTTAATCTGTTCCCACAACGAAAATAACTCGCGAACCAGTTCATGATCGTCTTCATGCGTTTCTTCCTCTTCGTTCATGGTAGGAAGCGAAGCCGTTTCTAAAACTTCGAAGATCAGCACCGAATGATGAGCAGTAAGCGATCTTCCCGATTCGGTAATGATGTTTGGATGCGGGATGTTGTTCTTATCGCTGGCATCAACCATGGTGGCTATGGCATCGTTCACATATTCCTGAATGCTGTAATTCACGCTGCTTTCGCTGCTCGACGAGCGGGTCCCGTCGTAGTCCACGCCTAATCCACCGCCGATGTCCACAAATTCAACATTGAACCCTTTCAGGAAAAGTTGTACATAGAATTGCGAGGCCTCGCGCATTGCCAGTTTGATGCGCCGTATCTTGGTAACCTGACTGCCAATATGGAAATGAACCAGTTTGAGGCAATCTTTCATTTTTGTTTTTTCGAGAATGTCAAGGGCTTCGAGCAATTCGCTTGAAGTTAAACCGAACTTGCTGACATCACCGCCAGAATCCTCCCATTTGCCGCTCCCGGAACTGGCCAGCTTGATGCGGATACCAATGTTTGGCTTAATTTTAAGCTGGTGCGCAATCTTGATGATCAG
The DNA here is from genome assembly GCA_964488805.1 of uncultured Odoribacter sp. Lineage (GTDB taxonomy): Bacteria > Bacteroidota > Bacteroidia > Bacteroidales > Prolixibacteraceae > Aquipluma. The sequence goes on along the minus strand of CAZAVU010000013.1, from coordinate 31,366 downwards.
TTTCAGTTCGTTCAGTTTTTCCACGACCAGGAAGATTCGTTTTCCCATTTTTTGGGCCAGAAGGGCTAGTTCGATGTAACTTTCATCCTTGTAGCCATTGCAGATGATAAGCGAATCGTTATCGGTATTGATGGCTATAACGGCGTGTAATTCAGGCTTTGAGCCAGCCTCCAGTCCGATGTTGAATTTTTTGCCGTGTCCCACAATCTCTTCAACCACGGGCCGCATCTGATTCACTTTAATCGGGTATATAATAAAATTCTGGCCTTTGTATTCGTACTCTTCGGCCGCAGTTTTAAAGCAACTGGCCATTTTTTCAATCCGGTTGTCCAGAATGTCGGGGAAACGAAGCAGCATAGGTGCTGAAACATCCCGAAGCTGAAGCTCTTCAACCAATTCTTTCAGGTCAATTTGTATTCCGTCTTTTTTGGGGGTAACGGTTACATGGCCTTTTTCGTTGATGGAAAAAAAGTTGATTCCCCATCCGTTGATGTTGTAAAGTTCAGCCGAGTCTTCAATACGCCATTTTCTCATTAATGAAAAGTTAATTTTTGGTTTGTACTCATTTTTATTTCATGCCTGAAAGGGCATTTCAGTTCAAAATTATCTCCCGAAAAAGGATTTTGGGTAAAGAACAGGAACGGGAAAATCATTTTATACAGCCTATCAATAAAACCATATCTCAAAATATTGCTGAAAGCCGCGCCAGTTCTGATTGTCCAAAGATTTTTCAAGCGGGGTAAATGTAATAAAATAAAGAAGATGATTTTAACATTTTTATTGAAGCCTAATACTAAAAAATGAACAAAGGTGAATGAATGTGGAAACACCTTCATTCACCTTTGCCGGATCCATAATTACAGGCAGATTTTAGAACATTTGCATACTATGTAACCGTTTATATCGGCCATCCAGTTCAATCAGCTCGTCGTGTGTTCCACGTTCAACGATTTCTCCTTCATGGAAAACACAAATTTGGTCGGCATTCCTTACCGTTGACAGCCGGTGTGCAATAACAATGGAAGTGCGGTTTTTCATCAGGTTTTCCAGCGCTTCCTGGACCAGTCGTTCCGATTCGGTATCGAGGGCCGAAGTTGCTTCGTCCAGGATCAGAATGGGCGGATTCTTTAGTATGGCGCGGGCTATGCTCAGGCGTTGCCGTTGCCCTCCTGAAAGTTTACTTCCGCGGTCACCGATGACTGTGTCGTAACCATGCTCGGTTTCAATGATAAAATCGTGGGCGTTGGCCACTTTGGCAGCAGCAATTACTTCGGCCATCGAAGTGTTTTCAACTCCAAAAGCAATATTATTATAAATAGTGTCGTTAAACAAAATAGCCTCCTGGTTGACATTGCCCATCAGGTCGCGCAAGTCGTGCAGTTTAAGGTCGCGTATATCATTTCCGTCAATCAGGATTTGTCCGTCATTTACATCGTAAAAGCGTGGCAGCAGATCAACAAACGTGGTTTTTCCACTTCCTGATTGCCCTACCAGAGCAATGGTTTTCCCTTTGGGTATTTTGAGAGAAACATTGTTAAGAACATTTTTTTCTTCATACGCAAATGTGACATTCCGGTATTCAATCTCATCATTGAGCGTATTAATTGATTGAGCATTGGCGGCTTCGGGTATAGTCACGTCCGCCAGCAGAATTTTATCGATACGGTCCATCGAAGCCAGCCCTTTCTGAATGCTGTAAAGCGCTTGTGTAAAAGCTTTGGCCGGATTAATGATCTGATAGAAAATGGCAATGTAGGCGATAAATTCAGGACCTGAAAGTTCACCTTTTTTGCTTAATATCAAGGTTCCGCCATACCATACCACAATGATAATCACAATAGTTCCAAGCAGCTCGCTGAGTGGATGTGCCAATTCGCGACGGCGCATCAAACGGTTCATGATGCGGCGATAGTCATGTATTTCAGAGTTGAAACGCGCATCCATCTTCTTTTCGGCGTTAAATGCTTTGATGATGCGAAGTCCACCCAGTGTTTCTTCAACAACTGTTAATATCACACCCATTTTGTCCTGACCTTCGCGAGATACTCTTTTCAGTGATTTTCCAACTTTCCCGATGATCGCACCAGCCACCGGCAGTACAATTAAGATGAAAAGAGTCATGCTGGGGCTCATTACCAGCATCCAAATGAGCAATACGATAATAATAATTGGATTTTTCAAAAACATATCAAGCGACGACATGATCGAATTTTCGACTTCCGTAACGTCGCCTGTGATTCGTGAAATGATATCTCCTTTGCGTTCTTCCGAGAAGAAGGGCAGGGCCAGTTTGATGATTTTTTGGTAAATCTGTTCGCGCATATCTTTTACGACGCCATTTCGAATATAAACAGCTTCGTAAGCTCCCAAATAGTAAAATCCTACTTTGAGCATCGTGGCGATAATGACAAAAAATCCAACAAATAAAAGAGTAAAGCCAGCTCCATGGGCAATTTTAAATGCCGATATGTAATAGTAAACATTGTGTTTTATTGCGCCCAGATTCATTGCCCACGGCACTAATTCATTGACATCCTTTGAAAGACCAAACATGATTTCTAAAATAGGAATCAGCATCATTACTGAAAAACCTGTAAACAAGGCCGAAAGCAGGTTAAACAGAAAATTCAGGATCAACCGTTTCTTATAGGGCGGAACAAACCGACGTAAAATCTTAAAAAAATCCTTCATGAATGAGTGGAATGATCAGTATAGATAACCGAATAGAAAAACATATAATACAAATATTTACACTTTAATTAAAAAATACCCGTGTAGTTTTGAGGCGTAATCTTTTTTAACTCCGTTTTAAGGGCTTCTGTTATATCGAGTGTGTCAATAAATTCATGAATCGCCTGCTGGTCAATCTTCCGGTTGACACGGGTGAGGTTGCGAAGGGCTTCATAAGGATTCGGATAACCTTCGCGTCGCAGGATGGTTTGAATGGCTTCTGCAACAACAGGCCAGTTTTTATCCAGATCTGCATTAATGGCATCGGTGTTAATCAGCAGCTTGTTCAATCCTTTCATGGTCGAACTGATCGAAATCAGCGTATGGGCAAATGGTACGCCAATATTACGCAATACGGTTGAATCAGTCAGGTCGCGTTGCAGACGCGAAACAGGTAGTTTGACGGCCAGATGTTCAAACAGCGCGTTGGCCAAGCCAATATTTCCTTCCGAATTCTCAAAATCAATTGGGTTTACCTTGTGTGGCATGGCCGATGAACCAACTTCTCCAGCTTTGATTCTTTGCTTGAAATATTCCATCGAAATGTAAGTCCACATGTCGCGGTTCAGGTCCATGATAATGTTATTGATGCGTTTCATTGCATCAAAAATGGCGGCATGATTGTCGTAGTTGGCAATCTGGGTGGTGTACTGGGCTCGTTCAAGTCCCAGATATTTCTTCAGGAAATGGTTCCCAAATGCTTTCCAGCTAATTTCCGGGTAGGCAATGTGATGAGCGTTAAAGTTGCCGGTAGCTCCGCCGAATTTGGCATCGCAGTTAATGTCTTTCAGTTGTTCCAGCTGGATTTTCAGGCGTTCAGAGAATACCCGAATTTCTTTACCCAGATTAGTAGGGGATGCCGGCTGTCCATGTGTCTTTGCCAGCATCGGAATGTCTTTCCATTCGGCAGCCAGGTCATCAAGCTTGTCAACCAGATCGTAAATAGCCGGATAATATTCGTTGTCCAATGCGTCCTGAATCGACTTTGGAACGGCTGTATTGTTGATATCCTGTGACGTCAGACCAAAATGGATAAATTCTTTAAATGGCTGCAGGTTCAGCTTGTCGAACTCTTCCTTCAGGAAATACTCAACGGCTTTCACATCGTGATTGGTCACTTTTTCAATGTCTTTGATGCGTTGCGCGTCTTCTACCGAGAAATCAGCAACAATCTTCCGCAGCGATTCAAATAGCTTGTGATCGAACGAGGCCAATTGAGGCAACGGAAGTTCGCATAGTGCGATAAAGTATTCAACTTCAACCAGAACCCGGTATTTAATCAGGGCGAATTCTGAAAAATAGAGCTGGAGATTTTCGACTTTTGAACGGTAACGGCCATCGATTGGCGATATTGCGGTGAGTAAACTTAATTCCATGATTCAATTTTAATTTTAAGAGCCGTAAAGTTAGAAAAAATTGTGATTGGGCATGAGCGCGCGTCCTATTCACAGAACGGAATGCGGCGAAACAAATTAATAGCTATTTACCCTGTCCACGTCCTTCCAGGTAATTTGGCGGTACACCCAGAACCTGTTGACAAAGAAAATCACGCCCAGATAAACAGGGATCAATATCAACGACGCATAAGTTGATTTTGTTAGAAGAAAATAGTGAAAGAAGCCCAGAACCGCAGCAACAAGCATCAGCCCCAGCATTTTCATGGCATTTGATCCTCCCTGAATAGCGGTTTTTTCCATCGAAAACGGGAAGAATGGGCGTTGAATGTAATAGCTGGCGCACGTCACCAGGTAAATCAGCACGAACGCAAGAATCACATCGGGCAGGGCATTTATTCCCCAAAGTATGCAAACTAAGACTCCCACCACCAGATAAAAGGGAATAAAAAATTTTGCAAAAGTTGCCTTGATGGTTCCCTTGAAGAAGTTTGCCGGCGACTTAATCGGCAAAGCTTTGTAAATCCAAGTAGTTGATTTATAGTTTCCTATGATCAAAGCACCACAAAGTGTGATCGCCACAATCATAAGCGTATAAAGAACAAACAGGTATTTGTACCCGGTGAAAAAATCCTGAAGGTTGCCTTTCCGGCCGATATTTGGAGCAATCACCATGATGATGATGTAACCCAGCGTCGGGAGGAAAGTTTGCTTGAATTGTCGCTCGCGGCCAGTCATTTTCCACATCATCCGAAAGGCCGCTTTTTCTTCGTTATTTCGGACAAATATCGTTTCAAAAATTCTGTAGTATAGACTTTTATGCGATTTTTCTACCTTCACTTTGCCCGCTTTGTCTCCCTGTTCCAAATCCATGAGCTTTTCGTTGAAGATTGGCGTTAAATATTTTCCGGTAAGGAAAATAGCGATTGGTGGAACGATGATTGCTTCTGCAAGGAGTTGAATGTGGGTTTGGTCGAAATTGCCGGTTGTTATGGCTTCGATCAATCCTGAAAAGAAAGCCGGCGGAAAAAGATAGGTGTACCAGTGAACGCTCAGTTGCATGTTCAGGATTTCGGTTTTGTCGATCATTCTGAGCCCGATTTGGTAGGCTGCCATAAAGAATATCGCGATGAAAACCTGAAAATACATCAGCAGGCTTTTCAGTCTCTCGCCACTGACGATTTTCATGATTCCCAGATACAGAAGGTTTGCCAAAAACAGCGTGAACAAGACATTCAGAAAAATGGTGAAAGTGAATAAGATGGCGGAAAGCGCTCCAAATTTAAAGAATGCTGTAATGAGCGGGACAACCGAGATGTTGATTGCCATCATGGTTAAATAAATGAAAATATGGGCGTTTCGGGCCAGATTGACCGTGTTCCCTTTGATTGGCAATGGTTGAATTATCACGTTTTCAGAAGTGTCAAAAAGAATGACGGAAAACTCTGAGATGATCATCATGGCCATTAAAACCATCACGAAGGTGTGGGCGAGGTAATAAAATGTAAATGGCGATTTTATCAGGAAAAGGACGAGCGAAAAGAAAACGCCGGTAATTATCTGGAAGATCGATTGCTTGATGATCGTTCCGGTTTGGGCATTTTCGGCTTTCTTTGAATATTTGTTTACCCGACGGTCGTCGATGGTTAATTTCAGTTTCAGGATTCGGATAAACTGGATGTAATCGGCGCCCATTTTTTCGATGAACCAGCGAAAAGGAGCGAAAAGTGATAGGATAAATCGGATCATGGTTTCTACTTTTCGAAAGCGTTTATAAATGCTTCTGCTTTTTCCTCATGGTTGGTATTGCCAGTCAGGCTGGTAAATATTTTTTCCAGGTTTTCGCCGTTCGAAAGCGTCTTCAACTCGTTGAAAGAGCCATCGGCAATCACAGTGCCTTTGTCAATCAAGATGATGCGGTCCGATATACGTTCAACCACATCCATGATGTGCGAGCTGTAAAAAACAGTTTTGCCCTCGCGAGCCAGGTGTATGAGCATTTCCTTCACCATGATCACCGAATTGGCATCCAGGCCCGAAAGAGGTTCGTCCATAAAAATCAGATCCGGATTGTGAATGAGGGCAGAGCAAATCAGCACTTTTTGCCGCATCCCCTTCGAGAATGTTGAGATTCGCTGATTCAGGTTTTGCTTCATTTCAAAGATATTCATCAGTGCTTCAGCTTTTTCCCGGGTTTGCCCGATTTCTATTCCGCGCATATCGCCAATGAATTCCATAAACTCAAGTGGCGTAAGCGACTCGTACAAAACAGCGTTTTCCGGAATATAGCCGATCCGCTTTTTGATTTCCAGCGTTTCGCTTCTCAAATCTTTCCCGAAAATCGAAATGTTCCCCGTAAAACTGCCCAGCAGTCCGCACAAAATCTTGACAGTCGTTGATTTGCCTGCGCCGTTGGGACCGATGTAACCAATAATTTGGCCTGCCTTTATAGAAAGGTTGATACCATTAAGTACTTGCTTTTTATTATAGCTTTTTCGTAAGTCACGTATCTCAATAATTCCTTCAGGTTTCATAGTATGAAGCGATAAATTTTATTTATAGACAAATATAACTTTTGTTTAATATGTGGTTAATCATTCTGATAATTAAATTTTGGAGATATCTGTAATTCTATGTTAATGATTTTATATTCAACTTTTCTAAAATACTATTGTTTTGTCCCTGGATCTTGAAAAATATAATTTACATGCGTGAAATTTGTTTATTGTTAATTTTAAGTTTATTGACTACTTTTAGTTGTGAAAAAAACAGCGAAGTAATGATCGATAAAACAACTGTTAAGGAACTTGATCTGAACAAATACCTTGGAACGTGGTATGAAATTGCCAGATTTCCACATTCGTTTGAGAAGAATCTGGTTGGTGTTACAGCAACCTACACGCTTCGAAAAGATGGGAAAATCGAGGTTTTAAATCAGGGATATAAAAGTACGTTGGAAGGAGAACGATCACAGATCGTGGGAAAGGCCAGAATTCCTGATTTTAAGCAACCTGGTAAATTAGAGGTCTCTTTCTTTTGGATATTTTATGCCGATTATAATGTGTTGGAGCTTGACGAAAACTATCGGTATGCCATGATCGGCAGTTCGTCTCCAAAGTATTTCTGGATACTGAGTCGCACACCACAAATGGATCGGGCTACTTATGAAATGCTGCTGGAAAAGGCGCGGAAACGAGGATATAATCTTGAGAACCTGGAGAAGGTATTGCAACGGGTAAATCAATAAATTTCAGATACTTCCTTTCAAATTAAATGTCGTTTTGGAAAAGGAGGAAACCGGTAATACGAATCCGGGGAAATCAGGATTTCCTCCAAAAATAAACTAATAAAGTCATTCGGGCTATGAAACTGAATCTGTTTGCATTTCTTATTATCAACTTGTTTTTCTTTGTTCATGCTGCTTTTGAGGATAATCCTGGTCAAATCGATTCCACCGGAAAGACTTTGCAGAAGTTGGTTTTTAAATTCAATATCAAGGACAATATCAGTCCGGCTATCTGGCGGCAAACCAGGCAGGCATTTACTGAAGCCGACAGCCTAAAGGCAGATCTCTTCCTCATTCACATGAATACCTACGGAGGGACTGTGGTTGATGCCGATTCAATCCGCACCCGTATTCTGAACAGCAAAATTCCGGTTGTAGTTTTTATCGATAACAATGCAGCTTCGGCTGGCGCACTTATTTCGATTGCCTGCGATCGTATTTACATGCGTAGTGGAGCATCGATTGGCGCGGCAACGGTCGTGACTCAAACTGGTGAAAAACTGCCTGACAAATACCAGTCGTATATGCGCTCGATGATGCGGGCAACAGCCGAATCGCATGGAAAAGATACGATAATCAACGGGAAGGATACCACCTACCACTGGAAGCGAGATCCGAAGATTGCCGAAGCCATGGTTGACGAAAGGGTCTTTATTCCCAATGTGGTTGATTCGGGCAAGATACTGACGTTCACTCCTGAAGAAGCTATGAAAAACGGTTATTGTGAAGGTATTTGCGAAAGTGTGGAAGAAGTACTGAAATTAAATCAAATGGAGGGCGCCCGAATCGCGGAATATAAGCCAACGGCGATTGAACGGTTTATTGGCTTTATGGTGAATCCGGTTGTTTCCGGAATTTTGATCATGATGATTTTGGGTGGGATTTATTTTGAGATGCAGTCGCCCGGCATTGGTTTTGCCCTTGTTGTCGCCATTTTGAGTGCGGTCCTGTATTTTTCACCGCTCTACCTCGAAGGACTGGCAGCCAACTGGGAAATTCTGATGTTTGTTATCGGGTTAATCCTGATTGCGCTTGAGATATTTGTTGTCCCTGGTTTTGGAATTACCGGCATTTCCGGCATTACTCTGGCTTTTTGCGGATTGGTGCTCAGTTTGCTTAAAAATGTTGATTTCACTTTCGAACAGGTAAAGATGAACGATTTGTTGATTGCCGTAGGAACTGTTTTTATTGGTGCCGTGGGAGGAATTGGATTGGCCATATACCTGAGCCAGAAAATGTTTACAGCTCAAACCGGGCAGTTTGCCCATCTTTCGTTACGCGAAGTAATGCGAAAAGAAGACGGTTATGTGGGCGTTGACTCAGAATTGATGAATCTGAAAGGGAAGCAGGGCATTACTGTAACTGTTTTGCGTCCTTCGGGGAAAATCAGCATTGACGGCAAAATTTATGATACTTTGGCCGAATCGGGCATGATTGATAAAGGAGTTCCCATTAAGGTAACCCGTGTTGAAGCTGCACAACTCTATGTTGACAGGGATTGATCAGGGGAGTTCTCTGCAATCAGGTCATACAATTGGGCTGTTGTGTCGCTGATAATCTTGCGGCAAATAATTTTGTGATGCTTTCTTTGGGCAACGTCGGATTCTGATGCGTGTTTCTTTAAGAGTTCTGCACACTGGGTAGTTCCGTACAAATCTTCAATGGAACGATTTAGTTCACGAACTTTTCGGTATGAGGTCAGCTTGGTATCCATGTCTTTAGGATCGAGGTTTCCGTATTTCATTCCCAGTACCATGAATCCGCCGGTTAAAGCTCCGCATTTTTCGCGCAGTCTTCCCATTCCGCCTCCAAAAGTCGAGGAAATCAGTTTTGCAGTTCGTTCGTCGATATTAAATTCACAGGAAAACGCCAGTAAAACCGATTGAGAGCAGGCATAACCTTCGTCGAAATAGGAGAGGGCCTTGTTGATTATATCCGATTTTGAGTTCATCAATTTTGAGTATTTTGATTGCAAAGATTGAATAAAATAAGGAAAGGGCAAGCGTTTTAACCTCGGATTCGAGGTTAAAACAAAACCAACCAGGGTTGAAATGAAACAAATCGAGGTACGAAACCCCGATATTGAGGTGAAAATGATCGAAACCGGGGTAACTGACCCCGTTATTGGGGTGAAAATGAAACCTGTCGGCATTGCTAACCTCGTTTCCGGGGTAAAAATGAACGTTCACTTACATTTTACCCCCGATGTCGAGGTAAAAATGAACGATATGTTATATTCTGACCTTGATGTTGTAGTAAAAACAGTCGATAACGAAGTAAAAGTGAAAACTCATGAATAAATTTTACTCGTGAGTTTTTATTTGTAGGGCGATGATTTTCTGAAATGCTGCATAATTTGAGATGAATACGATGAACGTCCTGTTTTTGAGTTTCACGAATGATTTTGTAGAACATCACGGCGATACTCAACATCTAAAGAACAAAAAAGCCCTGTCAGGTTTTCGAAACCTGACAGGGTTGAACTATCCTTTTAAATCAAATTAAGCTTGCGAAACAGCTACAGCAACAGCAACCGAAGCACCAACCATTGGGTTGTTACCCATACCGATCAATCCCATCATCTCAACGTGAGCCGGAACTGAAGAAGAACCAGCAAACTGAGCGTCAGAGTGCATACGGCCCATCGTGTCAGTCATACCGTAAGAAGCAGGACCTGCAGCCATGTTGTCGGGGTGCAAAGTACGGCCTGTACCACCACCTGATGCTACCGAGAAGTATTTCTTGCCTTGCTCGATACATTCTTTTTTGTAAGTACCTGCAACCGGGTGCTGGAAACGGGTTGGGTTGGTTGAGTTACCGGTGATGGATACGTCAACACCTTCGCTGTGGAAGATAGCAACACCTTCGCGAACGTCGTTAGCTCCGTAGCAGTTTACTTTAGCGCGGTCGCCGGTTGAGTAAGCGATGCGTTCAACTTCTTTCAGTTCACCGGTGAAGTAATCGAAATCAGTCTGTACATAGGTGAATCCGTTGATGCGAGCGATGATCTTTGCAGCATCTTTACCCAAACCGTTCAGGATAACGCGAAGAGGCTCTTTGCGAACACGGTTGGCCGATTTGGCAATACCGATAGCACCTTCAGCAGCAGCAAACGATTCGTGGCCAGCCAGGAAAGCGAAACATTTGGTTTCTTCTTTCAACAACATGGCTGCCAGGTTACCGTGGCCGATACCTACTTTGCGGTCGTCAGCAACCGATCCGGGGATACAGAACGACTGCAAACCTTCGCCCAATGTTGAAGCGATGTCGGCAGCGTTGGTCTGTCCGCGTTTGATAGCCACAGCAGCACCAACGATGTAGCTCCACATAGCGTTTTCGAATGCGATGGGCTGAATGCCTTTCACGATGTTGTACACGTCAACACCTTTATCGTCGCAGATTTTTTTGGCCTCTTCGATAGAAGAAATACCGTTTTCATTCAGAAATTTATTGATCTGATTGATCCTTCTGTCATAACTTTCAAATAATGGCATGGTATGTTCCTCCTTATTCTTTACGTGGGTCAATTACTTTCACTGCATCTTCCATACGGCCATATTTACCTGAAGCTTTTTTCAATGCTTCGTTGGCATCCATGCCGGTTTTGATCATATCCATCATACGGCCAAGGCTTACGAATTCGTAACCGATGATTTCGCTCGATTCGCTCAAACCGATTTTGGTGATGTAACCTTCGGCCATTTCGAGGTAACGTGGACCTTTAGCTACAGTTCCGTATAAAGTACCGGTAACACCGCGAAGACCTTTACCCAGGTCTTCCAGACCAGCGCCAATTGGCAGACCACCTTCAGAGAAAGCAGTTTGAGTACGTCCGTATACAATCTGGAGGAAAAGTTCGCGCATGGCAGTGTTGATAGCATCGCAAACTAAGTCGGTATTCAATGCTTCAAGAATGGTTTTCCCGGGAAGGATTTCAGAAGCCATCGCAGCAGAGTGGGTCATACCGGTACATCCGATAGTTTCGACCAAAGCTTCCTGAATAACACCTTCTTTTACATTCAAGGTCAATTTACATGCACCTTGTTGTGGAGCGCACCAGCCCACACCGTGGGTCAAACCCGAAATGTCTTTAACTTCTTTGGCTTTTACCCAACGACCTTCTTCCGGTATTGGAGCCGGGCCATGATTTGCTCCCAGAGCAACGCAAATCATGCCTGCAACTTCGTGTGTAAAACTCATATAGTCTAATTTTTAATATTGAAATATATCGAGAACAAATATCTCCATTTACATTAGTGTAAAACTACATCGATCAGTCAGTATTAATTATTTCATAACATTCCGTTAAAGGTCTGACATCCGATTCTGTCCGGCTTTATAAAGCAAGACTGTAGTTTTTTCGAATGTGGCCAGACATCCGTATTGCATGGCCTCCAGTTGCGGGTGGATTTTTTCATAGAAAGAGAGCAGCTTGTCCTCTTCATCGATTAGTTCAACCACTACCGGTACTTTTTCGCTGACTTCCCAAAATTTATAGGAATGAATGACCGAACTGGCCCCGTAACCCAATATCCCTTTCAGCACTGTGGCTCCGGCAATCCCTTCTTTCTTAGCCTGAAAAACAATGAATTCGTTCAACGGTTTTTGCCGGAACTGATCCGTAGAACCAATAAAAATACGCAAAATCCCAGCTTGTGAATTATTTTCCATGATTAAAAGAGTTTAATGAAGGCCCGGCCTGAATAAACAGCCAGCAGACCCAGGAAAAAACTAAACGAGGTATAGCTTGCAAAACGAATCCATTCCTGCTGGCGAAGCAGTAAAAAGGCGTCGTTTGACAGGGAAGAGAAGGTTGTAAAACCACCGCAGATACCAACAGCCAGAAATAACCGCATTTCAGGACTAATGAAATCGCCTTTCTCTGAAATTCCATAGATGATTCCGATAATTAAACATCCAAGAATATTAACCAGAAAGGTTCCCCAGGGGAAACCAGAAGTGTAATTCACCTGAAAATACCGGGAAATTAAAAAACGGGCTACTGTTCCGATGAATCCACCAAATCCGACAATCAAAATAGATTTAAGCATGAAATTACTTTTAAAATAATTTACCCTTAACAGATGTCATCAGCCTGGACTTAAAAAACAGGCGGTTAATGGCAGACCTCATTGCCGGATGCAAATATAATTATTCTTTGGATGGGCTTATTCAGGGCCTGTTGATTCGGAAATAATTCAGAACAAGTCTAAATTGAAGAAATGAGATGGAATAAAGGTATAGTAGGCCTAAGTTTTTGTTAAAGGCAAACTAAAGGTAAATGTACTGCCTTTTCCTCTGATACTTTCAGCCCAGATTTTTCCGTTATGCTTTTCGACAAAATCTTTGCACAAAACCAACCCCAAACCGGTTCCTTGCTCATCCTCTGTTCCAAGGGTGGTGGTGTGGTTTTCGATATTGAACATCAATGAAAGTTTTTCTGCCGAAATGCCAATTCCGCTATCTGACACTGAAATCCGGATTTCCTCGTCGGTTTTACCAGCAGATATTTTTATTTTGCCTCCCCGGTATGAAAATTTAATTGCATTTGATATCAGGTTTCTCAAAATGAAGTTGATCATGTTCTTATCGGCAAAAACCGTATAAGTCTTTTTGACGTTGATTTTTAGGGTGATTTCTTTTTTGATGGCTGAACTTTCCAGAGGCCCCAATGAGGAGGAGATTAATTCGCTCAGGTTCATTTTCTCGGGATTAAATTTTAGCCTGCCTGTTTGATTTTGTGCCCAGGTGAGTAGATTGTCGAGTAATTTGTTGGCCTGGTGGGCAGCACTACTGATTGTACTTAATCCCTGAGACAAGCTTTCCTTGTCAAACTCATCGAGATCTTTGAGCATTAAGTCGGCAAACCCGATAATGGCGTTAAAAGGGTTACGCAGGTCGTGCGCAATGATCGAAAGAAATTTGTCTTTGTTGAGATTAAGCTCCTGCAATCTTTTTGAGTCATCTTCAAGAATTTGCTGGTACTTTTTTTTCTCCGAGGTATCAACAAATAGAACTCCAATATTATCTTTTTCAGTTTGAAAAATCTGGATTTGAAAATATCCGTTAATTCGCTCGTCGGCGTATCTGATTTCAATCTCTTTTGGCCCGAGTTCGCCCTTAGCAATTTGTTTAAAAAGTTCCATGGTTTCGGTATTGCTCAGGGCTGGAAAAATTTCATCAATCGTTTTCCCAAAATACGGCTGGAGCGAAAAACCAAAAATCTGGTTGGCGGACCGATTTGCTCCCGTTAAGATCAAACGTTCCGTATCTTCCAATCGATAAAAGCATAATCCACTGATTGCTGATTCAACAATCTGGCGAAACTTAAAGTTTGATTTGTCCAGTTCTTGTTCTATTTTTTTACGCTCCGTGATATCGGTAAGGTGCACTGCGTATCCGGCTAATTGTTTCTGGGAATCAAGTATTTGATTGATAAAACATTCCATTTGACAAATGCCTGATCGGGAAGTATCAAAGAGTTTTTCACTTTTCACCAGTTCAAAATCGTAAGTTAACTCGTACCTGACGGGTAATCCCGCCCGAAGATCCTGAATAGCTTGTTCCGTTAAATGTGGATTTGAAAATAAGTAAAATCCTTTTAGCAATTCGGGATTTACAAGTCCGAACAAGTTGATGCAGGCTTGGTTAACGTCAAGCAAGATGCCATTTGAATCGTATAACTCGGTAGCAATAGGCGATTGGTTGAACAGTTCAATATACCTTAGGCTTTCAATCTGCATGTTGATAAAAAGTAGTGTGTCTATTTAATACAGTATCTTTTCCCCTTGTATTCCCCTGAAAATAAATCCCGGTACGGAAGTAAAAGCATTGAAATTTAATCATTTTTGAAGAGAAACTGCTAATTCTGTCTTGTGTTTTTGCTTTTTCAACCCGAAATATTTGGTATCTTGCATTATTATTTAGCAGAAAAATGACAGAATTTGATTCATTGTTTCGGAAGTATCACCAGTCGCTTTTTCTCTATTCGCTTAAATTTGTTGAGAATGAGAGTGAAGCACTCGATATCGTGCAAAATATTTTTGTAGCAATATGGGAGAATGGAAAATACGACCAGAATGAAGAAGTGGTTAAAGCCTATCTTTTCAATGCCGTAAAAAACAGTTGTCTGAATTATCTGAAACATAAAGATGTTGTAAGGAAATTTGAACATGATGCTTCCCGGCAGATCAAAGAAATGGAAGCTGTTTATTATCAGTCAGGCGAAAAGTCTCTGATCGAGAAGGAAAGCCTGAAGCAGATTAATGATGCAATCGAATCTTTACCTGATATTTACAAAGAGGTCATTTATTTTAGTCGTTTTGAAGGGTTGAAAAATAACGAGATCGCCCAAAAATTAAACATCCCCGTTCGCACTGTTGAAACCAGGATTTTCCGGGCGCTCTCGGTACTAAAAGAAAAAATCTCACCAAAATCGTTTGTTACTTTATTGTGTATGAATGGGTTGTGTGGCAATCGAAAAAAATCTTTAAAAAAACGTTAATTTCCTGACGTATTTTTTCCTCTCATGTTGTGTTTGTGTTATCAAATGACCAGAAAGACACAGATGAAGGATAAAGAATATATTGAGGATTTGATGGCCCGTTACTTAAATGGTAAATGTTCAAAAGAAGAGCAACAGGAATTGCTCTCGTGGATTGAAGAGTCTTCGGAAAATAAGCGTGAATATCTAGCAGTAAAAGATGTTTGGGATAGCACCCGTCAGTCGAAGGTTAATAATGAAGTTCAACTTTCACTTTTCTATAAAAATCAGTTTGAGAAAACACAAAAGTCGCGTTTGCTGTGGATAAGGTATTCCACTGCCGTTGCTGCGATTTTAACGATTGGATTATTCATATCGGTATTGGTCAATAGACCGGAAAATGCGATGGCTGTTCATGAACAGGTTTTTTCAGTGCCGTTGGGATCTCGGTCTAAAGTGATACTTGCTGATGGTAGCGAGGTAAATCTGAATTCGGGAAGCGAATTGCGTTATTCATCGGATTTCTCTGCAAATAAACGTGTAGTTCGTTTATCGGGAGAAGGATTTTTTCATGTAAAATCAGACAAAAACCATCCGTTTATCGTCAAGACCACTGATTTCGATGTACAGGTTACTGGTACAAAGTTTAATGTTTGTACATACGCAGAGAACCGGTATTCGAGTGCAACGCTGGCTGAAGGGAACATCCAATTGCTAATAAACGGGACGTCTCAGATAATCGGGGTAAAACAGGGCGAGAAGTTCGAATTTGCCAGAGATTCGCGGAAATATAGTATGGAAGATGCTGATATTGAATCTGAAATCGCCTGGAAAGACGGACAATTCATATTTAAAAATATACCTTTTCCTGAACTTTCTAAACGGCTCGAACGTTGGTATGACATTAAGCTGAATTACTCCGACCAAAAGCTTCAGAATTATGCTTATACAGGCAAGTTTAAAAACCAGGAGACTATCTGGCAAGTTCTTGATGCTTTGAAACTCACATCACCGATTGATTATCGGAAAACTACTTTCAGAGAATTTACAATAATATATAAACCTTTAAAACGGAACTAAAAAAGAAGAAGACGAACCGTCGCCAAACCATTCGCCTTCCTAAACAATCAATAAATATTAATTGTCAAAACACTTCAAATCTATGAAAAAAAAATGGAATCATCCGAGGGGTAAGTCTTATATAGACATCCCTCTAATTGTGAAAATTATGAAATTAGTAACTCTCTTTCTTTTTGTTGCAGTCATGCATGTTGCAGCAGCTACCTACTCTCAAAACACTAAACTAAAGATTGTAGGGCAGAACTTGAGCATTGGTGAAATCCTTGATCGGATTGAAAATCAGTCTGAATTCTCGTTTTTTTTCAATGCCAGTCAGATCGATTTATCAAGAAAGATAAATATTGATGCTGATAATCAGTCAGTAAGTAAGATTTTGGATGAAATCTTAGACGGTTCAGGATTGACCTACACCGTGAATAACAAACTCATTGTTATTCATAAACCTGGAGAAACTGACAATATTATAATGGGTGAACAGTCCAGTAAAGTTACCGGTAAGGTTACTGATACTACAGGTGCACCGCTCCCAGGTGTCTCAGTAGTTGTGAAAGGAACAACCAATGGAACCATTACCAATGCAGAAGGGGTTTACTCCATTTCAAATGTTCCTTCCGGTGGTACCCTGATATTTACTTTTGTGGGTATGAAATCTCAGCAGATTCCGGTGGGAAACAAATCGGTTCTCAATGTCACGCTGCTTGAGGAAAATATTGGGTTGGAAGAAGTTGTGGCTGTTGGTTATGGTACTGTAAAGAAAAGTGATGTTACAGGAGCTTTAACTTCGGTGTCAGAAAAAACTTTAAAAGAAAGACCTGTGCAAAATGCTTTGGAAGCTATGCAGGGAAAAGCTGCCGGTGTCGATATTGTTTCCAATGTTCGTCCGGGAGCTGTTGCAAATATTTCAATTCGTGGTACCCGTTCAATTACAGCTTCTAACGATCCGCTTTATGTTGTTGATGGCATAATCCTGATGGGTAACCTTAATGACATAAACCCGAACGACATTGCCTCTATGGAGATTCTGAAAGATGCTTCGGCTACAGCTATTTATGGTTCTCGCGGTGCAAACGGGGTTATCTTGATTACTACCAAACAGGGTAAAAAGGGAAAAATTGATATCAATTATGATGGGAATGTGACATTGACTTCCATCAATTCGTTGACTGACTGGGCCAGCGCTGGCGAAGCAATAGACCGTTATCGCCAGGCATACATCAATGCCGGAGCATATAAAGCAGGAACAGTTGCTTATACAGAACCAACCTTAGCAGCCGACCTTGCCATGTTTGCAACAACCAATGATGCTGCTACTATTGCTGCAATAAATAAAGCTTACGAAAGCGGTACTTATGATGCCAGCAAGATCCCGACTACAGATTGGGTAGGCATGTTGACTAAAACTGGTGTTACTCAGAATCATTTGATTTCGTTAAGCGCAGGAAGTGAGCTTTCCAAATTGTATATGTCTTTTGGTTATCTCAACAATGACGGAACCCAGAAGAATCAGGGTTATACCCGATATACTATAAAACTTAATGGTGAAATAACGCCAGTAAAATGGATGACTGTCGGTTCTACTCTTAATATTTCAAAAAATCAGCAGGATTACGGAACAATGAACCGTTCTGGTAGTGCTACGGGTGCCAACGACTTGTATGGTGTTGCACTTTCCCAATTGGTCATGGGCCAACCTTATGATGAAAATGGAAACTATATTTTGTATCCTGGTGGAAATAAAACAACCCCTATTTACAACCCTTTGATTGATATTGAAAATACCGCAGATACTCGTAAGAATACCAATGTTCAGGCTAACCTGTTTTCTGAAATTAGGTTTACTCCCTGGCTGAGATACCGGATAAATTTTGGAGCTGGCTTAAATCGTTATACTCGTGGAGCATGGCAAAGTTCTCAGTCAACCTTGCGTCGGACTACTGCCGGAGCTGGATCTTCTGCATCTTTCGAAACTTCCGACAACTTCCAGTATATGGTTGAAAACTTGTTGTATTTCGATAAAACATTTGGGGTTCATACCATCGGAGCAACGCTCATGCAATCGAACCAATCTACTCAAACAGAAGGTTCCAACATGTCAGCATCTAAAATTTTTACTGATGCATCAAAATGGTATGATTTGTCTTCGAACCTTAACGGTAAGGCTGATAGTTACAGTACAAACTTTACAGAACAACAACTGGTTTCGTTCATGGGACGTTTGAATTACTCGTTTAAGAACCGTTATTTGCTTACTCTTACTGGTCGTTACGATGCTTCTTCTGTGTTGTCTGAAGGACACAAATGGTCATTCTTCCCTTCTGCAGCATTAGCATGGAAGATTCACGAAGAAAATTTCCTTAAACCGATTGAATGGATTAACGAATTAAAATTACGCGGCGGCTATGGTGAAACTGGTAATGCCGCAGTAAGACCTTATTCAACTACTGGCCCATTAGCCCGGTATAATTATGTCTTTGGAACAGCCGCTGCAATCAGCTACCTGCCTTTCAATATGCAAAATCCTAACTTAACATGGGAACGGACTGCCCAAACGAATATCGGTGTCGATTTCCAATTGCTAAAAAACCGGATTGGTGGTTCTATTGAAGTTTATGAATCCAATACGACAGGGCTCTTGTTAGACCGGAGTATTCCTTCATTTACCGGTTATCCATACATTACCGACAACATTGGTAAAATGAATAACAAAGGTGTTGAAATTACCCTGACCACCCGTAATATCTCAAACAAAGACTTCAGTTGGACAACTGATTGGAGCTGGTCGCACAACAAGGAAAAAATTGTGAAACTGGTGAACGGGAAAGAGGATATGAAAGGTAACGGTTGGTACATCGGTTATCCGGTGCAAGTTTACCGTACTTATGAAGTAAATGGTTTGTGGCAGGATACTCCTGAAGATCTTGCTGAGATAGCTCTTTGGAAGGCCAACGGTTATACATTTAACCCTGGTCAATACAAACCGGTAGAACAAGGGACGCCCGACCATAAATTAACGGATGCTGATAAAGTGATTCGTGGAACCGATCGTCCGAAATGGGTTGGCGGTATGACAAATACCTTAACTTATAAGAATTTCACGTTTACCTGTTTTATTTATGCCCGCGTCGGACAGAAATATTTCTCGTCTCTGATTCCTGGCGGATATGCCGGAGGTAACTATGTGGGCTATGTTCGCAAAGCCAGCTTGAACGATTTCTGGTCGAAAGACAATCCCAATGCAAAATGGCTGAAACTTACTTCTGCCAATGAAGGCACAGCCGACGTTACCAGGGCTACCTACATCAATGACGGAACGTTTGTAAGTGTTCGCAACATTGGCTTGTCGTATAATGTGCCCGGTAATTTAATATCGAAAGCGAACATCAAGAATTTTCAGGTATATGCTCAGGTATTGAATCCGTTCATTTTTGGCGGCTCGGTTGTAAAAGCCGGACTTAACCCTGATGATACCAACAGTTGGAACAATGTGAACTCGGTTGGTGATCCTACCGGTGGTACCAACAACAACACGATGATGTACACAAGCTATGTTTTTGGTGTCAGACTTGGCTTCTAATCTTTAATCTTAAAACTTATCAGAATTATGAAAAAATATATCATTTTAGTGGTGGCGTTTCTTTTCACCATTGTTTCATGCAAGGATTATCTGGAAGAGGACGTTGTTACCACCTTAACCCAGGATTACTATAAATCGACCGAAGGGTTGGAATCCCTTACCAAAGGGTGCTACAAAATACTTCGCTACAAAGGAGACTACAACCAGGGTGAATATCTTTTTGGTTCAGGCAGTGATGTCGAAGTGTTTTGCTGGTCGCTGGCCGACCGTATTGTTAACGGATCATATGCACCCGATGCTTGGGGGCCTGATGCTACCGGAACACGTATTACTCCTTTTGTTTCAAATCTGGTGGGAGCGGTAACAAATACGTCTTCAGTAAAATATACCGAAGGTTGTTATCCATCTATTGGCGCATGTAATGTTTTTATGAAATATTACAACAATCTTACTGCCGATCAGCAGAAGACACTTCAGACCCGCAAAGGAGAAATTCTCTTTTTAAGAGCTTATTCATACTATTTAATTACCAATGTAGTAGGTCCGGTTCCGCTCATTGTTACACCTGCTGAAGGTATGCCTGACAATTTTTACTATCCAAAGGCTTCGCTAGAAGATATTTACAAGTTCTTAATTGGAGATTTGCGCAAGGCTGTCGATATTCTTCCTGCTACAACTACGGAATTGGGACGTGTGACCAAACCTGCTGCCGCTCATTTCCTTGCCAAACTGTATTTGCATCGTGCTCAGGCTGCAAATTGGGCCAATAGTTCTGAAGCCCATCTGAAGATGTTATATAAAGGAAATGTGACAACCGATCTTGATTCGGCGATCTATTATTCTACATTGACCATCGATCAGATGAAATCAACCAATGCTGCCTATGGAGGCTTGTCGACGAACTTTGGAAGTTTGTGGCTTAATGATGGGACTCTTTCTCGCGATAATCAAAAGGAAATCCTGTTGTCAGCTCAATACGAACCCACGCAAGCATACAATGGCCGTTACGGAGACGCTTCTGCAATCAGTTTGACGCACGTGTACAACAGTAACCATACCACTGCCAATGCAGGTATTCTTCGCGATATCAATTATGGCCGTCCTTATGCAACCTTGATGCCTTCGGATTGGGGGTATGATATGTTTACCGATCGTGCCAATGACTCACGTTATTACAAGAGCTTCCTAATGACTTATAATGTAACAGCAACCGACGGTACTGGAAAACCGTGGAGCGATATGACTGCTTATTATTACAATAACAAACTTAAAGCCGCTAGTGATCCCACTGTTACTGTCACTACCAAAGGTAGAATGACTTACGGAAATATTGGCTTGGTTTATGTCGAGAACTCAAAAGACCAGCCTCTGGATTCATTGTGGGTCATGAGCCATCCGTATGTAATGAATGTTCGTTGGATGGTTGGCAGTCCCAATAGTAAAGGATATGTTGAAAGAACCAATAAGGTGATTACTGGATTCAAACCTGGAGCTGCGGTTGATGGTAATAATCCGGTTGTGACCGACTACAAGGCTCAGGGCCGTAAAATCTACTATCGCATTAGCGGAACTGATGGATCAGCTTATGGGATTGACAGAGGTCTAGCAGTTTCGCAATGGTATGCCGGAACCAATAAATGGCTGGATAAAACCCGTGGCCAGGGAACCTCTGCCAATGGTAGCCAGTCGTTTGATACACCGGTTTTCCGTTTGGCCGAAACATATCTGATCAGGGCTGAAGCCTACGGACGCAAATATGGTCCTGCCAGTACTTTGGCTATGGATGATATTAATGTACTCCGCAAGCGTGCAGCCTATCATTCGGGAGAATCAAGAAACCCGGTTTTAGTAACTGCTGAACCTGCCGTACTGACTGGTGCATTGACAATCCCGGCTTCTGAAAAAGTCGCTCCTTATACTGTTACTTCAGATTCGTACAACGCAATTAAAGTTGATGGTACCGAATGGCAGGGTGGATCGGCTAAAGCTAAAAAAGAGAATTATCCTCCAACAGCTACATCTGATCTCGATCGTTTTATCCATTTCATCTACAACGAACGCGCACGCGAGCTGATTTTCGAGTTGACCAATACGGAAGATCTGCATAATGCGGGTATTCTTTACGATCGTGTTTATTACCGCGATATGCTGGGCGCTCCTTCTTCATCTACGGGTACTGCTGACTTCCCATTCCCGGTTGACGATTTGGGCGGTTCGGGTTCTGTGGGAGCCAAAGGCGTCGGTAAAGGGAACTTCCAGAAATATCATACATTCAAATGCTGGCCAACTTCGGTACTCGAACTGTTGACCGACGAAAATGGAAATCCGTTAAGTGCAGCCGACAAAGCAGCTTATCAAAATCCAGGATACTAAATTCATTATTAGGAAACCTTGTTTCCATATAGTAGAAGTGTTATAGGTTAGTGTGAAAAAGGTGGGCATTGTGCTCACCTTTTTAAAAACTATAATTTAGCCTGAACTCAATTTTACAAGGTTCTGTTGAAACATTAGAAATTGAAAAAAATCTTAAAACCTTCGAAAACAGATGAACCTGTCCGTAAATAAAGTACTGATTTCCTTTTGTTGCGTTGTTTTCATGGCCTTGTTTTGTCATGCCAATACTCAAAAGGGAATTTCAATTCAACTAAAGCGTGATGGAAATGTTGTTTCCATCCACGAGGGGAATAACCAATACCGTATCGAAATTTGCACTTCTTCGATGGTAAGGGTGCGTTTGGCAGGAACAAAAGGTTTTGAACCCGACGAAAACCTGATGGTCACCCGTTACGATTGGTCTGCTGTTCCATTCACTGTTGTGGAACGAAAAGGTGAGTTCGAAATCAAAACATCGGCATTAACTGCCAGAATTATAACCAACCCGTTTCGTATCGCATTTTACACTCCGGAAGGTGTTTTAATCAATCAGGATGAAGCATTGGCCTACCAAAACGAAGCGCCGGTTTGCACCAAACAGTTGCAGGCAGGCGAGCATTTCTTTGGATTTGGTGAGCGCATGGATTTCATCGACCAGCTAGGAAAAAAAGTAAAGCTCGATGTCGGACGCGGTACTGCCCGCGATCACGAAACCGGAGCCTACAACATACTGGAGGCCAACTATTCGCCGGTGCCGTTTTTTATGAGTACCCGCGGTTATGGTATTTTCTTCCACAATTCTACGTCCTCAACCTGGGACATGGGGCATTCATCTGCTCAAAACTATTCCTTCTCGGCAGTCGGCGGCGAACTCGATTATTATTTTATCTATGGTCCGTCATTCAAACACATCATTCATCAATATACTTCGCTAACCGGAACTTCCCCTTTACTTCCCCGTGCAGCCATGGGACTGCATGTTGGAACTTACAGTGGCGGAACCTGGGGATTTGAAAACCTTACATCTCAATATTACGTGGTTGCTCTGGCCAAAAAATTCCGCGAACAGGGTATTCCTGCTGATATTCTTCACCTCGATTCAACCTGGCGTATTTTTGGAAAAGTCAATGGCAAAGGTGGAACCAGTTTCGAATGGCGCCAACCCGGATTCTCCAATCCGAAAGCGATGTTCGACAGTTTGTATGCGCTGAACTACCAAATGGTTGGATTGCACATCCGTCCCAGGATCGATAATGGTGATAAAAACAATTACCTTGATCAGGCCAAAGCGCTTGGTTTAACTTATCCTGAAAATGGCAAACCGGGCGATTTCCCGAATTTCTTCGATCAGAAAGCGGTTGACTGGTGGTGGACCAACTGCCTGAAACCATTGGCTGATCTGGGATGTATGTTTGTAAAAACCGACGAAGGCAGCGCTTTTGGTCGGGTAGGAAACGAGCTGGTGGATAAAAAAGGTCCTGAAGGAAAAGAAATTACCTCGCTGCACAACCTTTTCCCGATTGCTTATGCCCGTGCTCCATACCTTAAATTTCAGGAAAACAACAAAATGCGTGGAATGGAACATACCCGCGAAGGTTTTGCCGGGATACAACGCTATCCGTTCATTTTCGCAGGCGACTGGCCATCCGAATGGCAATATTTTTCACCCGTGATTCGGGCAGGTTTGAATATCGGCCTTTCAGGTGTTCCTGCATGGGCACATTGCATGGGTGGTTTCGAGCATATTGCCGATCCTGAATTGTATGTACGTTGGGTGCAGTTTGGCATGTTTTCGCCAATTGCACATCTGTTCGGAATGGAACATCCCAACTACAAAGAACCCTGGAGTTACGGAGCTGAAGCGCAGTCTATTTTTACCAAATACGACAAACTGCGTTACCGGCTGATTCCTTACCTGTACACGTCATTCTACAATTCGTACCTAACAGGAACCCCGGTTATTCAGGCCATGGTATATAATTATCCCGATGACGTGAATACCTATTCCATTGACGATCAGTATTTCTTTGGCGATCAGATGTTGGTATGTCCGGTAACTGAAAAAGGCGCCAAATCGCGTACGCTGTATTTGCCCGAAGGAACTTGGATTGATTACTGGTCGGGCGAAAAATATACAGGGAAGCAAAACATTATTACCAAAACCCCGCTCGATAAATTGCCGATTTATGTGAAGGCCGGAGCCATCATTCCGATGCAGCCCGACATGCAGTATTTTGGCGAGAAACCAATAGATCCGCTAACTTTGGACATTTACCCTTCAGAAATTTCTTCATACAAACTGTATGAAGATGATGGGAAAACGTTGAACTATCAGCAAGGTGAATTTGCACTGACAAAAATAACCTGTACTGAAAATCAACGGTCTATTCAGGTTGAAATCGGAGCTTCTGAGGGAAAATTCCAGGTTGCTGACCGGAATTATTTGTTGATTGTTCATCTGGATCAAAAACCAGCGACAGTTTCCCTGGCTGAAACTCCGGTGGATAGCTGGAAATACCACGAACAGACAAAAATTCTGGAATTGACTTTGCCTAAAAAAGCAGCCGGGAAACTTAGTATAACAATTACCCGCTAAAGCTGGATACAATTGGTGTTCTGTTGTTATCTTGGCTTCGAACATAAATTGGCCAAAGGCTGGAAACTTAAATAAAATTCGAAACTAACCATGAACAAACGCTTGAATCGATCCGTTTTTACAGCGATACTGTTTGTATTGCTTTCATTATCATTTCATTCTGTCCAAAGTCAACCTAATCCACAACCGGGTTGGCCCCAAATTACCAAGGAATGTAAACCCTGGAGCCGCTGGTGGTGGATGGGAAACAGTGTTAATCCATCCGACCTGAATGCTGCCATGGAAGCCTATTCAAAAGCCGGACTTGGTGGGCTTGAAATTACCCCGATTTACGGGGTTCATGGCTATGAAAACCGATTCATCAAATTCCTTTCTCCGGAATGGGTTGAAAATTTTAAGTACACGCTTCAGGAAGGTAAACGTCTGGATATGGGCATTGACCTTGCTATGGCTTCAGGCTGGCCTTTCGGCGGATTATGGGTCACACCCGATGATGCCTGCAAGTATATGAGTGTACAATCATATTCGATGAACGAAGGCGAGCAGCTTCAGGAGAAAGTTGCCATGTCGCAGGAACCTATGCTGCGGACAATCAGTCGTAAAAATCTGAACATTACCCAGCTAAAATACCCGATCAGTGCCAATGCCGACAGTTTGCAAAACTGGGCGGTTGAGCAGGTCCGCTATGCGATTCCGATGCCATTAATGGCGTTAATGGCATACTCTGACAAAGGAGACATTCTAAACCTGACGGATAAAGTGGATTCGGATGGTAAACTGAATTGGACTGCTCCGGCAGGAAGATGGAAGTTGTTTGGCGTTTTCGAAGGCTGGCATGGGAAAATGGTTGAACGCGCCGGCCCCGGTGGCGAAGGCGATGTAATCGACCATTTCTCGGCAAAGGCTATCGATAATTATCTCGGACATTTCACTCAGACCTTTAAGGACCAGGATATAAATGGTTTACGTGCTTATTTTAACGATTCGTATGAAGTGGATGACGCCCGGGGCGAAGCTAATTTCACGCCACTGATGTTTAATGAATTTCAAAAACGACGCGGATACGATTTGCGAGAATATCTTCCGGCTTTACTGGGACTTGATACCCCGGAATACAATCAACGGGTTTTGTGCGATTTCAGGGAAACCGTTTCCGACCTGATTCTTGAAAATTATACCGGTCGCTGGCACGATTGGGCTGCCCGTGGTGGAAAGATAATCCGCAACCAGGCTCATGGCGCTCCGGCCAACATCCTTGATTTGTATGCTGCTGCAGACATTCCCGAAACAGAAGGTGAAGACATTGTAAAAGTAAAAACTGCCTCCTCGGTAGCGCATGTGATGGGCAAAAAACTGGCTTCGTCCGAATCGGCTACCTGGCTGAAAGACCATTTCGAAGCTTCGCTGGCCGATGTAAAACAGGCTATTGACTTATTTCTGCTGGCCGGAATCAACCATGTATTCTATCATGGAACTACATTTTCGCCGCAGGATGCGCCTTGGCCGGGCTGGATGTTCTATGCAGCCGTCCATTTTGGACCAACCAACTCCTTCTGGAATGATTTCGGGGCTTTGAACACTTACATTGCCCGCTCGCAGTCGTTTCTTCAGGCCGGCAAACCGGACAACGATATTTTGTTGTATTACCCCATTGCTGATGAATATGCGGTACGCGGAAAATCGTTGCTGCTGCATTTCGATGGCGCAGCCAAGGGATCTGTTGTTCGTGAAACTGCCGATATGCTTTTCCGCAAAGGTTATGCGTTCGACTATATTTCTGATCGTCAGATTGCCAAACTGGAAACGGCTTCAGGCAAAATCCTGACTGGTGGCGCAAGCTATCAGACCATTTTATTGCCTCCTGCGAAGCTGATGCCTGTTGAAACATTTGAAAAAGTGGTTAATCTGGCAAACAACGGCGCTACCGTGTTGATGGAGCAGTTGCCGTTGGATGTACCCGGCCTCAGTAATTTGAATGTCCGTTCAACGCTTTTCCAGAAAATGAAAAAAGCCTTGAAGTTTGAAACGGTTTCAATAACTGTTCAGCGGGCAAAAGTCGGGAAAGGACAAATTCTCATGGGAAACCTGTCAGACATACTGGCCAAAGCCAAAATACGCCGCGAATCCATGTTTGATCAGGGTTTGCAATGTGTGCGTCGGTTGGATGGAAATACTTCTACTTATTTCATTGCAAACCGTGGTGGGGAAAACATTGATCGGATGGTCAGGCTAGAATCCAGAGTTGGTTCGGCTGTTTGTTATAATCCGATGACTGGAAGTTTTGGAAAAGCAAGAAGTAAAAGTGCCGGAGAATCGGGTGAAGTTTACCTTCAGCTCAAACCCGGCGAAAGTTGCATCGTTCAGCTTTTTCAGGAAAAGGTTAATGTTCCTGAATTGCCATATCGCAAGCCATCGATTGAAAAGCCCGAATTAAACGCAAACTGGATGCTGAGTTTCCAAAGCGGTGGACCCGTGTTGCCGCAACCGGTTCAACTTTCCAAATTAGGGTCTTGGACAGCACTTGAAGGTAATTCCTATAAAGCGTTTTCAGGAACGGCAGTTTACAAAACCTCGTTTGCCAAACCTACCGGAGATGCTGAATATTATCGTCTCGACCTGGGCAAAGTGGCACACAGTGCCCGGGTTATCCTGAATGGAAAGGAACTGGCAACCCTGATAGCGGCACCATTTACTGTCGACATTCCTGCCGCAGATCTGAAAGATGAAAACACATTGGAAATTGCCGTTTCCAACCTGATGGGTAACCGCATTGCCGATATGGAGCGTAAGGGGGAGAAGTATAAAATCTTCTACAATGTGAATTTTCCGGCGAAAGATGCTTTAAACCGTGATGCCGATGGGTTATTTACTACGCTGAGGTGGGAACCTCAGGAATCAGGATTGATTGGCCCGGTAACTCTGGCTCCGCTTCATACGCTAAAGTTTTAGTATGAATCACATTGACTTTTATTCACTTTTTAAGACCGGGGTATTGAATTGGTCTTGTGTATAACATTCTGTGTGATATAGCTAAAATAAAAACAAAACTAAATCTAATGAGTCCTATGAGTCTATGTAGTTCAAAAACTAAATTATTTCTCATTGCCCTGGCTTTTGTGGGATGCCAGTCGGCGCAAAAACCGGCGAAAATCGACAGGTTTGCCTTGGTTTCCCGAAACAACGTCGTGGTTGATCAACCAGATACACTGGCCAGTTTGTCGGTTGGAAATGGCAATTTTGCCTTTACTGCCGACATTACCGGTCTGCAAACGTTTTACAAGGAATACGAAAACGGTGTGACCCTTGGAACACAGTCGAACTGGGGCTGGCACACTTTCCCGAACACGGAGAATTTCAACATCATGCAAAGTGCCGCGTATTCCGATTATCGCGGACGAAAAGTTCCTTATCTGGCCCAGAATGCCAAATCGGGGAAGGACGCCGAAGCAACCAATTATTTCCGCGAAAACCCGCAGCGTTTGCAGTTGGGAGTCATTCGTTTACTCCTGAAGAAATCAGATGGTACGGAAGTGAAACTGGCCGATATTCAGCAACCTAAGCAGCAGCTCAACCTTTGGGAAGGACGCATTAACAGCGAGTTTCAGGTGGAAGGTCAGCCGGTAAAAGTGGAGGTTTTCGCTCATCAGCAAAAAGATATGGTTTCGGCAAAAATCAGTTCGCCGCTCATTGAAAAAGGGCAGTTGAAAGTGGAATGGATTTTCCCGTATGCTGTGCCGGTCAATACGCATTCGGGCTACGATTTTGCTTCGGTTGACAAACACGAATCGAAACTGAAAATAGCGGGGGAGAACAGCGCGAAAATACTAAGGACTTTGGATAATGATCGCTACCAGGTAAAAATGGATTGGGCAGGTCAGGCCGAACTTCAGGAGACAGAAAAGCATCATTTTGTATTGTCGCCAAAAGCTGGCAATTCAATCGAATTTAGCTGTTTGTTTGCTCCGGAAACGAATGATGAAAAGCTGCCAACCTTTGCTGAAACAGAAAAAGAAAATTTGGATGGCTGGAAAAACTTCTGGGAAACCAGCGGTGTCGTAGATTTTTCAGCATGTACCGATCCTCGTGCCAAAGAATTGGAGCGGCGTTTTGTGTTGTCGCAGTACCTTACCAAGATTCAGAATTCGGGCAATATGCCGCCGCAGGAAACTGGTTTGGTGTACAACAGCTGGTACGGCAAAGCGCACCTCGAAATGCATTGGTGGCACTCTGCGCATTTTGCCAACTGGGGGCATCCTGAATATTTGGTCAAACAATTGGACTGGTACCAGACCATCTATCACAAAGCGCTCGAAACGGCACAATTGCAGGGTTTTAAAGGTATTCGCTGGCCAAAGATGGTCGGACCGGAAGGTCAGAATAGTCCTTCAGGAGTGGGCAGTTATTTGATCTGGCAACAGCCGCACTTCATTTACATGGCCGAACAGTTATACCGCAGCAACCCTTCTCCTGAAATTCTGAATAAATACAAGGACCTGGTTTTTGCGACGGCCGAGTTTATGGCCGATTTCGCGGTGCCCGATTCAAGCGGAAAAGTATATAATCTTTTGCCTCCGCTCATTCCGGCGCAGGAACACTGGAAACGCGAAACCACGATGAATCCACCGTTTGAATTAGCCTATTGGCACTGGGGGCTGACTGTTGCGCAGGAATGGCGAAAACGCCTGAACATGCAACCCGAACCGCTTTGGGAAGATGTTCGCAACAACATGGCTGCTCCCGATCAGGAAAACGGCTTGTATTTGGGCATTTCCGGAGCATCCGATTCGTACACCAATCCACGGGCAATCACCGATCACCCGATGGTAACCGGAACGGTTGGTATCCTGCCGATGTGGGATAAAGTTGATCCGGAAGTGATGCGTGCCACCCTGAAAAAGGTGATGAGCAACTGGGACTGGCCAACTACCTGGGGCTGGGATTACCCGATGGTAGCCATGTGCGCCACCCGACTGATCGAACCCGAAATCGCGCTGGAAGCTTTGCTGAAAGACGTTCAGAAAAATACCTACCTGAAAAACGGGCACAATTACCAGAGTTCGCGCCTGCGCATTTATTTGCCCGGAAACGGTGGTTTTCTAAAGACCATTTCGCTGATGTGCGCCGGATGGGAGGGTTGTGAGGTTGAAAATCCTGGCTTCCCAAAAGACGGCAAATGGAACGTGAAATGGGAAGGATTGACAAAAGATTTCTAGTGGATTTTTACCCCTGACAGGGTTTTAAACCCTGTCAGGGGTAACCTGTATTCGCCAAAATCAAAGACCATATTAGAAACACCAGAAAAACACAATGATTAACCGAAAAAAAATCAATCAAAAAGATATACCATCGCGACCAACAAAGTCCCCTTTCGGGGGATTTAGGGGGCTTTTATTTTTGCTCCTCCTTTCTATTTCCTCCTTTGCTCAAAAACAAACCCTTTTCCTCTCCGGAACCGATAACACCCACACCAAAACCTGGGAGTTTTTCTGCACTTCGGGACGAAACAGTGGAGTTTGGTCGAAGATTGAAGTGCCGTCGCACTGGGAACAGCAGGGATTTGGCGAATACGACTATGGTCGCGATTACCGCACCTACGGCAAAAAGTTCAAGTTTGCCGACGAAAAGGGCATGTACAAATACACTTTTCAGGTTCCGGCAGACTGGAAAAATAGGAAAGTTTTCATTGTTTTCGAAGGCTCGATGACCGACACTGAGGTGAAGATCAACGGGCAATTGGCCGGACCAATTCATCAGGGCGCTTTTTACCAGTTTCGCTACGACATTACCGATAAACTGAAGTTCGGGCAGTCTAATTTACTGGAAATCACAGTTAGCAAGATGTCGGCTGATCCTTCGGTGAACCGTGCTGAGCGTTTTGCCGATTACTGGGTGTTTGGCGGCATTTTCCGTCCGGTTTACCTCGAAGCATTTCCGCAGGAGTTTATTCCGCGTGTGGCTATTGATGCCAAAGCCGATGGACAGTTTGCAATGGATGTTTTCCTCCAAAATCTGAAAGAAACCAGAACCGTTTCGGCCGAAATCATCGATTCAAAAAATAAGGTAGTTGCCACCTGCAATGCCAGCGGTAAAGATTCGCTGGTAACCTTGAGTTGCAAAGTTGCAAATCCTGAATTGTGGACAGCCGAAACGCCTAATCGATACACTGTTCGTGTTTCGCTGAAAAATGGCAAGACAGAATTGTATTCGACCTCTGAAAAATTCGGGTTCCGTACCATCGAAATCCGTCAGGGTGACGGCATTTACCTGAATGGCACCAAAATCAAAATGAAAGGCATCAACCGTCATGCATTCTGGCCCGAAACTGGTCGCTGCCTGAACGATCAGATTAACCTTGACGATGTGAAGCTGATCAAATCGATGAACATGAATGCCATTCGTTGCTCGCATTATCCGCCGGACAAAAGTTTCCTGAATTACTGCGATTCTCTCGGCCTGTATGTGCTCGACGAGCTGGCTGGTTGGCAAAATGCCTATGCCACGGCTCCCGGCGCCAAACTGGTCAAGGAAATGGTGATCCGCGACTGTAATCATCCGTCGATTATTTTCTGGAGCAACGGCAACGAAGGCGGCACCAACAAGGAGTTGGACGATGATTTTGCTATTTACGACAAATCAGCACGGCCGGTCATTCACGCGCATCACCGTCCGGGTAACGATTTTAATGGTATCGACTGCAACCACTACGAGAATTATTACAGTTCACAAAAGATATTTGCTGAAGGCAAAATTTACATGCCTACCGAGTTTCTGCACGCACAGGATGATGGCGGTGGCGCTGCCGGATTGGAAGATTTCTGGGAGTTATTCTGGAAAACACCAAATTCAGGCG